>DESQ01000029.1 GCA_002361355.1 Lachnospiraceae bacterium UBA3310
TCATTCAATTTCCCGGTTGATTTCCCGGATGCCGTTATGGTAGAATAGACACGTCGGGACAAAGAAGTCTTTTTGGGATTTCTTTGTCCCTTTGTATGTAAAGGAGGAAATAAGGATGTCTGAAATCAAGGAAGCCTGCGGCGTGGTGGGAATTTACGCTCCGGAGGGGGAAAACGTGGCGGCGTCTCTTTACTATGGACTTACCGCCTTACAGCACCGCGGTCAGGAGGCCTGCGGCATGGCGGTTTCCAGAACGGATAAAGAGCGTGGCAACGTCTGCTTTCATAAGAATCTGGGGTTAGTGAGCGAGGTGCTCACGAAGGAAGTCGTGGAAAAGATGGACGGCAATATCGGTCTGGGGCATGTGCGCTATTCCACCACAGGGGCGTCTGTGGCGGAGAACGCCCAGCCGCTAGTGCTATCCTATATCAAGGGCACGCTGGCGTTAGCCCACAACGGCAATCTGATCAATACGCCGGAGCTTAAGTGGGAGCTGATTCAGAACGGCGCCATTTTCCATACCACGACGGACTCGGAGGTGATTGCCTTCCATATCGCCAGAGAGCGGGTGCATTCGGCCACGGTGGAGGAGGCGGTCTATAAGACGGCGTTAAAAATCAAAGGCGGTTTTGCGCTGGTGATCATGAGTCCCCGCAAACTGATCGGTGTGAGGGATCCATACGGCTTGAAACCTCTGTGTCTGGGGATGCGTGACAACGCTTATGTGTTGGCTTCGGAGTCCTGCGCGCTGGACTCCATGGGAGCGGCGTTTGTGCGGGATATCCGTCCGGGAGAGGTGATTACGATTACAGGAAAGGAGACCCGCTCCGAGATGCTTCCGGAGGCTAAGAGGTGTGCCCACTGTATCTTTGAATATATTTATTTTGCCAGACTGGACAGTGTGCTGGACGGGGTACGGGTGTATGATGCGAGGATACGTGCGGGCAGAATGCTTGCAAAATCGCATCCTGTGGAGGCGGATCTGGTGACCGGTGTGCCGGAATCCGGGCTTCCTGCGGCGCAGGGTTACGGGCTGGAGAGCGGGATTCCCTTTGCGCTGGCATTTTATAAAAACAGCTACATCGGACGCACCTTTATCAAGCCCACTCAGAAGGAGCGGGAGTCCGCCGTCCGCATGAAGCTGAGTGTGCTGGAATCGGTGGTGAAAGGTAAGCGGATCGTGTTAGTGGACGATTCCATCGTAAGGGGAACTACCATCGCCAACCTGATCCGCATGTTGAAGGAGGCGGGAGCCAGAGCGGTACATGTGAGAATCAGCTCGCCGCCCTTTCTCTATCCCTGCTATTTTGGCACCGACGTGCCCTCCAATTCCCAGCTTATCGCGGCAAATCACAGCGAGGAGGCGATCTGCGAGATGATAGGGGCGGATTCCCTCGGCTATATGCGACGGGAAGATCTTTCCGAGATGGCAGGCGGGCTGCCTCTTTGCAGTGCGTGTTTCGACGGGGTGTATCCCATGGATTGCAGCGGGATTGATGGGTAGAAGATAAGATGAGTGTGTGAAAAAGGTTTGGCAACGCCCCCCTTTCTTCACACACTCATCTTTGGTCAATGTTATTAGATTATATTATGGCTACAAAAGGACACTGGAAACAACGACTGTTACAAAAACATTACGGTGTTACAATAAACGCCAACACACCGGTACCTGTCATGTTAACTGCAACATGATCGGCTCTCTTCTCGGTAACGGTAAGCTCTGTCCAGGTGCTGGTGGACTCATTATAGGTATAAACATGAATGTTCTCTGAGCCTGTGATGCCCGGCATATAGAAGTTAACATTTGCAACACCGAAACCTACATGGGTTTCAACCTTTACTACGTTTAATACGCTGCCGCCAAGGGAAGCAGCGTAATCTTTTGCAGAATAGACACGGGATAACTCAGGCTTCAGGACAGGGAACGTTACATTGGATTTCTGTCCGTCAAGAATTACGTTTCCGCCCTGCGCAACGGGAGTAACTTCATCCATAGCCCAGATGCCTGTAACTGCATTCGCCATATACTCGTCAACCAGTTTATCAACCGCAATAGCGGAAACGGTAATGGAAGGATCACCGACATCGGAGGAAGCCTCAAGATAAACAGCAACCGGAGCGCCTACTTCTTTTGCCATAACCGGTGTGGAAAATACCATAGCGCCGACTAATGCAAGTGATAATACTTTTACTGCTTTTTTCATTTATAAACTCTCCCCTTTCATTTCTAGCATGACCTCCAGTGTCCTTTTGTAACCATAATAAGTGTCGGATGATAATTAGATCCAACCGGAAACCGTATCTGCCGGATGCCGCCTGTCGACGCCGTATTTCTTATAGTATGCGGCTTTATCCCGGTACATTTTTTCCTCCGCCTCTGCAAGCAGTCTGTCCAGCCCCCGGAAACTGTTCTTTTCCCACAGGCTGCCTATGGCCATGTGAACAGATTTTTTTCGCAGGTCTTTCCTTAGCTGTTCCACACCCTGCCACAGGGCGGATTCGTCGATCTGTGTACAGATCGCTAACAGTTCATCGCCGCCGATGCGGAACAGACCGTATTCGCCGAAACTCTTTTTCAGGCATTCGCAGGCATCGGTAATCAGTTTGTCGCCTGACGCGTGGCCGTCTCGGTCATTCACCTGTTTCAGTCCTGTCACATCACAATAGACGATACCCAGACTCTGCTCCTTTTGCAGATTGCCGATATATTCGTTCATGGCGTGACGGTTTCCGATCCGGGTAAGCTGATCGCGGTAACTCATTTCTTCTAATTCCCGGATGAGATCCCGCCGTTTCAGGGAAGAAATGATAAAATGCGCCATGATCTGCAGCATGTCGGAGGCGTAGTCCAGTGACTTCTCGGGCGGATTGTCTATCCCGTAAAAGCCAATCACCTCCCCCTCGTCGTACAGCGGAACGACGATCAGGGAACGGATATTCTGCCGTTTCAGATTTTCATACTGCAGCGGATCGCTCTCCCGGATATCTTCCAGTTCCTTAATCAGGATATGTTTGCCAATGCGGAAATTCCGGTACCAGTTGGCGCATATTTTTGCCGGAAGATTCTGCAGATTGTCTTTTTCGGGTGTGACGCCGCTTGCCGCCCATTCATAGGTGTTGTCGTCGCAGCCGTTCTCATTCCGCTCGAAGATATAGGTTCGCTCACCGCCGAGCGCTTTTCCGAGATAGGCAAGCAAAACTTCCAGTGTCTGAGAGGGTGTTTTTTGCTGCAGGGCGATACGGAGTCCCTCATTGACTTTTGCCTCTAAATTTATCATATTATCCCGCTGCTTTTGTGTGCCCGTATCAAAGGAAAGTTCCATGCGGCATTTTTTCCCGACGGCCTCTTCAAGGGAGCAAAAGCCATACATTTGAAGCGCCTTCTGGTTCATGTAAACCAGTTCATGGCTGTTCTTGTCTGAAACATAGACGGGTTCGTCCATGGCGTCAAGGTACTCCCATATTTTACTCATATGTAGTCCTCCTATCACAAACCATAACAAGGGTAAAATATTGATATTCTTATATCATATTTCTTTCATTTATTTCCGGTTTTTGCGTGAATGGTAAATATATGGTGCGAATGGCAAAACGCCATACATTTACTTTTAAAATGCAAAATGTTAGAATTGCATTAGGACAGGAAGAACAGAAAGAAGTGATCAGTGCTGGTACAGATTTTATCGTTTATACATTATTTTTCTACTATGCTGTTCGGTATCTATATCTCCGCTTTCTTTTTGGGAGTGAAGCAGAACCGGAAAAATATCTGCACGCTGTTTTTGCTGGCTCTCTGTGAAGGAATCCTGTACGGCATCAGTTTTTATCTGCTGGGCATGGAGATGACAGACCGGTGTTATGCGCTTATTATCCATCTGCCGTTGATCTTATTTTTAATTCTGTATTATAAATATCCTGTTGTTTCCTCCTGCATTTCCGTGTTTTCCGCCTATCTTTGCTGCCAGTTGAGCAACTGGATCGGGTTATTGGTGTTGATGATCACGGGAGAAGAGTGGTGCTATTACGCGGCGCGGATCCCGATTACCGTGATCGTTTTCTTTTTGCTGTGCCTGTTTATATGCCGCACCACGGAAACCATCTTTACAAGGGATACAAGAGAACTTTATATCATAGGCTTTCTGCCCACGGTATATTACCTTTTTGACTATTCTTTTGCAAAGCTTTCCGGGCTGCTTTATTCGGGCAATAAAGTAGTGGTTGAATTTATGGGATTCGTCTTTTGTATTTCCTATCTTGCCTTCCTGCTTGTCTATTTTCGGGAATACGAGAAAAAACAGGAAATCAAACAGTACAGCGATCTGATGGAGCTGCAGCTTCTTGCCATCGAAAAAGAGATTGAACAGGTAAAACGCAGTAAGAAAAAACTCTCTATCTTAAGGCATGATATGCGCCATCATTTAAATGTCATACTGTCCCAGCTTCAAAATGGCAACACAGGCAAGACGATCGACTATATTGAGGAAACCGGTAATCTTTATGATGATACGACGATTATAACCTATTGCAGAAATGAAATGGTCAACGCCGTTATTTCCATTTATCATACGCGGTTTACCGACCAGGGGATTATGCTAAACCATGACATCTCGGTGGGGGAAAAACTACCCTGTCCGGAGACGGCTATTTGTACCATTTTGTCTAACGCCTTGGAAAATTCCATGCATGCCCTGGAGGAAATGGATGCGGGAGAAAAGTGGGTAAACCTTACGATCACCGAAAAGAAAGACCACCTTCTGCTGCAGATTGAGAATCCGGTTGTCAGGATTCCGAAATTTGTCGACGGGATTCCGACTTCCGACAAAAATGGGCATGGTATCGGTGTGAAAAGTATCATATACTATGTGGAGCAGTTAAAAGGGCAGTGCCATTTTTCGCTTGCTGACCATTCTTTTATTCTGAGAATCATTATTTAGAGGTGACACGATGAAAATAGCGATCTGCGATGACGAGATAAAGTTTATAGATACCGTCTGTCCTTTGCTGGAGCAGTGGGCAAAGGAACATGACATTAAACTGACCCTCTATCGTTTTACGAACGGAGATGATCTGATTGACGCGCATCAGAGTGAATGTATGGATTTAATCATTCTGGATGTGATCATGCCGCTGTTAAGCGGCATAGATGCGGCGAGAGAACTCAGGAACATGAACCAGACGGTTCCGATTGTTTTTCTTACCTCATCAAGGGAATTTGCGGTCGATTCCTATGAGGTAAAAGCCTTCAATTATCTGATTAAGCCCGTTGACCCGGCAAATTTACTTCTGGTGCTGGATGACTTTTTGAAAACATATAAGCAGCCGAAAACCTTCTTTACGGCAAAGACGGCAGAAGGCTTTTGCAGGATTGTCATTGCCGATGTGGATTATCTGGAGGCACAGAATAAACAGGTGCTCGTCCATTTATCCAATGACAGGACAATCGCAGTCCGGGAACTGTTCTCAAAATGCGCGGAAGTTTTTTCGCCGGATAACGGGTTTTGCTGCTGCCATCGCAGCTATATTGTGAACTTAGGCAATGTGGAGCAGTTCTCAAAGACAGAGGTTACCACAATCCACAATGCAGTTATACCGATATCCCGAAACAGCTATACCACGTTTAAGGAAACGTATTTTAATCACATGTTTGGGTCAGCTTAAGCGGCTGACGATATCCGTCATTTCCCGCCATTTTTTCTCCATGTCAGCTACCAGTTTAAACTGGGTTCTTGCCCGATCCAGATTTTGGCCTTCCCGGTGTATCTTAAAATAGACATCCCCAACCAGATAGTCCGCAAGGAAGCGGATGCCGCACTCGTAGGTCATGAGTTTTGCGCCCATTGGCAGAAGCGCCGTTTCCTGCGGGGTGAGACTGCCCGCACAGCCTTTAAGAAAGCCGTCGGTAAAGGCCTCGTACAGGGAAAGATCCAACCCGATTTTAGAGAGATCCCGCTCGTCCTCTGCGCCGGTGCTTGCGCCAAAGCGGATGGTATCCCCGAAGTCGTAGAGGGAAAGCCCCGGCATCACTGTGTCCAGGTCGATGATGCAGAGCGCTTTTTTTGTTTTCACGTCAAAGAGGATGTTGTTTAATTTGGTGTCGTTGTGGGTTACCCTCAGGGGCAGTTCGCCTTTCTCCAGAAGATCCGTCAGGGCACGGGTGTCCGCTTCCCGCGCGAGGGCAAAGTCGATCTCCGCCTGCACCTGGTGCGCGCGTCCCAGAGGATCGTCCGCCACCGCTTGTTTAAAATCCCGAAAGCGGGAGGGGGTGTGGTGGAAGAGAGGAATGGTCTCGTGCAGCGTGTCTGCGGGATAATCGGCTAACATCTGCTGAAAACCGCCGAATGCCACCCCGCTGTCATAGAGATCCTGTCCGCTTTCTGCCTTCTCCAGACAGACAGTGTCGTCGATAAAGAGAAAGACACGCCAAAAGTTATGTAAACTATCCTCATAATAATTTTCCCCGCTTTTCGTCTTTACCACATTCAGGGTTTCTCTGTCGGGATTGCCGCCTTTTTCGGAAATGACCTTCCGCAGATAGGTGGTGACATTCGCCACATTTTCCATAAGGGCACAGGGATTTTTAAATATGGAGGTGTTCATCCGCTGTAAAATATATTTTTTCTCTTTTCCGCCTTCCTCGCAGATGAGCAGAAAGGTGTCATTGATATGACCGTTTCCGTAGGGCAGCGTGTTCTTCGGGGCACCTTTCAGACAGAAGGCGTTCACCGCTTCGTCAATGATTTCAGGGCTGGGAATTTGGGGCATTACAGTTCCTCCTTGTAATTGATCCATTTAAGTTCCATGGGGGCTAAAGAAAGCGTTGCCTTCCTTGCGCCTTCGATATAGAGATCGGTTTCCTTTTGTTCTTTCGTGTTGTTGATCACGGCGAGCATGCCGGTCTTCTCAAAGACGGCGATCTCTGTCTCCACGTCGGAGACGTAGTATTTTTTCATTTCTTCTTCCCGGTGTGCCGCATAGTAGATGGCGCGCAGCAGGATACGGCAGTTTTGCGGGGAGTAGGGGAGGCCTGAGAAGTAGACGCTCCTGCCTTTGCCGTATTCGTTTACAACAAGACGGCTGTAGCGTCCGTCCATGTCGAGGATCTGGTAATGTTCGCCCTGCGCGTAGATGCGGCTCTTCCCTTCGCCAAAGTCAATTTCGCCGTCCACATCCTCCAGAATAAAGTGTTTCCGGTTCAGTTCGTTATACTTGTCGGTGCTCAGAGAGAAGCCCAGTTCCCTGTCCACGCCGAGAACGTCGCTCAACTGGAAAAAGCGTCCCTGATACTGGCAGGCGGTGGGCTCTCCCACGCCGATGAAGCCGCCGCCCTCATCCACGAAACGGCGCAGGGCGCAGACCAGATCGGGGTCTTTCCAGTTCTCGCCGCCGCTGAAAGCGGTGTAAGCGTCCCCGGCGTTGATGATAACCCGGATTGCGGGATCGATGCCCTGTTTCACCTCCTCAAAGGTGATAAATTCCACGTCAATGGGCATACCGCTCAAAGCCTCGATCACGCCCACATAGGAGTAGATTTCGCGGTACCAGAGAGCGTGGTGTACCTGATTGGCCATCCAACGGCGCAGATTTCCCCAACTGTTTAACACAGCCACTTTGAAAGGCGCCGTATAAGATTTGGAACCCTGCATGTGGGCGTGGATCTGGCGAAACTCCTCCACAACACGACTAATTTGGTCAATAAAGCCCGGCCATTCGTCCGCCAGCTTCAGATAGCCGCCGTAGCCGATCCGGTCAACGGGAGAGCGCAGGATTGCACGGCGGGCCTTTAGCCAGTTGTCCTTCGCCTCGCCGATGGGATCGCCGCCCTCGGTAAACACGTCGGGGAAGAAGTAGGGAAGAAGCCGCCCTTCCGTGTACTTCACGCCCTGAATGTCAGAGATCATGCGCAGGGTGACACCGTCGCCCACGGAGCCGACCACCGCGTCCAGACCGATATTTGCAAAGTATTTGCCGAATGGTTCTGTGCCGATCCAGTGGTCGCCCAGAAACATCATGGCCTCCTTGCCGTAGCTGTGTACGATATCCACCAGTTCCTTCGCCAGCTTGCTCACTTCGATCTGCTGGAACTCCACAAAGTCAAGAAACTCTTTGGAAGGCCTGCGGAAGATGGAGTTGTGGTAGCCTTCGTCAACGATATATTCCGGTCGGAAAGGATAGCCCGCCCACTTTTCAAACTGTTCCAGAATATAGGGGCTGACGCTTGCGCTGTAGCCGAACCACTCCACATACTTTTCCCGTTTCTGATCGTCAAAGGTCAGGGTAAACTGATGGAAAAAGGTGGTGAAGCGCACCACGTCCACCCGCGGATTTTCCTCGCACCAGCGTTTTAATTTTTCCTTCACATAGGCCTGCGTTTTTGGCTGGCGTACGTCGAAAGTGAGCTGGTGTGGCGCGTCCTTCCAGTCGTTGGTGATAAAGTTGTACATGTGCACGGGATCCCAGATCAGGAAGGCAAGAAAACTCACCGTGTACTGGTGGTAGGGAACGGTGTCGATCACCACCTCGCCGGCGGCCTCGTCGTAATACCAGTGATCCGTGGAAACGATCTCTCCCGTGGTTCTGTCGATGACTTCCCACCAGCGTTTCGGGTCGTCGAGGGTGTTTACTTTTAACTGCTGCGTGTGGAAACCTTTCATCAGGCGGATCCGCAGACTTGTATCCCTTGCGGTCACCCGGTCGCTGATCAGATATTCCTGCTGGATTTCATCGGGATTTGCCTCGGCCCAGGCGTTGTCCTTTCTGGTGGTGTAGTAGGTGGCGTAGATTTTGGCATCCTGGGATAAGAGTTCTTCCGGCATATCCGTGCCGTCACAGTCCCGCAGGGCGTCCGCGCCAAGGAGATCTTTAAGCCGTATGGTCTCCTCCACCATATCTACGTCTGTGGGCAGAGTCAGCCGCCCGGTCATCGTTTCTTTTTGCATGTCCATACCTCCTATTCTGAAAAATTCAGGTAATTGAGAGTTCCTTCGGCAACGCCTGTGCCCTGTTCAAGCAGGGATATCAGGCCCCGTATGGTGTATTCGCAGTCCTCCGGCGTGGTGGAGAGAAAGGTGTTGTTCAGCTTGACGCCTAGGACAATCAGTACAATTTCCGCCAACGCTTCCGGATAGTCAAAGTGGATCTCGCCGGCTTCGATGCCCTGACTGATAATCTTGCCGAGATTCGGTTTTAATTCCGAGATCAGATAGTTTAAATATTTCTGATGCAGATAAGCCGATTCCTGCAGGCTGATCGACCGGGTTTTCTCTCCGCCCTGTTTTAAAAAGGCGGCGGCGGAGCTGCGGCATGCCTGAAACAGCATCGCCATCCGCGTAAAGGGCGGAATGTCCGTCTGATCGGCAAGATTCTTGGCGGTCTGTAAAGGCGTCTCGTAATTCCGCCGGATCAATGCGTCTAAAATCGCGTCCTTTGATGGAAAATAGTAATAGATGCTGCCCTTGCCAATCCCCGCCTGCGCCGCGATATCACTCACGGAAATATTCTGTATGCTCCTGTCGGTTAAAAGTTGCTGGAGCGCATCTAAAATTTGTTCGTATTTTTGGGTATTTGCCATAGAAGTATGCCTTTCCTTGCTGAATCAGTGATAAACGTATGTCTTATCTTAGAAGCGATTGTATCATAGATTCAAACCGTGGACAATTAGCAGTTTCGTAAAAATGTAAAAAGAAAATATTGACCGGCGGTCGATAGTTGTGATATGGTTAAAGTGTAAAAATCGACCGACGGTCGAAAAAGAAAAAAACAGGTAAAAATAGGGAAAAAGTGGAGGAGGATAAGGGAGAAAAATGACGTACGCAGATTTTTTCTATGACATCAAGGGGCGTTTCATGGGCGCGGATGTGAGCGACATTCATGAGCATCTGGCCTTTGAATTTGACATTGAGGACGAGGAGGCGGGCGGCGCCTTCTATGTGGAGGTAAAGGACGGGGTACTCTATGTGGAGCCCTATGAGTATTACGACAGGGATGCCAGATTTATCTGTGCGCCTGATGTGCTTGTAAAGATTGCCACAGGGGACATGGATCCCGTTTGGGCATTTACAACGCAGAAACTTAAGGTGGAAGGCAATATTGACAAGGCGCTGCGCTTGAAGGAGATCATCGAGGCGAAGCAGAAGGAGATGAAGGCGGCGAAACGGGAAGAGAAGAAGGCGAAAAAAGAATGAAGAAAAAATCAGGAATCATCATGAAAGCAGTCGCGGGCGCGGGGATTCTGGCGGCGGCATGCGGCGGGGAGATTGCTTACTTTTACGGGCGCACCATGAAGCGCGGCCGGGCGAAGACGGAGAGAACCATCAAGATGGCGGGCACCGACTGGAACCAGTATATGCCCCTGATCGAGGAGCGCAAGGCGGCTATGCTGGCAAGACCTCACAGCGATGTGTGGCAGACGGCTTTTGACGGCTTAAAGCTCCATGCCACTTATTTCCCGGCACAGGAGCATCAGGGAAAAACGAAAATCGCGATCTGTTTTCATGGCTACACCAGTCAGGGAATGTCCGATTATATCGGATTGTCGGATTATTACCAGAAGAGGGGCTTTGCCATGCTTTTGCCGGATGCCCGCGCCCACGGCGCAAGTGAGGGAGAGTATGTAGGTTTTGGATGCCTTGACAGAAAAGATGCTCTCGTGTGGATCAACTGGGTGACAGAGGAACTGGGTGAGGAAGTGGAGATTCTTCTGCACGGCACTTCCATGGGGGCGGCGACCCTCCTTATGCTGAGTGGCCTTCCTCTGCCAAAGCAGGTGAAAGGCATCGTTTCGGACTGCGGTTTCACTTCGCCAAAGGAAGTGTTTACCCATGTACTGCATTCCATGTACCATCTGCCGGCGTTTCCCGTGATTCCGGGGGCGGATCTGGTGAACCGGCGGCTTGCGGGCTACGGGATGGACGAGTGCAATGCAAAACGGGAAGTAGAGAAGGCTACGGTGCCGATTTTATTTATCCACGGAGAGGCGGACACATTCGTGCCCTGCAGTATGTGCGAGGAAATCTATGAGCACTGCGCTTCGCCCAAACGAAAGCTGATCGTGGCGGGGGCGGCCCACGCGGAGAGTTACTACAAAGATATGGAGAATTATGAGAAGGCATTGACGGCGTTTATTGAGGAGACGATGGTGTAGAACGCTTCGGCGGGGAGGTAGAGATGAAAACAAGAAACGGTTACAAGACATATCCGCTTACGGTGGCGCAGAAGTTCCATATATATTATATGGATTTCTGCCCAAAGAAGGAGGTTGTCAATATTGGCACCAGCCTGACGATCGAGTATGAACTGGATATCGAGGAACTGAGACGGGCGGTCTACAAGGCTTACGAGCGATGCGAATCCATGCGGGTGCGCTTTGCCTACGACAAGAAGGAAGAGCAGTGGTATCAGTATCTGGTGGAGAAGGAAGAGCGCGATATTGAATATGTGGACTTCACGGGCAAAACCATGGAGGAGGCGGCCGGGATTATGGAGAGCTGGACAAGAGTGCCCTTTAAACGGGAGGACAGCCCCATGAACCGGGTGGTGATGATCAAGACGCCGGACGGCTGTCAGGGGCTTTACGTGCTGGGAGACCATATGTTGATGGATGCCCAGTCCCTGATCTGTTTTTTGCGGGATGTGATCGAGCTTTACTGTAACGCTAAGTTTGAGGGGATTGCATATCCGTTAGAGATGCGCTCCTATATCGAGCAGCTTGAGAAGGATCTGGCCTATCAGGAGGGAAGCAGGGCGCAGGCCAGGGACAGGGAATATTTTCAGAACCTGATCGGGCAGTCGGAGCCGATTTTTAACGGGATCAGGGGGCCGGAACAACTGGAGGAGGCGCGGAAGAAATTCCCTGGAACGCGGGCTGCGTTCTCCGCTACCCCCAATGTGGATTCCGCCCTGGATATTTTTCATCTGGAGGAGGAACCGACCCAGAGACTGATGCGTTTTTGCGAGGAACAGCACGTATCCCTGCAGTGTCTGCTGATCATGGGAATCCGCACGTATCTGCAGAAGATGAATGATAACGACGATGTGTCCATCAACGTGGCTTATGCCAGACGTGCCACGCTGTTGGAAAAGAAATCGGGCGGTACGAGAATCCACTCCTTCCCTTTCCGGACAATCCTCTCGAAGGAGCAGACTTTTATGGAAGGCATTCTGGCAATCCGCAACGGACAAAACGAGGTGTTCCGCCATACCAATTACAATCCGGTGGAATATTTTGCCTACAGAAGCAAGCTCTACAACACGCCGCAGGGGGCGACTTATGAGCCCATGTCCCTGACGTATCAGCCCATGACATTGCGGGAAAAAGGGCTGAATCAGCTTGGGGATATCAGGTACAAGACGAAATGGTATCCCAACGGGGCGACCACGCAGGCCATGTATCTGACGGTGATGCACCGTCCCGATGACAACGGGTTGGATTTTAATTTTGAACATCAGGTGGCGGCTGTGAGCAGGGAGACGCTGGAACAGTTCTACTATTATATGTGTAAGATCATGTTTAAAGGGACGGAGACCCCGAATTTGAAGATCGGGGATATCATCAAATTGATTTAATGAAGGAGGTTGACATAACATGTTTGATCAATTAGCGGAAATCATTACAAACTATGTGGAAGTGAAGAAGGAGGATATCAGGCCGGAGTCCCGGTTTATGGAGGATCTGGGCTTTTCCTCTTTTGATTTCATGAGTATGCTGGGCGAGGTGGAGGACACCTTTGATGTGGAAATTGAGCAGGAGAAGGCCGCAGGCATCCGCACCGTGCAGGAGGCCGTGGATTATCTGACAGAGATTGCAGGTTAAAAACACAGCCGCAGCAGAGGGGGATAAAAAAATGAATGAGATGAGCAGTACCATAAGGGAGATCCTGGTCAAGGCATCTGAGGCCTACGGGCCGATGGACGCGGTTCGCTACAAGATAAAACGGGAAAAGGGCGACGGGAAAAAGGAGACGGCTGTGGAAGCGAAAACTTACAGACAGCTTCAGGAGGACAGCGAGCGTTTTTCGGCGGTTCTTTCGGAACTCGGCGAGCAGGGTTCTCATGTGGCGATTGTGGGGGACAGCTCCTATCCGTGGATCGTATCTTATTACGGCACGGTGAACAGCGGGAGCGTGGCTGTGCCGTTAGACGCAAACCTTCCCGCAGAGGAACTCTGTGAGCTGATCGACCGGTCGGATGCGACGGTGCTTGTGTATGACAAGGCGCGGGAGCAGACGGCGGCTCTTTCGGTGGAAAAGTGCCCGAAACTCAAACATAGAATTGCCATAAACGCTGGTGGGGAGCTTCCGGCGGGGACGGTCGCTTTCGAGACAGTTTTGGCAGGACAGGAGCCGGGCTTTTCCCACAGCCCGAAGCCGGAGGATCTTGCTACCATCATGTTTACTTCCGGCACTACGGGAAAGAGTAAGGGGGTAATGCTGACCCACAGGAACCTGGCGGAAAATGCCACGGCGCAGGACATGGGGTTTGCGCCAGGGATGGTACTGCTCACAGTGCTGCCGATTCACCATGCCTACTGTCTGAGTATGGATATTTTGAAGGGAACTTCCATCGGGGCGGTGATCTGTATCAACGATTCCCTGCTCCGGGTGTTGAAGAATATCAAGCTCTTTGAGCCGAATATCATCCTTATGGTGCCGCTTATGATTGAAACGTTTGCCAAGAAGCTGGAGGAGACGGACTGGCTTCCGGCACCCATCATAAAGGCAAAGGTTTTCGGCAAGCAGCTTCATACCATATGCAGCGGCGGCGCGTATTTAAATCCGGATTACTTAAAGCGGTTTGAAAAATACGGGATCCGGATTTTGCAGGGCTATGGAATGACGGAGTGCGCGCCTGTCATCAGCAGTAACCTGCCTTCGGAGAGCAAGATTGGTTCTATCGGCAAATGTATGCCAAACTGTCAGGTGAAGGTGGTGGACGAGGAACTCTGGGTGAAGGGTACGAGCGTTATGCAGGGGTACTATAAAATGCCGGAGGAGACGGCGGAAACGCTGGAGGACGGCTGGCTGAAAACGGGAGATCTGGGTTATGTGGACGAGGACGGTTTTCTCTTTCTCACGGGCAGAAAGAAGAATCTGATTATCACGCCAAACGGCGAGAATGTCTCTCCGGAGGAACTGGAGAACAAGATTGGCAGCGCCCGTCTTGTGCAGGAAATTCTGGTGAGAGAGAAGGACGGCGTCATAGAGGCGGAAATTTTTCCGGATATGGAGTATGCGTCTAAGAAAAAGATCAAAGACGTGGAAGCGCAGATCCGGAAGATCGTAGATGACTACAATGACAAAGCGCCCCTCTATAAACGGGTGACAAGCGTCAAACTGCGAGATACGGAGTTTGAGAAGAATACCACGAAAAAGATTAAGAGATTCTAGGACATCAAAAGACCGCCCTCCGCGAAAGTACGCAGAGAGCGGTCTTTTATATGGTACTAGATGGTAAAATCAAAATTCTTTCCAGGCATGGGAATGGTGGTCTCTTCCTTTACGTTGTCCCAGTTGAAGTTCTGAATCTGTTCCAGCAGATCGTCCACGCTGTTTGCGGTGATGGTAGCGCGTTTGCTGTGCTCGTAGTTGTAGCGATCCTGACCTTTGCCGGTTCGCTCTGCCTCCGCTTCCTTGGCAGCCTCCTTCTTGTCCTCGCGGATTTTATCCACGAATTCCTTTGTGCGCTCGCCCGCCTTTTCAAGTTCCGCAAAGTAGGATACCTGACCGTCCTTGCCAATGTTTACACCAAGGGTTACGATCTCATCTTCGCGGCCGGTTTCCTTTAATTCTTCCTTCATCTCGCCGAGCTTGTTGAGAGATTCGTCCAAAAGGGAGAGATTCTGTTTCTTTACCTCGTCGTCATTGGCCATTCGCTCCAACTCTTCGGGATCGATCAGTACGCTGTAGTCCTTGAAACCCCGGGAGAGATATTCGGAGGCTTCCTCCTCGTTCTCATATTCAGCAACATAGAAGTCAGCGTTGTTATAGGTTTTTTTCAACTCCTGCAAAAGCGCCTTTGCCTTGTCGCTCAACTGTACGGAGTTGTTAGTTGTTTTCTTTGTACCGTCGGTCTTTTTGTTGTCAGCCTTAGCAGTTTTCCGGCTCTGTGCGGAATTGGTGAAGAGATTCTTCTGCATGGCGTTATAACTGCCGATACCGTTCATATTGTTCATGATATTAGCCCTCCTTAGCTTCTCCTGTTTATGCTGTAAATCCGTTTACCTGGCGGAAGATTTGCAAAAACCTTCCTTTGTCATATATATCGCCCTGTGGAAGATTTTTCTTAAGAGGGGAGCAGGAAAATAATCCTGTTTTTACGATAAAAAAGGGGAATAGAAACATAAAAATACCGCATACTAATCCGAGCAATCAAAAAGCGGAAGGAAAACGATGAAACGGACAAAGATAGGAAAGGAAAAACCGATCAGGGCAGATTTTATGTATGATGTCTGGCTCTTTTTTCTGGCGGCGGTCTTTGGGTGGCTGTGGGAAGGCTTGCTGTATCTATTGAAAGATGAAACGTATGTCAACCGGGGTTTTTTGACCGGGCCGTGGCTTCCCATCTATGGGATGGGCGCGGTTATGCTGGAGGTATTATTTCACAGATGGCGCGACAGGCCGGCGTTACTTTTTTTTCTGTCCATGCTGCTCTGCACCATACTGGAGTATGCGGCGGGATGGTATCTGGAAGCGACATGGGGAATCAAATGGTGGGACTACCGTGAAATGCCGTTTAACCTGCATGGCAGAATATGCCTGTTAAGCAGCCTGCTTTTCGGCATTGGAGGGATGCTGCTTGTGTGGGTAGTCAGTCCGGCGTTTTACTCTTTGTACCGGCGCGTTCCCGCAAAACGCAGGGTGGCGCTGGGATTGCTTGTCATAGGTGTATTTGTGGCGGATGCGACGTACAGCGCAGTGGCTCCCCATGTAGGGAGGGGGATCACTTATCGCTGAAAAGGGAAAAAGAGGAGTTGGTAAAAAGGGAGCGTTCCTTGACAGGATGCTCCTTTTATAGTATAACTTTTATATCATATATAAAATATATTAAAACTATAGGAATACAGAAGAATGAAGGCGAAGCTATTTTACGACGGGAGGGGAAAGAGCGTATGAAAATTTCTACGAAGGGCAGGTATGCGCTGAGGATGATGTTGGATCTTGCGATTTATGATACGGGAGAACCGGTCAGGATCCGCGACATCGCAGCCAGACAGGAGATCTCGGAGAAATATCTGGAACAGATTATCTCCATTTTAAACAAGGCGGGGTATGTGAAGAGCGTCAGGGGCCCGCAGGGAGGCTATCATCTCATGAAGGATCCGGCGCAGTATACGGTGGGCATGATCCTGCGGCTGACAGAAGGATCGCTGGCTCCGGTATCCTGCCTTGACGATGAGGTTAATGTGTGCGAAAGGCAGGATGGGTGTGTGACACTGCGGCTCTGGCAGATGCTCAACCAGGCGGTCAGCGATGTGATCGACCGTGTGACGTTAGCAGATCTTGTGGAATGGCACGAGCAGAAGAGTGGTAACTATGTAATTTGATGCAGAGGAAAAACAAGCGCGGGTTTGCGAGTCTGATAAACGCTTGAAAAAATAAGAGTAAAACAAGAAATCAGAAAGCTCAGAACGGACGCACTGAGCTTTCTGATTTCTTCTGTATTTTTTGCAATTCTAAGAATATTCCCGTAAATTCACAAAATTTTGAAAAGGAAGGGCGTTTCTTGTGTATCCGGCAGTGCGGATTTCGATATTTCGACTCTTCTCTTTTTTAAATTCCTCGTCCAATACTTCGGAAAAGAACTTCTTAGCGAAGGTTCTGGACGGGTTCTGCTTGGACTGGCGATTTTTGTCTTCGGAAGCTATCTTCCTTACCGGGGTGACCGCCATAACCGCTTCCACTTTATAATTCCATTCATTTGCATAGATTGCGGTGATCCCTCCTTGGATTCATATTTGTGCGTATTGATATGGCCATATCCCTGTTGCACAGCGAACTCCTTGTTCTGTTAAGGATATCGGCATGAATCCTGTTTCCTTAACCCTATTTTAGCAGTTTTTAATTAAAATATAAAGATAAAATTCTAAAAAAATACAAAAAAAGTACAAAAAGTCTGAAAATAAAAACGCCATAATGATAAAAACAGATAAATATAAAAAAGCAGGTGCAAAAAAGGTTGACAAACGACTACCAAAAGCGTATTGTTATAAACAGAAAAATGGTAGGCAAACGTCAACCTAATTTGCTTTCAGAAAAAGGAGATACATACCCATGATCAGATTGTCAGAGGCAGAGTGGAAGGTTATGAATGTGCTGTGGGAGGAGGCGCCCCAGACGATTACACAGTTGACGAGGCGCTTTCAGGAAACGACGGGCTGGACGAAGCACACGATCATGACTTTTTTAAAACGGATGGAGGACAAGGGCGCGGTCTGCTATGAAGCCGGAGTCCGGGCGAAGCTGTATTATCCGAAGATAGAGAGACGGGAGGCGGTTTTGCAGGAGACGGAGGAATTTCTGGAAAGAGTTTTTGACGGCAGGATGGGACTGATGCTGAATACTATGGTGGAACAGAGAGCCCTCTCGGGAAAAGAGATCGCGGAGCTGTATGAAATTTTAGGACGCGCCGAAGCGGCACACAGAGAGGAGGAAGAGGGAAAGGACGGTGGCAGGCAATGACGGCAAGGATACTTGAAATGCTGATTACATCGTCGGTGTTGATTATAGGTATATTGGGCCTGCGGAAGTTGACCATGGGGAAGATCAGCATGCGTCTTCGCTACGGGCTGTGGCTGCTTGTGGCGGTCAGACTGCTTGTGCCTGTGTCCGTGGGAACAAGCCCTGTCAGCGTTATGAATCTTTTCCCCGGCATTTTGCGGGAGAGCGCGGTACAAAGAAACGCGGGCCGGGAACCTTTTTGGCAGGAAAGCAATGAGCTGGGAGCAGGAGAGTCCGACGCCGCGTATACGGAGACTGCAGGCACAGCGACTTTTGGGCAAAATCCGGCGCAGAAATCAACGGGACAGACGGACGAAGCGGTATCAGTCCCGGACAAAACGCAGAGCGGATCAGGGGCTGTGCCCGCCACTATGGCGGAGGCAGGAACGGCCTATGGGAAGAGGGATATTTGGCTGTCGGCGGTTGCGGGACTATGGCTTTTGGGAGTGTTTTTTGCGGGCGGCTGTCTGTTTTGGATGCGGCTTCGTTTTGTGCGCTATCTGCGCAGAAGGCGCAGGGAAATTTCCAGGGAGGAACTGCCGGATGTTATGGAAGAAAAGCTGGTGAGACGCGGTATGCGGGTGTACCGGGTAATGGGACTGCCCAGTCCCTGTTTGGTGGGGCGGTGTATCTACATCGGGGAACGGACGCCCGGCAAAGAGCAGGGACTCACCCATGTCCTGGCGCACGAATACTGTCACCGGGTACACGGGGACGGCTTCTGGGCGTTCCTGCGCTGTGCCCTTGTGGCTCTCTACTGGTTTGATCCACTGGTGTGGGCGGCGGCTTTTGCGGCCAGACAGGACAGTGACCTTGCCTGTGACGAGGCGGCGGTCAGTCTGATTGGCGAGGAGGAGCGGTTTGCCTACGGAAGGACGCTGTTAGCTCTTTTGCAGGAGAGCGGGAGGGGGACGGAGTGTCCCGGTATGCCGCTCATGTTTTCCGGAAGTGAACACAGCGTCAGGGAGCGGATTGTTGCGCTGGCCGAAAAAAGAAAAGCCGAAGCGGTTGTTCTTGCGGCGGTACTTTCCATGTTGCTTCTGGTCTGCGGCTGCGCTTTTACCGGTGCGGCGGATCAGGCTGTGGAAGAGGGGCGGCCAGAGGAGATGGCAGCGGCAAAAAACAGTGCGGGTGAGCAGGAAGCAGGGGAAACTTCCCCTGCCCCGAATCAGATCATGGTTCCGGAAGGGGAAAACGAGGAAGCTGCCCGGATACAGGAAGAATCTGCAAAACAGGACGCCTTTGCCAAAGCCCTTGCCGATTATGATGACAGCGGCCTTTCCGAGGATCGGAGAGTGGACGTGCAGCATTTCTATGAATACAACGCAGGGAAACGAGAAGATGCGCCCGAGGAGGGATGGTATCTGCTCTGCCGTGACGAGGAGGAAGATATATCCTGTTATGGACTCTACACAGAAGGGTTTGGCTGCCGGGGCGTGAAGACCCTGATCGGGGAGGACGTAAATGCCTTTGATCTTGTCTGGTATCCCTGCTATATGAATGATATAAGCCAAAATATCAGGATCCTGGAACGGGCGCAGGATGGCATGCCCAGACGGTTTGTCTGGAAATATGTGGAGGAGGAGAGCAGTGTTGGGGAGATCTGGCGGCTTGCTGCCGGTTTCCGGTATGATATCGGCACGGTGGATATGAAGGTGCTTCCGAAGGAGAATTATCTTTCCTGGGCTGACTGGCATCTGACCTTTGGGGTCGATCAGGAGAGGGGACAGGCGCGGGTATATTATGATGGGGCTGAAAATGGACAGGCGGGAGTGCTTGATATTTCCAACTATCAGGATTTTGAGGTGGAGGAGGTGCAGATCTGTACGGACACCGTTGCATTTGAACTGGACAGCAAGGTTTACGCTGAGGAGGCCAGCGAGGATTTTGAAGGAGTTGTGATCCATCTGGCGCCCGGACTCAAACTGAAAGGCCATGAGGGACTCTGGCGTGAAGGTCTGTCCCCGTTAGCGGTGGAATTGATCTGGGATGAAGAGGAGGATGGCGGATTCCGGTTCGGACAGCCGAAAGTGGATGATCAGCTTGTCTGCCATTCTCCGGTGGATGCGAGGGAGCTTCAGGATATCCGGCAGGAAAAAGCTGGTGGAAGAGGGGTGGAAGAGGAACAGAAATAAATTTTTTGAAAGATACGCGATAAGATTCTTCCTTATTGCGTATTTTTGTGATATAATAGCCGCAAAAGAAAAACAAGCAGCGCAGAGCGATATTTGTTTTTCTTGCGGCATTAACGAGCAAATGTCCGACGAAGGCGGACAGAAAGCGCGTAAGCGCGGGTTTGCGAGTCTGTTTTGATGAGCTACACTTGAAAAAGATAGGGGACAGGAAAATACATGAAATATAAAAAAATTAATGATGCCACAGTGCAGTGTATTGTTTCTGCGGATGACATGAGCGAGTATGGGCTTACCTTGTCGGATATCTTCGAGCGCAACGAGAGAGGCGAGGAATTTTTGCGGGATATCATCGAGCGGGCCCACGAAGAAGTAGGATATCAGATCAATAACGGCAATATTGCCATGCAGATCACGCCGCTTAAAGATAACGGCCTTGTGGTAACGTTTACGGACGAAGGCCCTGCGGCCTTTAAGGAAATGCTTCAAAATCTGAAAGAGGTGCTGCAGGAGTTCAGCGCGGAGCTGGCGGGACAGGAGGAGCGGTCACGGGTGGCGGCGCAGACGGCGGGCGATTATGACGAAAGCCGCAGGATGTTTGTCTTTGCGTCGATGCATGAGACGATGCAGTACGCGGCCACGATACCGAATACATATTCTGTGAAGAGCCATCTTTACAAGGAGGGCGAGGACTATTATCTGGTGCTTGAGAAAAACAGGCTTTCCTACAAGGCGTTTAACAGAATCAGCGCGCAGGCTGTGGAGTTTGGTAACCTGATTGCGGTATCCGGGGAGCGGATGCAGTATCTGGAGGAGCATGGAGAATGTCTGATCAGGGATCGGGCGGTGAGCAGGCTCCGCAGAATTTACCGGGCTTAACAAAGCCGGTTAAAAGTTTGAAAGTTAGAAACAGAGAGTGGTTTACAATGCTGCCATGCCTCAAAAAGCTGGCAGCACTTTTCATGAGAGAATGAGGGTAAAATGAGTAAAGAAAACAGGAAAGATAACAGGGAGTTTGACACATTTTTGGAGAAGGAAATTCTGACGGCGAACCGTTACGACGGTGACGGCGGCGAAGAGAACAAAGGCACACGCTATGAGGAGGCGGGGATTGACGGCAGGATCCTGCGGGCGGTCAGGGAACTTGGGTTTGAGCATATGACGCCCATTCAGGAACAGGCAATACCCCTCTTTATGACGGGACAGGACATCATCGGGCAGGCCCAGACGGGCACCGGAAAAACGGCGGCTTTCGGCATCCCGATTTTGCAGAAGATCAACCCGAAGGATCGCTCCCTACAGGCGGTGATTCTCTGCCCTACCAGAGAGCTTGCCATGCAGGCGGCGGATGAACTGCGCAAGTTCGCCAAGTACATGGACGGCATCAAAGTGCTTCCGGTATATGGCGGGCAGGAGATCTATAAGCAGATCAAGAATTTAAAGACCGGCGTGCAGATTGTGGTGGGAACGCCCGGCCGCGTGATGGATCACATGCGCAGGCACACCCTTAAGATGGATCATGTGCATACGGTGGTGCTGGATGAGGCCGACGAGATGTTAAACATGGGATTTAGGGAAGACATAGAGACCATTTTAAAGGAGATGCCGCAGGAGAGGCAGACTGGGCTTTTTTCGGCCACCATGCCAAAACCCATTCTGGATATCACGAAGACCTACCAGAAGGATGCGGCATACGTCAAGATGACCCCGAAGGAAGTTACGATCCCGTTGATCAAACAGGCTTACTATCAGGTGCGGAAGCAGGATAAGGAGGAAGTGCTCTGCCGCCTGATTGACTATTATACGCCGGGGCGTGCGCTTATTTTCTGTAATACAAAGAAGATGGTGGATGAGCTGACGGAGCATTTAAAAGCGAGAGGCTATGAGGTGGAGGGTCTGCACGGCGACCTGACGCAGGGACAGAGAGACACGGTGATGAACCTGTTCCGCAGCGGCAGGATCAATCTTCTGATCGCCACCGACGTGGCGGCAAGAGGCATCGATGTGAATGATGTGGAGGCGGTCTACAATTTTGATGTGCCCGATGATATCGAGTACTATGTGCACCGCATCGGCAGAACCGGCCGCGCCGGTAAGACGGGGCGCTCCTTTACCCTTGTGGTGGGAAGAGAGGCTTATAAAATCCGTGATATCGAACGCGTCTGCCACACGAAGATCAAGGAGCGCAAAGTGCCAAACGCGGCGGATATCACCGCCAGAAAAGCGGAGAAGATTTTGAAGGAAGCCACTGCGGTGATTGAGAACGAGGATATCAGCAGGGCGACAGAGTATATTCTGGATGCGGTGGCGCTGGGGCAGTACAGCGCAACCCAGATTGCAGCGGCATTTATGAAGATGAAACTGGGTGACGAGATTGAGGATATCCGGGCGGAGAAATTTTTCTTTGAGAAGAGAGCGCCGAAAAACGGCCGGGGCGGCAAAGGAAACAGAGACGGAAAAGGCGGCTACGGCGGAAGAGGGAATAAAGACGGAAAAGGCGCTTACGTCGGCAAAGGAAATAAAGACGGCAAACGCAGCAAGATTGGCAAGACCGGCTACAGTGACAAGGGAAAAGGCGGTTACGCTACAAAGGGAGAAAAGAAAAACAAAAACACCGGCAGGCGGGAGGCGGATTTTGAACCCCGCTACGGCGGCCTGCGCATTAAGACCAAATAGGGAGAATGCCAAAGAGGCATTCTCCGCAGCTTTACAATGTTAACTCCGATCCGTGGTCTTTCAGCCATCTGCGGTGG
The DNA here is from genome assembly GCA_002361355.1 of Lachnospiraceae bacterium UBA3310. GTDB lineage: Bacteria > Bacillota > Clostridia > Lachnospirales > Lachnospiraceae > UBA3282. Next base: position 22,597 of record DESQ01000029.1, read on the forward strand.
GTGCGGTAGTCTGGGCAGACGCTCTCCACAAGCGCCCAGAAGGCGGCGGAGTGGTTCATGTGGGTCAGATGGCACAGCTCATGCACGACCACATAATCCAGGACGGCAGGGGGCGCCAGCATAAGCCGCCAGTTAAAGGAGAGAGTACCTCTGGCGCTGCAGCTTCCCCAGCGGGTCTTCTGATCGCGGATGGTGATACGGTTATAATTTCCGCCGGTGAGCGGAAGGAAGTAGGCGGCCCGTTTCGGGAAATAGTCTCTGGCGGCCTCTATGTAGCGTTTTTCAAGGGCGGCCCGCTGATTGTCCGTCAGATTGGAGACAGGTCTGCGGGCGGCATGTTCTTTTGCTTCCAGCCAGTGGGTGATAATCCAGTGCTGTTTCTCCAGCAGGAGATGGCGGATATCCGCCTCGGAAGTGCCAAGAGGCAGCCGCAGCGTGATTTCTCCCTCGGTCGAGATGCTGATAGAGCAGGTTTTCCGGCGGCTGTATACCACGGTGTAGGGAAGTTCATATAGTTTGCTCTGGTATTTGATGCGGTGTATGTGTTCCATAAGTTCATTTTACCACAATGCGCCCCAAATGGTTAATCCCTTTACACATTCTGGGAAAACGGCTATAATAATGCTGTAACGGTCAAGATGAATTTATATGGAAAGTGGGCGTTAATCTTACAGAGGTTGACAAAATAAAAGAGTAATAAAGGAATCAAGAGACAGAAAAGGAGAAACAAGTCATGGGAAGAAAGAAACCGGCAGTGTTGATGATTTTGGACGGCTACGGCCTCAACGAGAAGACGGAGGGCAATGCGGTTGCACTGGCAAAGACCCCGGTGATGGATCAGTTGATGAAAGAGTATCCCTTTGTGAAGGGAAATGCCAGCGGTATGGCGGTAGGCCTGCCCGACGGACAGATGGGAAACTCCGAGGTGGGGCATTTGAACATGGGTGCGGGGCGCATCGTGTATCAGGAACTTACCAGAATTACGAAAGAGATTCAGGACGGCACTTTTTTTGAGAATCCGGCGCTTCTTGACGCGGTGAACAACTGCAAGAAGAACGATTCCGCCCTGCATATGTTCGGACTTTTGTCCGACGGCGGCGTGCACAGCCACAATACGCATCTTTACGGCCTGTTGGAACTGGCGAAGAGAAACGGCCTGTCCAAGGTATATGTGCATGCGTTCTTAGACGGAAGAGATACACCTCCGGCAAGCGGTAAGGGTTATGTGGAAGAACTGGAAGCGGAGATGAAAAAGATCGGCGTCGGTGAGGTGGCTACGGTGACGGGCCGCTACTATGCGATGGATCGTGACAATAACTACGACAGAGTGGAAAAGGCATATCTGGCGCTCACAAAGGGCGAAGGACTGGAAGCGGAGAGCGGCCCTGCGGGGATTCAGGCATCCTATGACAGGGACGAGACAGACGAGTTTGTGAAGCCCACGGTTGTAAAGAAAAACGGCGCTCCTGTGGCGACCATCAAGGACGGGGATTCCGTAATCTTCTTTAACTTCCGTCCAGACAGGGCAAGAGAGATTACCAGAAGCTTCTGCGACGACGATTTCAAGGGATTTAGCAGAGGAAAGAGACTGGATCTGACCTATGTGTGTTTCTCCGATTATGATCCTACGATTTTAAATAAAGAAGTGGCGTTCCACAAGATTTCCGTGACCAATACCTTCGGCGAGTGGCTTGCGGCAAACGGCATGAAGCAGGCGAGAATTGCGGAGACAGAGAAGTACGCGCACGTGACTTTCTTCTTTAACGGCGGCGTGGAGGAACCAAACGAGGGCGAGACCCGCATTCTGGTCAATTCTCCCAAGGATGTTGCCACTTACGACTTAAAGCCCCAGATGAGCGCTTACGAGGTTTGCGACAAACTGGTGGAGGCGATTAAGTCCGGCACTTACGATGTGATTATCATTAACTTTGCCAATCCTGATATGGTGGGCCATACCGGCGTGCAGGAGGCGGCCATCAAGGCTGTGGAGGCTGTGGACGAGTGTGTGGGCAAAGCGGTTGCGGCCATCAAAGAGGTGGACGGCGTGCTGTTCATCTGCGCAGACCATGGCAATGCGGAGCAGCTTGTGGATTATGAGACGGGTGCGCCTTTCACAGCGCATACCACCAATCCGGTGCCCTTTATCCTGGTCAACGCTGACCCTGCTTACAAGCTTCGCGAGGGCGGCTGCCTTGCGGATATCGTTCCTACGATCATCGAGCTGATGGGAATGGAGCAGCCTGCGGAGATGACAGGAAAATCCCTGTTAGTGAAATAAATTATAATTTTTGGCGGAGGCTTGACATGGCCTCCGCCTTTTTGTATACTAACTGTACCACCACAAATAATACGCTTAATATTGTGGAGGGGTATAATTCAAAGAAAGGAGATCACATGATAATCATAGACTATAAGGATACCCACCCGATCTATGAACAGGTCGTGGAACGGTTCAAGACCCTGATTTTGAAGGGCGCTATGCTGCCGGACGAGCAGATGCCGTCGGTCCGCAATCTGGCGATGGAGCTGTCCATCAATCCGAATACGATTCAGAAGGCTTACGCGGAACTGGAGCGGCAGGACTTTATTTATACCGTTAAGGGACGGGGAAGTTTTGTGTCCGGGGACGGAAGTCTCGTGGAGAAACGGAAGAGGGAATATCTGGAGGAGATACTGCGGCTTGCGAGGGAGCTGTTGGAGATCGGTATGCCAAAGAGGGAACTTGTTCTGGAAATCGAGAATCTACAGATATAGAAGGGGAGGAACTTATGATAGAGATACATAATCTGACGAAGTATTTTGATGACATAAAGGCCGTCGATGATGTCAGTGTTACCATCAGGGAAAAGACGGTGTTCGGCCTGATCGGTACAAACGGCGCGGGAAAGAGCACGGTGCTTCGCATGGTATCGGGTGTGTTTGCGCCTGACAGCGGGACGGTGGCGGTTGACAATATGCCTGTGTACGACAATGTGGAAGCGAAGAAAAAACTGTTTTTTATTGCGGACGAGCCCTACTTTTTTGCGAACGCTAACGCCGCAGCCATGGAGCACTACTACAGTGGCATTTTTGAGGAGTTTAACCGTGAGGAGTTTTATCAGTATCTGGAAAAATTCAATCTGGATAAGAACCGGAAGATTGCTACTTTTTCCAAGGGAATGAAAAAACAGCTTGCCCTGCTTCTGGGAATCTGTGCCCACACGAAATACATTCTGTGCGATGAGACATTTGACGGGCTGGATCCGGTGATGCGGCAGGGGATCAAATCTATTTTCGCAAAGGAGATGGAGGAGCGGGGGCTGACGCCCGTGATCGCTTCCCACAACTTGAGAGAACTGGAGGATATCTGTGACCATGTGGGACTGTTACATAAGGGCGGCGTTCTGCTTTCCAAGGATTTGGAGGACATGAAGTGCAACATTCAGAAGGTGCAGTGTGTGTTCTCCTCGGTGGAGGATGAGTTGAAGGCGCTGAACGGACTTGAAGTGTTAAAGAAGGAGCAGAGGGGATCGCTTTGCACGATCACTGTGCGCAGTACAAGGGAGGAAGTGGAGGCACGGTTTGCCACGGTAGATACGATATTTTATGAGGTGCTTCCGCTGTCTCTGGAGGAGATTTTTATCAGTGAGACGGAGGTGGTAGGCTATGACATCAAGAAACTCATTCTGGGGTAGTTGCAGGGAAAATCATAAAAGGCGGATCTGGGTCTGGATCGTGGCGGTGCTGTCCCAGCTTCTTATCTACGGCGGTGTGACCATGATCTATCTAAGCCGCATCAAGGGATTTTACGCGGAAGGCACTTACAGAAGCCTGGCGGAGTTTAAGCAGGCGATGTACCAGGCGGCGCGGGATGCGATTGGTTTTTCCGATAACCTCTATCCCGTGATTATGCTGCTAGCGGCGTTGATCGCCTTGCAGGGCTTCTCCTATCTGTATGACAGGAGAAAGGTGGATGTCTACCACAGCGTTCCCGTATCGAAGAACAGAAGGTTTGCGGTGGTCTATGTAAATGGCCTTATGATCTATCTGGTCTCGAATCTTTTGGGACTGATTCTCGGCATGGCGATTGCGGCGTCCCAGGGCGCGGTGAACGGGGAAGTCATGGCGGAGGCATGGCTTGCCTTCGTGTGGAATCTGGCATTTTTCCTTGCCTACTACCACCTGATGATTCTGGCGGTGATGCTGACGGGAAACCGGTTTGTGACGATTTGCGTTTTTTTGGTGTTTACGCTGTATGAGATCATCGCTTACATGCTGATCGGAAATTTGAAAGCGGTCTTTTTCAAGACGTATTCCGGGTATTTCGTGTATCAGAGGGCGAAGCTGTCCCCGCTGAGAGATTATACGTCATACATCTGGCAGCTTAAGAATGTGGAAAATGCGGCGGAGGCGGCGCGGATTGCCATGCCTCTTGCGGCCAAGTGGATCGGGATTGCCCTGGTGGTTCTGGCGGTTGCGTGGTTTGCCTACAGGAAGAGACCATCCGAGACCGCTGGAAAAGCGATTGCCTATCGGTTTCTGGAGCCACTTCTCAAGGTGGCGGTGGCGGTTGCGTCCGCTTTCCTGATCGGACAGCTTGTATATGATACTTCCTATCAAAACGAGCCTCTGCTAGTGCTGGGGATGCTGCTTGGCGGGCTGATCGTCTGTGCGGCCATGGAGGTGGTTTATGATTTTGATATACGGAGCCTGTTTAAGCATCTGCTCTCGAGCGGTGTTGCGTTAGCCGGCATTCTGGCAATATTTTGCAGCTTTAAATGGGATCTGTTCGGGTATGACAGCTATATTCCGGCGCAAAATAAAATAGAGAGTATTGCAATTGACGCAGATGGGTACTATGATAGCTATTGGGATGAAAACTGGCGGTATCTGGACGAAGCGGAGTATAAAAAAGAAAATATGTTCCTGACCGATGCCGAGCCGGTTCTTGCCCTGGCGCAGAAGGCGGGGCAGACGGATACGGAGGAAATGTCGGAGAACCGCACTGTGCAGATTCTGTACCGCTTAAAATCTGGCAGACAGGTGGACAGAAGGATTCAGGTGGACTATGACGATCCCGAGACGGAGGCGCTTCTCAACCGGATTTTCCAGACGGATGCCTTTAAAATGGGGACGTTTCAGGCAATTACGGACGAGACTTCCTATGATCATGTGGCGGCGGTTAATTATTCAAACGGCGCGGCCATAGGGATTATTCCAGGTGAGGATGCAAAAAAATTGCGGGACGCCTGGGTGAAGGATATGGAGCAGTTCGATTTTACGCTTGTGCGGCATAACCGTCCCTGCGGTATGATTACGATGGGATATGGCGCGGAAGCAGACTATATGTCGCGGCAGTATTATGTGTACGACAGTTTTGAAAATACCATCAATTTCCTGAAAAAGCGGGAAGCATACTATCCGGTAGAACTGGACGCGGCGGATATCGACAGTGTGACGGTGGGCTGTTATCACAATGAGCTTCAGAATCCGTACGCAGGAGATCCGGGGTACAATCTGTACAGACGTGCAGCCGAGGCGGAAGCAGTGGATACTTACGTGGATTATACGGTGCGGGAGACCTTTTATGAGGAGGAGCAGATCGCACAGATTCTGCCCCATATTTATCCGAGCTATATCGATGCGCCGTGGGGTCGTTACGGGGGAGCTGCGGAAGCTGTAGAGGATCAGAATAACTATTCCTTGGAGATTGTGTTTAAAAAAGACAGCGCATATCCCTATGATAGGGGCAGTTATTACTTTAACTATTGTTTCCGAAACGGCGAGGTTCCGGATTTCGTAGCCGAAGCGACGGCCTATACCGGCGAGGCGGAGTGAAGCGCGGGCATTCTCCGTGTGGCGTAACCGAAGAATTAACAGGAATAAAGGAGCAGTTTGTGAGCGAAAACAGCTGTGCAAAGCCTGTGATACAGGTGAAGGATCTCTATAAGATATACCGTGTGGGGGAGGAGCGGGTGCGGGCGTTAAACGGCGTCAGCTTCTCCATCAGGCGGGGGTGCTTTTGTTCGATCGTGGGCGCATCCGGTTCCGGGAAATCCACTCTGTTAAATATGTTAGCAGGGTTGGAGAAACCTACCAAGGGTGAGATTGTGATTGCGGGAGAGCATATGGAAGAGAAGAGTGAAAACCAACTCGTTGCATTCCGCAGGGAACACATCGGATTTATCTTCCAGTCCTTCAATCTGATGGGTACTATGGACGCCATTGAAAATGTGGCGCTGCCTCTGACCTTTCAGGGGATGGATAAAAAGAGCAGAAATAAAAAGGCCGAGGAGATGCTGGAGCTGGTGGGGCTGACCAAATATAAGAAACACCGGCCGAACCAGATGTCAGGCGGACAGCAGCAGCGTGTGGGCGTGGCCCGCGCGCTGGTTGTGGAGCCAGAGATTATCTTTGCGGACGAGCCAACGGGAAACCTTGATTCCAACACTTCGGTGGAGGTTATGAACCTGATGAAACGTGTGGTGCGGGAGAAGAACCAGACGTTAGTGATGGTTACCCATGACAATTATCTGGCAGGGTTCGCGGATATGATTTTGCGGATCCGGGACGGTAAGATTTTGGAGATTGAGGATCGCAGCGGGCAGGACATTCCGGATGAGATTGCGGTTAAGACAGATGAGGGCATGAAAGGCGAAGGGACGGATAGAGAAAGGGAAGAGTTGGAAGGGCAGGAGAGATGAGGAGAAAAGAGGAGAGCCGTAGGAGAACAGCAGGGCATTTGGCGGGCGGATTGGCCGGCCTGTTTTTTGCGTTAGCGGTTTTGGGACAGATGCCGGACGGGGCGGCTTCGGTGGCTTATGCCGGGGAGGAGCCGGTGACCCATACAGAGGAAAGTTCGGTCAGCGAAAACGATATCAAATATATTGAGCGGTCTTCCGACAGAGTGATTACGGATGACGACCGCGCTGACGCCGATGCGGATATGCTCTATTACATGCAAAGCCTGGAGGTGCGTTATCATCTTGACGAGAAGGTGATGGAGCAGCTTCACAAGGTCTTTGACAGCGCGGTTTACTATATTGCAAATACGGAAATGTCCCTGACGGAGTTGTGGGCGTATGTCTCTTCCGTGAAGTCCTCCATGGAATCGGCGGCGGTGGAGAAGGTGACGCAGACCACCAGCGAGTTTTTACAGGTGGGCGATAACTGGCAGACGCCCATTGTCAGTTACGGGCAGGGCGTATCCATTGTGCTGCCGGTTGTCAATTTTGGCACGGAGGAGTTAAATGACCTGATCGTGGAGCCGGTGACCTCCACCCTTGTGACAGAGTGGCCCTTCGAGCCGGATATGACCAATTATTTGCAGACAGAGCCTTACATTCCCGGCTGCCAGACGAAAGAGCAGGCAATGGCAAACCGCAGGGAATTTACCTTCCATTTTAAGACGAGAAGCGATGTGATGAGCGGTTACTATCCGCTAAAATTCCATATTTCCTACACGAAAGCTGGCATCCGCTGTGAGGAGCCGGCGGAGCTTACGGTGTATGTCAAAACCATCGGTAAGCCGGGAAGCGGTATTATTGGCGGGAACGGGCAGGAGGCTTCCGGCTCCAAACCCCGTATTGTGGTGACCGGATTTGAGACGAATCCGAAGGAGGTGTACGCCGGAGAGACGTTTACCCTGACGATTCATGTGCAGAATACGGCAAACGATACGGCGGTTACCAATGTGCTTTTCGATATGCAGGCGGCACAGGAGGGGGAGGATAAAACCAACACGTACTCTGCCTTTCTGCCGACATCCGGTTCCAGTTCTGTCTATATGGAACAGATTGCCCCGAATACCTCGGCGGATATCGTGATCGAGATGACGGCAAAAGCGGATTTGGCGCAGAAGCCCTATGTGCTTGACGTGAATATGAAATACGATGCGGGGACGGTGTTTGACCTGACCGACAAGGCAAGCGTGTCGATTCCGATTTTACAGGAGAGCCGCTTTGACACCAGTATTCCGGAGGTAGTTCCCGACAGCATCGAGGTGGGTTCCCAGTCCAATGTGATGCTCAGTATTTACAATACGGGAAAGACGACCCTCTATAATGTGCAGGTGAAGTTCATTGCGGATTCCATAGAGGAAGCCTCCGCTTTCGTGGGAAATCTGCAGTCCGGCAACACGGGTAATGTGGACGTGATGCTGACGGGCGCGGCTCCCACGATGGATGATGGCATTGTGAAATTGGAAATCTCTTATGAGGACGAAGCCGGCAATGTGACCGCCGAGGAGAAGGAGATTACCCTTTTTGTGACGGAGCCCATGATGGACGATATGATGATGGGCGATGATATGATGATGGGTGACGATATGATGGACGGCGGGGAAGGCGGCTCTAAGACCGGACTGATTGTGGGAATCGTTGTGGCAGTCATCGCCGTGGCGGCGGCAGGCCTGGGTGTGTTTTTCAAAATCCGCAAAAAGAAGAAAGCGGCAGCAGCCGAAGCGGCCGAACTGGCGGAATTGGAAAAGGAGTTAAATGAGTAACAGGGATTGGGGAAAACATGAAGTTTCTTGATTTGCTGCGGATGAGCAGCAGTAACCTCTGGAAAAGAAAAGTGCGGACGGTTCTGACGGTGCTTGGCGTGGTGATCGGTGTGGCTTCCATTGTGGTGATGGTATCTCTTGGATTGGGACTTAGCCGGTCTTTGATGGAGCAGTACGAGTCCTATGGAAGCCTCACGCAGATCGAGGTGAATGAGCCCTGGGGTGATTCTTCTTCGGAGGAGATCAAACGTCTCGATCAGGCGTTAATCGACGAGATATCGGCGATGGAGTATGTGGAATCGGTCTATCCCGTGCTGCAGACGCAGGCGATTGCCAAATACGGCAGCTATGAAGCCTATTTACAGATTCAGGGAATACCAAAGACCGCGTTTGCGGACATGGACATCAAGGTGGGGCAGGGAAGACTGCCGGGAGAGGATCAGACCTTAACTTTCTTTTATGGTTCTCAGGTTTTGCAGCAGTTCCAAAGCACCAAGGGAAACGGCGGCAGTTACTGGGAGACGGGGATTTTGCCGGACATTGATCTGATGAAGGATCCTATTTTTGTGGTTTTTGATATGGACGCCTATTATGCGGCGGGTACGCCGGATGAAAACGGGCAGACGCAGAAACCGCCGAAGAAATATCTGATCGAGACCTGCGGCGTGGAGGAGACACCCGGCGAGGATGAGTGGACACGGTACGGCTGGCAGACCTTCTGCGATATCGAGCAGTTGGAGACGGAGTTAAAAAAGATTTTTAAAAATAAGGTCATTCCGGGCCAGCCTTCCACCAAGACAGGCAAGCCCTACAAAGAGATTTTTTATAATCAGCTTCTGGTGAATGTGGATGATATGGATCATGTGGTTGCCCTGCAAAAGACGCTGCAGGATTTGGGATATGACGCTTACAGTCAGGCGGAATGGGTGGAATCCGAGCAAAAGACTATGGGCTATATCCAGGCGGTGCTTGGCGGCATTGGCGCCGTTTCGCTTTTTGTGGCGGCTATCGGCATCACCAATACGATGATGATGTCTATTTATGAGAGGACAAAGGAAATTGGCGTGATGAAAGTGCTGGGATGCGATCTTCGCAACATCCGCAGCCTGTTTTTGATGGAGGCCGGTTTTATTGGCTTTATCGGCGGCGTGATTGGCCTGATTCTAAGTATTGTCCTGTCTGTTGTGATCAACAAAGTGGCGGTCGGCGCCAATGAGTATATGGGCACTACCAGCGGGATTTCCTATATTCCGATATGGCTTGCACTTTTATCGCTGGTGTTTGCGGTGATGGTGGGTATGGTGGCAGGCTTTTTCCCGGCAAGACGCGCGATGCGGTTGAGTCCGCTGGCGGCGATCCGGAATGAATAGCGCCAAAAAAGAGGTAATGGTGTATGAAGAGCAGATTCAGGTGGGTGAGCCTGCAATTTTTTGCGGGAATGATGATATTGGGGCTGTGTTTCGGGTGTGGGCAGAAGGAGAGTGTGCCTGCCGGGATGCCTGAGGAGCAGGAGATGTCGGAGAAACCGGCGGTGTCGGAGCAGCCGGAGCCTGACCGCGCCGTAGTGGACAGCAACGATGCTCAGCCCGATGATGCCGAAGAAAAGACCGATACGGCGGAGGAAAAGGAGGAGTTGTCTCCCGTTTCGGAGGAAGGAGAGCCCGGGAAAAAGGAGCTGGACATACCGGAAAACGGCAGGAGGCTGACAGAGGAAGAACTTGAGGAATATACGGAGTGGATACAGGATATTTCCAATTATGGTTTTTTGTTGTCCGATTGGGAAGATCCTGCACAGATTAACCTATATCAGGTGTTTTATAATGGCGCTGGAGTTGCGAGAGAGGGAATGGAGGAAGAAAAACGGGCGTATATGGAGCGCAATGACCAGCCGGAGATCTATACGGATTTTATTGCCATGGATCAGGCGGAAGTGGATGCGGTTCTTTTGGAAAAGGTGGGACTTACCTACGAACAGCTTGTGGAAAAGGGCAGCAGGGGAATGAAGGATGCGTATTATACAGAGACGGACAGCTTTTGTCTGGAACGCGGGGATACCAATTACATTCCCTTTGGGTGCGTGGACGGTACGGTAGATGCGGATGGCACGATCGTCACGCTGTACTGTGAGGGAGATGACTGGGTGAGACTATGCGAGGTTAAAGTGGAGACCATGTCGGGACACAGGCGTTTCCTCAGCAATCATATTCTAGAGGGGAGTATGCTTGATGCGGATTGGTATTTTGAAATGATGTCAGAATAAAAAGCGTACATGTTTTTACTTCCTCCGGTGCATACTAACAGTGAAAGCAGTTTGTGCACAGGAGGTTTTTTATATGGCTATGAAACTACGAATTGTGGATGTACATGCAAGACAAATTCTGGATTCCAGAGGAAACCCTACCGTGGAGGCGGAGGTGACCGTGGAAAAAGAAGTGGGCGGCATGCAGTATAAGGGGCGGGCGGCCGTTCCCAGCGGCGCCAGCACCGGAAGATTTGAGGCGGTGGAACTGCGGGACGGGGAAACCGCGTATTTTGGTTTGGGCACAACCAAGGCGGTGAACAATGTCAACACCAAAATCAGGGAGGCGCTTCTGGGGATGAATGCCTTTGACCAGGGATTGATTGACCGGGTTTTGATTGAACAGGACGGTACGGACAACAAGAGTAATCTGGGAGCCAATGCGACCCTGGGGGTTTCCATGGCATGTGCCAAGGCAGGGGCGGAGGCTATGGGGATTCCTCTTTACCGGTATCTCGGCGGCGCTTACACCAGACTTTTGCCAGTGCCCATGATGAACATTTTAAACGGCGGCAAGCACGCGGACAACACGGTGGATTTTCAGGAGTTTATGATTATGCCGGTGCAGGCGGAGAGTTTTGCAGATGGCCTGCGCATCTGCGCGGAAATCTATCACAATCTAAAGAAAATCTGTAACGACAGGCATCTCTCCACAGGGGTGGGAGACGAGGGCGGGTTTGCGCCTTCCCTGCCGGACGCTTTTGCGGTTCTCGACCTGATCGTGGAGTCCATCAAAGCGGCAGGCTACACACCTGGGCAGGATATCAAGATCGCTCTGGATGTGGCGGCCTCTGAGCTTTACAACGAAGCCGACGGGGTCTATCATTTCCCCGGTGAGACGGCGTTAAAGCAGCGCAGGCAGGAGACGGACGGTTCCTACGCGGCGGACTGTTATGAAGCCGGATGTATAACGGCGGACTGCGGGGAAGTCTCCGAGATTACACGCAGCACAGAGGAGATGGTTGCGTACTATGAGGAACTGGTGGAACGCTATCCGATCATTTCCATCGAGGACGGACTTGCCGAGGACGACTGGGATGGCTGGCAGATGATGACTCAGAAGCTGGGAGACCGTATCCAGTTGGTGGGTGACGATCTGTTTGTGACAAATACCAAACGTCTGGACGCGGGTATTAAACTTCATGTAGCCAATGCAATTCTGGTTAAAGTCAACCAGATCGGCACGGTCAGCGAGGCCATGGACGCCATAGAGATGGCGCAGAAGAACGGATATAAAGCCGTGATTTCCCACCGCTCCGGGGAGACGGAGGATACCTTTATCGCGGATCTTGCCGTGGCGGTCAATGCCGGACAGATCAAGACAGGCGCACCCTGCCGCAGTGACCGCGTGGCGAAATATAACCAGCTTCTGCGGATCGAGGAAGATCTGGGGAGCGTGGCGTGTTATAAAGAACCGTTTAATAAAATTTAACAATTCAACAAAGCGCCTCTCTACAGGAGGTGGGGAGGCGCTTGCGAAAGGAAAACGATGAAGAAAATCGGTGTGTTATCAGATACCCACGGTAAGCTGCGGGAGGAGGTAATAGCGATCCTGCGGGAGTGCGACGCGATCCTTCACGCGGGAGACATCAATACCCTGCGTGTGCTTGAAAGCCTGCGGGAAATCGCTCCGCTCTATGTGGTCAGGGGAAACGCGGACAAGGAGTGGGCGGCGGATCTGCCGGAGAGCCTGTCGGAGGAAATCTTCGGGCTGCGGGTTTTCATGGTACATAATAAAAAAGAGATTCCTCAGGATGTAACGGGATATGATCTGGTTGTTTACGGGCACTCCCATAAATACGAGGAGAGGAAAGAGGAAAACTGCTTTTATCTGAATCCCGGAAGTTGCGGGCCGAGACGTTTTTCCCTGCCTGTGACCATGGCGGTGGTGGAGGTGGAAGAGAGATCGGAAGACGAAGGTGTAAGGGCGTTCCGGGTGATTAAAAAGGATATTGTGCAGGATACGGCGGCAGCGGGGCAGGAAAAAACGCGATAGAAGATGGCGATGCCGAAAGACAGGTAGAACCCTCTTTCTTGTCAAACGCCCCGTAAAATGCTATTATTTTTTCGATGTGTATGCTATATGCCAAGGCTACAAATATTTTTTAGGAAAGGTTTCAGACGGGAACGTCATGCAGATTATAAAGAGTAATAAAACACAGTTTGAGTACGACATTCAGGCGCTGTTAAAATCCTTTTATCCGGAGTGGGAGCCTCATATGCTTGCGCCGGATTCAGAGATCAGGGACAGAAGGATTCTGGAAGGCGAACCGGTGATGGAATTGTATTTTGGCGAGACGGAAGTAACGCTAAAGATGCTGGGCGGGATACCGGATTCCTCGCAAGATAATGGTTTATATACGTGGTATCCGAAAGAGATGCCCGGCACTCCGGAATACAAGAATGCTTTCAAGCGTTTTTTCTATGTTTCGCTATGTAAAGAGACAGGAACGACTCTCCCCTGGGGCAACTTGACAGGCATCCGCCCCACAAAGATTGCCATGACTATGATGGAGCAGGGAAAAAGCGAGGAGGAGACGGCCGATTTTTTGAAGGAAATGCATCTGGTGAGTGAGGAGAAGACAGCGCTTGCTATAGAGATTGCCGGAAGAGAGCAAAAAATTTTAAGCACCCTTCATTATGAGAACGGTTACAGCCTCTATGTGGGGATTCCTTTTTGCCCCACCACCTGCCTGTACTGTTCTTTTACCTCTTACCCCATTGGCGCGTGGAAAAAGAGGGTGGGAGATTATCTGGCGGCGTTGGAGAAGGAGATCGACGCGACGGCTCTACTCTTTCAGGGTAAAATACTGGATACCGTATACATTGGCGGCGGTACGCCCACTTCCCTGTCGGCGGCGGAACTGGAACGGCTGCTTAAAAAGCTTCGGGACGCTTTTGATTTCAGTACAGTGCAGGAATTTACGGTGGAGGCTGGGAGAGCGGACAGCATTACGGAGGAAAAGCTTAAGGTACTTTTTGAAAACGGCGTGACAAGAATCTCCGTCAATCCCCAGACCATGAAGCAGGAAACCCTTGACCTGATTGGCAGACGGCACACGGTGGAGCAGGTGAAGGAGGCATTTCATCTGGCGCGACGGGCGGGATTCACCAATATCAACATGGATATCATTCTGGGCCTTCCCGGGGAGACGGCGGCGGATGTGAGACATACGATAGAGGAGATTCAGGCGCTTGGGCCGGATGCGCTGACGGTGCATTCCCTGGCGGTGAAAAGGGCTTCCAAACTGGGACGGTGGATTGAGGAAAACGGAGCCACGGCCTACAATAACACGGAAGAAATTATGGAGATCGCGGCTAAAGGCGCGGCGGATATGGACATGACGCCTTATTATCTTTACCGGCAAAAAAATATGTCGGGCAATTTTGAGAACGTGGGATACTCCATGCGGGATAAATACGGCATTTACAATATCCTGATCAATGAGGAGAAACAGACTATCGCTGCTCTCGGTGCGGGGTCTATCACGAAGGGCGTTTTCCCGGACGACAGGATCGAGCGGTGCGAGAATGTGAAGGACGTTGCGCAGTACATAGAGCGGATTGACGAGATGATCGGGAGGAAGAGGCGGCTGCTGTAGAATTATCTTCTCTGTTGTTTTAATGATTCGTTTTCGGCAAGGAGCTGTTTGATCAAGGCATCCTTTTCCGCGATCACTCTCTCGTAGTTGCGCAGATCCTGATAATATTCCTCACGGTCACGACAATGTTTGCGAACCAGATCATCTGCGCTCATGCGGAATATGGTTTCGGATGCTTCCTGCAAATATTCGTTCTTGGATGCCAGCATTTTGATCTCCTCCCAAGTAGTGGCTTTAAAAAGCATTGCCCACTCATGAATATGATATTTTCTGTCTTCATCGGTTGCCAGATGTATATGAGATAAGTCTATCACATTCAGAGTAAGACTGTCACTATATTTTTGATGATTTTTAACGTTTATCAGTTTATATGTAGCATAAAACTCAGGGTTGTCTTCAAACAGAGTGTAATCCAGAAAACCGATATGTATGACAGGGTTTGCGTCTGTGTAAGTTTGACCGTGATTCAGTTGATCGAAAGAGCGGCATAAATACATGATGGAGCGGTTTTGCCAGTTTAGTTTGTTGGCGATCTGCATTTCCAGATTAATCAGTATATGATTATTTAGAACCACATTAATATCTAACCGGAATTCTTTATCTGTAATAGCTTCTCCTAAAATAATGGGATTAGTAATCTCGACAGAAGTTACTCTGGATGCGGAAAGATGGAGCAGAGAACAGATCAGCCCACGCAAAACTTTATTGCTGGATTGCAGGACAGCACGAAACATGTAGTCGTTTGTCATGCCGTAAGGGATTTCACCATGTGCGTTGTGTAAATTTGTAAAGGTTTCCGGAGTAGGTTTCATAGATATGCTTTCCTTTCATGATTGATTGACGCGGCATTGGATCAAAAGAGAATGCTTCTCGCTTTTGCCGTGAGAAATGCAGGAGCATGGCTCCGTAGATGTAACAGAAAAAAGAAATGAAGTTTCTTCTGCAATAGATATATCACAAAAGACAGATGGAGTCAAAATGTTTTAAAAGACAATGCGGAGAAAAGTGAAAGATGAAATACCGTTTATTAAAATTTTATGGGCATATCTTGACAGGAGAAGTGAGTTATAAAGGGGAAAATACAATATATGGTATTGTGCAGTTCTTACATAAACTTTGATAATAAAGACATTTAGAACAAAGCTATTTCAAAGGAATGATTGCCGGATGGAAGTGAATGTGAGAAAATAAATATGAAAATATTGTGAGGTAGGAGGAATTCAGTATGCAGTACAGAATTATCGGAGACACGATGCCGGCGGTGGAGGTTATGTTTGACGCGCCGGGAGAGGCCATGTATACGCAGTCGGGCGGCATGGCGTGGATGACGGAGGGGATTTCCATGGACTCCAACATGAAGGGCGGTCTGGGAAAAAGTATCGGCAGAATGTTCTCGGGAGAATCCTTGTTTATGGCGACCTACAGAGCGGAGCGCGCGGGCAGCATGATCGCCTTTGCCTCCACGGTGGCGGGCGAGGTGCTACCTGTCGATGTGGGAGCCTGCGGCGGTATGATCTGCCAGAAGGGAGCGTTTCTCTGCGCGCAGGAGACGGTGAACCTGAACGTGGCGTTTACGAAGAAGTTTTCCGCCGGATTATTCGGCGGCGAGGGTTTTATTTTGCAGGATATCAACGGAAGCGGCATGGTGTTTCTTGAGATCGACGGCAATAAGGTGGAGAAAACCCTTGCGCCGGGCGAAGTGCTCAAGGTGGATACGGGAAACGTGGTGGCTTTTGAAAAAACCGTGCAGTATGACATCGAGACGGTAAAGGGACTGAAAAATATCTTCCTGGGCGGCGAGGGGTTGTTTTTAACAAAGCTGACCGGGCCGGGAAAAGTGATACTCCAGACGCAAAACTTCAATGAGTTCGCGGGGCGGATTATCAGGATGGTGCCGTCGTCGAGATAACAAAAGAACGGAGCGATATCGCGTTCCGGTTTTATCAGATGATACATATAACGGGGCAAGGAAGAGAAAGCCGGCGGCTTTTTTGACCTTGTCCTGTTTTTTGTTTTCCGTATCCTTTCCTTTTCTGTTGACAAGGTACATCTATTTCTGTAAAATAGTTATTGACCATAGGTCAATAACTATTGAAGGGAGGACGGGAACGTTGGCAAGACCAGTGAAAAAACAACCGGAACAGTGGAAAAGGGAAATGATAAATGCGGCGAAGGAACTCTTTTTGACGAAAGGGTATGAGGAAACCTCAGTTGCAGATATTATGGAGCGGGCAGGCGGAGCCAAGGGGATGTTTTACCGCTTTTTTCAGAGCAAGGAGGAGATTCTGCATGCGCTGGGAGATCAGATGTTTTTGGAAAACAATCCCTTTGAGGCGGTAAGAGGGCGCTCCGATCTGAACGGGCTGCAGAAAATCCGTGAAGTGCTTGCTGTTGACAGAGCCGACAAGGAGCGGGAAAAGATCAATACACAGGCAGTTGGAATTCTGAAAGACCCGCGTATTCTGGCGGCTGCGGTGGAGGCCAACAGACGGGTGCTGACGCCCCTGTGGTTTGAGTTAATCGAGGAGGGGCGACGGGACGGTTCTATCCGAACGGAATATGCAAAAGAACTTTCCGAGCTGCTTCCGCTGATTAATTTCTGGCTGATGCCGTCCGTGTTTCCGGCAAATGGGGAGGAAATCCTGCATAAGTGTCAGTTTGTTTCAAGAGCGCTCTCCGCGATGGGGCTTCCCATCATGGAGGACGGGATGTGCGAGCGGGACAAGAAACTCATGGGGAAGTATCAAGAGGAGGGAGAGTAGCGGATGAAAGAGAAACTGTTTACGAAAAACTTTACACTCCTTGTCATGGGGCAGGCAAGCTCCCTGTTTGGCAACTATATATTGCGCTTGGCGCTTTCTATGTATGTGTTGGAGACAACCGGCTCGGCAGCCGTGTTTGCAGGCATTCTCTCTGTAGCGGCAATCCCGGCTATCCTGCTTTCTCCGTTGGGCGGCATTTTGGCTGACCGGGCGGATAGGAGGAATATCATGGTGGCGTTGGATGCGCTGACAGGGCTTTCCGTTTTTTGTGCCGCCGTCATTTTGCCCGGAAAGCATGCGCTGTTTGTGATCGGCACATTGCTTGTCGTGCTTTCCGTTTTCGGGGCCTTTGAGACGCCCACGGTACAGGCGTGTATTCCGCAAATGCTGACGGGAGACAATATTATCAGGGGTAATGCTGTTGTGAATCAGGTGGCGTCAGTCTCCTATCTGACGGCGCCGTTATTGGGCGGCATCCTGTATGCGGCAGTAGGTTTAAAGTCGGTAATGTTTGCGAGTGTTGTCTGTTTTTTCGCTACAGCGTCGTTTGAATGGTTTATCAAGTTGGGTCGTCAGCCAGAGCGCGGGCGGGGAAGACTTTTGGCAATGGTAAAGAACGATTTTTCAGACAGCGTCCGTTTTATGACAAAGGAGCGGCCGGAGATCATGAAGCTCCTTTTGCTGGCAGCTCTTTCCCGTTTCTTTGTCATGGGAATTGCGATGGTGGGCATTCCTTTTATCGTGCGCTCGATTCTGGGATTGGATGCAAGATATTACGGCGGAGCGGAAAGCGCGCTGGCGGTTGCGACTATTTTAGGAAGCGTTGGGGCGGGACTTCTCACGGGAAAAATGAAGAATGAAAAATTGTGGCTTGTGCTTGCGGCAATCGGTATTTGTATCATTCCCGCAGGATTTGTATTTTTGTTTCCGCTAGGAGCGGTTTTCAGATATGTGGTAAATGTGGCTGCTTTTTGCGGGATGCAGGCGGCAATCAGTATTTTTTCTATTTTCGCGGTGTCCATGATCCAGCAGAATACGCCGGATCATCTGCTAGGCAAGGTGATGGCCTACACCTCCGCCATTACCATGTGCGCGCAGCCGGTGGGGCAGATGGTTTATGGATTTTTGTTTGACGGATGCAGGGAGGCGGTTTTTCTGGTGCTGATTCCTACCGGGGTGATTGTGGCGGTGATCGGCGTGGGAGCGAGGCGGGTTTTTGGGAGGATGGAGCAATAAGGAGTGTTGTAAAAAACTACTTTAAAGTATACTACTTGTAAGTAGTTTTTTTGACTTTGGGACTGGGCAGTTTGAGTGTAAAATTTGAAGATGTTAGAAATCTTTTTATTGAGAATTGATAAAGAGACAAAGAGAAGATATCGTTGTTGTGTTTGTGCTGTATTTAGATTATAATATTTTACGAAGTATAGATAAATGATTTGCTAATAAACAGTATTGTAGAGAAATTGAATTGGTCTGAATAAAGTGCGGTGATATAGGAGTTATGAAATGGGGTTTTTTAGATGGTTCGATAGAAAAAGAAATAAAAAATCAATATGATGATGACTCATCCCATCTTGAAAAACCTTCCAAAAGAGTGTAAAATCTAACAAGCGTATCTATAAAGAGTCCTCGCGGCAATCGCCAATATACCCAAGTCAATCCATGGTTGACTTTAAGCAGTCATTTGGCTCGGTGCTCGCGGGCAAAAATATAAATTAGGAGGCATCATGGCAGTAACATTAAGTAAAAAACCGGTCACCGGCATGAAAGACATCCTGCCGGAGGAGATGGAAATCCGCGACTATGTGATAGGAATTATCAAAGAAACTTACGGGAATTTCGGCTTTACTTCCATCGAGACGCCCTGCGTGGAAAACCTTGCCAACTTAAACTGCAAGGCGGGCGGCGAAAATGAAAAGCTGATTTTTAAGATACTGAAGCGGGGCGAGAAGCTGCGCATCGACGAGGCGAAGAGCGAGGAGGATCTGACGGACGGAGGCTTGCGCTATGACCTGACAGTGCCCCTTGTGCGGTATTACTCCAACCATGCGAACGAACTTCCCGCGCCGTTTAAGGCACTGCAGATGGGCAATGTATGGCGGGCGGACAGGCCCCAGAGGGGACGTTATCGTCAGTTTATGCAGTGTGATATCGATATTCTGGGGGAGGCGTCCAATCTGGCGGAGATTGAGCTGATTCTGGCCACCACCACCACCCTTGGGAAGCTTGGTTTTAAAAACTTTAATATCCGCATCAATGACAGACAGATTTTAAAGGCTATGGCGGCCTACAGCGGCTTTGCCGAGGAGGACTACGATCAGGTGTTCATCATCCTGGACAAGATGGACAAGATCGGAAAAGAAGGCGTGGAAGCGGAACTTCTGGAGTCGGGATTCGCGAAAGAAAAGGTGGACAAGTATCTGGCGCTGTTTCAGGGAATGGAGACGGCGGACGACGCCATTGCCTATATTACGGGAAAACTTGCAGGTGTGCTCCCGGAGGGGGTAAAGGAAAGTTTTCAGGAAATCATAGACAGTGTGGAAGCCACCAAAGGCGATTTCTTTCATCTGGTGTTTGATCCCACGCTGGTGCGGGGCATGTCCTACTATACAGGCACGATTTTTGAGATTGACATGCCGGAGTTTGGCGGAAGCTGCGGCGGCGGCGGAAGGTATGACAAGATGGTGGGGAAATTTACGGGTAACGATGTGCCGGCCTGCGGGTTTTCCATCGGCTTTGAGCGCATCATCCTGCTCCTTTTGGAGAGCGGCTTTAAAGTGCCGAAGGCGGGGAAGAAAATTGCGTACCTCATGGAAAAGGGCCTGCCCTCCGATAAGCTGTGCGCTGTGATGGCGCAGGCGCAGGCGGATCGGGAAAAGGGCAATCAGATTCTGGTGGCGCGTATGAACAAAAATAAAAAGTTCCAGAAGGAACAGCTCACCGCGCAGGGGTATGAGGAGTTTCAGGAATTTTACAGAGAAGAATTAAAGAGATAAAAGGAAAAGAGGGAAAAACAGCTATGGCAGAATCAATGAAGGGTTGGAAGAGGTCGCACCGCTGTGCGGAGCTTTCCTTACAGAATGTGGGTGAGGAAGTTACGGTAATGGGATGGGTGCAGAAGCAGAGAAACAAGGGAGGCATTATTTTTGTGGATCTGCGCGACCGCTCCGGTATTTTACAGATTATTTTTGAGGAGAGCGACTGCGGGGCGGAAGGCTTTGCCAAGGCGGAGAAGATGAGAAGCGAGTTCGTCATTGCCGTGGTCGGAAAGGTGGAGAAGCGTTCCGGCGCGGTCAATGAAAATCTGGCCACGGGTGAGATTGAGATCCGCGCCGCACAGGTGCGTATCCTGTCTGAGGCGGAAACGCCGCCATTCCCTGTGGAGGCCGATTCCAAGACGAAGGAAGAGATTCGTTTAAAATACCGTTATCTGGATCTGAGAAGGCCGGATCTGCAGGAGAAGTTGATGCTTCGAAGCAAGATTGCCTCGGAGATGCGCGCCTTCATGGCGAAGGAGGGCTTTCTGGAGATCGAGACGCCGATTCTTTGCAAATCCACGCCGGAGGGGGCAAGGGATTATCTGGTGCCCAGCCGTGTGCATCCCGGCAATTTCTACGCGCTGCCCCAGTCGCCGCAGCTCTACAAACAGCTTTTGATGTGCTCCGGGTACGACCGGTATTTCCAGATCGCACGGTGCTTCCGTGATGAGGATCTGCGCGCGGACAGGCAGCCGGAGTTCACACAGGCGGATATGGAGCTTTCGTTTGTCGATGTGGATGATGTGATCGAGGTGAATGAGAGATTGATCGCTCATGTCTGCAAGGAAGCCATCGGACTGGATGTACCGCTTCCCCTGCCCCGCATGACATGGCAGGAGGCGATGGATCGTTTCGGCTCCGATAAGCCGGATACCCGCTTTGGCATGGAATTGACGGATGTATCAGAGGTGGTTGCGGGATGCGGTTTCGGGGTGTTTACCTCCGCGCTGGAAAACGGCGGTTCTGTCCGCGGCTTAAATGTGAAGGGACAGGCGGCCATGCCCAGAAAGAAAATTGACGCGCTGGTGGATTTCGCGAAGGGCTACGGTGCGAAGGGCCTGGCTTACCTGAGTGTGCAGGAGGACGGCACATACAAGTCTTCTTTTGCGAAATTTATGACGGAGGAAACGCTTGACAGTCTGGTGAAGGCTATGCAGGGCGAAAAGGGAGATCTGCTCCTCTTTGCAGCCGACAAGAAAAATATTGTCTACAGCGTGCTCGGCGCGCTGCGTGTGGAACTTGGAAAGCAGCTCGGGCTGATCGACGAGTCGAAGTTTCATTTCCTGTGGGTGGTAGAGTTCCCGCTGTTAGAGTGGAGCGAGGAGGAAAACCGCTTTATGGCGATGCATCATCCGTTTACGATGCCCATGGAGGAGGACTGGCAGTATATCGACTCCGATCCGGGAAGGGTGCGCGCCAAGGCTTACGATATCGTGTTGAACGGTGTGGAGCTGGGAGGCGGCTCTGTCAGAATCCATCAGGATGATATACAGGAGAAAATGTTTGAGGTATTAGGGTTTACAAAGGAGCAGGCGTGGGAGCAGTTCGGTTTCCTGTTAAGCGCTTTCAAGTACGGCGTTCCGCCTCATGCGGGGCTGGCTTACGGACTTGACCGCTTTGTCATGCTTTTGACGCATGCGGACAGTATTCGTGAGGTAATCGCTTTCCCGAAGATAAAGGATGCCTCCTGTCTCATGACAGAAGCGCCGGGTGTGGTGGATGAAAAGCAGCTCGCGGAACTGCAGATCGCGATTACCCCTGCGCCGGAAAAAGATGATAATGCGTAAATGTTGAAAAGGAGTCAATATGGCGGAACAAAGACAAGATAACAAAGCGCTGGAGGAGGCGATAGCCACATTCCGGGCGGATAAGGAACGGGACAGCTATGTGAAGGTGATGGAGCTTATGGAGCGATCCATCGTTCTGGTGCCGGCTATGCCGCCAAAAGACCTTCCTGCGGAAATGATGGAGCAGATGAAGGCCGGAAAGCCTGTGAAACTTCCCAAGGAAGCCAGGATTGTGCCCTGTCTGCTCCGCAAGGAGACGGGGGAACAGGCGCTTCCCATTTTCACTTCGCCGGAACAGATTCCACCTGACAAGAAGAGCCCCATGGTGGTCGCCATGCCTTTTATGGGCTGTGTTGCCATGGCAATGGCAAATCAGGACAAGGTGGCGGAGATTGTGGTGAATCCTTTTACCGGTATTATGGTTCTCAACAAATCGGTTCTGGAGGTGGCGGAAAAGCGCAGGAAGGCGGCAGGGCAGATCAAGACGGTGCAGCTTACGAAAGAGCAGTTTCAGGATCTTGCCCACAACAGGGTGGTCCTCTCCCTTTTGCCCAAATATCTGTTTGAGAATAAAGAAGAGGGGCTTAAAAAGCTGCAGCAGGAGGAAGGGGATTTCCTTCTGCACTTCTATGACGAGGTTTATCCGGAGGGGCAGAAGGCTTCCTGCCGGCCGGATGATTTTTCTCTGATGACGCTCAACATTACGGATACAATACAGCTCACCCGTGTGGATATGCCGGACGAGGTCGCGAAGAAAAATCTGTGCTACCGGGTCTATGCCGTGTGGAAACGGGATACGGAGGAACTGTTGTACTACACGCTGGAAAAGACGAAGGACGGTAATGTGATCGCCAAAGTCACGGCGGACGGCATGCACGAAGTAGTGGAGCCCGCGCCGGAAAACGGAGCGGAGATCGAGGCGATTCTCGGTCTTGTGACGCCGATGTAACAGCCGCCATAGAAAACAAGCGGCGGATGGAAGGAAACGATATGGACACAATTATTTTTGATCTGGACGGAACGCTTCTCAATACGCTGGAAGATCTGACGGACAGCGTCAATCATGCCATGGAAGCATTCGGATTTCCCGTGCATACGATTGAGGAGATCCGCAGCTTTGTGGGAAACGGTGCCCCTAAACTGATCGAACGGAGCATTCCGCAGGGAAAAGAGAATCCCTCCTACGATGCGGTTCTTGCGTCCTTCAAAGAGTATTACGCCGCGCACTGTGAGGATAAGACAAATCCTTACGAGGGGATTATGGAACTTCTGGCACAGTTGAAGAACGGGGGTTATCGGATGGCTGTCGTCTCCAACAAGTTTGACGGCGCGGTGAAGCGTCTGTGCGAAAAATATTTCGGAAATTACATTGAGGTGGCTATCGGGGAGAGCGCGGATGTAAAGAGAAAACCTGCGCCCGATACAGTGTACCGGGCGCTTCGTGAACTTTCCTGCGACGCCTCCCGCGCGGTTTACGTGGGAGATTCCGAGGTGGACATACAGACGGCAAAGAATGCGTCTCTGCCCTGCATCAGCGTTACCTGGGGATTCCGAACAGAAGAACAGCTAAAGGCTGCCGGTGCGGACGTAAAGCGTATGATCAGGAATCCTCAGGCTCTTGTTCCTCTGCTTCTACAGCTTCATCAGGCGGAAGGGTGATCAATACTTTCACAATATGGTTATCCTGAATGCCGCAGGCCTTAAGGACGATACCGTTTTCCAACGTGATGGTCTCCTGATCCTGGGGCAGACGGTCAAGCTGTTCCAGCATGAGGCCGCCGATGGAGTCATAGTCTTCGGAGTCGAGTGAGATCTCCAGGGCATCGTTTATGTCGTCAAGTTTCATACCGCCCTCGACCAGATATTGGCCTTCCTCCGTTTCCTGAATCAGTTCTTCCTCGTCCGCGTCGTACTCGTCGCGGATTTCGCCTACCAGTTCTTCGATGATATCCTCCATGGTGATCATGCCCACGGTGGCGCCGTACTCGCTCAGGACAAAAGCAACGGCGCAGGACTTTTCACGTATTTCCATCAACAGGTCTGACACATTCTTATATTCATAAGTATAGTAAGCCTCGCGCAGAATTTTTTTGAGGCTGAATTTTTCCTTGTCCTTTACCAGAATAAAATCTTTGATATTGACAATGCCGATGATGTGATCCGGGTCGTCGTCATAGACAGGAATCCTCGTAAACATGCTCGACTGAAAGGTGGAGAGCAGTTCCTGATAGGTTGCGCTTAAAGGAAGCGTTGTCATCTGGATACGGGGGATCATAATGTCTTTCGCGACAGTGTCGCCGAAATCGAACACATTGTAGATAAAAGTGCGCTCATCCGATTCGATCGCGCCGCCCTCATGGCTTACGTCCACATAGGTTTTCAGTTCTTTTTCGGAAATACTGAAATTGTTCCCCTCGGAGCTGATATGTAACAGCTGGAGAATCCAGTTGGAAAGCAGATCCACCAGAAAAATGACCGGCGTGAGAACAGTCATCAGCAGACGGATAACAGACCCGAACAGAAGCGTGATAGAATCCGCGCGCTGCATGGCCCATGTTTTAGGGATGATCTCGCCGAACATCAAAACCACGAAGGTCAGAATGCCTGTGGCAATTCCAACGGCCCTGTTTCCCCATAAACTTATGGCGAAGGTGGTAGCGACGGATGAGGCGGAAAGGTTGACAATGTTGTTGCCGATCAGGATAGCGCTCAACATTTTGCCGTACTGATCCAGAATGGCAAGCACCCGGACAGCCCGTTTGTTGTCCTCCTCGGCCAGCGTGCGAAGCCGTACGCGGTTTACGGTGGAGAAGGCGGTTTCCGCGGAAGAGAAAAAGGCCGACAGGAAAACGAGAACGGCCAGAGAAATCAGTTGTATGACACCTGGGGTATCCAAAATGATCATTCACTCCTTGCTTTTATTCTTGATAACAGTGATATTAGTTCAGCCTGCGCCATGCATGGCTGAACTGTTAGAGAAAATATTACTAGATGCATAAGATTGTGTCAAGTTTTTATACCGAAAGGAATACATTAGATATAGAGGAAGAAAGGACAAGGGGATTGTGATGGGAAAAAAAGAACTATATACGGGAAAGGCAGTTTTTATCATTAAATGTATGCTGGGAGCCTACATTTTGACGGCAGGTCTTCTCTTGCTGCTTGCCTTTATCCTGTATCGTTTCGGGCTGTCCGAGAAGGTGGTGTCCGTCTGTATCATTGGGATTTACATAGTGGTTACGTTCCTGGCGGGCATGCTTGCGGGGAAAAGGGAAGGGAAAAGGAAATTTCTTTGGGGACTGGTCATGGGCGTGCTGTATTTCGGTATTCTTGTGGTGGTGTCCATGGTGGTGAACAAAGGCGTGGAGGATGTGGCGGGAAATATGCTGACGGTGTTTTTCCTGTGCGCAGGGAGCGGTATGCTTGGCGGAATGGTATCCTAAAGAAAAAAGTCTTTCCGTATCGCGGAATCTGTGTTATACTTGACGCAGACTGCGGAGGATTACAGCATCTGAGAATACAATTATTACATAAGGAGGACATAGCTGTGAAGCATATTAAGACTTTATCTACCAGAGATTTAAAGGAATCCATGAAGAAGGGCGGCTGCGGCGAGTGCCAGACATCCTGCCAGTCTGCCTGCAAGACTTCTTGTACCGTGGGAAACCAGAGCTGCGAGAAGGCGAGATAGGCATTTTTTAAGGCGGCGGGGAGCCGCAAAACAGATCAGGGAAAACCAGGCAGGCTCGGCATGCGGCGCATGACGGGTCTGCTTCTGTGAATGGACACAGGCTGAACTGTAATTACTATTGTAATATATGGAAACGTAAGGAGAAAAATTGTGATACACCGGTATATCAATAATGGCTATCATATCGTGATGGATGTCAACAGCGGCAGCGTGCATGTGATGGACAAGTCTGCCTACGATGCGGTTCCTGTGGCACAGCGGCTGATTGAGCAGGGGAAAGAGGATAAGGAAGAAATTGCGCGGGCAGTGGCAGAGGAGCTTTCCATGGCGCTTTCCGAGGCGGAGGAACTGGCGGAAGAGTTTCTTGCCCTGAAGGAGGCGGGACAGCTTTTTGCCGAGGATATTTACGAGAACTATATAGATGCCTTCAAGGAGCGTGAGACAGTGGTGAAGGCACTTTGTCTCCATATCGCCCACGATTGTAACCTGGCCTGCAAATACTGCTTTGCGGGGGAGGGCGAGTATCACGGAAGACGGGCGCTGATGAGTCTGGAAGTAGGAAAGAAGGCGTTGGATTTTCTGGTGGCAAACTCCGGTAACCGGGTGAATCTGGAGGTGGATTTCTTTGGCGGAGAGCCTCTTATGAACTGGCAGGTGGTCAAGGACTTGGTGGCCTATGGAAGATCTCTGGAGGAGCCGCACCACAAGAAGTTCCGCTTTACGCTGACTACCAACGGCGTATTGCTTACCGATGAGGTTATGGATTTTGTCAACAGGGAGATGTCAAATCTGGTACTCAGCATAGACGGCAGGAAGGAAATTCACGATCTCATGAGGCCGCACCGTGGCGGGCAGGGCAGTTATGACGAGATCCTGCCTAAATATAAAAAGGCGGCCAGGAGCAGAAACCAGATGAACTATTATGTGCGGGGCACGTATACGCGGAACAATACGGATTTTTCCGAGGATGTGATACATCTGGCAGACGAGGGGTTTGAGCAGATTTCCGTGGAACCCGTGGTGGCGGATAAAAAGGAAGACTATGCGCTTCGGATGGAGGATGTGCCGACGCTTTTGTCTGAGTATGACAAGCTTGCCCTGGAATATATTAACAGAAAAAGAGAAGGAAAGGGTTTTCAATTCTTTCATTTTATGATAGATTTAGAAGGTGGCCCTTGCGTGGCAAAGAGATTGTCAGGCTGTGGGTCAGGTACGGAATATCTGGCGGTGACTCCGTGGGGAGATCTGTATCCCTGCCATCAGTTTGTGGGGCAGGAAGAATTTCTCATGGGAAATGTGGAGGACGGGATCGTCCGGAAGGATATTCAGGATAAATTTAAGGCGTGCAATGTCTACTCTAAGAAAGAGTGCAGGGATTGCTTCGCGAAATTTTATTGCAGCGGCGGCTGTGCGGCTAACGCCTACCATGAGTGTGGCGATGTGAACGGTTCTTATGAGCTCGGATGTGAACTTCAAAGGAAACGGGTGGAATGCGCGATCATGATAAAAGCGGCGCTTGCCGATGAAGAAAGGGAGAATTATCTATGAAAAAGAGCAAAGCGGTTGTCAGTCTGATCGTTTATCTGCTGATTCTCGGACTTTTGGGATACACGGCGATCTTTGGCGTGGGTTCGGACAAGTCGGGTGCGGCGGGAAGCATTAAGCTGGGTCTGGATCTGGCGGGAGGCGTCAGCATCACCTATCAGGTGGTGGGAGACGGGAATCCCAGTGCGGAGGATATGAGTGATACCATATATAAGCTGCAGCAGCGTGTGGACGGTTACAGCACGGAGGCGCAGGTGTATCAGGAGGGAAACGACCGGATCAATATTGAGATTCCCGGCGTTACCGATGCCAACGCCATTCTGGAGGAACTGGGAAAACCCGGAAGCCTCTATTTTATCGCACAGACGGACAGCGAGGGAAATAATAACTATGAGCTGGGCTACGGAATAGACAGTGAAGGAAATATCATTCCGCAGTACCAGTTGACAAAGACCATTGAAGAACTGCAGGCGGACGGCTCTATCGTCCTCACCGGTACGGAGGTAGAGGGCGCGCGGGCGACCAGCCAGGAGGACTCTATGGGAAACCGGGAAAACGTGGTGGCCCTTTCCTTTAATGAGCAGGGAAAACAGGCTTTTGCGGATGCTACCACGAAGGCCTATGAAAACGGTGAGTCCATCGCGATCTATTATGACGGCGAGCTGGTGAGTGTGCCGAATGTGATTTCGGCAATCACCGACGGCAATGCCGTGATTACGGGGCAGAGTACGGCGGCGGAGGCGGAGCAGCTTGCGTCCACCATCCGTATCGGCGGCCTGAAACTGGAGTTAGAGGAACTCCGTTCCAATGTGGTCGGCGCGCAGCTTGGCTCTGCGGCGATTGCGTCCAGCCTGAAAGCGGCGGCAGTCGGTTTTGCGCTGGTTGTGATCTTCATGATTGGCGTGTACTACGTGGCAGGTTTTGCCGCGTCCCTGGCGCTGTGTTTGTACTCGGAGCTTCTGGTTATCCTGATGTACGCCTTTGAGGTGACTTTGACACTGCCCGGTATTGCGGGTATTATCCTTTCCGTCGGTATGGCGGTGGATGCGAACGTGATTATTTTCGCCCGTATCAGGGAGGAACTGGCCGCGGGCAAGAGCGTGGAAAACGCCATCAAGGTTGGTTTCAGTAAGGCGCTGCCCGCTATCCTGGACGGTAATGTCACGACCCTCATCGCGGGCCTGGTGCTTTACTTTATGGGAAGCGGCACGGTCAAGGGATTCTCCATTACCCTGATGTTAGGTATTATCCTGTCCGTTTTCACGGCGCTTATGGTAACGAAGTTTTTGATCAACATCTTCTACGCGCTGGGCATTCAGAGCGTGAAAGCCTACGGCGTTGCGAAGGAGAGAAAGACCATCAACTTCCTTTCCAGGAAATATCTGTTCTTTGGGATTTCCATTGCGGCGATTCTGGCGGGCTTTATTGCCATGGGCGTAAATAAATCAAGCATAGATATGCCTTTGAATTTCAGTCTGGATTTTGTGGGCGGTACTTCCACGACCATGACCCTCAATGAGGATATGAGTATCGAGGACATTGATGCGCAGATTGTGCCTTATGTGGAGAAAATCACAGGGGACGGCAATGTGCAGACCACAAAGGTGGCAGGATCCAATCAGGTGATTATCAAGACAAGAACCCTGAATGTGGAGGAGAGAGAAGAATTTAACAACGTGATGGTAAATAATTTCGGCGTGGATGAGAGCACGATCACGGCGGAGACCATCAGTGCGACGGTCAGCTCCGAGATGCAGAAGGGCGCTATCCAGGCAATCCTTGTGGCGACGGTGTTGATGCTGTTATATATCTGGTTCCGGTTTAAGGATATCCGCTTCGGCGCAAGCTCTGTGATCGCTCTGGTGCATGATGTGCTTGTGGTGCTTGCTTTCTATGCGATTGTGCGGATTTCCGTAGGCAATACCTTTATTGCGTGTATGCTGACGATCGTGGGTTATTCCATCAACGCTACTATCGTAATTTTCGACCGTGTGCGTGAAAACCTGCGGGGAATGCAGAACAAAGACCAACTCGACGATATGGTTAACCGGAGTATTACCCAGACTCTCACGAGAAGTATTTTCACATCCCTGACCACGTTCTTTATGGTGGCAGCTTTGGAGGTGTTCGGCGTATCTTCTATCAGAGAGTTCGCGCTGCCGCTGATGGCGGGTATCGTCTGTGGTACGTATTCCTCCATTTGCCTGACGGGCGCGCTCTGGTATGTGTTCCGCACGAAGCTTGTGAAGAAAGCAAAGTAATAAAGTACTATAAATTACCCTCTGAAAATGTTACAATAGATGTAACTTTTCGGAGGGCTTTTTTTATGGGAAAATGGATGGTATCTGCCAAGAAGGCCGACTTTAACAGGATAGCGGAGCGGTTTCACATTGATCCGGTGGTTGCCAGAATCATACGAAACAGGGATGTGGTGGGGGAAGAGGAGATTGAGAAATTCCTTCACGGCACGATGGCGGATCTGTATGATCCGACGCTCCTTCTGGGCGTCGGAAAGGCGGCGCAGATTCTTAGTGAGAAGACGCAGGAGAAGAAAAAGATACGTGTGATCGGAGACTATGATATCGACGGCATCTGTGCCACGTACATACTGACTGCCTGTCTGGAAGCGTGCGGTGCGGTGGTGGATGCGGTGATTCCCCACCGGATTACGGACGGCTACGGACTCAACGAGAGGCTGATCGAGGAGGCGGCGCGTGACGGCGTGGAGACGATTCTGACTTGTGACAACGGTATCGCGGCGCTTCCCCAGATTGCCTGTGCGAAAGCGCTTGGCATGACGGTGATTGTGACGGATCACCATGAGGTGCCTTACGAGGTGCAGGTGGACGGCAGCCGGACGCAGACACTGCCGGAGGCGGACGCGGTGGTGGATCCGAAGCAGAGCGGCTGTCCCTATCCCTATAAGGGCATCTGTGGCGCAGTGGTGGCCTATAAACTGATGCAGATTTATCTGGGGCGTATGTGCAGCGCGGGCGCTGTGACGGAGGAGGAAAAAACGGCACTTTTGCGTGAACTCCTGGCCTTTGCGGGTTTTGCCACGGTGGGAGACGTGATGGAGCTCACCGACGAAAACCGCATTCTGGTAAAGTATGGCTTACAGCAGATCGAAAAATCCGGGAATGCGGGAATGCGGGCATTGCTTGCCGTGAACGACCTGTCGGACAGGAAGTTGACGGGGTACCATATCGGATTTATTCTGGGGCCCTGTCTGAACGCCACAGGGCGGCTTGACACGGCGGCAAGGGCGCTTGCCATGTTCCGCACGAAGGATCAGGCGGAGGCCTTTACCATAGCGGGAGAACTCAAGGCGTTAAACGACAGCCGGAAGGAAATGACCAGGCAGGGAACGCAACAAGCCATAGAAATGATCGAAAACTCGACGCTTAAGGAGGATAAAGTGCTGGTGGTCTTTTTGCCGGACTGTCATGAGAGCCTGGCGGGGATCATAGCCGGGCGGATCAGGGAGCGTTACTATAAGCCGGTTTTTGTATTGACGCGGGCGGAGGAAGGCGTGAAAGGTTCAGGCCGCTCCGTGGAGGCCTACCATATGTATGATAAGATGAGTGAATGCAAGGAGTTATTCACGAAGTATGGCGGGCATAAGATGGCGGCCGGCCTGTCCCTGCCGGAGGAGAATGTGGAGACATTTCGCGCTTATCTGAACGCCCACAGCGGCTTGCAGGAGGAAGATCTCACCGAGGTGGTGCACATCGACGTGCCCATGCCCATGTCTTATGTAACGACCACGCTGATTAACCAGTTTTCGCTGCTGGAGCCCTTTGGTAACGGCAATCCCAAACCGGTTTTTGCACAGAGAGCGGTTAAGGTATGCAGAGGACAGATTTTGGGGAAAAATAAAAATGTGGGGAAATACCGGGTGTCCGATGAGAGCGGAAATGAATATGATATGATGTATTTTGGTGATCTGGACGGGTGGCATTCCTTTCTTACGGTGCATTTTGGCGAGGAGGAGGTGCGCAGGCTCTATGGCGGGGATGGCAGTGAAATCGTGATCAGCGTGATCTACTATCCGGATATCAACGTGTTCAGGGGAAGGGAGCAGTTACAGATGATCATGCAGGATTATAGAGCGTGACGCAAAAGAAAAACAAAGCGCTGTCGCAGGAAGAGCATCTGCGACTTAGGGCACGAAAAAGCCCGGATGTCCGGGCTCTTTCGCAGTTTTCTTATGAGGGGGAGATAGTGAATTCATCAACTATCTTGATACCTATCATAAAGGGTAATTGTGTTCAAAATGTGTTTAGAATATGAAGGAAAAATAAAAAAACATTAAGAATCTTTAAAAACCCTGTTTTTCGTGCTATCTTATTTTATAGTAAATTGTGAAGGGGCAGTGAGGAGAGAACTATGGCGGTTTTGAGTGAATTGTTAAAGGAGCTATCTTACGAGTGTGTCTGTGGTACATTGGAGCGAAAGATCTCGGATATAGTCTATGATTCCAGAAAGGTGCAGAAAGACTGCCTGTTCGTCTGCATTCCGGGAGCGAAGGCGGACGGACATAAATATGCGGCGGATGCGGTGAAGGCAGGCGCTGCCGCGATTCTGACAGAGCGCGAGGTGGAACTTCCGGTGGGGTCTGACGTGACGGTGATCCGTGTGGATAACACATGTTACGCAATGGCTTTTGTGTCGGCGGCCTATTTCGGGCATCCGGCAGAGCAGATGAAGATTATCGGCGTCACGGGCACGAAGGGGAAAACCACCACGACCTATCTGGTCCGGTCTATTTTGGAGCAGGCAGGAAGAAAGGTGGGGCTGATCGGCACCATAGAGATTATCATAGGAGAAACCCATATCCATGCGGAAAACACTACGCCACAGTCTTATCTGGTACAGAAATATTTCCGGATGATGGCGGATGCGGGCTGTGACACAGTGGTGATGGAGGTTTCCTCCCAGGGACTGATGCTTCACAGGACGCAGGGCTTCGTCTTTGATTTCGGAATCTTTACGAATCTGGAGCCGGATCATATCGGGGAGAATGAGCATAAGGATTTTGACGATTATCTGCACTGTAAGAGCCTGCTGTTTCGACAGTGCAGGGTGGGGATTGTCAACCAGGACGACAGCCACTGGAAAGCGGTGACCAAAGACTGCACCTGCCAGCTTGAAACGTATGGGATTGACACGGAGGCGGATCTGCGTGCGGCGGATATTTCTTTCCTAAACGAGGGGGGGAGCCTTGGCATGGCCTTTACGGTGAAGGGGCTTGTGAATTTTCCTGTAAAGATCGCTTCGCCCGGCCGGTTCAACGTCTATAACGCGCTCACGGCCATCGCCATTTGCCGCCATTTCGGCGTTGCCGGGGAAGATATCAAACGGGCGCTTCTGACGGCGAAAGTGAAAGGCAGGACGGAGATGGTAAAAGTCTCAGACGAGTTTACGCTGATGATCGACTACGCCCACAATGCCATGGCGTTAAAGAGCCTGTTGGAGACGCTGCGCGCCTACCAGCCCCACCGGTTAATCTGTCTCTTCGGCTGCGGCGGCAACCGGGCAAAGTCCAGACGCTATGAGATGGGAGAGGTCAGCGGCAACATGGCGGATTTGACGATCATCACCTCCGACAATCCACGCACGGAGGAGCCCCAGGCGATTATTGACGATATTAAGACCGGGATCGGAAAGACACAGGGAAAATACGTGGAGATCTGCGACAGAAAGGAAGCCATCGCCTATGCCATCGACCACGGCGAGCCGGGGGATATCATTGTGCTTGCGGGCAAGGGGCATGAGGATTATCAGGAGATAAACGGGGTGAAATATCCGATGGACGAGAGAGTATTGATACAAGAGATTTTAGAGGAGCGGGCATGACGGAGCGCTATGCGGATGTCATTATCGATATCGCCCACGAAAAAGTAGATAAGGTTTTTCAATACAGAATACCGCCGGAACTTGCGGAGGCGGTCTGTCCGGGGGTGCGTGTGCATGTGCCCTTCGGCAGGGGCAATCAGGAAAAGGTGGGATATGTGGTGGACATCTCGGCGGAGACGGACTATCCTGCGGAGAAGATCAAGGCAGTCATCGCAGTGGACGAGAGGGGCATGTCTGCGGAGAGCAGGCAGATTCAGATTGCCTATTGGCTGAAAAGCCAGTACGGTTCCACCACGATTGCGGCGTTGAAGACCGTGCTTCCGGTCAGGCAGAAGCAGAAACCTTTGGAGAAAAAGAGCGTGCTGCGCTGCCTCACCCCGGCGGAGACGGCGCGGGCGGCTGCGGCGTGTGCCGAAAAACATCAGCGGGCGAAAGCGCGCATGCTGGAGGCTCTGGTGACTGAGGAGGAGCTTCCCTACGAGCTGGTCAGACAGAAATTGAACGTGGCGGCATCCACGTTACAGGCGTTGGAGAAGCAGGGGTATCTTAAGATTGAGAGAAAGACCTGCTATCGGAATCCGGTCAGAGTGACGGACAGACGGGAAGACAGACCCGTCCTGCATCCTGTGCAGCAGCGGATTATAGACGAGGTAGTGCAGTCCTGCAGGGAGGAACATCCCGGCGTGCATCTGGTGCATGGCGTCACGGGAAGCGGCAAGACGGAGGTGTATCTGGGGATCATCGAGCAGGTGATCGCCATGGGCAAACAGGCCATCATGCTGATCCCGGAAATCGCGCTGACTTATCAGACGCTTCTGCGGTTTTACAAGCGGTTCGGAGACCGGGTGTCGGTGATGAACTCCACCCTGTCCGCCGGGGAAAAGTATGATCAGATCGAGCGGGCGAAGGCGGGAGAGATCGATGTGATTATCGGGCCCCGCTCGGCGCTGTTTACCCCCTTTCCGCATCTGGGCGTTATCGTCATGGATGAGGAGCATGAAAACAGTTATAAGAGCGAGACGAGCCCCAAATACCATGCAAGGGAGACTGCCATTCAGATTGCGTCCCTGTGTGGGGCAGCCGTGGTGCTTGGTTCGGCGACGCCTTCCCTGGAGGCATATTACAGGGCAGGGCAGGGACAATATCGGTTATATGAGATGAAGGAGCGTCCCGGCAGCCGTGTGCTGCCGATGGTGCATATCACGGATCTGCGCAGGGAGTTAAAGGAGGGAAACCGCTCCATGTTCGGCAGAAAATTGCGGGATCTGATGGAGGAGAGGCTGGCAGGAGGGGAGCAGACGATCCTGTTTTTGAACCGGAGAGGCTATGCGGGGTTTGTATCCTGCCGGGCCTGCGGGCATGTGATGAAATGTCCCCACTGTGATGTCTCCCTCTCAGAGCACAGAAATGGCCTGCTAACCTGCCATTACTGCGGATATCAGGAGAGAAAACCGGGAAAGTGCCCGGTGTGCGGCTCCCCTTATCTGATGGGATTTAAGGCGGGGACAGAGCAGGTGGAGGAGGCGATTCACAGGGAATTTCCCGGAGCCAGGGTGCTTCGCATGGATGCGGATACCACAAGGAAGAAGGAGAGCTATGAAAAGATCCTTTCCGCCTTTGCGGACGAGGAGGCGGATATTCTGGTGGGAACGCAGA
This sequence comes from Lachnospiraceae bacterium UBA3310, assembly GCA_002361355.1. Taxonomy (GTDB): domain Bacteria; phylum Bacillota; class Clostridia; order Lachnospirales; family Lachnospiraceae; genus UBA3282. The sequence continues at coordinate 57,318 of DESQ01000029.1, forward strand.
TGATTGTGAAAGGGCATGATTTTCCCGGCGTAACGCTGGTTGGGGTGCTGGCGGCGGATCTTTCCCTGAACCGAAACGATTACCGGGCAGGGGAGCGGACATTTCAGCTTTTGACGCAGGCGGCTGGCCGTGCGGGCCGGGGGGAGCGGCCGGGCGAGGTGGTGATCCAGACTTATCAGCCGGAGCACTACAGCGTGGTCTATGCGGCAAGACAGGATTACGAGGGATTTTACGGGGAGGAGATTGCCTACAGGGAACTTATGGGCTATCCGCCCGTGGAACATATGCTGGCGGTTCTCATTGTCTCAAGGGTGCAGGAGGACGGTGAGAAGCTGGGTGAGAAAATGGCGGCGTTTGTCAGAAAAGCGATGGGGGATGTCAAAGGCCTTCGGGTGATCGGGCCGGCGGAGGCATCCATCGGGAAACTGTCCGATTGGTACCGGCATACGCTGTATCTTCGGCACGGGGATTATCAGGTGCTTGTGGAGGCGAAGGACAGGTTGGAACGCTTTTGTAAAGAACAGGAACAGAGGGAGCAGACAGTACAGTTTGATTTTGACCCGATGAATACATACTAAATGGAAAGACAGGAGGAAAAATAGCATGGCAACCAGAAAAATCAGGGAGATCGGAGATCCGGTACTGACAAAGAAATCCAAGGAGGTGACGGAGATCACGCCGAGACTGAAAGAGCTGATTGACGACATGTTTGAGACGCTTTATGAGGAGAACGGCGTGGGGCTGGCGGCGCCCCAGGTGGGTATCTTGAAGCGCATTGTGGTGATTGATACTACGGGGGAAGATCCGCTGCTTCTGATTAACCCTAAAATACTGGAGACCAACGGCGAGCAGGAGGGCTACGAGGGATGCTTAAGCGTCCCCGGAAAAACCGGCCATGTGAAGCGGCCTAACTATGTGAAAGCGCTGGCCTATGATGAGAACATGAAGCCCTTTGAGGTGGAGGGGACAGAGCTGCTTGCAAGAGCCATCTGTCATGAGCTGGATCATCTGGAAGGACATCTCTATGTGGAGAAGGTGGAAGGCCCTCTGCTCAACACCGAGGATCTGGAAGGGGAGGAAGAGTGACGGATGAAAATTGTATTTATGGGAACGCCCGATTTTGCGGTGGGTGCGCTTGACGCCATCGTGGAGGCGGGACATCAGGTGACGGCGGTCGTGACCCAGCCGGATAAGCCAAAAGGGCGGGGCAAGGAGATGCAGATGACGCCTGTGAAACGCTGTGCGCTCTCCCACGGGATTCCCGTTTTCCAGCCGGTGAAGATCAAGGAGCCGGAGGCAGTGGAACAGCTTAGAAGCTATGAAGCGGATCTGTTTGTGGTGGCGGCTTTTGGGCAGATTCTTTCGGAGGAGATTCTCGCCATGCCGAAGTACGGATGTGTGAATATCCACGCATCCCTTCTGCCGAAATACCGTGGGGCGGGGCCCATTCAGTGGTCTATCATCAATGGAGAAAAAATAACGGGTGTTACAATTATGCAGATGGAGAAGGGGCTGGATACGGGAGACATGCTCTTCCAAAGGCCGGTGGAGATCGCTCCTGACGAGACGGCGGACACCCTGCATGATAAGCTGGCAGCCGTGGGCGCAAAGTTGATCGTGGAGGCAATTCCCAAGATAGAGGCGGGGGAAGTGACGCCCGAGAAACAGCGGGATGAAGATTCCTCCTACGCGAAGATGCTGACAAAAGATATGGGAAAGATTGACTGGAACATGGAGGCGGAAAAACTGGACTGCCTGATCAGAGGTTTGCTTTCCTGGCCCGGTGCATCCACGGTCTTTCGTGGGAAAACGTTAAAAATATGGGAGGAGGAGCCAGTGGATGCGTCTTCTTTCCCGGGAGAAAGGAAGGAAACGGCGCCGGGTACGGTGGTGCTGGTGGAAAAGGACGCTTTTTATGTGCAGACCGGCAGCGGTGTGCTCAAGGTGAAGGCGGTACAGCCGGAGGGCAAAAGACGGATGGCGGTGAAGGACTTCCTGCTTGGTTATCCGGTGAAAGCAGGCGAACTGTTTGGAAAGATTTTGGAGGGATGAATATGGGATATTATGGTTATGGATTCGGATATTATTTTGACCCGACCTATTTTCTGGTGCTGATCGGGGCGGTTTTGTGTATTTGGGCGCAGGCGAGGGTCACCTCTACCTACAGCAAGTATTCCAGAGTACTTAGCAGAACAGGCATGACAGGCGCGCAGGCGGCGCAGCGGATTTTGCAGTTGTCGGGCATCTATGACGTGCGCATCGAGCATGTGGCAGGCAACCTGACAGATCACTATGATCCTGCGAACAAGGTGCTGCGTCTCTCCGATTCGGTGTACGGCTCTCCGTCCGTGGCGGCCATCGGCGTGGCGGCGCATGAGTGCGGCCATGCGGTACAGCACGACAAGGGCTATGCCCCTTTAAAGTTTCGTTCCGCGCTGGTGCCGGTGGCAAATATCGGCTCCAAGGCGGGTATTCCGCTGATTATTCTGGGCGCCATTCTGGGGATGAACCAGACGCTGATCCATATCGGCATCTGGGTGTTCGCCCTTGCAGTGCTGTTTCAGGTGGTGACGCTTCCGGTGGAATTTAACGCTTCCGGCAGGGCTCTTGCCATGTTGGGGGATTACGGCATGCTTGACAGGGAGGAGACGAACGGCTGCAGGAAAGTGCTGCGGGCAGCGGCGCTGACCTATGTAGCGGCGGCAGCGTCAGCGATTTTGCAGCTTCTTCGACTGGTGCTTTTGTTCGGAAACGACCGGAGACGCGATTGAGGTTACAATCATAAGACGGGAGAACGGGAACGTGGCGGAGATAAATGTGCGGGAAGTGGTTCTGGATATACTGGTGGAACTGTCAAAGGGAGAGGAATACAGCAATGTCCTGATTGCGGCGGCACTTGACAAATATGATTATCTGGACGGTAAGGAGAAGGCTTTTATCAAGCGGGTCTGTGAGGGGACGATTGAGCGAAGGATACAGATCGACTACGTGTTGGATCAATATTCTAAAACGCCTGTTATTAAAATGAAGCCCCTGATTCGGGAGCTCCTTCGCATGAGCGTTTATCAGCTTTTGTTTATGGCGCATATCCCCGCTTCGGCGGTCTGCAACGAGGCGGTGAAACTGGCCAAAAAGCGGCGGTTTCAGCAGTTGCAGGGATATGTGAACGGGGTGCTTCGAAACATCGCCAGAGGGAAGGAAGCGATTGCTTACCCTGACAGGGAGAAGGAACTGCCGGCATGGCTTTCCGTGCGCTACTCCATGCCGCTCTGGCTTGTTTCGCATTTTTCCGGCGCTTACGGGCAGGAGACCTGCGAGAAGATTCTGGACGCTTTTCTGGAGAGAGAGGCGGTCTGCGTCCGCCTGGATCAAAGGCTTACGGAAAAGGAGCGGGAGGCGCTTGTGGAGGCCTGGAGAGCGGACGGCGTGGAGGTGGAGGCACATCCTTATCTATCCTATGCCGTCAGGCTGCAGAAGGCGGCGGGCGTGCACCGCCTCGCCGGGTATGCAGAGGGACGGTTTGCGGTGCAGGACGTAAGTTCCATGTTGGTGGTGGAAGCGGCTGGCATCTGTGCCGGCAATACGGTGATCGATGTCTGTGCGGCGCCCGGCGGGAAGGCTCTCCACGCGGCGGAAAAGCTGCAGGGTACAGGGCGGGTCATCGCCTGCGATGTGAGTCAGTATAAAACCGAAAAGATCGAGGAAAACCGCGCCCGCCTCGGGCTTGAAAATGTGACTGTCAGGGTGCAGGACGCGAGAGTGCGGGAGGCTTCCCTTGTGGGACAGGCGGATATCCTTCTGGCGGATGTGCCCTGCTCCGGACTTGGCGTGATCGGCCATAAGCAGGATATCAAATACCGGGTGACGGCGGAATCCCTCAGGGAGATCACACGCTTACAGAGAGAAATAATAACTAATGTTATTGATTATATCAAACCGGGCGGTATTCTGATGTACAGTACCTGTACCATGAATCCCGGCGAGAATGAAGAAATGGTGGGCTGGATCTGTGAAACCTTCGGGTTTGGGCTGGTGAGTATGGCGGCGGATCTGCCGGAGCCGCTTAAGGAGGAGGCAGAGCAGGGAATGGTGCAGCTTCTGCCCGGCGTTCATGAGACGGACGGTTTCTTTTTTGCGAAGCTTAGGAAAAAGGAAGCTTCCGTATAGACTGCGGAGAGAAGGGTTTTTTATGGAGAAAAAAGAGATAAAGTCCCTCACGCTCCCGGAGCTACAGGAAGAAATGGCACAGCTTGGGGAGAAGTCTTTCCGCGCGTCACAGATGTATGAGTGGATGCACAGGAAACTGGCGCGGGACTATGAGGAAATGAGTAATATTCCTGCGGCTATGAAAGCGAAATGTGGGGAAAGATATAGGTATACGGCACTGAAAATCGCAGCGGTGCAGGAGTCGGCGGTTGACGGCACAAAAAAGTTTCTGTTTGCCCTTTCTGACGGCAATGTGGTGGAGAGTGTGTGGATGCGTTATAAGCATGGCAATTCGGTCTGCATCTCCTCCCAGGTGGGATGCCGGATGGGATGCCGTTTCTGCGCTTCCACGCTGGACGGTCTGGTGCGGAATCTGACGCCGGCGGAGATGCTCGACCAGATTTATGCGATCACGTTGGAGACAAAAGAGCGGGTGTCAAATGTGGTAGTGATGGGAAGCGGGGAGCCTCTGGACAACTATGACAATCTTCTGCGCTTCATCACGCTGCTTTCGGATGAAAACGGCCTTCATATCAGCCAGAGAAACATAACGGTGTCCACCTGCGGCATCGTGCCGATGATGAGACGGCTTGCAGATGAGAAACTACAGATCACGCTGGCGCTCTCCCTTCATGCAGCGACGGATGAAAAACGGCGGGAACTTATGCCGATCGCCAATCAGTACACCCTTGCGGAACTGATGGCGTGCTGTGCCTATTATTTTGAGCAGACCGGGAGACGGATTACCTTTGAGTACAGTCTGGTGCGGCATGTGAATGACTCCGGGAAGGATGCGCAGATGCTTGCCAGCCTGATCAGGGGATTAAACTGTCATGTGAATCTGATACCGGTGAATCCTGTCAAGGAGAGAAATTATGTACAGTCTGAGCGTCATTCGGTGGAGGCATTTGCGGCGCTTTTACAGAAAAAAGGGATAAACGTGACGGTTCGCCGGGAGATGGGCAGGGATATCGACGGGGCCTGCGGACAGCTCAGACGGCGGTTTTTAGCGGAAATGAAAGAGGGCTGAATATTTAATTTGCTTGCTCTTTTAAGGGTAATATGCTAACATGGGTAATTGGTAAAATATGCAAAACGGAGGAATGGACGTGCTCAGGTCTTATGCGCTGACAGATATCGGGCGAAGAAGACAACTGAATCAGGATTATATTTACGTCACTGAAAATTCCATTGGAAATCTGCCCAATCTCTTTATTGTGGCGGATGGTATGGGCGGCCACAAGGCGGGAGACTATGCTTCCGACCTGGCAGTGGAGACGGTGACGAAGGAGGTGGAGGCTTCCCTGGAGGTGAGTCCCGTGAAGATACTGAATCACGCGATTTCCAGAGCGAATACGGTTCTGCGGGAGCGGGCAAGGGAAGATTTCGCCCTAAACGGTATGGGCACGACGCTTGTTGCTGCCACCTGTATCGGTCGGTTTTTGGAAGTGGCCAATGTGGGAGACAGCAGGCTTTATGTGATAGGAGACGAAATTACGCAGATAACGGAAGATCATTCCCTGGTGGAGGAGATGGTCAAAATGGGCGGGATCGGCAGGGAAGAGGCCAGAAACCACCCGGATAAAAATATCATCACGCGGGCGGTAGGCGCAAGGGATGATGTGGAAGTGGATTTCTTTCATGTAGAGTTACAGACAGGGGATATGGTTTTACTTTGTTCGGATGGTTTGACTAACATGGTGGATGACGAGACGATATGCCAAATCTTGAAAAACGGCAACAGCCTCAGGGACAGGGTAGAAGAACTGGTACAGACAGCCAATAGTAACGGCGGCAGAGACAATATATCGGCGATTGTTATCGAACCGTTAGCAGACGAGGTAGAACATGATTAAGATTGGAATGATGATAGCTGATCGGTATGAGATCCTGGAAAAGATCGGTACCGGCGGCATGTCAGATGTATATAAAGCAAAAGATCATAAGTTGAACCGCTTTGTGGCGGTGAAGGTTTTAAAGCAGGAATTTAGTGAGAACGCCAATTTTGTCTCCAAGTTCCGGATCGAGGCGCAGGCGGCGGCGGGGCTTATGCACCCCAATATCGTCAATGTCTATGATGTGGGTGAGGAAGGCGAGAACCATTACATTGTCATGGAGCTTGTGGAGGGAATCACCCTCAAAAAGTATATCGAGAAGAAGGCGAGGCTTTCCGTTAAGGAGGCCGTGAGCATCGCCATTCAGGTTTCCATGGGCATAGAGGCGGCTCACAACAATCACATCATTCACAGGGATATCAAACCGCAGAACATTATCATTTCCAAGGAAGGCAAGGTGAAAGTGACGGACTTTGGCATTGCCAAAGCAGCCACTAGCAATACCATCACCTCCAACGTCATGGGGAGCGTGCACTATACTTCCCCGGAACAGGCAAGAGGCGGCTACAGCGACGAGAAGAGCGATATCTATTCCCTCGGTGTGACTATGTTTGAGATGCTGACAGGCAGAGTGCCCTTTAACGGGGAGACCACGGTTGCCATTGCGATCAAGCATATTCAGGAAGAGTTTCCTTCTCCCAGAGAGTATGTGGGGGAAATTCCGGTCTGTGTGGAACAGATCGTGTTAAAGTGTTGTCAGAAGAGCCCTGACAGGAGATACCAGTCCATGTCTGAGCTGATTGCCGACTTAAAACAGTCGCTCATCAGTCCGGACGAGGATTTCGTCAAGGTGGCGGATCCCGATGAGGAGGCTTCCACCCGTATGATTACGGACAGGGATATGGTGCAGATCAAGAGACAGTCGGAAAATCGGGATTCCATGGACGAGGCGATGCGGCTGAAAAAGGATGTCCGCGACAGGGAAAGAGATAGAGATGACGACCGTTATTATGAAGATGATGAGGACGAGGACTGGGATGACGAGGAGGATTACGATCCCAAGATGGAGAAAATCACTACCATACTGGCGGTGGTGGCGGCTCTCCTGATCGGCTGTATCCTCATCTTTCTGGTGGGCAGAACCATGGGGGTGTTTAATTTCGGCGCCGCCAATGACGAGCTTCAGGCGCAGGAGAAAGAACAGGTGGAGATGATCCGCGTGGTCGGCATGCATGTGGACGAGGCGAAGAAAGCCTTGCTGGATCTCGGACTGACACCGGAGATTAAGTATGAGGAGAACAGTAACTACGATGCAGGAACCGTACTTAGGGCAAGCGTGCAGGATGGATTGATGATAGACAAGGGGACAAATATCATTCTCACGGTGGCGGAAGCTGTGGAGGGTGTGCAGGTTCCCAATGTGACAGGAAAATCCCAGACAGAGGCCGAGTCTGTTCTGACGAAGGAGGGCTTTGTCGTAACTGTGGTGGAGAGTCCTGACGCGACGGTGGAAAAGGGCGTTGTCATTTCCCAGTCGCCGGAGGCGGAGACAAAAGCTGCCGCCGGTTCAAACATTACTATCCGCGTGAGCCAGGGGGCTGAGGATAACAAAGTCAGAGTGCCCAGAGTGGTGGATATGACGGAGATGGATGCCACGGCTGTTTTGACAGAGAGCGGCCTTGTCGTAGGAACGGTAACACAGGTTGAAAATGAAGAGACAGAGCCGGATCTGGTGTGCTACCAGAGTTATTCCGAGGGCTCCTATGTGGATAAAGGAACGGCGGTGGATCTGCGGATCAGCGCCGGGCCGTCACAGAAGACGTACCGCTATTCGGAGGGCATCACGGCGCCCACCGAAGATCCCTCTTATCAGAGCGGTATGGAGGTGGCGGTAGAACTGATCGCCTACGACGGTACGGTGATTTTGAGCACCCGCACGACCACTTTTCCGGTGGGCGGCAACTATACGGGAATCAAGTCTCCTTCGGGCGTTATCCGTTATACGTTTACGGTGCAGACAGAGCCCACGACGGTCACGAATCCGGAGACCGGGGAGCAGACCACCGAAGGCGGCGGATCGGAGACGAAGACAGTGGAAAGACAGGTCAACTTCACAGAAGAATAAAGTGAGATAATGTTGGTTTTAGTGTATGCAGGGAAAGATTATGAAAGGGATCGCCGGGTTCTATTATGTGCACGTAGAGGGATGCGGCGTCTATGAGTGTAAGGCTAAGGGAATATTCAGAAAAGAGGGCGTCAAGCCGTTAGTGGGAGACGACGTGGAGCTGGACGTGCTGGACGAGACGGAAAAACTTGGCAATATCCGCCGGATCCTGCCGAGGAAAAGCGCGTTGGTGCGCCCGGCGGTGGCAAATGTGGATCAGGCATTGATTCTATTTGCCATTGTAAAGCCCAATCCTAACTTTAATCTGCTGGATCGTTTTTTGATCCGCATGGAACAGCAAAACCTTCCCACGGTGATCTGCTTTAACAAAGAAGACATTGCATCCGCGCAGGAGAAAGAAGCTCTGCGGGCGTCCTATGAAACCTGCGGATATCGGGTGTTATTTATTAGCGTGTTGGAGAATCGGGGACTGGATCAGGTGAAGGCGGTTCTTTCGGGGAAGACGACCACACTGGCAGGGCCAAGCGGCGTCGGCAAATCGTCTCTGATCAACCGGCTTTCGCCTGACACGCAGATGGCGACGGGAGAGATCAGCGAGAAGATCGAGAGAGGCCGTCACACCACAAGACATTCGGAAATCATTGCACTGGGCGGGGAAACATACATTGTGGACACGCCCGGTTTTACGTCTCTCGACATGCCGGATATCACGAAGGAGGAGCTTGGCGGATATTATCCGGAGTTTCGGGAATACGAGCCTTTCTGTAAGTTCCGGGGATGCGCGCATCTGAGCGAGCCATCCTGTGGGGTGAAGGAGGCGGTGGAAGCGGGGAAAATCAGTCTGGTGCGGTATGAAAATTATAAAATCCTGTACCGGGAGCTGAAAGAGACAAAGCGGTATTAAAGTGAGAGAAGAGGAGGACTGCATCCTATGAAAAAAACGCGGGCATTGGGAATCATCACAGGTATATGCTTATTGTTTTGCGGGTGCGGCGCTGACAACGAAAACGAGGATATTTTTTTGCAACAACAGACGGAAGATATTGCGGCGGAATCTGTATCGGAGAATACTGCGGAAACATCCGTATCGGAAGAGGATCTGGAGGAGCCAACACTGGAAACGATACGTGCACAGTGGGAAGCGGAGAAATTGGTAGAGAAGATGGTGCGGGAGCAGAAGAAACTGAAATACTACGGTACTTTTCTGGCGGAATACATAACATGGAAGAAAGAACTGGACGAGAGGGTCGCGGGGCAATTTGCAAAGATGGTGCAGGAACAGTCAAAGGTACTGGAAAGATACGATATTTTTCTGACGGAATACGCAGCGCGGGGAAAGGGGCGTGACAGCGGGCAAGTCCCCGGTTTTGCATTGATCTATCTGGATGGCGACGATATTCCGGAACTTGTCCTGATAGACGGATATGCGCATGCGCATGGCGGGCTGGTGTATACGTTTGAGGAAGGACGTGTAGTCCCTGTGGGAGAATATGGGCAGTACGGCACGATGCACTATCAGGAAAAAGAAGGAATCGTATTCGACGATTACGATACGTTTGGCGACATATTTTCCGAGGTGTACCAGATAGAGGGAAGCAGGGAAACGCTTCTGCAAAGTTACAGCGAATACTGTATGCTTCCGGCGGCGGAGGACAAGCTGCAGTATACTTATACGGTGGACGGGAAAGAGGTATCGAAGGAACAATACCTGGAAGTTTCTGAGAAATGGCTGGAAGCCGAATACAGCGAGATCAACTACGATATGTGCCGGACACTGGCAGAAGATAACATACAGGAAGGATTGCGGGAAGAATTGGAAAACCTGATCTTCCGGCAGGAGGAAGCGCTGAAACAGGGAATGCTGCTTGCAGCGGAGGAGAAAGAGGAAGATATTCTGCTATGGGACTACGATGACTTTGACGGGGATGGCAATTGGGAAGCGTTTATGATAGTCGGGCGAACTTTCAACGTTTATGGGAGTCTGGAGTATACCGGCACACTTTATTTTGCAGGAGCGGACGGCTCAGTGCTGACGCTGGATGACAGTTATGGCAGCTATCGCCTGATTGACGGGAAAATGGATTTCGGGTCGAGAAAATATCTGTATTTTTACACGGATTATTGTTTTACGGCCAATGTCAGCGAAATATGGACGGTGAGAGACGGAAAGCCGGTAGAAGAGAGCGGTCTTTATCAGAGTGGGCAGGTGGTATATCGCGGCGAAAATGAGAGAAACGAGTTTGAAATCTGGGTGGATGGCTACAATCACTTTTATGGGATGATGATCCCTGATGCGTGGACGGGGCATACTTACAGACCCTATTTTTATTATTATGATTCCGACAGCGACCAGATTAAGGCGTTTGGGGGAAAGCTCATTTCGGAGGAGGACTTTGAGGAACTTAGCGCAACGAATATCATAGAGGAGATCAAGGCAAAAGGGTATACGGTAGGGGATATTATCAGGTGGGACAATAATATTGTGACGATTAACTATAATTATGTGCAAGTAGGGAGCACGAATGACTCTTCAAAATGGGATGTCTATGAAAATGTGATTTGGGATAATAACGTAAAGGATTTCTGGCGAAAGGAAGCGATGCAGGTCACTTCTTGGGAAAATGCGGGAGTAGGAGGAAGCTACGGGTTGTAAATAATGGTGACGTTGGGTATAAAGAACTTAGGTGCAATGCACCGCATTTCCGAATGGGCAGGAAGACGGAGGTTTTAAGCGAATTGACGGATGATCTGTGTTATTCCGTGGGCTCCCTTACCAATGCGACGAAAATAGCAAACACGCTGCAGACGGTGAAGGGAATCAGGGTGGACAGCGGGACTATAGCAAGCTATCTGACTTATCTTTCCGAGTCCTTTCTGTTTTGTCAGGCGAAACGGTATGATGTAAAGGAAAAGAAATATTTTCCTATCCGTCAAAATATTATTGCAGCGATATTCGGTGGATGTAGGCGTTGTGGATCTTTTTGAAACAGGTGCAGAAGGGAAAAGAAAGAAAGTCAGCTGCGAGATCGATTTTGTTGTAAACAGGGGAATAAAGAAGTATTATATCCAGTCTGCCCTGACCTTGGGAGATGCCCGGAAGGAACAGACAGAGCTTCGGCCGTTGCTTAGCGTCAGGGATTTTTTTCGGAAAATCGTTGTTACGAAAAGCGGGATGAAACCATGGATTGATGAAGAGGGGATTCTGCATCTGGGGCTTTACGAGTTTTTGTTGAATCCTGCCGCGCTGGATTTATAATAGTTTTATTGCTGCTTTCATCCGCCACCCTTGCCATGATCGCTGGCTTTGCTTACCTGCTTTTGTATGTTACGGACAGAGAGCGGGGCATGACGGAGGAGAGGAAGAAGGAGCTTGTCTCCTGCCTTGCGGCATGGGCGAAGCAGGGCGGAAAGGTCAGAAAATACCTTGCCCTTGCGGCGATCTTTGTGCTGCTGGTGTATTACCACAGCATCGGCAAGAAAATGTGTGTAAGATGGAAAGCGATTTATGGAGAATAGGAAAAGAAAAGCGGCGAGAACGCTTCTTCTTGCGGGAATCATCGTATGCCTGATACCATTCGGGCAGGCATACGGCCAGTCCCGGCAGCACAGGGCGCAGCAGGAAGATTTGAAAAGATTGGTGACGGAGGTGCCGGTAGAATATCCGGTGCAGACAGACAGTGCGCCGCAGGAGGTCGGTGCCTTAGTCTTGCCGGAGCAGGAGGCGGGGGCAGACGGCGGACAGCCGGAGGAAAAGCCCGCCATGCTGGAACAGTATGCCGGGTTATATGAGGAAAACCAAGACCTTGTGGGCTGGCTCTCCATAGCGGGCATGAAGATTGATTATCCGGTCATGCAGAACGAGGACGACGGGTATTATCTGCACCATGACTTTTATGGAGAGGAAAGCAAATATGGTTGCCTGTATGTGAGAGGGCAGGCTGACCTTGATGCCGGGACAAACTTTATCATCTACGGGCATAACATGAAGGACGGTTCTATGTTTGGGGATCTGGATCGGTATCTGGAGGAGAGCTTTTATAAAGAGCATTCCACGGTTTCCTTTGATACGCTCTATGAGGAACGCACCTATGAGATCCTGGCGGTGTTCCGTTCGCAGGTTTACAATGAGGATGAGGATGAGGATGTGTTTAAGTATTATCAGTTTTATGAAGCGGACACGCAGGAAGAATTTGAAGATTTTTACGGCAATATCAAAGAACTTTCCCTTTATGATACGGGCGTGGAGGCGAAGTACGGAGACACATTCCTGACATTGTCCACTTGCGCCTACCATGTGAAAGACGGGCGGCTGGTGGTGGTGGCGAAGCGGACGGAGTAACGGAGAAGGACAAGGCATGAGAGAATTTGAGTATTTTTTTTAGGAACAATTACAGGATGATGAGTTTAGAAAGGAATGAGTTTGTTCCAAAAAGTCCGGCTAAGAGTTAGCTATGAGGAGCAGAAAAAATCCCACAATTTACTTTTGAGCCTTACTATGCTATACTATCATAGCTGTTAAGGCTCTTTTTGAGTCGTTTCGTGATAGAACTGCCTTTGACAGGAAAAAATAAGAATCAAGGAAATAACGGAGGATTAAGGTAAAATGAAATTAGGCATCGTTATTTATGAGTCTGTTTCATGTAAATCCATATATCTCTATATAACGGTTTAAAGTTTGATAAATACTAGGGTTGAAAGCAATTTGATTTCCATGTAAGTCTTTATATCTTCATAAAGTTTTATGTGAAATTGGTACGTGATTGGTACATTGAAGTGGAATTAGAAATTGTTAGGTTGAGCCTTAATACCGAGAAAAAAGGACAAGGCATGAAAAAATGTCTTGTCCTTTCTGAAATATTGGAGGAATTTATTGTATGACGGAATTGAAAGCAAAGGAATATAAGAAATTTGAAGATATTAAGCGCATCAGAGAAGATGGTTCGGAGTTTTGGAGCGCGCGAGAGCTGGCGGATGCTTTGGAATATACACAATGGCGAAATTTTAGCAAAGTGATTGAAAGGGCTATGATTGCCTGTGAGAACAGTGGTCATGATGTGTTTGACGATTTTGCTGAGGTCAGCAAAATCGTAGATGCAGGCGCAACGAACAAGCCGATAAAAGATTATGAATTATCAAGATATGCCTGTTATCTGATTGTGCAAAATGGAGATCCAAGAAAAGAAGTAATTGCGTTAGGACAGACCTATTTTGCTATACAGACGTATCGACAGGAAGTTGCTGACCATTTTAATCAGTTAGATGAGGATAGAAGGCGCCTTGTTGTCCGTGGGGACATCAAACAGTGGAATCAGCTTTTAGCGGAAACGGCGCATGACGCCGGAGTGATTACGAATGAAGAATTTGCAATATTCCAAAATGCCGGATATATGGGACTTTATGGCGGGTTGGATGTAGAAGACGTTCATGCAAGAAAAGAACTTCAAGTTGGGCAGAAGATTTTTGATTATATGGGAAGTACAGAGCTTATCGCCAATCTTTTCCGTATTTCACAAACAGAGGAGAAACTGCGGAAGGACAGCATACAGGGTGCTGATGCAGCGACAAGCGTGCATTATAATGTCGGAAAAGAAGTACGAACGGCGATTGAGAAAATCGGCGGAACAATGCCGGAGGACTTGCTGAAGCCGGAGAAAAGTATTCAGGAGATTGAGAGAGAGCAGATGGCGAGGCTAAAGGCGAAGGCGAAGAAGGGGACGATAATGCTGGATGAATGATGTGTTGTAGGGAATAGTTTATAAAATTTGTAATGATAGAATATTATGAGGCGGTAGTATCCAAAGCGGAGGGCTATCGCTTTTTGAGTATGGTTTTGCAATTTGCGGAAATGCTTGCCAGTAAGTGCTATAAACACTGCAAACACAATATCTAGTGGAGATAAAAAAATCCTGTAATTTACTTTTGAGCCTTACTATGCTATACTATCATAGCTGTTAAGGCTCTTTTTGAGTCGTTTCGTGATAGAACTGCCTTTGATAGTAAAAAATAAAATTGAGTAAATGATGGAGGAATAAGATATTATGAAGCTGGGCATCGTGGGGCTTCCCAACGTGGGCAAGAGCACCCTTTTTAACTCTTTGACAAAGGCTGGCGCAGAATCCGCCAACTATCCTTTTTGCACTATCGACCCGAATATCGGTATCGTGACGGTGCCCGATGAGCGGCTGAAACTTTTGGGGGATATGTACCACTCCAAGAAGGTGACTCCCGCTACCATAGAGTTTGTGGATATCGCAGGACTGGTGAAGGGCGCTTCCAAGGGGGAGGGTCTTGGCAATCAGTTTTTGAGCAATATCCGTGAGGTGGACGCCATCGTCCATGTGGTGCGGTGCTTTGAGGACGGCAACATCGTTCATGTGGACGGTTCTATCGACCCGCTCAGGGATATCGAGACCATCAATTTGGAGTTGATTTTTTCTGATATAGAAATTTTGGAGCGCAGGATGGCAAAGACCGCAAAGGTCGCCAAGATGGATAAGACGGCGGCGAAAGAGTATGCGCTCCTCACGCGGATCAAGGCGCATCTGGAGGACGGAAAGCTGGCGCGTGTGTTTGAGACGGAGGATGAGGATGAACTGGCTCTTCTTACGTCCTATAACCTGCTCACCTACAAGCCGGTGATTTTTGCGGCAAATGTGGCGGAGGATGATCTGGCGGACGACGGTGAGAGCAATGATGGCGTGAAAAAGGTTAAAAACTTCGCGGCAGAAAACGGCAGCGAGGTGTTTGTGATCTGCGCCCAGATCGAGCAGGAGATTGCGGAGCTGGACGAGGAGGAGACGGCCATGTTCCTCGAGGATCTGGGGCTCAAGGAGTCCGGACTGCAGAAGCTGATCCGCGCAAGCTATCAGTTATTGGGGCTTATGAGCTTCCTGACGGCGGGAGAAGATGAGACGAGAGCCTGGACGATCAAGGTGGGAACCAAGGCGCCTCAGGCGGCCGGAAAGATACATACCGATTTTGAGAGAGGCTTCATCAAGGCGGAGGTAGTCAACTACAAGGATCTGCTGGAACAGGGTTCTCTTGCGGCGGCGAGGGAGAAGGGTCTCGTAGGTATGGAAGGAAAAGAGTATGTGGTTCAGGACGGCGACGTGATCCTGTTTCGATTTAACGTATAGGTGGACGAAGTATGCAGGATATTATGGGCAATATGGATATAGCCTTCCCCAACTTGGGAATTTATTTGCGGAATGTGCCGAAGTCATTCTCAGTCTTTGGTTTTACGATTGCGTTTTACGGTGTGATCATAGCGATCGGTGTGCTGGGCGGGGTGCTTCTGGCGGCGCACGTGGCGAAATTGGAAAAGCTGGACGCTGATGTGATCTGGGATTTTGCCATCTATGCGATTATTTTTTCGATTATAGGGGCGAGGGTCTACTATGTGGTTTTTTCCTGGGACAGGTATAAGGATGACCTGCTCAGTGTGTTTAATTTGAGAAATGGCGGCCTTGCCATCTACGGTGCGGTGATTGCGGCCTTTCTTACCATGTGGATTTACTGCCGGAAGAAAAAGCAGAGCTTTTTACAGCTTGCGGATATCTGCGTGCCGGGGCTGGTACTCGGTCAGGTGATCGGCCGGTGGGGTAATTTCACAAACAGGGAGGTTTTCGGGGAGTACACGGACAGCCTTCTTGCCATGCGGCTTCCCACTCAGATGGTCAGGGCGGGAGATATCTCAGAGACGATTGCGGCGCATATGGCGGAGGGGACGAATTATATTCAGGTGCATCCCACATTTCTTTACGAGAGCCTGTGGAATCTGGCGCTGCTTGTGTTATTGCTTTTTTATCGGAAACACAAAAAGTTTGAGGGGGAACAGTGGCTTTTGTATCTGGGCGGTTATGGCCTTGGCAGGGCATGGATCGAGGGCATCCGCACTGATACCCTGTTTATTCCCCACACAACGATAGCGGTGTCGCAGGTCTTGGCGGCTGCCCTTTTTGTCGTGTCGCTTATGGCGGATCTTTTCGTCAGGAGACGCCTGAAAAAGAGCGGCGCCCCTACAGAAAAAATTCAGTAGATATGGCATAGAATAAAAAACGAAGACACATGGTCGAAAGATCATGTGTTTTTTTATATTTCTTAGATTTTTCCTTGCATTATCCCCGTAAATAGTATAAAATGGGATTAAAAGTGGTGAAAAGTGGAACAAAGTGGTTTAAAGTGGCAGAAGATTCCCCTTTTCGTGGCAGACCACTTTCTTATCAGAGAAAGCGCAGTGTACAGTGTTACAGGCGGGCAGGGTGATTGCACATGTTCATGGGAG
The DNA here is from genome assembly GCA_002361355.1 of Lachnospiraceae bacterium UBA3310. Taxonomy (GTDB): domain Bacteria; phylum Bacillota; class Clostridia; order Lachnospirales; family Lachnospiraceae; genus UBA3282. Next base: position 73,768 of record DESQ01000029.1, read on the forward strand.
AATACAATCACACAATTGACGCGAAAGGCAGACTGATCGTCCCTTCGAAATTCAGGGAGATTCTGGGAGATGTATTCGTGGTAACCAAGGGATTGGACGGCTGCCTGTTTGTGTATGATAACGAAGAGTGGAAGCTCTTTGAAGAGAAATTGAGAGCCCTGCCCATCACCAACAAGGAGGCCAGACAGTTCGTGAGGTTCTTTCTGGCGGGCGCCACGGAGGCGGAAGTAGACAAGCAGGGAAGAATCCTGATTCCCAATGTCCTGCGGGAGTTCGCGGGAATCACCAAGGATGTGGTGCTTGTGGGCGTAGGCAGCAGGATAGAGATCTGGGGCAGAGAACGATTTGAGGATACGGCAGCCTTTGACGATATGGACGAGATCGCGGAGCACATGGCGCAGCTCGGACTTGGGATATAGAAGATACAGGTGACAGAGAGATGGAATTTAGGCACACCTCGGTGCTTCTTGGGGAGACCATAGAAAATCTGGATATCAAACCGGAAGGGATTTATCTGGATGGGACATTGGGCGGAGGCGGACATGCCTCGGCAGTGGCCTCTCGGTTAAGGGGAGCGGGCCGGCTCATTGGCATTGATCAGGATGAGGATGCCATCGCGGCGGCAGGGGAGCGGTTGAAGCCATATGGAGAACGGGTCACACTGATTCGCGACAACTACGCAAATGCGGTGGAAGCGCTTGCAGGGATTGGGATTTACGGGGTGGATGGCATTGTGTTGGATCTGGGGGTATCCTCTTATCAGTTGGATAATGAAGAGAGGGGTTTTTCCTACCGGTATGACACCGCCCTTGATATGAGGATGGACAGAAGGCAGTCCTTAAGCGCGAAAGAAATTATAAACGGGTATCCGGAAGCGGAACTTGTCCGTATCCTGCGGGATTACGGCGAGGAAAAATTTGCAAAGAATATAGCGAAACATATTGTGGCAGCCAGAAGGAACAAGCCTCTGGAGACCACAGGAGAGTTAAATGAGATTATAAAGGCGGCGATTCCGGCAAAGATGAGGGCCGTGGGGGGACATCCTTCAAAGAGAACCTTCCAGGCGGTCAGGATCGAGTGCAACAGGGAGTTGGAAGCGCTTAAAAGTTCTCTGGACGGGCTGATTGCTCTCCTGAACCCGGGCGGAAGGATCTGTGTGATCACGTTCCATTCATTGGAAGATCGGATTGTGAAATCCGCTTTCCGAAAAAATGAAAATCCATGTACATGTCCGCCGGATTTCCCGGTATGCGTGTGCGGTAAGGTGTCAAAGGGCACTGTGATTACGAAAAAACCGATTCTGCCGACAGAGCGGGAGATGGAAGAAAATAGCCGGGCTAAGAGTGCAAAGCTTCGGGTTTTTATGAAAAAAGTTTAAAGGGGAAATAAGGAAATGGCAGCAACGCGGCAAAATGCATATTATGTGCATGGCAACACGGTGAGAAAGATCCGGCCGGATCGGGAAATCACAAGAGAACCGAAGAAAAAGGTTAATAACAGTGTGAGAAGAAACAGGGACCGTGCAAAGAACATGAATGCAGGTTATGTTTTATTTTTGGGAATGGCACTTGTTGCAACGGGTATTATTCTGGTATACTATATAGGGCTGCAATCGGATATCACAAACAGCGTGAAGCATATTTCTACGCTGGAGAGCCAGTTGAATGATTTGAAGGTTGCGAATGAGGAGAATTACAGCAGGATTTCCAGCAGCGTGGATCTGGAGGAAATCCGGAGGATTGCGATACAGGAGCTTGGGATGCAGTATGCGCAGGAAGGACAGATTATTTCCTTCACCAGCGAGAATAACGATTATGTAAAACAGATGGCGGAGATCCCAAAGCAGGATTAAGTAGGTGATTTTTTGGCTGGACAGAAAAGAGGTTCCGTATTAAAATTTACGATCAAAATGCAGAAGAAACTGGTGGTATTGTACCTGTTTGTTCTGGCAGCCTTCGTGGGACTCAGCGTGAGACTGTTTTTGATCAACAGAGATAATGGGGAAGAGTACAAGAAACAGGTATTGTCACATCAGGAATACGATTCTGTGACAATACCTTTTAAACGTGGCGAAATTCTGGATGCTAACGGCACGGTTCTGGCGGTGAGCAATAAGGTTTACAATGTTATTCTGGATACGAAGCTGCTTCTTCGGAAGGAGGATTATCTGGAGCCTACCCTGAGCGCGTTGAAGCGTTTTTTTGATATTGATACAAGCGCGGTGAGGGCTTATATCGCGGAACATCCGGACTCTTCCTACTATGTCATGGCAAAGCGGGTGGAGTACGAGAAGAAGGCGGCTTTTGAGGAGTTTTGCGCGGACGAGGAGCAGGGGAAGAATATCAGGGGTGTCTGGTTTGAGGACGAGTATAAGAGAGAGTATCCAAACGGCTCTCTTGCCTGTGACGTGATCGGGTTTACTACAGGTGACAATGCGGGTACTTACGGTCTGGAAGAGTACTATAACGATACTTTGAGCGGCATAAACGGGCGGCAGTATGGCTACTTAAATGATGACTCTACATTGGAGCGCACTACCATAGCGGCAAGAGACGGCAATAACGTTCAGATTACCATAGACGCGAACATCCAGACCATTGTGGAAAAATACCTGAAAGCGTTTAACGAGGAGTACAAGGACGGCGTGCATCCCGGTAACGGTGCGGAAAATATCGGCTGTATCATCATGGATCCGGATACGGCGAACATACTCGCCATGGCAAGCTATCCGAGTTTTGATTTAAACGATGTCAGAAATACGGAGAATCTGCTGGGCATGCCGTTACTTGACAAGGATGGAAAGCAGGTAAGGCCCAGAGAGTATGTGACGGAAGAAGCCATAGAGGCGATGAATGACGAAGTCATGTACCAGCATCTGAACGCGCTGTGGAAAAATTTCTGTATCGCAGATTCCTATGAACCCGGTTCGGTTGCCAAGCCCTTTACGGTGGCGGCGGCGTTGGAGAGCGGCTCCATTAACGGAAATGAGACTTATCTGTGCGAGGGCGAGCTTCATGTGGGCGATCATGATATCAAATGCCACCAGAAATACGGGGACGGTGTTCTTACGGTACAGCAGGGCATTGAGCGCTCCTGCAACGTGGTTTTGATGAACGTGGCTTTTGCCATCGGGAAAGACAAGTTTATTGATTACCAGCACATTTTTAACTTCGGTTTGCGGACGAACATAGACCTGGCGGGTGAGGCAAGGACTGACGCCGTGGTTTTTAACAAAAATACCATGGGCATTACAGATCTTGCCACCAATTCTTTCGGACAGGGCTTTAACGCCACCATGATCCAGATGATCACGGGATTCTGCTCCCTGATTAACGGCGGCAATTATTATGCGCCCCATCTGGCAAGCAGGATCACCACGGCGGACGGCGCTACCATTGAAAACATCGAGCCGAGACTTTTGAAACAGACCATATCTCAGTCCACCAGCGATACGGTGAAGGAGTTTTGTAATACGGTGGTGACCGGAGAGTTTGGTACCGGTAAGACTGCCAGACCCGCGGGTTATATGATTGGCGGAAAGACAGGAACCGCAGAGACCCTGCCGCGAGGCAATAATGAATATGTGGTTTCCTTCATGGGATACGCGCCGGCGGATGATCCCCAGGTTGTCATTTATGTGGTGGTGGACAGGCCGAATGTGGCGATACAGGATAATGCCAGATATGCAACCAAAGTTGTCAGAAATATTTTGACGGAGGTTCTTCCCTATCTGAATATCTTTATGACGGAGGAACTGAGCGACAAGGAGAGGGAGGAGTTAGAGCAGCTCCAGATTCAGATCAGACAGCCCCAGACAACCGATGAAGAAGGCGAAGAGCTGGATGAGGAGGGCAATCCGATTCCGCCCAAAGAGGGTCAGGAGGGCGAGACCGGGGAGGGCGCACCCGCGGAAGGAGAAGAAGGCGGGGAGGAAGAACAGCCGAAGGTGAATGAAGAGTGGAAAAATTTCCCCGTGGATCCTGCGACGGGCTATCTGGTAGACCCGACGACCGGCAATTATATGGATCCCCAGCTTGGCACGGTGATGAGCGGCGGCAGTCTTTTGGGAGAGGGGACTGAGGAGGCGCCTGAGTCTGTGACTGGTGAAGAGCCTGCCGGGGAAGGCGAATCTGAGGAAACAGAATAGCAGGAAGTGAGAATAACCTCATAAAAAGGATAATAGATTATATTAATACCTTTTTGTGAGGTTATCTTTATGGATGACAAGATGAACCAGAGAACCTATCACAGGAGCAAGACGGTGACTGTGTTTTTCCTGTGTGCGCTGGTGCTTTTTGGTCTGGTGGGGAGATTGGTCTATCTGATGGTATTTCAATCGGAGTATTACACGCTAAAAGCCAGGGAGCTTCATGAGAGGGAGAGAAGCATCAAAGCGGCGAGAGGACGCATCATAGATGCCAACGGTAAAATTCTGGCGGACAACAAGACGGTCTGCACGATCTCTGTGATTCACAGCCAGATTACGGATGCGGAGGAAGTGATCACCGTGCTTACGGAGGAGCTGGGGCTGTCGGAAGATTATGTCAGGAAGCGGGTGGAGAAGTACTCCTCCATCGAGAAGATAAAGAGCAATGTGGATAAGGCGACGGGGGATGTTATCAGAAGCTATGCCCTTGACGGCGTCAAGGTGGATGAAGATTACAAGCGCTATTACCCGTACGATACGCTGGCATCCAAAGCGCTGGGCTTTACCGGCGGGGATAATCAGGGCATTATCGGACTGGAAGTGATCTATGAGGAATATCTCAAAGGAGAAGCGGGAACGATCTTAACGGTGACGGATGCAAAGGGTGTTGAGCAGGATGAGGAGGGAGAGGAGCGGGTGGAGCCTGTGAGCGGCCGCGATCTCTATATCAGTCTGGACATCAATATTCAGAGCTACGCCACCCAGCTTGCAAAACAGACGATGGAGACCAAGGAGGCTGACCGCGTGTCCATTTTGGTCATGAATCCGCAGAACGGGGAAATTCTGGCCATGGTGGATGTGCCGGAGTTTGACTTAAACAATCCTTATACGCTGCCAAACGGAATGGATGCCTATTCCTTTTCTGAAAAGAAAAGACAGGAACTTTTAAACGCCATGTGGAGAAACGGCTGCATAAACGACACTTATGAGCCGGGTTCCACTTTCAAGATTATTACGGCGGCTGCCGGATTGGAGTCCGGTGCGGTGAAGCCGGAAGATACCTTTAATTGTCCCGGTTTTATTATGGTGGAGGACAGAAAGATCCGCTGCCATAAAGTGGGCGGCCATGGCGCGGAGACTTTTGTGCAGGGCACTATGAATTCCTGCAATCCCGTCTTTATCACGGTGGGACTGCGGATTGGCGTGGAGCGGTATTACTCTTATTTCAGGCAGTTCGGTCTTCTTGACAAGACGGGGATAGACCTTCCGGGGGAGGCCGGCACTATTATGCACAAGATGGAAAATATCGGGCCGGTGGAGCTGGCGACCATCTCTTTCGGGCAGTCCTTTCAGATTACGCCGATTCAGCTTGCCACCACAGCGTCTTCCATTGTGAACGGCGGCAGGCGTGTCACGCCCCATTTTGCTGTGCGGGCGGTATCGGCGGACGGTACGGACAGCCAGTCTTTTACTTATCCGGTGAGAGAGAATGTAGTGTCCGCGGAGACCTCCGAGACCATGCGGTATATTTTGGAGCAGGTAGTGGCGGAAGGAAGCGGCAAAAACGGTGCGGTGGAAGGATACCGTGTGGGCGGCAAGACGGCGACCAGCCAGACCCTGCCCCGTGGGAGCGGCAAATATATCGCTTCTTTCTTAGGGTTTGCGCCGGCGGATGATCCGCAGGTTTTGGCGCTGGCGATCATTCATAATCCCAAGGGAACCTACTATGGCGGACAGATTGCCGCACCGGTTGTCAGGCAGCTCTTTGAGAATATTCTTCCCTATTTGGAAAAAAAGGACTATAATCGAACATGAACGATATCTTTTTTTTTGGAGGAAGTATGAACAGTGTAATTCTGATTTCTGTATTAGTATCATTTGCGATCAGTGTACTGCTTGGGCCGGTAGTGATTCCGTTTCTGCGGCGGCTGCACATCGGGCAGACGGAACGGACGGAGGGGCCGGAGAGCCATCTGAAGAAAAACGGCACGCCTACTATGGGAGGCATTTTAATTCTGGTCAGCGTAGTGGCTACATCCCTTCTTTTTGTGCGGGATTATCCGCGGATCATTCCAGTTTTGTTTCTCACGCTGGGATTCGGGCTTGTAGGTTTTCTGGATGACTATATCAAAGTGGTTTTGAGACGTTCCATGGGACTGCGGGCATGGCAGAAGTTTGCTTTACAGATTTTGGTGACGGGAGTTTTTGTTTTTTACCTGCTGCATTATACAGATGTCTCGCTGGCGATGAAAGTGCCCTTTTTTACAGGAGTGTATCTGGATTTCGGGTGGTTTAATATTCCGATTCTGTTTTTTGTTGTAATTGGTACAGTAAACGGTACGAACTTCACGGACGGACTGGACGGACTGGCAAGCTCTGTGACGGTGCTGGTGGCGACTTTCTTTACGGTGGTGGCTATCGGGACGAACAGCGGTATCGAACCGATCACCTGTGCGGTGGTTGGTGCGCTCTTGGGGTTTTTGTTGTTCAACGTGCATCCGGCCAGTGTGTTTATGGGAGACACGGGATCTCTTGCGCTGGGCGGTTTTGTGGCGGCCACGGCTATTATGATGCAGATGCCGCTCTTTATTGTGATTGTGGGACTGATCTATATGGTTGAGGTTTTGTCCGTAATGATACAGGTCACTTACTTTAAAGCGACCGGCGGTAAGCGTATCTTTAAAATGGCGCCGATCCACCATCATTTTGAGCTTTGTGGGTGGTCGGAGACGCGGGTTGTCGCAGTGTTTTCGATTGTGACGGCATTGCTTTGTCTGGTGGCATTATTTGGGATAGCGTGAAAAGCGTATGGAGGAGGTTCACATGAACTTAAAGGGAAAAAAGGTGCTGGTGGTCGGTTCGGGCATCAGCGGAATCGGGGCTGTGGAGGCTCTGCACCGCGTGGGGGCGGTTCCGGTCTTATTCGATGAAAATGAAAAATTGCAGACAGAGGATGTAAGGGCGAAGCTAAAACCGGGCGTTTCGGCGCAGATCGTCATCGGGCGTCTGGGTGAGGAACTGAAAAAAGAGGTGGAGCTGGTGGTGTTAAGCCCCGGCGTACCCACGGACACGGCATTTGTTGCTGCATTCCGGCAAAGGGGCATAAAGATCTGGGGAGAGATTGAGCTGGCATATGAGATCGGAAAAGGCACGGTGATCGGTATTACGGGGACGAATGGAAAAACCACGACCACATCCCTGGTGGGGGCGATTATGGCGGCTCACTGCAAAGATGTGAATGTGGTGGGGAATATCGGTAATCCCTACACGCTGACGGCTCTTGATTCCACGGAGGAGACGGTGACGGTGGCGGAGATCAGCAGTTTCCAGTTGGAGACGGTGGAGAAGTTTAAACCGAAGGTTTCCGCAATCCTGAACATCACGCCGGATCACTTAAACCGCCATCACACCATGGAGAACTATGCGGCGGCGAAGGAGGCTATCTGCAAGAATCAGACAAAGGCGGAGACTTGCGTGTTAAACTATGAAAACAGTTATACGAGGGCCTTCGGGGACCGGTGTCCTGCACGGGTGATCTGGTTTTCCTCGGAGAGAAGGCTGGAGGACGGGTTTTATCTGGAAGGGGAAGAAATCTTTCAGGCAAAGAACGGCGCGCGTGAAAGGCTCATGAACATACATGATATGAAGCTGGTGGGCACTTGTAATGTGGAAAATGTGATGGCCGCCATGGCAGCCGCAACAGCCTGCGGTGTGCCCATGGAGGAAATCCTGCCGGTGATCAGGGAATTTCAGCCAGTGGAGCACAGGATTGAATTTGTGGCGACGAAGCGGGGCGTGGATTATTACAACGACTCCAAGGGAACGAATCCTGACGCGGCCATTCAGGGTATTCGGGCGATGGATCGGCCAACCGTGCTGATCGGGGGCGGTTACGACAAGCAGAGTGAGTACGACGAGTGGATTGAAGCCTTCGGGGGCAAGGTCAAATGTCTGGTGCTGATTGGGCAGACGAGGGAGAAGATTGCGGCGTGCGCGAGAAAACATGGCGTGAAAAATATTGTGTTGGCGGACACTTTCGAGGAGGCGTTCAAGGTCTGCGTGGAACAGGCGGCGTCGGGAGATGCGGTTTTGCTGTCGCCGGCCTGCGCAAGCTGGGGCATGTTCCCGAACTATGAGGTCAGGGGGCAGATGTTTAAGGAAATGGTCAATCAGATGGAGGAGAACTGATAAGTGGCACAGAGAAATGCTTCCCGCAGAGGGCAAAAAAAAGGCGAGAGCTTCATGGATTACAGCTTGTTATTTATTGTGCTGTTTCTCGTGGGATTCGGGATGGTCATGGTGTTTTCTTCAAGTTCCTATGAGGCGAACTTAAGGGGCGATGCTACCAGGTATTTGAGACAGCAGCTTTTCGCTTCCATTTTGGGACTGGTGGCCATGATGGTGGTGGCGAACATTCCCTATCATTTTTGGGAGAGATTTGCAGTGCCGGCCTATATCGGTTCTGTGGTGCTGATTCTTTTGATCATTCCCTTCGGATACAGCTCCGGCGGCGCAACGCGCTGGCTTTACATAGGGCCGATCTCCCTGCAGGTGGCGGAGGTGGCAAAACTGGGCATGATTTTGTTCCTGTCCAGTCTGATCTGTACGCTGAACAAGGGCATACGGACGAATAAAGGTTTTATGCTTGTGCTGTTGTCCCCCGCGCCGGTGGCTCTGATGCTGTGGCAGATTACCAATAACCTGAGCTCTGCGATTATTGTCATGGCGATTGCAGTTCTGATGCTGTTTGTGTCCTGTCCGGACTATAAGCGTTTCTTTCTTTTGGGACTGATCACACTGGCTGTGGCAGCGGCGGTGGTTTTTTATGTGGTGCAGACGGCGGAGGCTCATGTGGACGATCTGGATTTCCGGGGCGCCCGTATACTGGCATGGCTGGATCCGGAGGCCTACGCGGACGACACCGGTTTCCAAACCATACAGGCGCTTTACGCCATCGGCAGCGGCGGTGTGCTTGGGAAAGGGCTTGGACAGAGTATGCAGAAGAGAGGTTTTCTGCCGGAGGCGCAGAATGATATGATTTTTTCCATTATCTGTGAGGAGCTGGGGCTTTTTGGAGGGATTGCCGTCATTGTCATGTTTCTGCTGTTAATCTGGCGGCTGATGATTATAGCCAACAATGCGCCGGATCTCTACGGCGCCCTTCTGGTGGTGGGCGTGATGGGACATATTGCCGTGCAGGTGATCTTAAATATCGCCGTGGTTACCAACACGATCCCGAATACGGGTATTTCGCTTCCGTTTATCAGTTACGGAGGCTCGTCGGTCATGTTCCTCCTGATAGAAATCGGACTGACTTTGAGCGTGGCAAAAGGCATTCACCTAAAAGATTTATGAGGACAAGATAATTTTTGTTCGAAAATCCATATAGATAGAATAGGTCATAATTTGAGATTTGAGGTAAATTTATGGACGCTGTTCGTATCTATGGTGGAAAAAGTCTTTCGGGACAGACGAGGATACAAGGTTCCAAGAACGCTTCGCTACCGATTCTGGCGGCGACACTTTTGATAGACGGTACCTGCGAGATAGAAAACTGCCCGGATATTTCGGATGTGTATCACATGCTGCGGCTTCTGGAAAGTCTGGGTTGTCAGGTAACCAGGGAGAAGAGCCTCATCCGTGTGGACACGGGTGGAGTGGCCGCATGCGATATGCCGGCGGATTCTGTGGGGGTTATGCGTTCCTCCATCATGCTTTTAGGGGCGCTGCTTGCAAGAATGGGAACGGTGTCCATGGAGTATCCTGGCGGCTGTGTGATCGGGAAACGTCCCATCGACCAGCATCTGTGTGCACTGAGACGTATGGGTGTGGAGATTATCGAGGGCAGGGAGGAATTTCAGGCAAAAGCGGGAAAGCTGCACGGTGCGGTGCAGGAACTTCCCTTTGTCAGCGTGGGCGTGACGGAAAACCTGATTCTGGCGGCAGTTCTGGCGGAGGGCGAGACGGTGATCTGTCCGGCGGCAAGAGAGCCGGAGATACAGGCTCTGTGCGAATTTCTGATAAAGGCCGGAGGCCGGATACAGGGTGTGGGAACGAAACGTCTGGTCATTGAGGGCGTAAAAAAGCTGCATCCGGTGCGTTTTCGTGTGCCGGCGGATCGGATTGTTGCCGGCACGTATCTGACCGCCTGTCTGTGCGCCGGCGGTAATGTTTTTTTGGAGGATGCGCCCTGTGAGCAGATGCAGAGTGTGCTCTCCTGTGCAGGGGCACTGGGAGCGGGGCTTATGGTATGGCCGGACGGTCTGTTTGTGGAAGGCCGGGCCTGTAACAGGCTGGCGGACGGCCTGGTGACGAAAGTTTATCCGGGATTTCCGACAGACCTGCAGTCCCTGTTTATGGTGGCGATAGCGCTATCGGGACAGGACGGCTGGATTGAGGAGACTGTCTTTGAGAATCGGTTTCGGATTGTGCCGGAACTTGTAAAGATGGGCGCTGATATCAGAGTGGAGGGAAACCGCGCTTATATCCGGGGCGACAGACCGCTCCACAATACCATTGTGGAGGCGCAGGAACTTAGGGGCGGGGCGGCGTTAGTGGTGGCGGCGCTCGCGGCAGAAGGCACAGGCATTGTGAGAAACCGCCATTATATAGACCGGGGATATGAGGATATTACGCTGAGTCTGCGCGAGTTGGGGGCGGATCTTGAACTGGCGTAAAGAGGATGGGGTTTGTGAATGGGAAACAAAAAAACCGTGAAGAAGGGAAAGAAAAAGAATCCGAATCTGAGGCTGGTAAAGAGTGAAGAGAGTGGACGGCCGAAGAAAAAACGGGAAAAGGCCGGAACATGGGAATACAAACCGGAAAAACTTCGCTTTGGCAGATCCAAGAGGATCGTCATTCTGCTCACTGTTTTTCTGGTTCTTCTTTTCCTTCTCGTTGGCGGTGGACTTTATATTATCAACAATTACAGGGTGACGACGGTTTATGTGGACGGCAGTGTGCACTACACAAACGAGGAGATCATGGATATGGTTATGGGAGGCAGATTCGGAGACAATTCCCTGTATCTGTCCCTGAAATATCAGGATAAGGGCGTGGAAAACATTCCTTTTATCGAGACTATGGACGTGACGATTGAAGCGAGGGATACAATCCGGATCACTGTGTACGAGAAAGCGCTGGCAGGTTATGTCAAATATCTGGGACGCTATGTGTATTTTGACAAGGATGGTATTGTGGTAGAGACCTCCGAGGAGGAGACGGCGGGCATCCCGCAGGTGACAGGCCTTTCCTTCGACCACGTGATCCTGCATGAGCCCCTGCCGGTGGACAAGCCGGAGCTGTTTGATGAGATTTTGAATATTACCCAGCAGCTTGCCAAATATTCTCTCACGGCGGACAGGATCTATTTTGACAGTACTTATCAGGTAACGCTGTATTTCGGAGATGCGAAAGTAGCGCTGGGGGAGAATGTGGACATTGACGAAAAGATTATGAAGCTGCAGCATATTTTGCCGAATTTGTTGGGAAAAAGTGGAACTTTAGATATGAGAGAGTACAGCGAGGACACGAAAAGCTACAGTTTTGAGCAGGATTAGGGAGATTGCTGTCTGTGCTAATTCTGATAAAATGAGATAAAAACAAAAAAATGGCTTGCTAAGTTCGGAAAATAATTATATGATAAACTATATGAGTTTATTCGGAGCATAAGGGAGTAGAAGGAGGAATCACCTTGCTGGAGATTAAGTCGAATGAAGCGGAGTCCGCGGCGAAGATCATCGTGGTCGGTGTCGGCGGTGCGGGCAATAACGCTGTAAATAGAATGATCGATGAAGAGATAGATGGTGTGGAATTTATCGGAATCAATACGGATAAGCAGGCGTTACAGCTTTGCAGGGCAACCAGACTGTTACAGATCGGCGAGAAGCTGACCAAGGGTCTCGGAGCGGGCGCGAAGCCGGAGATCGGCGAGAAGGCTGCGGAGGAGAGTTCAGAGGAAGTGGCGCAGGCATTAAAAGGTGCGGACATGGTGTTTGTCACTTGTGGTATGGGCGGCGGCACCGGGACGGGCGCGGCTCCCGTGGTGGCAAAGCTTGCGAAGGATATGGGTATATTGACTGTCGGCGTGGTGACGAAACCATTTCGCTTTGAGGCCAAGACCCGCATGACTAACGCTTTGGCGGGCATTGAGAAGATCAAGGATAATGTAGACACATTGATTGTGATTCCGAACGATAAGCTGCTGGAGATTGTGGACAGGCGTACCACCATGCCTGAGGCATTAAAGAAGGCGGACGAGGTGTTACAGCAGGCGGTGCAGGGTATTACGGATCTGATCAACATGCCGGCGATCATCAATCTGGATTTCGCGGACGTACAGACCGTTATGAAGGACAAGGGTATCGCACATATCGGTATCGGCACCGGCAAGGGGGACGACAAGGCTTCCGAGGCGGCCAAGATGGCGGTGGAAAGTCCGCTGCTTGAGACGACGATCACCGGTGCGACACATGTGATTATCAATGTTTCAGGCGATATCTCGCTGGCGGATGCCTCCGACGCTTCCGATTATGTGAGAAATCTGACAGGAGATGAGGTCAATATCATTTTTGGCGCCATGTACGATTCCAGCATGACGGATACCTGTAATGTGACCATCATAGCCACTGGCATTGAGGAGAAGGCAGCCAAGAGCGGTTTGGGCTTTAAGAGCGGATACATAACCCCCACTTCCCTGCAGGGGAAGGGCGCCGTTGGAGCGGGCGCGGGACTGAGCGCTTTTGCGGCGGCAAACATGGGGCTGAAACAGCCGGTAGGGGCGCAGGGCGGACAGGCTAGAACACAGACGGCATCGCTGAAACAGATCGGCATACAGAAGACCAATGACATTAAGAGTTCTGTCGAGGAGAAATCGTTAGATATCCCCAGTTTCCTGAGAAAATAGGAAAAAGCAGACGGTTATAGAGAAAGACAGGTAAGACCACAGGAGAATATCCTGTGGTCTTTTTGCGCGTATAAGCAGAGTCAGAAAACGGCGGAGACAGGACGCATGCTTGCATGCAGGACTGTCGGCGACGGTTTATGACGAGCAACGCGAGCGAGGAATGCGAAGCATTTCGAGCCTGCTTATACGCGAATATGTTTATGCGCATCCTTGCTCGATTTTTGTTATTAAATGTCTGCAAAAATATGGGAAATGCTCCCTGATTATGACAGAATATGCAATCTCTATTTCCTATAATGAAAAGGAAATACGGAGGTGAAAAGTGTATTACAAATTATATATTGACAGTGTTTTCATCCTGCAGCTTTCGACCAATCTGTTTCTGTTGTCTCTGGCCGGACAAATGATGAGGCGTACTGCCACGCGCCGAAGAATTTGGCTGGGAGCAGCAGTGGGAGCCGGGATGAGCTGCCTGGGGTTATTGCTTCCGGTGTTTTCGATGGGAGTCAGACTCTTACTTTTTGCAGTGCCTGTCAGTATGTGTATGATGTGTCTCACCTACAGGATATACGGTGTGCGGGATCTCCTCAAAGCTTCTCTTGTCATGGCGTCGGCCGGCTTTTTTTTAGGCGGCGTCATGATATGGATCCTGAATCGCTTAAGATTCGTTATGAAGGGGAACGGAGGTCTTTTCTTAACCCTTGCGGTGGGTGCACTGTCCTATCTGATTCTGAGGGTTTTGCTTTTCCGGTTTATGAAAAAACGGGAGGAAAACCTGCGGACAGTGTGCTTTTATGTGCCGGCCCTCGGACAGGAAGTCCGTGTCAAAGCGCTTGTGGATACGGGAAACCATCTGACAGATCCCATAAGCGGCGCACCCGTGAGCGTGATCAGTGAGAAGATGGCCCGCTGTCTGGCATCCTGTCTGACGCAGGAAAAATTTCATGCGATTCCTTACAGAAGCGTAGGGAAGAAAAACGGAATCCTTTCTGCCTATGAGCTGCCAGAGATGGGGATAGAGGAGGCGGGATATATGCTTAGGAGAGAACATGTCATAGTTGCGGTTTGTGATACCGGGATATCGGAGAGAAGCGAGTATCAGATGATATTACACCCCAAGCTATTAGAAAACTAGGAGGAAAAAAGATGGTTTTAAAAGTGGCAATTCCCGGTAAAATTCAATTCAAGATGGTGCAGAGGAATCCGAAATTCCTGATGACCGGACAGGGAGACATTCATTACATAGGAGGGGCAGAGGTGCTTCCACCACCCCTCGAAAGTGACAGGGAAAATGAGATCATCGGAGATCTCGGAACGGAATATGAGGACGAAGCCAAGTCGATTCTGATAGAACATAACTTAAGACTGGTCGTTTATATTGCAAAGAAATTTGACAATACGGGTGTGGGGGTGGAGGATCTGATTTCCATCGGGACGATCGGACTGATCAAATCCATAAACACCTTTAATCCTGGCAAGAATATCAAGCTGGCGACCTATGCTTCACGTTGTATCGAGAATGAGATTCTGATGTACCTGAGAAGAAATAATAAGCACCGGATGGAGGTTTCCATCGACGAACCCCTGAATGTGGACTGGGACGGCAACGAGCTTCTGCTTTCTGATATTCTGGGAACAGATGAGGATGTGATCTACAAAAATCTGGAGAATGAGGTGGAGAGAAAGCTGTTAATACGGGCCATTGCAAAGCTTTCCGAGAGGGAGCAGACGATCATCCGGCTGCGGTTCGGGATCGGGAACGCGGACGGGAAGGAACTGACACAGAAGGAGGTGGCGGAACTGCTGGGAATTTCACAGTCTTATATTTCAAGGCTGGAAAAAAAGATTATGCGGCGGTTAAAGAAGGAAATGAGCCGGGACAGCTAATCCCGCAATCCCTGATAATTGAGCGGAGATATATTTGCTTTTTGTTCCCACAGCGGGTATAATAATATAACAACAGGGGAGTTGTATGTTACATAGTTAATACGGGGGACAAATGAAAAAAATTATTTTGATTGTTGATGATGACAGACTGACGCTGGCGACAGCGCAGAAGCTGTTGGACGGAGAATATAAGGTGGTGGCCGTGAACTCTGCAAAGCAGGCTTATAAGTATCTGGAGCGGCACACGCCGGATCTGATTCTCTTGGATATCAATATGCCGGAAATCGGCGGTTTTGAAGTGATGGAAACATTGCAGAAAGATGCGAGGCTCGGTAAGATACCGGTTATCTTCCTGACGGCTGACCGGAGCGCGGAGACGGAGATTGAGTGTTTTCGTGTGGGTGCCAACGATTATATTTCCAAGCCCTTTGAGCCCAATATTCTTTTGAGCCGTACGAAAAGTACGTTAGAACTGGACGGTTATCGCAAAGATTTACAGCGCAGACTGGATGAAAAGACGAAGGAGATGGAGCGTATCACCATTCAGGCGATTATGACGGTTGCCAACACGGTTGATGCGAAAGATGACTATACAAAAGGGCACTCCATGCGGGTGGCAGCGTACTCCGAGCTTTTAGCACAGCGTCTGGGCTGGACGGAAGAGGAAATTCAGAACATTTATTATGTAGCCATGCTGCATGATGTGGGAAAGATTGGCGTGCCCGACGCCGTGCTGAACAAGCCGTTTAAACTGACGGATCTGGAATTTCGTCTGATCAAAGGGCATACGCTGATGGGGGCTGAAATTTTGAATGACTTCAAAATGTTTCCCAATATCAGTGTGGGTGCGAAGTACCATCATGAACGCTATGACGGGAAGGGATATCCGGAAGGCCTTAGGGGAGAATCCATTCCTCTGGTGGCCCGCGTGATTGGTCTGGTGGATTCTTATGACGCGATGACCAGCAACCGCGTTTACCGCAAGCGTTTGAGCGACGATATTGTCATGCAGGAACTGGAGAAGGGGAAGGGAAGCCAGTGGGATCCCGAACTTGTTGATATCTTCGTGGAATTGATCAAAGAAGGCGCGCTGGCAAAAGTGTGGATGCCGGAGGAGGATATGGCTACGCCGATTTTCGGCAGCGGAAAGATTCTGGGTACATCCATGGCTTCCGAAAATATTCTGGATTCTCCTGTTGATTATCTGACCGGACTTTTGAGCAAGCAGAAGGGTGAGCACGATATTGCCCTGAGCCTGCGGGCGGACGGCGGCAGCCTGATGCTCATCGATATGGATCATTTCAGAAAGATTAATGATGAACACGGACATCTGATGGGAGACGTTGCGTTGAAGATGACCGCGGATGTGCTGCGGGAGGTTTGCGGCAACGATCTGGTCTGTCGGACGGGCGGGGATGAATTTTTATATTATCTCGACGGGATAACAGACGAGGAGGTTGCCACGGCCAAAGTGAAGGAACTTCTGGATGCCTTTCACAGAAAGCAGCAGGAGGTGGAAGTGCTTCGGGATGCGGAGCTTTCGGTGGGCATCAGCATTTCCGGCCCGGACGGAAGAGAGTTTGATGAACTCTACAGGCGTGCAGATAAGGCGCTCTATCTGGTGAAGCAAAATCACGGACTTCACTATGGCTTTTATCAGAAGTCGGGTATTCTGCGGACACCCGAACAGTCGCAGGGCGATCTGGATAAGATTATGGACGCTATCAAAAATCAGGAGACCTATCAGGGTGTCTTCCAGGTGGATTACGATGAGTTTAATCATGTCTACGACTTTGTGAACCACATGTCGCAGCGGAGCAAGAAGGAGACGCAGCTTCTGCTGTTTACGCTCTTCTCATCAAACGGCAGCGAGGTCAGGCTGGAGCGCATGGAAACTGCCATGCAGTGCATGGAGCAGGCAATCTGCAAATCCCTGCGCGGCGTGGATGTGGGCGCGAGATACAGCAGTTCCCAGTTCCTGGTGGTGCTCCTTGGCACGGAGCGGGAAAATGTGCGTGTGGTGACAGACCGTATCGTGCAGAATTATTTTAAACTCTACGGGGAGAAAGATATCACCCTGACTTACGATATTGCGAAATTTGCTTAATAAACTGCGCTCAGGCCGTCAGATACATCCGCATGGTTTTGAGCGCATTTTTTTCGAGCCGTGAAACCTGTGCCTGGGAGATGCCGATTTTTTCGGCTACCTCCATCTGTGTTTTCCCCTCGAAGAAGCGCAGGGAGATGATTTCATGCTCCCGCTTTGTGAGTTTTTTCATGGCTTCTGAAAGGGAGATGTGCTCCACCCAGACTTCCTCGCCGTTTTTCTTGTCGCTGATCTGATCCATCACATAGAGCGTGTCGCCGCCGTCTGTGTAGACCGGCTCATAGAGGCTTAAGGGACTTTGGATGGCGTCTAACGCGTAGACGATGTCCTCCTTGGGAATGCCGATCTCCGTGGCGATCTCCGTGACGGTGGGTTCGCGGGAGTTGGTGCGGGTCAGATGTTCCTTGGCGTAGATGGCTTTGTAGGCGGTGTCCTTCAGGGAACGGGATACGCGGATGGAGTTGGCGTCCCGCAGATACCGGCGGATCTCGCCAACGATCATGGGCACGGCGTAGGTGCTGAATTTGACATTGAGGGTGCTGTCAAAGTTGTCGATTGCCTTGATTAGGCCGACGCAGCCGATCTGGAAGAGGTCGTCCACATTTTCGCTGCTGGAATGAAAGCGTTTGATGACGCTTAAGACCAGACGGAGATTGCCTTTGATATATTCTATTCTGGCTTCCTCGTCCCCCTGTTCGATCTTTTTAAACAGTTCTTCTTTTTCCGTGTTTTTTAAAAGCGGCAGTTTTGCCGTGTTTACGCCGCATATTTCTACTTTTCCCTGTATCATGAAGGTACCAGCCTTTCGTAAGAGTTGTCCTGTTTTTGAGGGCTTGTAACAAGCATGTGCGATTGGCGGGAAATTATTCACAAAAACTTAAGGAAAAAAGATCGGTCAGGGTTTTACAAAAAGCGAGTTTTTTGGTACATTAGTATATGATGAAAAAGAATAATAAAAGATAGTTGAGGAGTGATAGGTATGGAATGTAAGAAATGCGGCGCGCAGATATTGCCCGATGACCAGTTTTGTCCTGAATGCGGCGCTAAGATAATAAGGAAAAAGCGCTGCCCTGAATGTGGCGAATTGTACAGAGCAGGTACGAAGTTCTGCCCTCACTGTGGTGCGGAGACAGGGGAAGGACATTCGGAAACGGCGCAGAAAAAGAAGACAAGTTCCGGGACGGCACCGAGAAGAAAGGCCGATCCGGCGCCTCCGCCCAAAAAGAAAAGCGTTTATCGTGACGAGCCTCCGAGAAGAAGACGGGACTGGGAGGATGAGGACTGGGACGATGACGAGGATGACGACGATGAGGAGGAGAGCGTGGACATTCTGACCATTATGACCGTCGTTGTCGGTTGTATTCTGCTGGTGATCGTGGCTGTTTTGGGGTATAACCTGTTTCAGCGGTATGTGCCGAAAAATTATGAGAGGGCGGCTGAGGAGCAGCAGGAAGAAGAGGAAGAAGCGCAGGACGGCGAAGACAGTCAGGATGGCGATGAGGAAGGCGGGCAGGCTCTGGAAGAGCAACCGGAGGAAGACGGGACAGAGGTATCGGAAAGCGCGTCCGGCGGAACTCTTGTTACCATTGCCGATGTTCGGATCAGAACCTCTCCGAGTACCGGCTCTGATTCGACGGTAATCAGGACAGCGAAGACAGGGGAAACCTTTGAGTACATAGAGGCCGTGGAAGGCGGCGCATGGTATCAGGTTGTGCTTTCCGGCGAGGAATACGATTATGGCTATATCTCTGCGGATTATATAGAACTGCAATAACAGGAACCTTTTCCGGATGGCGTCATAGGATAATAAAAAGCCCGGAGAAAATTCCATGTTATTTTCGGAGTTAAAGAAAAAGGAAGTCATTAACCTGAAAAACTGCGAGCGGTTGGGAAGGGTGAATGATTTCGAATTTGACGAGTGTACGGGACAGATTTGTAAGCTGATCATTCCGGGGGATAATAAGTGGTGCGGGTTCTTCGGAAACGAACCGGATTATGTGATCTGTTATAAAGATATCAAAAAAATCGGCCCGGATATTATCGTGGTGGATATTTGTCTGTAAACCTCTTTCTGTACAAATTGGTTACCATAAGATAGTTGACATAATGAGCATTTTCACCTATAATAGATATATTGACAGGTGGATAAGGAGGATATCCGGGATGAAATGCCCATTTTGTGGTCATGAAAATACGAGAGTAATTGACAGCAGGCCGGCGGAGGATAACAGTTCTATTCGCAGACGGCGTGTCTGTGACGAGTGTGACAAGCGGTTTACCACGTACGAGAAGGTGGAGACGATACCGCTCATTGTTATCAAAAAGGATAACAACAGAGAGACTTACGACAGATCGAAGATTGAGGCCGGCGTTTTGCGGGCATGCCATAAGCGGCCCATCAGCGCGAATCAGATCAACAAGCTGGTGGACGAGGTGGAGACGGAGATTTTTAACCGCGAGGAGAAGGAGATTCCCAGTCAGGTGATCGGTGAGCTTGTCATGAATAAGCTAAAAGACTTAGAAGCGGTTGCCTATGTTAGGTTTGCTTCGGTTTACAGGGAGTTTAAGGATATCAATACCTTTATGGAAGAGCTGAAAAACGTATTGGACAAGTAAGGGAAATAAACACCTTGCATTTTTGCAGGGTGTTTATCATTTGCGCGAAGGTTTTTCGAGCTGTATTGTATATGAAATATTGAGGAGTATAACAATGGCGCTGCTTCAATGCTTTTATCCGGATGTGTACCTGGATTCTGCCTATGAGATTGACTTTGAAACGCTGTACCAAAAAGGCTTTCGGGGCGTTATATTTGATATCGACAACACGCTTGTGCCTCACGGTGCGCCTGCGGATGAGAGAAGCATAGCACTGTTTGAGAGATTGCGGCATATCGGATTTGAGAGCGTGCTTTTGTCCAATAATAAAGAGCCGCGGGTTAAGATGTTCAATGACAAGGTACGTTCCCGTTATCTTTACAAGGCGGGAAAGCCTGCAAGGAAGGGATATCTTGCGGCAATGGAGCTGATGGGGACTGTACCTTCCACAACGCTCTTTGTGGGCGACCAGCTTTTTACGGACGTGTGGGGAGCAAAGCGGGCAGGAATATTGACTTATTTGGTTAAGCCAATTCATCCGAAGGAGGAAATTCAGATTGTTTTAAAGCGGCGGCTGGAGTGGATTGTATTATTTTTTTATAAAAGATCGTTGAAGAAATAAAAGACCACTTGACTGTGATGGACGTTTTTTGACGGAGGAAAGACATGGAAATAAACGGTAAAACAAGAGTTTGCGGATTGATCGGGAATCCGGTGGAACACACCCTTTCTCCGATGATACACAATACGCTGGCGGAAATGTTCGGGCACAATCTGGTGTATGTGCCTTTCCCGGTGGAGACGGGGCGGGTCGCGGAGGCCGTGGCCGGCGCTTCGGCGCTTGGCATTTTGGGACTCAATGTGACCGTTCCCTATAAAAGCGAAGTGATTTCCTGTCTGCGGGAGGTGGATTCTCTCGCGGCGTCCATCGGTGCGGTCAATACACTGGTGAGCGTCCGGGGTGGATATAAGGGATATAATACAGATATGGAAGGACTCTACCGCGCTATGACGACGGAGGGGATTCCATTGGAGGGCGAGGAGATCCTTTTGCTCGGCGCAGGCGGCGCTTCCAGGGCAGTGGCATACCTGTGTGCCATAAAAGGGGCAAAACGGGTGTATCTCTTGAACCGGACACTGGACAAGGCGCAGAAAGTGGCACAGGAGGTGAACCGCCACGCCGGGCGGGATGTGATTTTTCCCATGGCGCTTGCGGATTATGACAGTCTGCCCGATCAGAAGTTCCTGGCGATACAGGGAACTTCGGTGGGACTCTTTCCCCATGCAGATCAGGCGGTGATAGAGGATGAGGGGTTTTATGGGCGGATACATACGGGATTTGATCTAATCTATACGCCATGGGAAACCAGATTTATGAAGCTGGTAAAGAAAAGCGGCGGACGGGCTTACAACGGTTTGAAGATGCTTCTCTATCAGGGAGTGATCGCCTATGAGCTCTGGAATGACGTGGAGGTGTCTGAAAAGGAGGCGCAGATTGTCTATGAGAAGTTGAAGGCACATTTCGCCGGCGAGACGGATTGACAGAGGGTGGAGGCAGCAGAAGATAAGAAAGTGGAGAAACCTATGGGAAATGTAATATTGATCGGATTTATGGGGTGCGGAAAGACGACGGTAGGTTTAAAGCTGTCCTACCGTCTGTGGCGGACGGTGATTGATACGGATAAGGAAATTGAGAAGGAGGAACAAAGAACCATATCAGATATTTTTGCCGCTGAGGGCGAGGCGTATTTCAGAGACCGGGAGACTGCATGCCTGCGAAAACTGATAGAAAGCACGAATAATCAGATTATTTCGGTGGGCGGCGGATTGCCTGTGCGTGAGGAAAACAGACGGCTTCTGCGTAAGCTGGGGCAGGTGTTTTATCTGTGTGCCAGGGGTGAAACAATTTACGGGAGACTGAAAGACGACACCACAAGACCGCTTTTGCAGGGCGATGATCCGCTGACAAAAATAGAGACGCTTTTAAAGGAAAGAGATCCTTATTACAGGGAGGCGGCGGATGTGGTGGTCTCTGTGGATGACAAGAGTTTTGAGCAGATTTTGGATGAGATAGAGAAAAACGTAAAATAGAGGAGAGCGCTTTCGCGGAAAGGGGAAGAGATGAAAATACTGGTAATCAACGGGCCAAACTTAAATTTTTTGGGGATTCGGGAGAAGAGTGTGTACGGTACGCAGGACTATGATTACCTGCTGCAGATGATCGCCGATAAAGGGAAAGAGACGGGCAGTACCATAGAGGTTTTTCAGAGCAATCATGAGGGTGCGATTATCGACCGGATTCAGGATTCCTATTTTGATGGCACGGAGGGAATCGTGATCAATCCGGGCGCATTTACCCATTACAGCTATGCGATCAGGGACGCTTTGGCGAGTATCACCGTTCCCAAAGTGGAGATTCATATTTCTGATATTACACAGAGGGAAGAGTTCAGGAAAATTTCGGTGACGGCGCCGGTCTGCGACAAACAGATTTACGGACAGGGACTTGACGGGTATCTGCAGGCGATTGACTTCCTGTTAGATTTTTTCCATAAAGAGGTTGAAAAATAGATTTTTTTAGTATAAACTAGAAAAGAATTATATTTGTGAAAGCTTAGGAGGAGATAGAAGAATGATATCAGCGGGTGATTTCAGAAACGGCATTACCGTCGAGATGGAAGGTAATGTTTATCAGATAATTGAGTTTCAGCATGTAAAACCGGGCAAAGGAGCTGCTTTTGTCAGGACGAAACTGAAAAACATCATCAATGGCGGCGTGGTGGAGAAAAGCTTCCGCCCGACAGAGAAATTCCCTCAGGCACGTATTGACAGGAAGGACATGCAGTATTTATATTCGGATGGTGATCTGTTCAACTTTATGGATACAGAGACCTATGACCAGATCGCTTTAAATGCGGATGCAGTGGGTGATGCCCTGAAGTTCGTGAAGGAGAACGAGATGGTTAAGATCTGTTCTTACAACGGCAATGTGTTCGCGATCGAACCTCCGCTGTTTGTAGAGCTTGAAATCACGGATACGGAGCCCGGCTTCAAGGGTGATACCGCTACAGGAGCGACAAAGCCCGCTATCGTGGAGACAGGCGCGAAGGTTATGGTACCTTTGTTTGTGGAAAACGGCGAGGTGATCAAGATCGACACCAGAACAGGCGAGTATCTGTCCAGAGTATAAAAGCAAGCGATAAGTCAAAGCTCATAAGGCAATATAGACGGTGGTCTATGTTGCCTTTCCTTATGCCCGAAAAATGCCTGGAGAGAATGGGAAAGAGGAGAATATGGGTTTTCAGACATTTGTGGATAATATTGTAGATTTATTGCAGGAAAGAATGGGAGATCCCTATGAGATCAAAGTGATCCGGGTCACCAAAAACAACGATGTGGAGTTGACCGGGATCGCAATCACAAGACAGGAGGACAGCATTTTCCCGACGATTTATCTGGAAGGCCTCTATGAGGAATTTAAAGAGGGGGCAAGACTCAGCACCCTTGTGGAAAAAATCATAAACTGTCACGAAGAACAGTCCATGGCTTTGGAACTGGACATGGATTTTTTTCGCGATTATAGCAGGGTGAAAGACCGAATCTTTTATAAGCTGGTGAGTTTTGAAAAGAATAAAAAGTTTTTGAAGGATGCCCCGCATTTAAGGTGGAATGATCTGGCGATTGTCTTTTATTACGCGCTGGAGGATGATGTCGTGGAGGGAGGTTCTATTGCGGTCAAAAGGCAGCATATGCTGATGTGGAAACAGAATGCGGAATCGCTCTATCGTCAGGCGAACCGAAATACAAAGAGAGGCATGCCGGAGCTTTTGGTCTCCATGAGGGAACTGGTTATGGAACTGACAGGCGTGTGGATACGGGAGGCGGATACCATACCGATGTATGTGCTGACAAATCAGGACAAACGTTTTGGCGCTGCGGCGATGCTGTATTCCGAGAAGATCGGAGAGTTGGCGGAGCGGTTTGGGAGCGATCTTCTGATACTGCCCAGTTCCATCCATGAGGTGCTGCTCATTCCCGATGATCACAGCAGGGAATATGCTTTTTACAGGCAGATGGTAGAGGAGGTCAACCGGACGCAGGTGGAACCCGAGGAAGTGCTGTCTTATGGGTTATACCGCTATTGTCGCAAGAATTCGGAAATTGAGGAAATTATTTCTTAGACGGTTAGTGTAAAATTATAGTTGGC
>DESQ01000034.1 GCA_002361355.1 Lachnospiraceae bacterium UBA3310
CATAGGTCACTTGACACTATCCGAATCAAACCAAAGAACTTCCAAAAGATTTCCGTACCAAAGTCTATACTCCCCACCTTTGTTATATGGGAAATATCTTCCTTTACTGTCATCCAGCTGATCAATGCTTTTAAGAGAGAAGTCTATTTTATTTTTTTCTACTTCCCACCATTCTCTAACAAAAATATCATTTTTACCGGTGCCCATACCGATCTTAACATCAGTAAAATCGCCAATAAACTGCCCTTCATCAAACGCCTTGAGAATATTATCCGAAGCCCAATATGCTACCGGGTGCCCAGGTATCTTAAGAAAATCTTCTTGCTGCGAATAATATCTTTCTTTGTTACTTTTAAACAGCTTTTCCTTCTCTGCCTCTCCACTCACATCAACCAATCTGACATAAGTTCCAACATAATCATTAACTTTCAAATTAGTCGTTACAAAAGCCGTAGTCTGGACGACTTCGCCAGCTATTTCGTCAAAAGCGCGAGCTCCCAAATGAGACATGTTTATTATTGTTTTTCTTTCAATTTCGCTTCTCAGCTTTTCAAAACTTGCCAAAAACATCCATGCATTTTGTGTTATCATGGCAGAGAAGCCTGTTTTTGAAGTAAAGGTTCCGCACCTTTCCATAAAAACAGCAAACAAATCCGATTTGCTGTTCGGGTAATTCTTCTTTAAGTAATTTGATAAAGTGGCTCCCATTCCACTTCCTCCCATATAAGGAGGGTTTGTAACAACAGCATGATATTTCTGTGACAGTGATTCTCCAACATTTATTAAAACCTGCAATCTCTCAGAAGCTTCTATCTCTCCATGGATATCCATTCTCATCTGTCCTTCGCTGATCCATCTCGGAACAGCAAAACGACGCAAAAGATTCCAATCACACGGAGTAACATTGATTATGCTTCCGTACTCCTTGGCATCATTCATCTCTTCTACGAGACGCATAGTTTCTTTTACAGCTTTACCATATTCTTCCTGTGATAATCCGATCCCCATATCATGCATAGGGGCGGATGTAATACCATTACTTTCTTCAATGGCGTATACATGTGGCTGAGGAATGCACAGTTCACCATTCTCATCTTTTTTATTAAAGAAACGACGATCATATTGGCGAGCTTTCATCATAACTGCAAAATAAGACAACTGAGCTGCTCTTTCGTCAATATCTAACCCCCACAGATTCTTCTCAACGATATTTTCTACTGCTTCACGCGCTGTATATCCATAATCCTCATAGATTTTTACAAGTACATCAAACATATAACAGAGAATATGACCAGATCCCATACAGGGATCAATACACCGGATTTCCTCAGGCTTCAAAGCAGCATATTCTTTACGGATAGCATCCAGTTGTTTCTGAACATCCTCTTCCTGGTCAGCCTCATCCAGATAATACTTCCATTCAGATTTCAGCGTATCATTCGGATGCCCTTCAAGCCATAAACGCCCTAAGCTGTTCTCCACCATATAACGAACAATCCAGTCCGGTGTAAACAGCTGTGTAGCCGCTGGAATATTCTCTTTGGAAATCTTTACATTCTTTTTAAGTGCTGCAAATACAGCATCCTTCGGCTCACTGTTATAATACTGATACAGCCATCCTATTATCTGAACCTGATCCGTCCAGTCTTCTTCCGGTATCAATGCGATCATCTGCTCAATTACACTGCCCTCACGAAGCAGGTAGTCCGGCAGAAGCAGTTCCGTATAATGCTCAATCCTCTGAAACATACGCGGTAAAATTCCGGACAGAGCATTACACTGAGTAATCAAAAGATACTTATACAGTTCTTCCGTCTTGTTCGCGTCCTTCAGTTCAAAGACCTTGTCCATATCAAGGCCATCCAGATCCAGCTGAATGGCATCCGCCAGAATCTGCGGTTTGAACTCGCCGGCTTCGTTAGTAAATACCCTTGTATGGCTCGGTAGGTAATTATTCACTTCCATGAATCTGAGCGCAGTAAATCTGTTGAACCAGGTATATGCCACTTCTTCCATCACCTGTTCAAAACCATCAACCTGTATCTTTTCTATCAGAGCTTTACGCTGATTCTTTTCGGTTTCCGTAAGAAGCCTGCCGCCGATGCTGTCCGCATCCTTAGGCGTAGTCTTCTTTTCTGTGATCTCGTATTGCTCTGCTTTCTGCATAACACGGGCAATTAGTTCATTCCGTGCCCACACCGCATATTTCTTGATCGCATTTTTGTCCATGATTGGCTCTCCTTTACTTAAGATCGATACCGTCTGACCCTTTGAGCAATGTCTTCAGCTGATCCCTCAGCTTATCCACATACGCATCGATCTCAGCATCGTTTTCCAGCCTTGCCGCCTTCAAAAGAGACTGGCGGAAGATTGGCTTATATGTCTTCTTCACCACAGGTTTTACTGGATCCACGGGCTTAACCGGATCCACCGGCTTCGGAGGCTGCTTTGTGAAATCTATCTTGGAAACAGCATCATCCCTGTAGTTCCATATCGGAATCGGGAATCCTTCCATGAGTGCCAGGCTTGTTGTCTCCGCAATCTTTTCCTTCTGCTGTCCGTAATAGGTATCCGCCTTGTCACTGATAGACTTGGCTGTCGGATTGCCTCCCTCTGCCGCCTGGTGAATCTCAGCCATACACTGACGGACTACTTCCAGAAGCTCCGTGCGTTTTTCTTCCAGCATCGCATCATGGGAAGCCTTTACCTTAGCCATCAGGCCGTTCAGTTCCGGGATTCTCTTGTAGTCATACTTGCCACTTGAAGGAATCATGGTGATCAGGCGGATCGTATTAAGCGCCGTGTTCGCCTCTTCATCCTTCTTGATATAATCCAGATCATTTCGCAGATCCTGTTCAAACTTCACAGCTGCATCAAATACAGACACCTGTGTCTTGAAGAATGCTTCCACATTCTGCATCGCTTCCTGTGCATCATACAGATTGTCTTCTCTTTGAAGCACCCGCTCAATCAGAGCCACATTGTCCTTTTGCTGCGACAGGATATCCTTCACGATGGTAACAGCATTGCTGACTACGTTCCTGTCCGGATATTTATGATTATCGTATCTGGCAAGCAGATCCTCATAATGCTTCTGTAAACCTTCAAACTTATCAATGATAAACTGGATCAGGCCATCCTCATCCGCAGGCACATCCATCAGGTTGAAATAATCCCTGAGCAGATCCTTGACGGCCTTCATCCTCGTAGCAGAAACCACCTGACGCTTGGAGATCTGTGTCTTACCAATCTCGCTCTTTTTCCTGAGCATATCCGGCAGTTTCGGATTGTTCGGCTGTACCGTAGAACCGGCATACTTGATTGTGACCTTCTGGCCTATGATCAGGAGCGCTACGACATATGCAATATCAATTTCACGCCATCCATAAGGGATCGCCTGATATCTGCTCTGAACATCCGCCATCGAAGTCGGCAGATGCTTTCTATCCTGCATTTCCAGATATTCTTCCACTTTTGCGGCAGCATCCCTGTTCGGCTCCGTTCCGGGGATCATATTCTCAGCACCGGTCAGAAGTGCCAGGATATCCGCATCCGACTCTGCATTCTTCACGATCAGCGCCAGATCGCTGTACACGTGGGAAACCAGATAATCAAGGGACTGGTCAATGACACTCTTCGCCTTGCCCTTCTTGATCTCATAGTCTCTCTTAACCGGATCCTCTTCCTTTGAGGAAACGGCTGCTGCCTTTACCTCAATCTTTTCACCGTCCACATAGAACTGCGCATTCGTAATAGCGTCCGCCAGATCGCTCTGCGCAGACTGTTCATATTTATCCGCTTCACTCTGGTAATTGGCAATGATATCCCTCACGCTCTTCGGAAGCTGAGCCACGTTTCTCTGCTTCACATACTTGCGGATCTTCATTGCATTTTCCAGAGATTCATAATACGGAGTATCCGCCAGAACCACGATGGACTGACCGGAAGATTCCGTCATCAGACGAAGCTCTGCCTTCTCTGCGGCATCCGTCGCAACGGTCATGATCTTCAGCCTCATGCCGCCAGTCACCGCGCCGACCGTGGTGTTATCCACCATCTGATCAAATGCAAAGTCATACTTGCCATAGCGGAACTTCTTAGTCGTATAAATATCACCGAAGACAGTATGCGCGATACGCTCCACGATCGCTGCTGTGTCCACCGGCGTATTTTTGATTTCTCTCTGAATATCCTGCTCTTCGTCCGTCAGGAAATTATAGGTATCGCCCGTGCGTCCGATATAATTCTGGCTCATGAGACGGTCAAGGGATCCTCTCACCTGTTCCCTCATAATGATCTTATCCACCCGGATATCATCCGCCATCAGGATGACGATATTATCCAGATTTGCCTTGATATCATCAATATAACGAACCAGATACAAAAGCTTCAGCACAGCCACATCCTGCTGTTCAATGCCGGCATTCGTGTCAGCCGCCTTCTGGCAGCGCTCGATTACCCGGCGGATAGAACTGTCAAGGAATGTGTGGACCGTATCATAAAAGAGATAGAACGGTGCAAGTGCATACTCGTCCTTATCCTCGATCTTCTGAGCGGCTTCCTGGAATCCGGACAGCATGGAACGCTCACCGCCGGACAGATGCTTTCCGGAATTACCATGCTTGCGGATCTCGGAGAATACCTTCTGCATAATGATGAACTGATACGGCACGAACGGGAAATTCCTTGCAAATTCTCCCGGACTGCTATATCCCTTGATATCCAGAATGGCATCCGTAAAGCTGAAAAGATTCCTCAGAACGGAATCATTCTCGTTGTAAACCTGCTCCAGCTGAGGAGTAACCTCTTCCTTCTTACGGAGAATACGCTTCTGGATAACCTCATCCGCAGACGATGATGTCAGGGAAAGTCTGATCTTAAATCTCGCCTGGATACGCGAGAACTGATCCTGTCTGGTCTTGATGATCTCATCAATCGCTTCCTGACCGGTACAAACTACCCAGATCTTACCGTTACACTCGCTGCCGATCTTTTCCACCAAAGACTGCAGGTTCATAAGAAGGTCAATGCTGTCTCCCACATACTGGCCAACCTCATCGATCATAAACAGCAACCGGAAATCCTTCGGCTTGCTATCCACATATTCCTTCATTTCGGAAACCAGCTGAGCAATGGATGTCTCAATGGTCTCTGTGCCGTCAAACCAGTTATGAGCTGCCGTCTCGCTCATACCCAGCACTTCCATCAAGGTCTCTACCACATCATCCTCGAAGAAGGCAAAAGCATCACGGGACTCAACCCAAGGTGACCCGTTCTTTTCTTCAAAGACCCTGCGGAACTCTTCGGTCTTTCCTTTTTTATCAATAAACTGCTCCATCTTGGCGCACTTCAGATTCTCACCGTAGAAGCCCAGATAGTTGTAAAACATCTTGGCAAATACACGCAGAACCGCCGTCTTGTCCTTGTTGATGGAACCTTCGATATCTATATTGAACAGGATCGTGTCTGTATCTCCACGGATAGCCTTTGCGATGGGCATAAATGTCGCTTCATCGTCAAACTTCTCACGGAAATAATCCTCGACTTTCCTGCCGTCTACTTCTTTATTCTCAAGCAGATAGGACAGCATTTTCAGAAAATGAGATTTACCACTTCCAAAGAATCCGGAGATCCATACGCCCACATCCGCTGTCGGCTCCTGGAATGACTCCGCATAGTTATTGAAGAAGGTGATCATGTGCTTGCGGATATCACGCGTGATGACATATTCCTTTACTTCCTGCTTCAGGACATCAGCGGCATCCTGGTCAACCTTGACGACTCCGTTGATCTTACGGTCAATGTCGTCATGGAACATCTTTTGTATTCTCATTTGTCGGCACCTCCTACAATGTTAAATGCGCGGTAATATGGATTCGGCTCCAGCTTGTCAAATAGCCGTACAAATCTTCCGTCATATTTTCCTGGATACATGACCAGAATCGGTATATCCGGGAACTCAGGCTGCAGAGCTTCCAGAAGGGAATGGATCCTCATAAACGGAAAAACCTCTCCCACGCCGGTCAAAAGCAGCACATCCCCCGGCTCATGCGGCGCATACTGCATCTTCTCCACAAAACTCTTATTATTGGCGAACTTCTGCAGATTGGTGAACAGAAAGTCCTTGCCCTTCTTTTCTTCCATCTGTGCAGCCTTCTCCGTAATCCTCTTATCATCACAGATGGACAGGAATACCTTATACAGGTTCCTCTCCACCAAATGACAATCCAGGGACTGATCCACGATCAGCTGCTCTGTAAAATGCCGCACGATCATTTCATCCTTTGCGTCATAGCAGAAGATCCGGATATTGACCTCATTGCTC
Source organism: Lachnospiraceae bacterium UBA3310 (assembly GCA_002361355.1). Lineage (GTDB taxonomy): Bacteria > Bacillota > Clostridia > Lachnospirales > Lachnospiraceae > UBA3282. The sequence continues at coordinate 6,326 of DESQ01000034.1, forward strand.
AAGCCCTTTCCTTCCAGAAACTCAGGCTTCTGTATCTCTAATTTCAGATTGTCCAATCTCTCGTTAATGCCGCTCATGCTACCTCCTACGCAAAACAGTTGAACGCAGAAAGCGCCCTGTCGTCATTATTGCTTCTGATTGCATTCTCCAGCACCGGATTCAGCCAGACCGGATTGATGTGATCCGCCTTGATATCATCCAGATACTCATTCTCTGCAAGCACACGGATCAGAATCTGCCGGATCTTCTTCATTGTGCTTTCACTCCATCCGGCCACATAATCATCCTGTTCCTGCAGCTGCATGAAGAATACATTCACATCCATCTGGCTGAAGGAGAAATTCTGCATCCGGTATTTCTCGCCGATCACCGTGATCATGAAATCCCATACCAGCCTGTACTGCTTCATCATTGCATACATGCAAATCTGCTTCGCTGTCTCCGATGACTGCGAAGCAACTGCCTCGATCAGATCTTCATCACCCATGCCCTTCAATCTGGCAACACAGGCCTTCGCCATCTGGCGGATAGACTTCTCCGTCGGATACTGGAAAAGATTTTCTTCCACGATCCGATCAATAATCTCACTATCATTAAGCCCCTCACGCATGAGCTTTGCCGTCGTCCTCATCTCATAGAAAAGGAACTGCTCCCGCGTGATTTGAGCTGAGCCCTTGTATGGACTATTGTTTATTTCTGCCATCTTCACTCTCCAAACAGTATCATTCGCCCACCGTCATAATGTCCGTTGAGCTAAACAATCTGTCTTTGAACTCTATTATTTTCTTATCCTTCAAATCATAGTCATGAATTGAAGCGACAATCAGCTGATGATCTGGATAATCTCTCTGAATGATCTTCAACATGGCCTCAACTGTGCTATGTTCGACTTCCCTCCCAGTGGGCGAATCAAGAACGATCGGGAGCACTATTCCCGTTTTTTCCCGAATCAGCTTGATATAAGCCAGCTTGAAGGAAAAAACTATCTTATGCAGAATCGTTCCTGATAGTGATTTCAGGTCATTCGTGAAAATGTAATCCTTGTTTGGTGACACATACGTCTCACTTACATCAAGTTCCTTCGCATATGCACTTATACAATTATGAAGCTCCAAAACCACACTGTTATCCTGCTTTGTCATAGAACGAATTCGTTCCTGAAGCTTCTGGCGTTCTCTTTTCAGTTGGTCAATAATTCTCTGTGTGGCTATAGCATCTACACTGATCTTTTTAATATCTGAATCAAAAGCCTCTATTGCTGTTTGCACCTTAAAGAGCTGTTCTTCTTTTCCTTTTTGCTTTTCTAAAGCTGTTATCTTTCTGTTGATATCATCCAGTTCTGCCGCAAGCATTTCCCTCCGTGCGGTAAGAAGTTCGTTATTATCCGTAAATCCCACCAAAGTATCTCTGGTAACAGGTATTTCTTCTCCTGAGCTGGACTGAACTGTCAGCTTCATATCAGCAATGTATTCTGCTAATACTTTATTCTTTCTGAGGATGCTTTTTATCTGCTTTAATTCATCTGAAACAGGTTCCCTCTCTGCTCTTAGAACTTCAAGGCGTCGTTCTATAACCTCATCTGGCGCATCATATTCAATGTCTTCACCGGCCTCATAAATTGCTTCCTGATATTCTGCGACAGAATGCATATATTCATATTTTTTCTGCTGCCTTTTTACCGCTTCTAATTGCAACAGTTCATCGACGCACTCTTTCCCTCCAAGTCCGCGAACAAGCGCTTCTATATTGAAGGAAATGTTGCCAATAACCTTACCACGGTTCAGTAAAGTCCAGCCTTTCTCCTGATCCATATATGATGCCCCTAAAAGATTGTCCAGGATATCTTTGTTGTCACATCCTGTCAACTTAGCATGGATCTCATAAAAGTCCGTCGGTAATGAATAATCTATCTGTTCCTGTCCGTCATCAAGCGACAGATAGGAATTATGGCGATATAGCTTATACTGCTCCCCATTGCTTTCAACGGTAAGCCAGAACTCCATATCATCAAATTTTATTCCCTTCGTGCTTGGAACCGGATATCCAAGCGCATAGAATATCGTCCTTAAGAAAGTTGTCTTTCCCGCAGTATTCTTTTTGCTATAGATGATATTCGCAATTCCAGAGAACTTAACTGTTTTCTGGAAGAAGCCCTCTTTCAAGGTGAACTCTATAAATCTCATAGATTAGCACCTCTCTTTATATCCCGGATATACTGCCTTTGAGTCAGTATCCGATAAAGAATGATCTTCACAAGGGATTCCTTTGTGTCATCATCCGCCTCTATCGTACTTACAATATCCAAATAGTCGCCCCATTGGTCAGCCACAAACTGTTTTTGTGCCTTCTTTGACTTTCTATGATCGGATAAAACGCGGGAAATCATATCGTAACTCATCGTATTCTGATTGATGATCATCTTATATTTCCGCTCGATATCTCCAATCTCGTCATCATTGAAATCTTTTTTATACTCGCTTGCCGCAGTCTTATCTACAACAAGGACAATCAGCGGCCATATCATTTTCTCTTTCGATATAGAGATAGCTGTGTCGCTCTGTGTGGCATTCTGAAAAAGATCCCTCTGCCATATTCCCATTATCTCCGTGTTTATGCCCTGAACATCTACATTCACTTCGGAAAGGAACTCATTGACACAAGCCTGTATCTCTTTATAACGGTTTTTCAGATCATTTCCATAAAACGGTATTACACGGACGTCTAACTTATGCACATCAAGATTCGTGTATCCCTTATTTTGAACGATCTCTTTTATCTTCTTTTGAGCGGCATCCGGTAGCTCATCAAAACCCAGATGCGTTCTTCCGGTGAAGTAACTCAACGTCCGCTGGTTATTGAAGGGATTTGATGAATTGGTCACATATGTGAATAAACTGCCGTCTCCCTTTTTTGCAGCATCACTCAGAGTCTCCAACGCTTTGGTAAGTTTATCAATAACATGGGAAGTATCATCCGGCTTTTCAACTGCCTTCGCCTGAGCATATAACTTTGTCTGATCCTGAAGGGTAATCTCTATATCCTCATCAGCCCCTTCAACGCGGACACGCTTTGCGTCCTTAATATTCTCCAGCATAAGAAGAATTGCAGAGTTAGCCTGAAAATCCCATCCAAAAGCAGATGCTGATGCATTTCTATCACTCATCTTCAGGTCCTCCTTTCCACCCTACAATCAAATCTTACCAAACGACTTGTCCCATAATCCGGACTTCAAGCCTATTCGCCTAATTCTTCCCCATCATCAATAAACTCCACGATATCACCTACATCACAGTGGAGTACCTTGCAGACCTTCATCAGCACTTCTGTACTGACCGTTTCGCCCTTGGACATTTTCGTCAGCGTCGCCCAGCTGATGCCTGCCTCTTTTTGAAGGTCCTTCTTCATCATGTCTTTATCAATTAAAAGCTTCCATAATTTCTTGTAACTTACATTCATAATTCAGGCACCTCGTGTCCTCATTCCTACAAACATGTGCAAAACGTCAACGATAAGTATAGCACAAACCCACTCATTCATCAAGAGTTAATCTTCAAGATCTCGTCAATGGTCTTTCGTTCAATTAAGACTGTTGAAACCAAAATAAAGACGGAAGCACCATATGACTCGGTGCTTCCGTCGTATGACGTCTTCATTTTGAATTTTGATGATTATAGACAGGCTTTCTGCCGTTTAACTGAAACTGATCATGAGACTTGATATCTTTGATTGCCTTCCTCAGCGTTCCGCATCTGGCGTGGCTGTGATAGGGATGAGTGATTTTATGCTTGTGATAGACCAGACAAAGGTTCCTGTCCGTCAGCTCCACATTGTGGATATACCAGACGTGCCGGGTATTGTTGCTGATCAGAGTCACATCATAGGCATCCGCCACGATCACTGTGAAATACTTCCGATCTATCGCCTGTAGTTCTTCCGTGGTAAATATGCTCACCACCTCGTTCCCGATTCCGCTACCATCTGAGCTCTTATTTTGACTTTCTCAGCCTCGTAACGCTTCTGTAAGGCTTTCATCTCTCTTTCCATGAATTCTGCCTCTGCGGCCTTCGCAGCAGCCCTCTCGGAGTCCTGTGTGATGATAAGCTTGCCGTCTTCGCAGGTGATGGAAATATAATCCCCGATATTGAACCCAGCTTCCTTCAACCACTGTCCTTTAAGCATGATCGTCGGCGTCTCCCGATACTTATAACCGCTCTGTCCATAAACCTTGATGCTTCTCTTCTTTGCCATTATGATTTCCTCCGTTTCTGTGATTGTCATTGATTGCCAGTACCATTCCAGAATCACCGAATCCAGATCATAGGCACCACCTCCCTTCGATGAAAAAAGCTGCCAATGCTTTTACACATCAGCAGCTTTCGCTCTTAGTTCGGTGTTTTATTTTCAGTTCTGATTCTTCTTAGAATCCTTGATACGGTAGTAGTCTTCCAGATCCACATCGATCCTTACTTTCGTATCTGGTTTTCGGTTGCTCAAGAGGCACACAGTCTCCACATGCCCCGTTTATAGATAGCCTTATCCTTTAACGCCCCATGCACTCCAATAAGCCCCTAAAACTGAACATTTTTCAGGAAGTTCAGCAGTTTACCGCCCATAGAATCCCATGAAGTACGGTGGCACGGTGGCAAATGGGTGGCAAATGCCACCATATCAGGAACCAGCACCACCGCCACAAAGCAGATCCGCAATTTTATCTTCCCCCAGTTCCCGGATCGCCTGTATTGCATCATCAAACATCACCATGCCCGGAAAATGCAAGTCTGTATCCGGCACTTCATCCAATATATCCATGATCCGCTGCATATTATCAGCGCTGTTCAGTTCAGATTCAGGAATATACATCCGCATTACTTCACCCCTTCAATAAACCTTTTCCAGATCCAGATAACCCATATCATAAACATCTTTCTTTGCAGAAACACATTTATTGATCATGTCAATTATTTCTTCTTCCGTGTGTCCACTCATGGGAACAGTCGGGAAAGAATCATCAAAGGCTTTTTCATATAAATCTAACGCCTGTAGAAGTTTTTCACCCATTTAGTTCACTTCCTGTTTTTGAAAAATTCAGCCCATTCAGGATTTTCTTTGTCAAAAATCTGCACCTGTTCAGCGGTCAGGTTATGCGGATAATCGGAGAAAAGGTTAAATTCCTGCTCTTTGTCAAAACTGAATACCCATTCGCCCACAGCATCCGGCGTATCTTTCCACCAGACAGCATCAGATCCATTATTTTTGTACCAGTTATTTGACACTTTCAGCAGCCCCCTGTTTCTATCCTCTGATAACTCATATAAGCCCCATATAGCCTATTTTAGCCTATCATTGGATATAACACAAGGGAAACGGAAAACACCGCCTATTTGACGGTGCTTTCAATCCTGCTGCCATTATGCTGATTTTTCAAACGAATTCGCAAGCTGTTCAATCTGGTGCAGGTACTCAATCCCTACACGGATAGCCGCCCCTATTGACGGATGCAGTTCAGCCGCTTCCTGTGTCTGGTCTGCCATGGCCAGAATGTTCTTTGCGTCAGCCGCCATTACTGAAATAGTTGTTAAAATAGTGTCTGCTTTTCTTTCCTGTCCGCTCATGCCCTGTCACCTGTTCCTTTCTTCCTGATCACTGTCCTGAACCGCTCTGTATGCTCCTGCGGCCTGTATTCCTCAACTGCTGCTACCATAACCACTGCAACGCCCTTTCGGCTGTGTACCAGCACCACATCCCCGGCAGATACCCGGTCAATGAGGTTCTCCGGCAGTTCCCATGTGTACAGCTTGCCGCCCTCTCTATGGTTTGCCCTTATAATCTGCCTTTTCCCATATCTGGCAGGAATCAGCCGGATGCCCTGCTGCCTTGCCAGAAGATAACTTGTATAGCCGTCTATCAGATTGTTTTCACCGTCAAGGATAATATGGGATTGCAGATCCCCTTTCTCTGCAAAATACCGGGCCTTGCGTTCCATCTTCTCCGCTATGGGTGGATGCTCTGCAAAGCAGGGGAAAATCTTAATGTCATCCGTGGGAATGGTAAATGCTTCCCCGGATCCCGTCATGGCCTGCTGCCATGTATCACCTGAATATTCTGGAATCATTGTATACCTCTCTTTACACAGGGCAGCAGGCGTGTTATACTTCCTGCATACCCCAATTTGATGAATTGCCGGGTTACTGCCCCTATCAGAGTTAGCGGCTCTGGTAAGGGCATTTTCTATTATGCTATTGTGAATCTCCTGCTGCTTGTCGGTCTGCAATACTGGCTGTAAATCTCCGGCAGCGCCGCCTTTAATGCCTTACCGTCCAGACGGTTGCTGACAATCTCTTTCCAGCGGATCAGGAAGTTCTTTGTTTTCAGTTCGTCAAGGCCCTTTTCTTCAAGGTCTGCTTTCAGTTCGCCTTTGATAGCATCAGCCTGTTCCTGAAGCTGTGCAATCTGTTCTTCCAGTGCGGATAACTTTTTTACCCTGTTCTCAATCATTCTCTCTGTCATGGTTTTAATCTCCTTTCGATTTCAAGAGGTTTCCAGCCCCGGAAGCATCTTCCTGACTATTGGTATTGCCCTATTGCTCACTCACAGGTATATGGCTTTCGGTATTGGGTGCTTTCGGCTTTCCCGGCTGTTCTGCATCTCTTGTTTATGATATTATTATACTATGGGCACATAGATTTGTCTATTGACGCATTTCACAAAATCTATGTGTCCATAGAACCATATTTTTGTATATTATTTCTATGGACACATAGATTCACAAATGCTATAATATCAGTGGAAGGTGGAAGAGGAACTTGCATTTTTTGCCGCCCCATTACCCAAAAGAAAGAAGGTGTAACTAATGCCAGAAGAAAAGAAAAGCCGATATACAGAAGCACAGGCCAAAGCTGCAAAGAAATACTTGAAAGAATCCGTTGAAGATATACGGATCCGTGTTCCCAAAGGTGACAAGGCCAAAGTTCAGGAACACGCCGCCAGCATGGGGGAAAGTACTAATGCTTTCGTTGTCCGGGCAATCAATGAAACTATGGAACGTGACACAAAAGGGAAAAGCTGACCGCCCAGCCCATGAAGCACCACATCAAAAGACTGCTGCCATCATATCCCAGCATGGCAGCAGTTTTTTGTTTGCGTCCTGCCGCCCCATATACGCAACAAAACCATTCAAAAGGTATTTTATAGGGCAGCAGGACTAAGGCGGCTATATGGGGCTTGTGGCGTGTCCTGCTGCCAGCCCCGCTGTTCTCCTGCCACATATCTGTATTTTTCTGTATTCATTTCAGTATTTTTCAACATTTTGCAACATTGAAGTACCGCAATAAAAAAGGCAGGGAAGCCGCCGCTTTCCAGTAAGTACGGTGTTCTTCCCCACCTTGCGAACGTTCGCTTTTAGCGTTCGCTTCCTGAACGTTCGCTTTTTGAATATTCCCTTAAACAAATACCCACCCTTTGAAATGTTTTCTTCACTGTATGCGCATTCGTTTCTTCCGCTGTTATTTCCTCTGCTTCCGCTACCCATACGGCCAAAGCAAGATCGTTTTCCTCATTGTCATAATCATGATCAATAATGGCGATCAAGTACCGGCCAAAGTTCTGACGCAGTACATATATCATACCTTCTACTACAGGCGCATCAACAAGTTCTGCCCCTATGATCACACATTCCCTGAACAGCAGATCAAATGTAGGGCTGTCAATTACAGTAGCCCATATTACGGCGTTTTCCTTCGCCCTGAAATACCGCCCACCAGCATGAGCAACAAAACCTTTCTCAATCACTTTTTTATCTCCCTTCTATGTCACCAGCTACAAGCTACAGAAAAACCCTATTTCTTATTATTTTTATATAATATAGATATACTGATAGAAAAAATAATATAAAAATATAATAATATTAAAGGAATTATACATATATGTAGCTTCTGTAGCTGATTGCATTTTTTATTGATTTTACAGTACTTTTTCAAGCTACAAATAAGCTATAAAAAGCTACAGAAGCTACTTCTTTCTGTACCGCCTGACCTGCTGCCCGCCTATGCGTGTAGGGTAAGTTTCCACTCCAAACATATCTGCTACAGATTTACCAAACATAATTTTTGTTTCAGGATTGATCCCGGATTCATTACAATATACTTTGTAAGCCGCATAAACATCCGTTACCGTTTCCCGGAAAAGATAACCTTCGTCACGCTCTGAAAAGAATGCCTTAACAGGATCATTCATAAGGTCATATTCATGGGCCGCCTGCTCCGTTGCTTCTGACCTTGTAAAGCCTTTGTTCTCTATGATTCGTTTCAGCCCCTCAATTCCCAGCTTGATCAGATATTCCATGCATTCACTTTGAAGCAGCTTCTTTTTTATCTCTGGATCATAGTCCGGCAGATCACTGGTAAAGTACGCATTGAAAGGAATAATGACCAGACGGCGCAACACCGCCCCGGTCTTATCCTTCATCCGTGGTATGTCATTAGCAGAAAACAGCAGCTTGATATATGGGTTAAATTCAAACGGATCCTGACCTTTTCTTTCTGCCTTGATCCTGTTTCCCGCAACAATCTTTTTGAACATGGCCACCTGTGTACCCTGCATGAAATCATCCCCTATATCATCTCCTATGTTCGCCAGCTTCCCGAACATCATTGAAGTGGTGAAGCGATCCCCCAATTCTTTGGGATCCAATGCTGATATGTTATCCTCACCCAAAACAGCCTTGACCAGATCAAGGAAGGTACTTTTTCCGTTGTCCTTATCTCCTGTCAGCATAAATGACCTTTTATATGCGTTCGATCTATAGAAGCAGTAACCGATGCATTCTTCAAGCAGGGAACGGATTGCTGGATCGTCACACGCCAGCCTGTTCAGTGTCCGTTCAGTCAGTTCATTGAACGCCTGCGGGTTATAATCCCACGGGATCTTGTTTGTCATTACTATGTTCGGTGAAAAGTCCTGCATGGTGTCCGTTACCACGTCATAGATCCCATTCCTGAACGCTATGTAACGGGCATCGGCCGGCTGTTTTTCCTCTGTATTGTCATTCAGACAGTCCATTACTTCCGCTTTCTGGTTTTTCCTGATAGCTGGCAAATATGACCGCATTATTTTAAAAATAGCAGCAGTGTCAGAAATATAAATTCCTTCCCGGTAAATGTGTAGCTTCCCGCTGATTTTTATAATATGCTCTGTATTCCTGATATAATCAGCAAACTTGTTGAATAGAAATGTGGAACCGTTGAAGAATACCGGCTTTTTGAAAGCGTCATCCCTCAAAATGGTTTCTATCTCCTGATCGGAAAGCGGATCCTTCAGGACGAACCTGTTAATGATGCGGATCGCTTCCCGTGTTTCCTCTACGCTGTAGTCGTTGCTCTGCAAGGTCAGTATGTAGTTGAAAAGTTCCTGATTCCGGCCATCCCCGGCTTCCATGTTCAGGAAGTCCATTTTGCACCTGACAGGCAGTAGCCACTTCGGAACTTCCTGATATTCCCCGCCCGGTTCAATGTCCCATTCACAGAAGCGTTCTTCACCGCCAGTTTTCAGCACTTCATAGGACGCAACATAACCCACCTTAATATCAGCGGTCAGCCCTATGGCAAGGCGTGTATGTGTCTTGCACTGGTGAAGCTGCGTGTTTCTGAAAATAAAATGCTTTCCCCTGCTGGTACAGATCACCCGGCAGTTCAGTTGAAATTCTTCCACAATATCCATCAGTATTTCAGACTGTTCAGGATCGTCAATGTCTATGAACATGGTATTTTTTGCAAGGATCCCGGCATATTCCGGGAGTGACTGCACCTGTTCCAGCGTCTTGAAGTCCGTCCTGTCTTTGAACTTTTCGGCTGCCTGTTTGTTTTTGGTTTTTATGTAGCCTTTATATAAATCATTCATTTTTTTGCGCCACCTTCTTTCTAATCCAATGTAGCCAGAAGTTTCACCGCTTCACTGAACCTACACTGGCAGATCAGCGCTTCCGCTTCCCGTTCTACTCTGGTTCTACGGTCAATCTCTGACTGTAGCTTTTGGATCTCAATAATTTTTCTGTCAATATCATCCATACTCCCTTTTCCTTCCACAGCCGCCGCACCGCTGCTTAATTGTTTTCCAAAATTTCAGTTACATCCACACCAAGGGCAGAAGCCATTCTTCCAGCTGAAACCGTTGACACTTCCCTTTGATTCAATAAAACATTGATCCTTGTCCGGCTTACACCGTAAGCATTTGCAAGAGCCTGAACCGTCATTTTCTTTCTGGCCATGCAAATATTGATTTTATCCCTGCTTATTCTCATACTTTTACCTACCTTTCTTTAATAGCATAATGGTGTTTGTACTTGACATTTTAACACCATTATGCTATATTTGTCAATAACAAATTGCTTTCTATACACCAATTTGCTATCATTCTTTGGTAAGGGGGTGTATTGCAATGTCAGATTTAGCACATAAATTAAGACAATTACGAATAGACCATAATTTGAAACAACGGCAACTTGCTGAAAAATTAAATGTTTCACAAAATGCAGTCTTTAATTGGGAAAACGGAAAACGGACACCTACACCTGATATGATCAAACAAATAGCAAATCATTTTCAGGTATCCCCATCTTACCTTATGGGTTGGGATGAAGAACTAAAGAAAACAACACATTTTTTTGACTATCTCGAACTGCTGGGATATGAAATAAATGAAAGTCCTTATGATGATAAGTGGGAAATCACCATAAAGGAATCCGGGCAGAAAATTTATATAAGTTCTGCTGAAATGAATCTTTTAGAAAGCACTACCAAAGAGAATATTTATTTACGAATTTTTAACTATCTGCATGATGAAAAGCACAATCAATAACTTGTTCTTTTCCTTCCACAGCCGCCGCACGGCCAGAATGGAAAGGAATGGTGTAAATTATGACAGGTGGAACAAGAAAACGTGGTGCAACATGGTCTTATTATTTTGATCTCGGCACAGTAGGCGGGAAACGCCAGAAGAAGGAAAAGGGCGGCTTCAAAACCAAAAAGGAAGCGGAAGCGGCACTTGCCAAAGCAATCAATGAATACAATAATGCGGGCCAGCTGTTTGAACCTTCCGATATCACGGTATCGGACTATCTGGATCAATGGTATGATCTGTACTGCAAGCCGAACCTGAAATATAACACACAGGTGGGCTATCTGCGGATCATGGAAGGACATTTAAAGCCCCGGTTTGGTCAGTACCGCTTAAAGGCCATCACTGCTGCCACATTGCAGGAATACGCCAACAAGCTGAAAATGGACGGACTGGCCAAACATTCCATAACCGGAATCCTGTCCGTGTTTGGTGCGGCGCTGGACTATGCCGTTGAACCCTTGCATTATCTCCCGGCTAACCCTATGCGCTACGTAAAATACCCAAAGGTAGAAAAGAAGCCCCGTGAGAGGATCATCCTGACGCTGGAAGAATGGCAACAGATCATTGACAAATTCCCAGCTGGCTCCCGTTACCACATCCCGCTGATGATCGGGTTTTATACGGGTCTGCGAATCAGTGAAGCCTTTGCCCTGACATGGGATGACATAGACCTTGAAAACAGAACCCTGACCGTCAATAAACAGATTGTAAAGCGGAACTTCGGGGCTGATGTCCGTAAGGCTGTGGAAAAGACCGGGAAAAAGGAAATGCGTTCCTCATGGTACTTTACCACTACCAAAACGGCATCTTCCATGCGTACCGTGAAGTTTGGCGATACTCTCTATCAGGCGTTGAAGCAGGAGCGCACCGCCCAGCTGAAAAACGAACTGAAATACAGTGAATATTATACGATCCACGTCCTGAAAAAAGAGGTTGACGAAAAGGGAAATGATATGCAGCGCATTGTTCCCATTCAGAAGTGCGTTGAATCGGCCTTGCCCCGTGTCCGCATGGTCTGTATAGCGGAAAACGGGGAATACACTTCCACAGATTCCTTCAAATATTGTGCCAGGGTGATCCACAAGGAACTGCTGCTTGCTTTTGATTATCATTCCCTGCGGCACACCCACGCCACGATCCTGATTGAATCCGGCGCTGACGTGAAGGACGTACAAGCCCGGCTGGGCCACTCCAACATCCAGACCACCTTACAGACCTATGTGCATGACACGGAAGTCATGGCGGCACGTTCCGTTGACCTCTTTGAACAGGCAGCGGGCCGGAAAACCTCATAGAATACCAAAAAAGGGCTGACAGCAAAAGTTCATAGCTGTTCAGCCCTTTTTTAACGTTTTGGGTGATTTTTCAGAATTGCGGTGGCAAATCGGTGGCAAACCACCCGTTTTCATACCCTCTAAACTCCTGAAAATCCTCATTTTATGCGGCTTAAAGCCACTATGGTTTCCACATTCCCCGTATGCCCAAACTGATCCACGGCCCTTACCTTCCTGATCTCATACCCTCCCTCACACAGAATCTTAAGATCCCGCGCCAGCGTCGCCGGGTCGCAGCTTACATAAACAATCCGTTCCGGCCGCATTGCAATCATCGTATCCAGACATTTTTCATCACAGCCCTTACGGGGCGGATCAACCACAATCACGTCAGGATGAAGCGCCTCTCTCTCATAGAGTTCCGGCAGAACCTCCTCCGCTTTCCCCACATAAAATTCCGCATTTGCGATCTGGTTCCTGCGGGCATTTTCTCTGGCATCCTCTATGGCCTGCGGCACAATCTCCACGCCGTAAACCCTGCCCGCCCGCTTTGCCATAAAGAGCGAAATCGTCCCAATCCCGCAATAGAGATCGCAGACCGTCTCTTTGCCTGTCAACTCCGCATATTGAAGCGCAAGTCCGTACAGCTTCTCGGTCTGACGGGGATTCACCTGATAGAAAGACAACGGCGAGATGGAAAAGGTAATCCGCTCTGACGATCCCGGAACGCCGAGGCTGTCCTCGATGCGATCCTTTCCCCAGAGCGTCCGGATTTCTTTCCCCATAATGACATTCGTTTTCTCCCGGTTCACACTGACAGAGATACTGACAATTCTTTTTTCACCTGACGATACCGCATCCTTTTCCTGCTCTTTTTCCAAATCTCTTTCTTTCCCATCCGCTCCCGCAAACCGCAGTCCCGTCAACCTCTCCACCAGCATTTCCTCCGCCGGCAGTCTCTTCCCGTTAATCACTAGGCACACCATGATTTCCCCGGTGAAAAATCCGGTGCGGATCAACACATGACGCACCAATCCCTCTCCTGTTGCCTCTCGGTAAGCGCTCACGCAGTTCTCCCTCATATAGGAAAGAACCGCTTCCAGAATCTCCCTGTTTTCCGTTGGCCCAAGCATGCAGTCAGTATTCGCGATAATATCATGGGTTCTGCTTGCATAAAATCCCGCAATCAGGTTACCGTCCCTGTCATACCCGATAGGAAACTGTGCCTTATTGCGGTAATGCCACGGTTCTTCCATTCCGACAATGGGCTCCATAACCGCGTCAATTTCCTCAGGAGAAAAACCGCCGATCCGCAAAAGATTCTCCCGCACCTTGTCCTGCTTATAGACAAGCTGTCTCTCATACTGCAACGCCTGAATCTGACAGCCGCCGCATTGTCTGTGAAAAGAACATTTCGGCGTCACACGAAAAGGAGAAGGTGTCACCACCTTCTCAACTCTCGCATAGCCGTAGTTTTTCTTGCACTTGGTAATCCGCGCTTCCACCGTGTCGCCGATGACCGCATCTTTTACAAACAGCGTATATCCTTCCGCCTTGCCAATGCCCTCGCCGTCGTTTCCGATATCCTCTATGATTACCGTCACCACATCATTTTTTTTATATTCCATAGAAATTTCTCCGCTCTGGATTCCTTACTCTACCTTTGTGCCCCGCAGATTAGATTCAAACAACCGGTTATATCCCAGCCATCCCGTCTCGGTACTGTTCTCCAGAATCTCGGCAAAGGTTTCCATCTTGGCGTCAATATTATCCGCAAAATTTAAAGCTACCGCCTCCACAATGGCGGGCTTCTTAGGCGAGCCAAACTCAAACTCCCCGTGGTGGGAAAGAATACAATGCTTCAACTCATTGGCAAGCAGTTCCGGAAAGCCATCTATCATCCTGACCTTTTCTCCGATCATCTCACTACCGATCACGATATGGCCGAGGAACTGCCCGTCGTCCGTATAATCGTTCTGGGGAAAGAGGGACAACTCTCTCGTCTTGCCGATATCGTGGCAGATCGCCGCTGTAATAAGCAAATCCCTGTTTAAAACCGGATACTGGGTACAAAAATAGTCGCAGAGTTTTGTCACTGCCAGCGTATGCTGTAACAAGCCGCCCACAAACCCGTGATGCACGGTCTTTGCTGCGGAAGACTGCCGGAACGCTTCGATAAATGTCTCATCTTTTACAAAGAAAGCCTCCAGCAGTTCATGAAGGCAGGGGTTTTTGACACTTGCCGCAAAATCCAAAAGTTCCTTCATCATATCCTCAATCTCAAATTTGCTGACGGGAAGATATTCCGCAGGGTCGTACTCCCCCTCCCTGCATTTGCGCACACGCTTCACATTGACCTGCAGCGCGCCCTGAAAGCTGACGACATCGCCGTATACCTCTATGTAATCCAAACTGTCAAAATCCTCGATCCCCGCGTTGTTGGGATCCCAGACTTTCGCGTCTATGGTGCCTGTCTTATCCTGTAAAATCACATTGTCATAGGGCTTGCCGTTTTTGGTCACCGCCGACTGTTTGTGTTTACACAGGTAAATATCCGATAATCTGTCGCCTTCCTTGTAGTCCTTGATATACTTCATTTTTGTTTTCTACTCCTTTATCATTTATTTCTCTTTTTACCAGCTTCCCAGTGTCACGTCCACACTCATTCCATGTCCCTGTCTCGTCAGTGTAACCGTCAGCACATCGCCCGGCTTCGACGACTGCAAAATATCCAGAAGCTCATTGTAAGTGGTAATCTCCGTATTCCCCACTCTGGTCACCACATCGCCGCTCTGAATGCCTGCTGCCATGGCGGGAGAATCAATTTCAATTTCTCTGATATATGTGCCCGCAGGGGTATCGATCTGTGTGTCCTCAATGGCTTCTCTCGGCACATCCGCCCCATGTATGCCCAAATACGCCCGCTCCTTATCGTTGGACATCTGCTCGATCGTCCGCTTGAGTTCCGTGACGCCGTAAGCCGTAAGAAGATTGCTCATATCGTTTCCCGCATTGACATTGTCTATGATACCGATCACCATACCTTTCAGGTTAATCAGGACACCTGTCGCATTGCGGCTCCCATAAATATCTGTGGTAATTCTTTTGTAGGCGGCATCCGGCAGATCAATGATCATGCCCGTGGAAGTCACCATGCCATAACTGATAGATCCGCTGGTACCCAGTGGGCTTCCCAGCGCTATCACCGGCGTCCCCAGCAGATTCGGGCCGTTGGAACTGCCAAGCTGTGCAACGTCGATCGCATCCATGGTTTCCCCGCCGATTGAAGCAAGCGGCACCGACAGGATCGCAAGTCCCGTATTCTCATCCTTTTGTACAAGCTCCGCCTCCACCTGCGTCTGATCGCAAAAGGTCACCTCAATGCTGTCTGCGCCGTTTAAATTCCCCGCGCTGACCAAAATCAACATGGCCTTCCCATTATTTCCCACAATCACGCCGGAAGCAGAGGCCACGTTTTCATAAATATTATTAAACCAGTCCACATCGGAAGTGACGCCCGCCACGGTGACCACGGCACGGCTGGCCTCCTGTGCCATCGCACGCATCTCGTCATAGAGCGACTGATAATCTTCTAAATTAAATTCCACCTGGGACAAAATCTTTCCCAACTGCTCCTCGATCTGTTCATCCACCAGCTCCGTCTCAACCGCCTCGGCCGCTTCTTCCACATCCTCTTCATTGACCAGCATATCTTCCGGCTTCATTTCCTCCGTCACGGTTTCCTCGGGAAACTCAATCTCCTTTGGTTCTTCCTCGGGATAAAGGCGGTTGCTGATCACCGGTTCCAATATCAGAAAGGTCACACAGGCCACCAGACCAAACACCACCGCCATCACCGCAGTGATCACCGTCCTGCGCAGAAGTTTTTTCTTATTGACGGGCTTTTGTTTGATTTTTTCCCGCATAAATTCCGCCTGCACGGAAGGCGTGTACTGGGCCTGCTCCTTCACCGGCTCCTGCTGTATTGTATTTTGTTCCTTATCCGATTCCGCCATAAGCGTTTACCCCTCTTACCTTACCCTTTCTTTTCCATCCCCTGATTTCCCTGATCGCACAGACCGACGCAGGTCTCCTCCAACAAACGGTAAAATTCTGCGATATGGCGTCCGTCCACCAGCGCATGATGACAGAGCACCGAAACCGGCAGCCATATCCTGTCGTCCTGTGAAAAATACTTTCCCCATGTGATTCTCGGATTGCTGTCCGCCGGCACAGGCACCGGCTGGATCAACCCGGTAAAGGAAATCCACGGAAGGGTAGAGATAAAAAATTTATCATACACTTCTTCCTTCTCCTCCACTATCGTGGCAGACTGTTTTGCCTCCTCCTGCTTTCGAACCGCATAGGGAAGATACTCCGAAAAAGGCAGATCGTGTTCCAATGTGCAATAGCAATAAGTTCCATCCTCCAATGCCACCGTATGGGAAGTGGCACATCTGTCAAACTCCGCAATCTTCCCGTCGATAATTCTCTGACGAAACTCGGGAATCTGATTTGCCGCTTCGCAGGCGCAATAGCAGAGCGTCAGGAAAAAGGGCCACCTTTCTGTTTTAATTTCACGAAGCAGTTCGGTGATATCCACATTTGCCGTCAACCCCACATAAGGGTAAGCCAGACTGTTAAAATAGGCAAAATGGTCTTTTCTCTTATAGGTCTCCATATCCAGATATCTGCAATGCATTGCGTTCCACCATCCAACCTTCCCGTCTCAGACCAGTTGATCTAAAACAGACTCCCCGATCGTTCCCTCCGGCATATCCACACCGAAATTTTCCGCCACAGAAGCCCCGATCACCGCAAACGTATCCCTGTTTTCCAGCGCACCTCCGCTTCCCATTTTCTTTGCATAGGATATAAAAGGCACATACTCCCTTGTGTGGTCAGTCCCGCTGTAAGTCGGATCATTCCCATGATCCGCCGTCAAAATCAAAAGGTCATCATCCCGCAGTTCACCCAGCAAAACGCCCAGGTTCTTATCAAATTTTTCAATCTCCTGTCCGTAACCTTCCACATTTCTGCGGTGACCCCACAGGGCGTCGAAATCCACCAGATTGACAAAACAAAGTCCGTGAAAATCTTCCTTGCAGATTTCGATTGTCTGCTCCATACCGTGGACGGAGCTGTCCGAGTGGTAGGTCTTCGTGATGCCCTCCCCGCAGAAAATATCATTGATCTTCCCAACGCCGATCACATCCAGGCCGCCGTCTTTCAGGGCATTTAACGCTGTCAGTCCGGTAGGTTTGAGCGCATAGTCATGCCGGTTGCTCGTCCGTTTGAACTCGCCTTTTTTCTTCCCCACATAGGGTCTTGCAATCACACGGCCGACTCTCCACTCATCCTTCATGGTAATCTCCCGCGCGATCTCACAGCAGCGGTATAAATTCGCCAAATCAAAGGTTTCCTCATTGCCGCAGATCTGCAGTACGGAGTCCGCCGACGTATAAACGATCATCGCGCCGGTATTGATCTCCTCCTCTCCCAGCTCCTCGATAATCACCGTGCCGCTGGCGCTCTTGTTGCCGATCACTCTCTTGCCGCAGCGCTTCTCCAGCTCCGCAATCAATTCCGGCGGAAATCCCGTGTCCGTAAAAGTCTGAAACGGCTTCTCGGTCTTAATGCCCATCATTTCCCAGTGGCCTGTCATGGTGTCCTTTCCGTTGCTCGCCTCGCCCAGACGCATGTAACGTCCGATGGGATTCTCCTCCGCTTCCATGTTCCCCGCGAGGTGGAGGTTCAGCATGCCCAGCTTTTTCAAATTCGGAATATCAAGGGTTCCCATTCTTTCCAGAATATGCCCGAACGTGTCTACACCCTTGTCCCCGAATTTTTCAGAATCCGGCATGGCGCCGATGCCGAGAGAATCCAGAACGATTACAAAAATTCTCTTATATTGTTCCATCCTTACACCTCTTACTTTTTCTTTTTCCAAATCTTATGCCAGATTATCCGGGCCAAATCCCATGGGTAACAGTTCTTTCAACGTAAAAATTTCATACTGTTCTTTACCCGTCGCCAGAATGATCTGAAAAGTTTCCGGATTACAAAACTCCATCATCACCTGTCTGCACACGCCGCAGGGCGCCGCATATTCTGTCAGGACGCCGTCCTTTCCCCCCACAATGCAGATCGCCCGAAATTCCCGCTCGCCCTCGCTGACAGCCTTGAAAAAAGCAGTCCGCTCCGCGCAGTTTGTGGGCGTGTATGCCGCATTCTCAATATTACATCCCGTGTAAAGTTTCCCGTCCTTTGTAAGCAGTGCCGCTCCGACTTTAAAATGAGAATAGGGTGTATAGGAATACTGTAACTGCCCGATTGCCAGATCAATCATTTTTTCTATCAGTTCCCTGTCCATCGTTCCCTCCGTCGTTCCCGGATTTTTAATATCCGGTCGCCTCTTCCTTCTTGATGATTTTAACGATACGGCTTGTGCCGAGGCGGTCTGCCCCCAGGGCAAGGAATTTCTCTGCATCCGCCATGGAGGAAATGCCACCCGCCGCCTTGATTTTCACATTCGGCCCTACATGTTTCGCAAACAGCTCCACATCCGCAAAGGTCGCCCCGCCAGTGGAAAATCCGGTGGATGTCTTGATATAGTCCGCGCCCGCGCGGGTCACAACCTCGCACATCTTAACCTTCTCCTCATCGGTCAGCAGGCAGGTCTCAATGATCACCTTCAAAATCTTTTCTCCACAGGCCGCTTTCAGGGTACGAATCTCCTCTTCCACCAGATCATATTTTTGATCCTTCACCCATCCGATATTGATCACCATATCAATCTCGGACGCGCCGTTTGCAATCGCATCCTTCGTCTCAAACTCCTTGACGGCGGTTGTCACATTTCCGTTGGGAAAGCCGATCACGGTACAGACTGGCATCTGATCCCCCATATATTCATGCGCCTGCTTCACATAGCAGGGCGGAATACAGATCGACGCCGTCTGATATTTGATCGCATCGTCGCAGATCTGCCTGATCTCCTCCCAGGTCGACGGCTGTAACAAAAGTGTATGGTCTACATGCTTTAAAATTTCATTCTTATCCATGCCCTTCTCCTTCTCTTTCCTCGAAAAATCCTGCTTATTTACTTACCGGACTCTATATCTTTCTTAATCAGTCCGCGAATCGCCTCCACTGCCACCTGAATGGCCATATCCGTATCGTGCACCACCGGATTCTCCAAACCAAGTTTTTCCCTCTCCTGATTTGCCACCACCAAAAAGCAGGAACCCACTCTCACATGAAGGGCGCTGGCCACGACAAACAATGCCGCCGACTCCATCTCGGAGGCGAGACATCCCAGCCGTTTCCACGCCTCCCATTTATTGAGAAGTTCGTAGCTTACCGGTTTTACCTCCGGTTCATGCTGTCCATAAAACGAATCCTTACACTGTACCACACCCGTATGGAAAGGGTATCCTTTTTGGCCCGCCGCTTCCACCAGCGCATTTGTCACGGCAAGATCCGCCACCGCGGGAAATTCAATGGGTGCATACTCTCTGCTTGTGCCCTCCATACGGATCGCTCCCGTGGCAATCACAACGTCGCCGCTCTTCACTTCCGTCTGCATACCGCCGCAGGTGCCGATGCGGACAAAAGTATCCGCACCGCAGCGATACAGTTCTTCCATCGCAATGGAGGCTGACGGGCCGCCGATTCCTGTGGATGTCACGCTCACCTTCACGCCGTCCAGCGTTCCGGTGTAAGTAATATACTCTCTATTATCCGCAATCAACACCGGATTGTCAAAATACTGCGCAATCTTTACACATCTCTTCGGGTCGCCGGGCATAATCACATAACGCCCCACCTCCCCCTGCGCCACCTGGATATGGTACTGCCTGCTCGCATCTTCCGAATAATTTTTCATTCTATACCAACCTCCTTCTTTTTTGTCGCCCGATCACCTGGCCCCTTTGTCATAAGGAATCCCCTCTGCCTTCGGCGCCCTGGATTTCCCGGAAACAAACACCAGCACCGCCAGGGAAATCATATAGGGAAGCATGTTGTAAATGGTGCTCGGCAATTTGAGCGCCACCAGTGCATCAAACCCGGTATATACATTGGACAGCGCGCGGAACAACCCAAACAGGATCGCCGCCAACCCGATATTCACCGGTCTCCACTGGCCGAAAATCATGACCGCCAGCGCCAGAAAGCCGAAACCCGCCACACCGTTTTCAAACTTCCACTCACTCACGCCTGCTGTGATATACACCAATCCGCCAAGTCCGCCCAGCGCACCGGAAATTAAAACCCCCGCATAGCGCATCTTATACACATTGATCCCCACGGAATCCGCCGCCTGCGGATGCTCGCCGCAGGCACAGAGCCTGAGGCCGAATCTCGTCTTATACAACACAATGTAAGAGGCAATCAACACAAGCAATGCCACCAGCATAAACCAGTTAAACTCGAACTTTCCGATATTGACAATGAACGACCGCTTGGCCGCGCCATAGGCAACTGTCGAGGAAACGTTATCCACGCTTTCCGCTGTGTTGATCGCCCGCACCAGAACCACTGCCGCCGCCGGGCCTAGAAGGTTAAGCGCCGTTCCCACCAGCGTCTGATCCGCCTTAAACCGGATTGCCGCAACCCCCAGCAGCAGGGAGAAGAGCATGCCGAGCAGGACGCTTGCAAGAATCACAAGCAAAATGACAAGCGGCGCCGCCATGCCTTCGGGGATATACTTCATCATGAGCGCTCCCCCGAGGGCGCCGATCACCATGATTCCTTCCAGACCGATATTGATCACGCCGCTGTGCTCCGAGAAGCATCCGCCGAGTGCGACCAGCACAAGGACAGAAGCAAAAATCAACGTATACTGCATCAATAATAACATTATGCTTCCCCTCCTTTCTGTTCTTCCCTGTCCCGCTTTTCCTCTCTCTTGTCCAGGAACCGGTTCAGCCACAGTTTAAAGAAGAGTACGAAACCGCACAGATAAATGATAAACGCGGAAATCAAATCGGATATCTGGGTGCAGTACATGGTCTTATCCACATAAGTGCCGCCGCTCGTAATGTGCTGAATAAAATACGAAGAAAAAACCGTCCCGATGGGATGCAAACCGCCGAGGAAAGCCGCCGCAATCCCATTAAATCCCATGGCAGGAACCGAGGTCTGCTGCACCATCCACTGTTCAATCCCCGTCAGGTAAAAAATACCTGCGCCGAAACCTGCCAGCCCGCCGGAAATCATCATGGTCAGAATCATATTTCTCTTTTCCCGCATACCGCAGTATTTCGCCGCCTGTTTGTTCAATCCTGTGGCTTTCAGTTCATAGCCGAATTTTGTCTTCTCCAGCACCACCCACACGGCAACCGCCATAACCACACTGAGCAAAAGTCCCAGCGTCACAAACTCATTGTCGGAGAAAAGTTTATCCAGTCCCAGATTCGGAAGCAGCGCGCTCTTGTTCGTACTGGACAGCGATTTCGTGTACGGCGTGGACTGTTCTTTTACCTGCGACAGCAGCATGTTGACACAATACAGCCCGATCCAGTTCAACATAATGCAGGAGATAACCTCATTGACATTAAAATACGCCTTGAGCGCTCCGGAAAGCCCGCCAACCAGCGCCGCAACCAAAATTGCCGCGATCAGGCATACATACCATGGCATTCCACCGGCGAGGGCAAGATAGAGGCAGGCTCCCACGCCCACCACATACTGTCCCGCCGCGCCAATATTAAAAAGCCCCACCTTGTAGGCAAACAGTACGGACAGGGAACACATCAGAAGCGCCGATGCTTTTACCAGTGTCGTCCCGAAATATTTCTTTGCCGCCACTGCGCTGGGATAATAGAGGAAATTCTTCATAATCGCAAGAATCGCTTCCCCCGCGCCGCCCGGATTGATAATCAGCAAAACGATATAGCCCACCAGAAGGCCGAGAACAATACAAAGAAGCGATGCCAGAATCGTCTGCACGCCATCGTTTCTCAAAAAATGCTCCTTCTTATCGGAATCATGACGCATGTCCGTCCGCCTCCTTTCTTCCGGAACCTGCCATGTAAAGACCAAGCTCCTCCACAGTGACCTTCTTCGGATCAAATTCTCCTACAATCTCGCCCTCATACATGACGAGAATGCGATCCGATACATTCATAACCTCATCCAGCTCCAGACTGACCAGAAGAACGCCCTTACCCGCATCCCTCTGTGCTACAAGCTGTTTATGAATATACTCGATGGCGCCCACATCTAATCCTCTTGTGGGCTGTACCGCAATCAAAAGCTCCGGATTTTTGTCGATTTCGCGGGCCACGATCGCCTTCTGCTGATTACCGCCGGACATTGACCGTGCCTTTGTAATTGCACCCTGCCCTGAACGGATATCATACTGCCCGATCAATTTGTTGGCGTAGTCCCTTATTTCTTTTCGTTTCAGGAAACCGGCCTTACTCGTAAACTGCGGTTCAAAATACCTTTGCAGGACAATGTTGTCTTCCAGAGAATAATCGAGCACCAGGCCATGTTTATGTCTGTCCTCCGGAATATGGCTCATGCCCGAAGTGAGCCTCTCCCTGATGGATGCATGGGTGATGTCTTTTCCGTTCATGGTGATTGTACCGCCCTTTAACGGCTCTAATCCTGACAGGCCATAGACAAATTCCGTCTGCCCGTTGCCGTCGATTCCGGCGATACAGACGATCTCTCCCCTGCGCACTTGAAGGGACACATTGTTTACGGCATTGTTTTTATGCCGCTTCGAACCAACAGTCATACCCCTGATATCCAGAACAACCTCGCCAGGACTGGCAGGCTTTTTCTCCACCACAAAATTGACATCCCTTCCGACCATCATTGCGGAAAGTTTTTCCGGGTTCGTGTCGCTGATCTCCACAGTCCCTATGTACTTTCCTTTTCTGAGTACGCTGCAGCGATCCGCCACCTGCATGATCTCCGCCAGTTTGTGGGTGATAAAGAGAATGCTCTTACCCTCCGCCGCCAGATTCTTCATGATTGTCATGAGTTCCTGAATTTCCTGCGGCGTCAGCACCGCCGTCGGCTCGTCAAAAATAAGGATTTCGTTGTCGCGGTACAACATTTTCAGAATCTCCGTCCTCTGCTGCATACCCACGGTGATATCCTCGATCAGTGCATCAGGATCTACAAAAAGACCGTATTTCTCAGACAACTCCATCACTTTTTTCTTTGCTTCCTCTTTTTGGAGAAATCCCCCCTTGGTCGTCTCCACCCCCAAAATGATATTGTCGAGAACGCTGAAACATTCTACCAGTTTAAAATGCTGATGCACCATACCGATCCCCAGATCGTTCGCGTCGTTCGGATCATTGATCGTCACCTTTTTTCCGTCCTTGCGAATCTCGCCCTCCTCCGGCTGATACAGCCCAAAGAGCACGCTCATCAAGGTCGATTTCCCCGCGCCGTTCTCCCCCAGAAGGGCGTGAATCTCACCTTTTTTTAGTTGCAGCGTGATGTTGTCGTTCGCCACAATTCCCGGAAACCTTTTCGTGATGTTCAGCATCTCGATCGCATACTCGGCCATCCCCACTACCTCCTCTCTCAATCTTCTCCTTTGATCGGGCAGGGAAAATTTTCTCCCTGCCCGCCGCGCGGGGTGCGCGCTGCAAAGCAGCAATATACTTTACGCACCCCTGTGCATAAAACGGAGGGAGCATCTTGCAAATGCAAATCCGCTCCCTCCATTTCCATAACTGTTTATTATTTGATACTGCCGTAATCAGTCACTTTAACATCGGTTGACGGCATAGCCGAAATATCATTGGAAATCTTCACGTTACCGCTATAGATTTCTTTGACAAGCGCCTTGTAATCATCCTGGGTAAACCCGTCGCCCCACTGGGTACTTTCCATAGGAAGCTGTACGAAGTTTTCCTCCGGATTTTCAGACACCATGCCAAGGTTGTCAATCTTTCCTGCAAACTCGCTCCACTTTCCGTCTCTGATACCGTCAAGCGTCGTATTCACTGTTGCGGAAAGTCCTTTCATCGCCGATGTGACCGTCAGGCCCTCCTTGTTCGCATCAATAACCGGCGCCTGATCGGAATCCACGCCGATCACCTTGCCGTCTGTCTTCACCGCCGCTTCAGCCGCGGAGGTATAGATGCCGCCGCCGCAGGCAAATACTACTTCCACACCCTTTGTGCCATACCAGGTATCCATCGCCGCCGTGATATCCGCGTCGCCGTAAAACTGTCCACCGCAGACATACTCGACTTCCACTTCTCCCTCAATGCCAAGCTCCTTGGCCGCATCGTTGATACCCTGCACATAACCGTATCCGAAACGGGTAACCGCAGGTACGGACATGCCTCCCAGGAATCCAAGATGCCTATATCCCAGCTTTACCGCCGCATACCCTGCCATATATCCGGAAATCTCCTCCTGATAGGTACAAGTATACACGTTGTCCGTATTGTAGTAATCCGCCACGTTCCAGTTATCGGGGTTATAATCGTATCCCTCTCCGACGCCCTTCTCACAGATATCGCCTGCGCCTACATCCAGCGCAATAAACTTAACATCCGGATACATCTTTGACTGCGTAACAACAGCCGCCGCAAACATATAACCCGGCATTACGATCACGTTCGCGCCGCCCGCTACCGCCTGGTCAACACTGGCATTTCTCGCCTCGTCGGAATCGCTGTCCGGTTTATAATAAGTAAACTGGGCGCCGTTGCTCTCCGCCCACGCCTTACAGGACTCGTAAGTTGTCTGGTTAAAACTCTGGTCGGTAATATCGCCCGAATCCGTGATCATGGCGATGTTCATATCAGAACCGGTTGACCCGGCAGCCTCCGCTTCTCCTGTGGACTCATCGGAACCGGCTGCTTCACCAGCCTCCCCGGATTCCTCAGAAGCAGCCGCTTCATTCGTCTCTGCCGCTGCATCTCCAGCCGGCTGCCCACCGTCAGCCGCGCCGCCGCCGCATGCCGCCAATGAAAATACCATTGTGGCCGCAAGCATCATTGCGATTACTCTTTTTTTCATAGTATTTTTCCTCCTCTTTTCTCTTGATCACGATTATCGTGATACATGACTCCATTATAGGACACCTGTCCTTTTTTGTAAATCAAATTCGTGGGGCAATCCTCATATCCTGACAAAAACTTTCATAGTAATTGCCGCACATTTATGATAAAATGAGCGGTAGTAAGGAGCGCATATGAACGAGAAAGTATTACGGGTTTTAGAATATCACAAAATCATAGATCAACTGACGCAGAAGGCGACCTCCGAGCCGGGCAAAAAACTGGCGGCCGCTCTGCTTCCCATGACAGATCCAGATGAAATACAAAAAGCGCAGACACAGACCGCGGACGCTCTTGGCCGTCTTTTCAGCAAAGGCTCTACTTCCTTTGGCAGTAATAAAGATCTCGGCATGAGTTTAAAATCTCTGGAGGTTGGAAGCGTTTTGTCCATTGCAGAACTTCTTCGCATCGCTTCCTTCCTGGAGAATGTGAACCGCGTCAAGACCTACGGGCGCAGAGAGCGGGACGACGCTGCCGAAGACTCGCTGGACGTGTGGTTTGACACCCTTGAACCGCTTACACCTCTCGCAAACGAGATAAACAGGTGCATCCTCTCCGAGGAGGAGATCGCCGATGACGCAAGTCCTGCCCTGAAACATATCCGCCGCAGCATGACGGTCACCAACGACAGAATCCATTCGCAGTTAAATTCCATGATAAACGGCTCTCTGCGCACCTATCTGCAGGATGCCGTGGTCACCATGCGGGACAATCGCTATTGCATCCCCGTGAAAGCGGAATACAAAAGTCAGGTGCCGGGTATGATCCACGACCAGTCCTCCACCGGCTCCACCTTTTTCATTGAGCCGTCTGCGGTAGTAAACCTGAACAATGAATTAAAGGAATTATCTATCCGGGAGAAAGAAGAAATCGAGGCGGTTCTTGCCTCCTTAAGCGCGCAGGCAGCGGCTTATACCAGGGAGCTTTCCACAGACCAGGAGGCCATGACGAATCTGGACTTTGTCTTTGCCAAAGCGGCGCTTGCCATGGAGCAGAACGCCACCATGCCGCTCTTTAACACAGAACATCAGATCCATATCCGCAAAGGGCGTCATCCCCTCATTGACAAAAAGAAGGTCGTGCCTGTAGACATTTTATTGGGCGTCGACTTTGACCTGCTTATCATCACCGGCCCCAACACGGGCGGCAAAACCGTTGCCTTAAAGACCGTGGGGCTTTTGTCCCTGATGGGACAGGCGGGATTGCATATTCCCGCCATGGATCGCTCGCAGCTCTCCATCTTTCGGGAAATCTATGCGGACATCGGCGACGAACAGAGCATTGAACAGAGCCTTTCGACCTTTTCCTCCCACATGACCAGTATTGTGTCCATTTTGCAGGAGGCGGACGAGGATTCTCTCTGTCTTTTCGATGAGTTGGGCGCAGGGACAGACCCTACCGAGGGCGCGGCGTTAGCGATTTCTGTTCTGGATCATCTGCACGGCAGGGGCATCCGCACCATGGCGACCACACACTACAGCGAGTTGAAGGTTTACGCCCTCTCCACGCCCTTTGTGGAAAACGCCTGCTGTGAATTTGACGTGGAGACACTGCGACCCACTTACCGTCTTCTGATCGGTATACCCGGCAAGAGCAACGCCTTTGCGATCTCCGCAAGACTGGGGCTGCCGGATCACATCATCGAGGACGCTAAGAAACACATTTCGCAGGATAAGGAAAGTTTTGAGGATTTACTCGCCAATCTGGAAAACAGCCGCCTCACCATCGAGAAAGAACAGGCACAGATCGAGGCCTATAAGCGGGAGGTTCAGGCATTAAAGGAACGTCTGGAATCCAAGCAGGAAAAGATCGCCCAGTCCCGCGACCGCATCATAAGAGAGGCAAACGAGGAAGCCCGCGAAATTCTGCAAAATGCGAAGGATCTGGCGGACGAAACCATCCGCACCTTCCAGAAGGCTGGAAATGCTTCCATAAAAGACCTGGAAAAATCCCGCCGCAGGGTGAGCGAAAAAATTTCAGAGAAAAACGAAAAGTTAGCCCTGAAAGCCGACAAACCTACCCATAAAGTGTTAAAGCCGAACCAGATCAGGCTGGGCGACAGCGTGAAAGTGGTTTCCATGGGATTAAAGGGAACTGTCAGTTCCCTTCCCGACAAAAACGGCAGGCTTTTTGTACAGTGCGGCATTATCCGCTCCCAGGTTTCCTTAAACGATCTGGTTTTGCTGGAAGAGGAGACGGTGAGCACGGCCAAAATGCAGAGAAGCTCCTCCGGCAAACTCAAAATGTCCAAGTCCTACTCCGTCTCCACGGAGATCAATCTTCTCGGCAAGACGGTGGACGAAGCGCTCTCCGAGTTGGATAAATATCTGGACGACGCCTATCTGGCACATCTTCCCAGCGTCCGTATTGTACACGGCAAGGGAACAGGCGCGCTGCGAAAAGCTGTACAGACTTACCTGCGCAAAAACAAGACCATTAAGAGTTTCCGTCTGGGAGAATTTGGAGAGGGCGACGCCGGCGTTACCATCGCGGAATTTAAAGATTGAGGAGGATATCATGGTAAACAAACAAAAAATTTTAATTGTGGACGACGATGATAATATTGCGGAGCTGATTTCCCTCTATCTGACGAAGGAATGCTTCGAGACAATGATTGCAAGCGACGGGGAATCCGCCCTGAGCGCGGTGGACAGTTTCGAGCCAAACCTTATGCTTCTCGACCTGATGCTCCCGGGGATCGACGGCTATCAGGTCTGCCGCGAAGTGCGTTCAAAGTCATCGCTCCCCATCATCATGCTCTCCGCTAAAGGCGAAGTCTTTGACAAAGTGCTGGGCTTAGAGCTTGGGGCGGACGATTACATGGAAAAGCCCTTTGACTCAAAAGAGCTGGTAGCCCGCGTCAAGGCAGTGTTGCGCCGCTATAAACCGGCAGTGGCAGAACCGAAAAACGCCGACGTTAAGAGCGTGGAATATCCGGATCTGATCATTAACCAGACCAACTACTCCGTTATTTACATGGGCAAAACCATTGATATGCCCCCCAAGGAGCTGGAGCTTCTCTATTTTCTGGCTTCTTCGCCCAACCATGTCTTTTCCAGGGAACAGCTTCTGGATCAGATCTGGGGCTATGAGTACATCGGAGACAGCCGCACGGTGGATGTCCATGTCAAGCGGCTCCGCGAAAAGATAAACGATCACGAAAGCTGGCGTATCGCTACCATCTGGGGTGTCGGCTACAAATTTGAGACTAAGGGGAATCCATGAGAAAGACGCTTTACCTGAAACTGATACTTGCCTATATTATCTTTGCGCTGTTCGGCTTTGTGGTGGTAGCTACCTTCGTTTCCGACATGACCTTCAACCATCTCACAAAGGAAAAGTCGGAATCTCTCTATCGGGAGGCAACGCTCATCGCAAACACCTATGCCACAGACCTCTATAACACGGAGGCTTCGTTGGAGACAGTGAAAACCCAGCTTGACGCGCTGGACACTTACCTGAATGCCACCATCTGGATCATCAACCCTTCTGGGCGTATGATTCTGGACTCCTCCTCCCCTGTGGATGTGGAAAACGAGGTCGTAGTGGAAAATTTCGATCCCACCATCACCGCCGGTTCCTACTATACCATAGGCGACTTTTTCCAGACTTTTGACGAGGAGATGCTGAGTGTATTTGCCCCCATCACCTCCAACTATAAAGTGCGGGGCTATGTGGTGATCCATGCTTCCCTCAGCAGCATTCAAACCGAGACGAACCAGCTTTTGAACATCTCCTATATTATGCTTATCATCCTCTTTTTACTGTCCCTGATCATCCTGATCTTTTTCACGGAGATGGTTTATATTCCTTTACGCAAAATCACGGAGGCAACGGAGCAGTACGCCAGCGGTAATATGCACTATGAATTTAGCGTGGAGAGCGAGGACGAGATGGGTTACCTGGCCGCTACCCTCTCCTATATGGCAAGCGAAATCGCCCGCTCGGAGGACGACCAGAAAAAATTTGTGGCCAACGTCTCCCACGATTTTCGTTCTCCCCTGACTTCCATCGAAGGTTACCTGAAAGCCATGTTGGACGGTACGATTCCTCCGGAGGCCTATGAGAAATACCTGAATATTGTTTTAAACGAGACAGGACGCCTGACAAAACTGACGAACAGTCTTCTGACCCTCAATAACCTGAACACAAAGGGGATTATGCTGAATAAGACGGATTTTGAAATTAACACCGTAATCCGGAATGTGGCTGCCTCCTTTGAGGGCACCTGCCGTCAGAAGACAATCGGCATCGAGCTGGTGCTGACAGGGGACGAAATGTATGTGGTCGCGGACATGGATAAAATTCAGCAGGTACTCTACAACCTCCTGGACAACGCCATCAAATTCAGCCACCACGATTCTCTGATAAAAATAGAGACAACGGAAAAACACAATAAAGTGTTTGTGAGCGTGAAGGATACCGGAATCGGTATCCCCAAAGACGATCTGAAACTGATCTGGGACCGCTTCTACAAATCAGACCATTCCAGAGGAAAAGATAAGAAAGGAACAGGACTTGGCCTTTCGATCACAAAGGAAATCATTCAGGCTCACGGCGAAAACATCAACGTGATCAGCACGGAAGGCGTGGGGACAGAGTTCATCTTCTCCCTGCCGAAATCGGAGGTGGAGGATGACGACTGAGGTCGGCACTGCGGTAGCAAGCAATATAAATACCTTTTGTTTATATCGTCTGCCGCCAGGATAGTCTATGCAGCTCTCCCTCTATCTGCATTCCCGCAAAATGATTCTGCCGTAAGGCCTCATACAGCACGATGGCTGCGGCATTGGAAAGATTTAGCGAGCGAATCTCCTCCAGCATGGGAATCCTGATACAAGTCTCCTCATGCTCTACCAGAAGCTCCTCCGGAATCCCGGCGCTCTCCTTGCCAAACATAATATAATCGTCGCTTCCAAAAGACGCCTCCGTATAGAGACGTTTTGCCTTTGTGGTGGCGTACCAGATTTTTGCCCCCGGATGGGATTCCTGAAATTCCTGAAAATTCATGTAACGGGTCACGTTAAGTTTATCCCAGTAATCCATACCTGCCCTCTTAATGGACTTTTCGTCCAGATGAAAACCCAAAGGCTCAATTAAATGGAGAGTCGTACCTGTTGCCACACAGGTACGACCGATATTTCCCGTATTTGCCGGAATCTCCGGCTGATGTAATATAATATGCATACTACTCTCCATCCGCCTGCGTTTCCCTAGCGGGACGCACGCAGTTTTTCCACAAAATCCGCCAGTTTCCCAATCGCCAGTTTCAGATTATCCAGAGAATACGCATAGGATATCCGAAGAAATCCTTCGCCGCAGTCGCCAAATGCCGTTCCGGGCACCACAGCCACCTTCTCCTCCGCTAAAAACCGCTCCGCAAACTCCTCGCTGGTCATGCCAAACTCCTTGATACAGGGGAACACATAGAAAGCGCCAAAGGGTTCGAAGCACTCCAATCCCATCTCCTGAAAAGCGTGGAGCAGGTACCGTCTTCTCTGATTGTACGCCGTCCGCATCTCCTTCACATCCTCGTCTCCGTTGCGCAGCGCCTCTATCGCCGCATACTGGCTTGTGGTGGGCGCACACATAATCGCGAACTGATGCAGCTTCACCATCTGCGCAAGGATTTCCCTCGGGCCGCAGGCATATCCCAGCCTCCATCCCGTCATAGCGTAAGCTTTGGAAAAACCGTTGATCAGGATCGTCCTCTCCTGCATTCCCTCCATCTCTATGATGGACACATGCTTTTCTTTATAGGTCAGTTCCGCGTAAATCTCATCAGACATGACAAGTATATCATGTTTCCGGATTACCTCCGCAACCGCTTCCAGATCTTTCCGCTCCATAATCGCTCCTGTCGGATTATTCGGAAAGGGAAGAATCAATATTTTCGTCTTGTCCGTGATGGCCTCCTCCAGCTCCTGCGCCGTCAGCCGGAACTCATTTTCCGCCTTTAACTCAATGATAACCGGCACACCGCCTGCCATAATTGCACAGGGTTCATAGGACACAAAGCTGGGCTGGGGAATCAACACCTCGTCTCCCGGATTGATCACGGCACGCAGGCCAATATCAATCGCCTCCGAACCGCCTACCGTGATAAGTACCTCATGCTTCGGATCATAGGTAACGCCCTGCTTTCTTTTTATGTAATTGCAAATCTCCTGCCGCAGTTCCAGCAAGCCGCTGTTAGATGTATAAAAAGTACGCCCTTTTTCCAGCGAGTAGATGCCCTCGTCCCTGATATGCCAGGGCGTATCGAAATCCGGCTCACCCACACCGAGAGAGATCGCGTCCTCCATCTCGCTTACAATGTCAAAAAATTTCCGGATACCGGAAGGCTTTAAGCTGACCGCCTGTTTTGATAACATATCTTTCACGGTGACACCTTCTCTCTTTGGTCTTCGTATTTTTTCGTCAGGATCGTGCCATGATCCTTGTATTTTTTCAAAATAAAATGGGTTGCCGTGCTGAGTACCGAATCCAGCGTGGAAAGCTTGTCGGACACAAAACCCGAAATCTCTTTCAAAGATTTCCCTTCCAGGGTAACCAGAAGATCAAAGCCACCGGAAATCAGATACACGGAGGTCACCTCCGGGTATTTGTAAATCCGCTCCGCAATGTTGTCAAACCCCTGCCCTCTCTGGGGTGTCACGCGCACTTCAATCAATGCGGAAACTTTCTCGATGGAAGTCTTTTCCCAGTCGATCATCGTGTGATAACCGCAGACAATTCCTTCCTCTTCCAACGCCTGCAGTTCATTCACCACATCAATTTCCTCTACCCCCAATATCACCGCAAGCTCCTTCAAGTCTATGCGGCTGTTCCTCTCTATGATTGCTAACAATTCTTCTCTCATCCTGTTTTCTCCTCCATTTCCTGATAGATCCGTTCCGCCCTCGGTTTATCCAGATACCTCTTATGCCCTTTGTTGTAAAGCACACGGTCGTTTCCCCCTGTCGTGCGGCCAATCACAACTACGGGAATTTTCTCCCGCTCTAATGCTGCCACAAGAGCGTTTCCGTTTTTCGCCGTCATGATCAGACACCCGCCCGACAAAAGTTCATACGGGTTCTGCCCCAAAACTTCACAGATCTCTATCGTTTCCTGTCTGACAGGTATTTTTCTCAAATCCGCTTCCAGTCCGACGCCGGCCTCCTGCGCCATCTCCCACAGCCCTGCGAAAATTCCTCCACGGGAGACGGCATACATGCCGCAAACGCCGGACTTCATGGCGGTGGCGGCCTCCGGCATAACCGACAGATACTTATCAAAAGCCGCAGCCTCGTCAATCATCCGCTGTGGGAACCGCTCCCGCAGCCTTTCATAATACTGCTTTGCAAGCCGGGCCGTTCCCTCCAGCCCGATCCACTTGCTCATCACAATATCCTGGTCTGCACCGGCCGTCTGCGCCAAAATAGCACAGTCTTTCCCCAGCCCTGCGCTATTTATCGTCCCTTCCTTATGAAATTCTATCTCATCGGATTGTTTTTCCTGTCTCATACCTTATGCCTTACTTTTCATAGGATTCAGGATTATTCTGCCGGTGGCGGAGGCGCCGCTTCCGCTGCCGCCTGTGCTGCATCCGCCTCTGCCTGCGCCGCTTCTGCCGCTGCCTGTGCTGCCGCCGCTTCTGCTGCCGCCGCCTGTGCCGCATCCGACGCCGCCTGTATCGCCGCCGGATCTCCCCCACGGTATGCACCGGCTACCGCTTTCACCTGATCCACACTGCCCGAAGCCACAGCCGCCATAATGGCATTATAGGCTCCCGGATCCTCCGTCGCAATGCCAACCGTCGCGCTTCTGGGCGCTTTCATATAGGTACTGCTGTTAATCTGCTCGCGGCTTACCTCTACGCCGTTTTCCTTTACAATCTTCCACAGCCTCGCCTTGTAACCTATATGGGCAGACTGCACGGAACAGTAACCTACCGGCTGCGCCGCATCCGTATAGATAACCTCCGTATCAGGCTCGATTCTCTCAAGGACTTCACTCTCGTATACTACCTCATGACCGCTGTCTCTTGTCTCTACCCCATAAATCGTAAAGGTGATCTGCTTATCCGGAGTCGTATATCCTTCTATATAAATAGGATAATCCAGATTGTTCTTAAATTTAAAATCTTTACCGGAGGACTCCGCGATCGCCGCGTCCGCCGAAGGATCCACATAGGTCACAATCATAGAATGGTTATAGCGTTCTGTCACCTCAAGCTCTGCCCGAAGCACCGCATTGTAAAGCGTCGTGGAAACCTGACAGATACCGCCGCCCAGGCTGTCTACCACCTGTCCGTTCAGATAGGAACCAGCCATATGATAGCCGTTATCCACCGTAAAGGGCGACACCGCCTCATAGGCGGAAAACTCTTCACCCGGATATATGGTACTCCCGTTTATCAGGCTGCATCCATTCGCCACATTTGCGCTCCTGTCGCCGCCGGATGTGGAATAGCTGGTGGTAAACGTGCCCAGCACATCCTTGACCTTTTCCAGATCCTCTACCGTGCCCTGCGGATCGCTCACCTCGACCTGCATATCCAGTTCACAGGGCCCGCCGTCCCAATCCCCCGTCAGGTAGTCATACACAAGCTCCGTGGTGCCATCCCTGTCTATCACGCGTCCGGTCTGTCCTTCCAAGACCTCAAAACCATTCTCCGTCTTTTGCAGCGTTGCGTTGACGGCCTCCTGGTCATATTGCGCCGCATTCTCCTCAATCACGGAGCGGATTTTATTTTTATCAAAATCAAAACTTACCTCATAAACCTTATTTTCATATTCCAGGTCACGCAGTTCTTTATAGCACTGCAGGATATCGCCATCCCTGCCAAAACTTACAATCTCGTCCAGAACTTCCGGGTTTCCCCACTTTAATCCCATCTCTGCAGCAGATGTGATAATCTCGCCATCCTCCGGTGCGCGGAGCGTGATCTGCGCATCGCCGAAAGCGGCAACATAGTCCTCGATCTGCTTCTTTGCTTCCGTCTCTGTCAATCCGGACAGATCTATATCTTCCACGTAAATTCCCGATACAATTTTTTCCTCTTTCGCCTGCGCCGGCATGGCGAAAAACACAGCCGCCACAAATGCCGTCAAAGCCATCACAGATAATTTTTTCATAATCACCCACACTGCTTTCCACTTTTCTCTGTCTGAAATTGCCTGCCTGAAAAAACTGTGCTAAAATGAATACAGCGCAGAGGCAAGCATCGGAATGACCATTGCCAAAACGACGATAATAATGATAATCGATGAAATGATTTTTTTTGTTTTCCTGTTAAATCTCATGACAATACCTCTGCAAAGCACGTTACCATTTTTACACGATAAATAAAAGGAATGCCCACTTGTGGCATAAGGGAATTATATATGAATTTTATTATTTTTGCAAGCACTCTGCTGTTAGGTGCAGCAATTGCCATCGCCTCCTCCAAAAGTAAAAAGTCGGCCGCTGCCCTGGAACAGGAATTTTGGCAAAAAGAGCACGCCGCCAACAACACAAGGCGCAAACCCCTGGATGATCTTCCCTATATTAAACTTCCCATGGAAATCTTTCCCATGGATCTTTTGCCTGACGATCCTAAACTGGATGATTACCGGCAGATCATTCTCTCTTTGAAGGATTTACCCATCGTCAATTTCACAGGTATTTCCAACACGGAACTAAAGCTGCGCTACGGCGCCCCCAACATAGATCTCCTGACCTCCTACGACCAGAATTATACGCTCTTAGCCCGCACAATTCAACGGTGGGCGCAGGCCTTATATGACAACGGCTATTCCGAAGAGGCTTGTCAGCTTTTGGAATTTGCCGTATCAACGGGCACGGATGTCAGCGCGACCTACCGCCTGTTGTGCAGCATTTATCAGGAACAGGGCACGCCTGAAAAAATACAGAGCCTCTACCCCGTGGCGGAATCCTTAAACTCCGCCATGCAGAAAACTATCGTCCGTATTTTACAAGAATCTGGTCAATCTTCCGACTAGCCTCACTGCGGGTCAGACTCTCAATCTCATAGTCTACTATCAGTTTATGCTTGTCCAGCAGTTTATATAACTGTTCTTTTTGCGGAATTGTAAGCGGGGTATCGCGCTTCGCCTGATACAGAAGCGGCCTGGGACGAAACAGGCTCTTTTCCCCCGCCTCTTCCTCTTTCTCATAAAATTCATCCAAAAGTTTCCGGTATAATGCAACCGTGGCGCGGGCATCTTCCAGCGCCCTGTGCGCATTGTGCGGAATGCCGTAATGCCGGCAGAGCGATTCCAGACTGCGGCTCTCCAGATCCTTCAAATATTTACGCGCAATCTTTAGGGTGTCAATCCCCTTTTTCTCAAAAGTCAGCCGCTCATTTACCGCGGCTTTTTTTAGAAAAGAAAAATCAAAGAGCACGCTATGTCCCAGAATCGCATGATCCCCTAAAAAGGAAAGCAATTCCGGGAAAATTTCTGCCATCTTTTTCGCTCCCGCAAGCTGCTCATCCCGGATACCGGTAAGCTCTACAATCCGCTCCTCCAGCTTTCTTTCCGGATTGACAAAAGTTTCCCACTCTCCTACGATCTCTCCCCGCTCGATTTTGACAGCCCCGATCTCTATAATCTTATCCCTCTTCGGATCAAGACCCGTTGTCTCCAGGTCAATGCACACATAAGAATCCGTCATTCCTTCTCCATCCCGATCATCTCCACTATTTCCCCATATTCAACGTTTCGTTGAATATGGCCGTCCATGATCTCTAAAATCTACGAACCGCATATTTATCTATATCTATGATTATCTACCTATGATTCTACCACATCTTGTATCTTTTCTACTGCTTTTTCCATATAAAAAAAGATTTCCGGAGAAATATTCTTTATGGAATAACCTTATTCAAAATTAGAATATTTTTAAAAGTAAAATAAACTACAATGATAAAAAGGGATTACGAATGAAGACTAGGATTAAGGAACTCCGCTTGGAAAAAAAATTGACCCAGCATGCTCTTGCAAAACAACTGGGCATCAATCAGGCAAGTCTGAGCAAAATTGAACGTGGCACAGTCACACCCGACGCTTTGCTTCTGATTGATCTATCACGCTTCTTTCATGTCACTACAGATTATATTCTATTCCTTTCTGAAGAACGTCTGGCAGCAGATTGCCTTCTGGCAGACAATCTGTGTAATCTCAAAAAATATCAGCACCTTATCGCTATCTATCAGAAAATGTCGCAAAAACAGCAGACTCATCTTTACAATTTTCTGTGCAGCATATCAGAATAGCACATCTAGTCAGATTATCAGCACCTTATTATGTCAAAACCCCTTTGGTGCCATGTCTGGTCTATGCGTTATATAGCGCTTCTGACAAAAGGCGGGATTCAAAAATCCCGCCTCATTTCTTGTTCTTCTTCAACTTGTTACTTTTCCTGTCCCCTATGAAAGCGTAGAAAGGAATCTGTCGAAAGCAGCCTGTCCCTCTGCATCCCTCTTGTAAACGCCCGCGTCCTCAAGCACTTCCATAAATACGTTCCCGATCTCCTTATGAAGAATCTCCATAATATTATCTTTATCCACATGCGGATAATTTGGCATAAACTCCTCGACCCAGTCGGCATGCTTGGCAAGTTCATCATCCTTACGGATATCCGCACCCGTCACAATCGCATCGGCAAGACGCTCCATCTCCCCCTTCAATCTGGCGGGAAGAACGGCGAGCCCCATAACCTCGATCAGACCGATGTTTTCCTTCTTAATATGATGGAGCTTTGCGTGCGGATGGTACACACCCAGCGGATGTTCTTCCGTGGTGATGTTGTTGCGCAACACCAGATCCAGTTCAAACTTATCTCCCCGTTTTCTGGCAATCGGCGTAATGGTGTTGTGGGGTTCTCCGTCGGTTTCCGCGAAGATAAACGCCGCTTCATCGCTGTAGCCGCGCCATTTCTCCAGAATCACGTCCGCCAGCGCCACAAGTCTGTCCGGATCTTCGTGGGAAATGCGAATCACGGACATGGGCCAGTTGACAACTCCCGTATCTACGTCCGTAAATCCCTGTACCGTAAAAATACGCTCCACCGGCGCCTTCGCCATGGCAAACTCATAATGCCCGCCCTGAAAATGATCGTGGCTTAAAATAGAACCTCCCACAATCGGCAGATCCGCATTAGAACCCACAAAGTAGTGGGGAAACTGCTTTACAAAATCAAACAGTTTGCAGAACGTGTCGTGCTCTATCTTCATCGGAATGTGCTGTGAGTTAAACACAATACAGTGCTCGTTATAATACACGTAGGGAGAATACTGAAATCCCCACTCACTGCCGTTTATGGTAACGGGAATGATCCTGTGGTTTTGTCTCGCAGGGTGGTTTACCCGTCCCGCATAACCCTCATTCTCCCGACAGAGAAGACATTTCGGGTAGCCGCTCTGCTTTGCGTTTTTTGCCGCCGCAATGGCTTTTGGATCTTTCTCCGGCTTGGAAAGATTGATCGTGATATCCAGATCGCCGTACTTGGTGGGAGAAATCCACTTCTGGTCTCTGGCAATGCGATACCGCCTGATGTAATCCGTATCCCGGCTCAACTTATAGAAATAATCCGTAGCTTCCTTCGGGTCTGACGCATACTTTTCCCGGAATGTCCGGATCACCTCGCTGGGTCTGGGCGTGAGCTGTCCCATTATCTTCGTGTCAAAAAGATCCCGGTACACGACACTGTCCTCCGTAAGTCCCTTCTCACAGGCATAGTCGAGCATATCCTTAAGCACTGCCTCCAGATCATCCACAGTCACCGCCGCATCATCGCCGCCATCTTCCAGTTCATCCAGTCCAAACAGCTCCAAGAGTCTGTTCGTTGTATAAATCTTATCCTCTTTTTCAATCAATCCGGTGAGCAGTCCGTATGCAACCAGTTTTTTAATACTTTCCTGAATCATTTTTTCGCCCTCCTCCATCCGTCTTTGTTTGTCTCTTTACAATTTGCAGGGCCCGTTTCCGATCTCCACCACATAGAAATCCGCGTTTTTTCCAACGCGTTCCCTGTAAGCCGTACCGACTTTTTCCTTAAAAGCCTCCACTGCCTCATCCTTCACAATGCTGACCGTGCAGCCGCCAAAGCCGCCGCCCGTAATTCTGGAACCGATCACGCCCTCAATCTTCCACGCCTCTTCCACCAGCACGTCAATCTCGTCGCAGGACACCTCGTAATCATCGCGCAGGGAAACATGGGAAGCGTTCATCAACTCACCGAACTCTTTCAAATTATTTTCCTTCAAGGCTTCCACCGCACGGATGGTTCTGCGGTTCTCATAGACCGCGTGTTTCGCACGCTTCGCACAAACCGCATCCTGAATGGCCAACTTGTTCGCTTCAAACGCCTCCTCCGTCAGATCTCCAAGGCTCTTTATATCCACCACTTTCTGTAAATCCGCCAGCGCCTGCTCGCTCTCGCTTCTTCTCGTATTGTAGCCGGAGTTCACAAGAGAATGCTTTACATTGCTGTTCGTCACAATGATCTTTGCACCGTCCAGTACAAGGGGCGCATACTGATAGGAAAGATCAGCCGTATCCAAAAAGATCGCGTTATCCTTCTTTCCCATCGCCGACGCAAACTGATCCATAATGCCACAATTCATACCGTTAAAATTATTTTCCGAATACTGGCCGATCAGCGCCAGATCCACGTTAGTCACGTCAAATCCAAACAGATCCCGCAGATAAAATCCCGTCAGCACCTCCAATGATGCGGAGGAGGACAGGCCGGATCCGTTCGGAATGTTGCCATTGAGTACAATATCCAGTCCGCAGTCCATCTTCATGCCGCGCTCCGCAAACGCCCACATAACGCCCTTCGGATAATTCGTCCATCCCGCCGCATCGGAAGGCTTCAAATCATCCAGACTGCTCTCAATCACACCCATATTTTCAAAATTCATGGAATAAAACCGAATCTTCCTGTCCGCACGCTTTTTTACCGCCGCATAGGTACCGATCGTCAGTGCGCATGGAAATACATGGCCGCCATTATAGTCTGTGTGCTCGCCGATCATGTTCACCCGCCCCGGCGCAAAATACACGCTTGCGCCACTTGCATCCCCGTAAAGTTCCTCAAATTTCTTTAAAACCGTTTCCTTCATACCCCATCCTCCTTCTCTATTTAACCATATCCGCCCTCTCGCTCGCAGTATCGCTCGAAAAATCTCCGATTTTCATTGCTTTCACATACATTATAAAAAAAAAAGGACTATCCCAAAATAGTCCTTTGTTACCTATACCTGTCAAAATGTTATATATTGAGGCTGTTAATCTGTCCGATAAACTCCTCCACCTGCCGCAGATATTCTCTGTTTCTCCTCGTCTCCCCCTTCTGCATCTCCTTGCGAAAGTTCGTGGGCGACATCTGTTTGATCTGTCGAAATGCCTTTGTGAATACCAGCGGATCATGATAGCCGCAGGACAGGGCGATGCTCTCTATCGGCAGGGAGGTAATCTGCAAAAGTTCCGTCGCCTTCGTAATCCGGAAGGTGGTTAAAAACTGCTGGGGCGACATCCCCATAGACTTTTGAAACAGCGTATAAAGATAGCTTCTGTTGACGCACACATAGTCCGCCACATCCGTCACCTTGATGGGATTGCAGTAGTTATTCTGGATAAAAGAGATGGCTTTGCGCACGTAAGTGTTCGCCTTATCATTTTCACTCCTTTTTTCCATCTTACCGCCTTCGGCTATGATAGATAAAAAGATACCCAACTGTCCGTTACGCCGCAGATCATTGGAAAGGCCATATGTATTGTGATCCATCATGTCCTTCACAATCCGGTAAAGTTCCTCCGATGCGTCTGATCGAAAGATCGGCTGTCTCACGGACAGACCGATACTGTCCACATATGCTTCCGCCTGTGTGCCGCTGAAACCCACCCACACATAAGTCCAGGGCTCCTCCTCGTCGGCCTGGTAAAAGGCAAGTTCGTCAGGCGTAATCAAAAAGCCATACCCCGCCTCCAGCGGATACTCCTCTTTGCCGATCACGAATTTTCCCTTACCGCTCAAGATATAATGGATCAGATAATGGGGCTTTAAGGCCGGCCCGAAGCTGTGCATCGGCTCCGTCCGGGACAAACCGCAGCAAGTCACATACAGACTCCCTGTCTGTTCTCCCGCAAATTCTAACTTATAGGCTTTTTCCATAACCGCTTTTCCCCTCAGTGAACGCAATTCCTTCACGATTGATCATAGCATGTTTAAAAACCGCATGTCAAACATACGCCCCTGTCACTGCCCGTTCTCCGCTATATAGCTGTCCACATCCGCAAGAAGCTGCTCCCATGCATCCTCATGCTCCACGTAATAAAGAGGGCACAGTTTCCCGCCGCAGTCGTAATGCCGCAGAATATCGTCTGTGGTCAGATGATACTCCTGTGTCAGCCACGCCAGCATATGTACCAGTGTATCATAAGTTTCCTGCGTGAATTTTCCGTCCTCATCCTGATAGCAGCACTCGATGGACAGGGAATCCTCATTTCTTGAGATGACCGCGTGAGCCTGTTCTTCCCTGGGGATACACTGTATCACCTCCCCGTCACAACCGATGATAAAATGGGCGCTGGCCGACCGCTCATGGGTCTGGGCCAGATTGGCAAAATAACTGCGGTTCTGCTTCGCTGACGTACCCGGATTCGCCGTGTAATGTACGAAAACACTGTTCACCTTCTTAAGTGCCGTACCCGGTCTGGAATAATCGTTGATCTCCAGAAAATCTTCTGTGATTGCAGGCGGTTCTATTTTATTTCCATCCGACTTGTCGGACATCACCTCCACAATTCCTTTCCCTGTACCTTCGCCACCCCTGATCACCCCGTCATGCATGATCCGGTATACTGCCCCGGCGGTCTGGAAGATCAATACCAGACAGACTGCGATTACCAAAAGCATAAAGCATCTGCACAGCAGTTCCTTCCTGCGCTTTGCCTTGCGGCGTCTGACTGCATTTGCCGAACGTCTTTTTCTGGGGCGAACCGGTTCCCGCTCCGCCAGGCGCATCAGCCGGGGATTGTCCGATTCTCTGGAAATTTCCCACATCTCCAGATCCTGTAGATCCCTGTTTGTATGACGCCGCCCCGCGCCTTCCCTTCTTCCGCTCCGTGAAGCGTTCCCTGTCCTGCTTCCGCCTCCATTTCGCGGCTTTTTTCCTGCCATGCTTCTGCTTCGCGGCTCATCCCCGTATATGAGACTGATATTATTCCTTGCATTGCTCCTGTGCGAGCTTCCTGTTCTTTGTGCCTGCCCCATGCTGTTCCCCCTCTTTTATATACACATTGTAGCGTGTCAATCTTTAAGAATCCTCTAAAAGCTGACATTTTTCTACATACTATATATTAGAGCGGAGAGATTAAGAAAAAGTTTCCCAAATCTTAAAATTTTTTTATTTTTCTCTGTGATTTTTCTAAAAAACCCACCGTAGATAATCTCCCAAAGCATCCGCCTCGGAAAGATACTCTTCTATCGCCGGATACAGTGTCTCAAGACCGTCCCCAAACGCCTGACCGTCCTCATAATCTACATCCCGTAAACCGGGAAGTTCCTCCTCCATCTGCGCCCGGTCGTATATGCAAAGATGAGACTGATCCGCACCGTTCGGATTCTGCACTTCCATGACCACTTCCTCCAGATTCCCGACCGCATAAAACAGCATCGCCGCATTAAAAAACAGCGTGTCATCATCCTCTTTAGAGAGAATGTCCGTGCTCATCTCATAGGAAAAACGCAGGGAATAGGGCTGTTGCATGGTCTGTAACGTAAATCCTCCCACCCGGTTCAAAGACGGCGGGAGCGGCAGCGCCTCAAGTAATGCGCCCACTTTGGCATTATCCCCGATATAAGGCGTCCGGTTTTCTGTCAGCGTGCCAAACAGTTCCTCCCGCCTCTTGCTGTTCAGGCTTAAAATAATGGCGTCATCACCTGCCGTTTTCAGCTCGCCGTCAATAAAATTCATCTCCTCCAGATATTTTTCCGGCACTCTGCCAAAATCCGCCTTCACATAGATGTAGCACCCGCCGTCCAATTCGTCTACATCAACCTCTCTTGGCTGATACGTCGTCGTTGTGATTGTCTCATTAGGCAGATAATCCACCTGTTCCTCCAACGGCACAATCTTAATCTGATCGTCCGTTCCATCATCCAGAATATAAGTCGTGTCGCTGCTGTCCGTTCCCGGCACGCCGTCCACACTGCCGATGCCCTCGGAAAAGTAGACATCTTCATGGCTCAGTGCACCCTGGGTCTGTCCCTCCGCCGGCGTGTAGGTGTGCGTGGTCACACTGTTACTGTCCGTCCCCGGCACACCCGCAGGCGTATAGATATGTTCCGTCCTTGACAACGGCTCCCCCAGATAGGCTCTCAAAAGATAATTATCTCCCTGATTTCCCAGCGGTTTTACCTCCCGTCCCGCATCCACCAGCTCTAAAGCATCTTTCAACGGAAGTTTGGAAAACCTGCCTACCTCCTGCCGCGCATTCTGGTGGTAAACGACTATGTCCTCATTTTCTCCCTCCAAAATACATCCGCTGATGCCGCCGATACTTGCAGGCAGATGAACCAGCATATCCGCCCCCGTGACCGTAAGCCCTTCCTCTCTGTCCACCATCCTGCCGTCAGACCAGAAATCCCTTGTAAAAGCAAACAGACATATCACCGCCGTAAGCACGGCAAGCGCCGCTACCGCCGCATAAATCACGCCCGGCCTTTTCACAATGAACTGAATCCGCTCCTTCACACTCTTTGCGCTGCCCGTCATGGTCGTTGCCGTGCAGGCCAGATCGGAAACGCGTCCCCGTCTTGTAATGATGGAAAGCAGCGTCTCCCCATAAGGAATGCGCTCCTCTTCTCCCAGCAGGGCAAGCGCCCCCTCATCGCAGGCCAGCTCACAGTCCCGTTTCGAGCAGACCGCCGC
This sequence comes from Lachnospiraceae bacterium UBA3310, assembly GCA_002361355.1. Taxonomy (GTDB): domain Bacteria; phylum Bacillota; class Clostridia; order Lachnospirales; family Lachnospiraceae; genus UBA3282. The sequence continues at coordinate 49,465 of DESQ01000034.1, forward strand.
CACCCACACAAACGGGTGAAACCAGTACACCGTCACCAAGATACTGCGAAGCAGCGCCCAGAAGCTGTCCCCGTGCTTCTTGTGGACGAGCTCATGTACAAGCACATGGCGCAGCTTATCTGCATCCGCCGCCACATCCGCCGTGAGATAGACCGCCTCCCATCCCGGAAAACCGTAAAGACAGGGAGATGCCAGATGATCCGCCGTATAAACTCTTATTTTTCTTTTTCCGCCGGTTAATTTGGCCAAATTCTCAGGCAGTTCAAATTCTTTCCGCTCTCTGCGCAGCCTGCGGAAAAAGAGAAAATTGACTGTCAACATCCACACAGCAATAACAGCCATGCCTGCTTTCCAGATAAACCGTAAAATATCCATTCGCGCAAAGCCGAGTTTCCCCGCTATAAACACGGAAGTGGGGCCGTCCGCGGCTCCGACCACGCTCTCCCCGGCGCCGCTTACAAAAAAACGAAACAGAGGATTTGCACCGCTTAAGGATATCTGAATGGGTTCTTCCAGGCGTCCCTCCGACACACCCGCGCTCTCCTCCGCCTGCCGTACAAGTTCCGTCGGCCGAAACTGCGAGAGCGGCCCCAGATCTATCTTTACCGAAACCGGAATCATCAGCCGGAGCGCTGCCAGAAGCCAGAGCGCATATAGCAGCCTGCTGTTCACTTTTCCACGGAATATCCGGCGAATCAACAGAATGCAAAAAATTAAAACCGCCGCCGTTATTATCGTCTCCTTCATTCCGACTTCGCCCCCTTCTTCTTCGCCTGCTCCAAAATAGCGGTAAGTTCTCTGATCTCCTCCTCGGACAGCGCCTGATCCTCCACCATGGCGTTCACCATCATGCCAAGGCTTCCCCTGTATACTTTCTGCAAAAAGCCCATTGTCTCCTGCATGGAGACCTCCTCCCTCGTCACTAACGGGTAAAACACTTTTGCCCTGCCACCGTCCCGATAGGCGACAGCGCCCTTTTTCTCCATGCGGGAGAGCATGGTGATGATAATATGTTTGTCCCACCCCGTCTCCGCGCTCAATGCGTTTTTCAGTTCTGTGATTGTGCTCTCGCACTCCCAGAGCCGGTTCATAATTTTCCACTCCCCGTCCGATAAACTGACCATACTGTTCTCCTTCCCGATCATCCGTGTATCTTTTCCTGCTTCTGATTTCCTCTGGCAAATTTTGGTATACATTCGTATACCTTTACTCTCACATACTACCACTAAGGTATACACCTGTCAACCCTGTTATGGACGATCCGGATGCACGATCCTTTTTATACAAAACATACCAAAAAACGCATGGATAGCAAATTGCTTTCCATGCGTTCTTTCTCAATACCCCTCGCTGTACTTCCTGTATAGCTCCTCTAATTCCGCCTGATCCTGCGCCGAAACATTTTCCTGCAAATAAGTTTCCACCTCCGACAGAGATTCGCTGTCCACACCGTCGCCCACAATTTCCATCACATCGGAGAGTGTGTCGCTGTCCGCATAGCGTTCAATGATCTCCTCCGCTTTCTGCTTATCTTCCTCATCCATCGTGTCCACGATCTCTTTGGCTTTCTCGGCGGCCTGCGGATCACCGGTACTCTCAAGCGCCTGTTTCACCGCCTGCTCCATCACAGTCTCGGAAACCTTCTTTGTCACGGTGTGTTTGACTGCTCCGGTCAGTGACCCGCTGGTAACACCGATCAATACGACAATACAAACCCCGATTAAAAGCCCCAAAAAAATTACCAGGCCAAGCCCTTTTTTCTTCTTTTTCCTTCTTCTGCTCATTTTTTATGTTTTACTCCTTTTATGCCAAAATATCCCCTCATAATCAGCCCTTTAAGAACGCCATAAAACTTTCCTTATTTTCCCGCGCGCTCTCCTTCGGCCTGCCCAAGTCGCTTCTCGCGCCCAGTGAAACCGGAATCTCCAGGAGAACCGGGCCTTCCTCTTCCCTGACAAGACCGCCGATGCGGTCAACGGCTTCCGGTGTTTCTAATTGATCCGCCCTCCGGTATCCTGCTGCCGCAGCAATCCGGGCAAAGGAGGCCTGCTGGCATCCGGTCGGCATCGCACCCACGGATTCATGGGCCATATTATTGATCACAATGTGATAAAAATTTTTCGGCGCCCGCGCCGCGATAAAAGGAAGCGCGCCCATATGCATCAAAGCCGCCCCGTCGCCGTCAATGCAGACTATTTTCTTATCCGGCCTCTTTTCCGCAATACCCAGCGCAATCATAGAGGCATGCCCCATGCCGCCCACCGTCATAAAAATATTATCATGACCGCCAAAAATCGCGTCGCTCCGCTCATACAACTCCCTGGATATCTTGCCTGTGGTGGATACGATCACCACGTCGCGGGGAAGCGTGCGCAGAATGCGTCCCAGCACTTCCTCCCGCACCATCGGATTCCCGTTCGACCACAAAAAAGGTGCTTCCTTCTCAAAAGTCCCTTTCTTCACAATAATGGCGAACTGCTCTCCCTGCGCAAGTGCCTCACCGGCCTTTTGCAAAACAGCGCCCATCTCTTCCTCCGTCGTATTCTGGTCGACCACATGATAGGCGACGGCAAGGGTTTCAAATAACTGACAGGTTACTTTCCCCTGAAAGACATGCTGGGGTTCATCCTTGACCCCGGGCTCTCCTCTCCACCCTACGATGAACAGCACCGGAATACCGTACACATCCCCATTTGCCAAAGACGCCAAGGGATTGACCGCATTGCCGATCCCCGAATTTTGCATATATACGCACGCCGGTCTGCCGGTGGCAAGATAACTGCCTATGGCGACGCCCACAGCGGCGCCCTCATTGGCCGTCACATAATGACTCATTTTCCCCTGATAAGTCTGCACGCCATCGCAAAACTGCTTCAATGTGGAATCCGGCACGCCTGCGATCGTATCAATCCCCATCCGTTCCAACTGTGACAACAACTTAGAAGCCTTCATTGATTCTCTCCCATTCCTCCACGGTATCAATCTCCACAATCTGTCCCTGCTGCACTTCTTCTATGGTAAGTTTCAGGCGGTTGAGATTCCTGTCCACCACTTCATCCCAAAAGAGATTGCCATTCTCCTCTTTTTCATAAGTGCGCTCGATCTCTTCCCGCAGAATACGGGCGTCCTCCTTCTTAAAATAAGACACACCCACCATATTATAAGTGTCGCTGCCGCCCTTTCCTACCCGCGAAATCAAACCGTCCCGCAATTCAAAGACCCAATCATCCGAATAGCCTTTCTCCATCCTTCCGTAATAGCAGGAATTTTTCAGATCCTTTCGGAAAATGGAACTGTCAGCCACATACAAATCGGATTCGCAGATAAAACAGTCAGCCGTGCCCAGTACCTCTCTTGCCGCATAGACGGAAGAGATGTTATTTTTGTCAAGATACGCCTCGTTTCGCAGGATATGCACCTGCGGATATTTCTCACACAACGGTTCAAACTGCTCTCCCAAATATCCCGTCACAATATAGATCGCTTCCACCGGCCTTGAAAGCAGACCCTCTATCACGGTCTCAATCATAGGCTTTCCATGCACTTTAATAAGCGGCTTCGGCGTGTGCTCCGTCAAAGGCCGCATACGGCTGCCAAGTCCCGCCGCCATCAGAATTGCTGTCTCTCCCACCGGTATTTACTCCTTATATTTCGTCGATCAGACGTATAATATCCTTAAAAGGCATCAGCTTGGAATCCACTTCCAACGCCCTGTGGTTTTTTAAGATCTCCACTGCTGTTCCCTGCATCGCCGGAAAGGCGCTCCGCGTCAACTGGTTCGCATAAATCACAATGTTTACACCCGCCGCCGCAAGTTCCTCCTCCGTGATACTGTTAAAGGAGGTAGGCACTACCACGATCGGCGTACTCTGATCCTCTTTGCGGAACTTATGGCAAAATTCCAGAATCTCATCCGGCGATTTCTTACGGGAATGTATCATAATGCCGTCCGCTCCGGCTTCCACATAGGCGCGGGCGCGGGTCAACGCATCCTCCATGCCCCGCTCCAGAATCAGGCTCTCAATTCTGGCGATGATCATAAATTCATCGGTTCGCAGCGCCTTCTTGCCCATGTGGATCTTTTCACAAAAATTCTCGATACTGTCCTGTGTCTGTTCCACTTCCGTGCCAAACAGCGAATTTTTCTTTAATCCGGTTTTATCCTCGATGATCACCGCCGATACGCCCATCCGCTCCAGGGTTCTCACATTGTACACAAAATGCTCCACCAGTCCGCCCGTATCTCCGTCAAGAATGATCGGCTTTGTTGTCACGTCCATCACATCGTCAATGGTTCGGATTCTGGACGACATATCCACCAGTTCAATATCCGGTTTCCCCTTCGCCGTGGAATCACACAGAGAAGAGATCCACATCGCATCGAACTGATCCAGTTTCCCGTTGCTCTCCACCACTGTCTTTTCTGCGATCAGGCCCGTCAGCCCGGAGTGTACTTCCAGCGTCTTGACAATCGGACGCAGCTCGATCAACTGGCGCAGCCTCTTTCTCCTAAACTCAGGCATTGCCAGCTTTTCCTTCATCTGATCGTCTATCCGCTTCACATTTTCATTGTAGGTGTAGGGAATCTCAATCAGCTCCCCGCCGAACTTTTCCAGATTTTTGATGACATTCTCCCGGATCGCAGCCTCCGGCCCTTCCGACCAGTTATCCCCATGTACCACATAGTCCGGCCGCAGTTCTTCAATCACCTTATCATACATGATCTCCTGCTGGAGCATCACCTCTTTGACAAGTCCGGTCTGCTTCACAATCTCCATGCGCCGTTCCACCGGTATCGTGGGAAAACGGTTAAATCCCACCATGGCGGCATCCGACAGCACGCCCACACAGACTTCCCCGTATTCGTTTGCCCTTCTTAAAATGTTCAAATGCCCCTCATGTATCACATCCGTGCAAAAGCATGTATATACTTTTTTCATCATAATGCCTTTCTCATTTATTGTATCGAACCGGCGTTGCTACCCCGCATGCCGTAAGCGCTTCTTTAAACACAACCCAGAATGCCTCGATATCCTCCTGATCAATCGCTCCCAGCGCGCAAAGTCGGAACATCCCTAACTTTTCCACCTTGCCAGGATAAATCGTAAATCCTCTCTCATAACAATAATCGTGTACTTTTTCAAAATCCCAATGGCTGTCGTCCGGATACAGTGCCGCTGCCACCAGTCCGGATTCCTGCCCTTCCTCTATATAAATGCGGAATCCCAGATCTGTGAGTCCCTTTCGGATGGCCTGAAATACCCGGCAATGCCTTGCCCACTTCTCATCCTCTCCTTCCGCAAAATACTCTCTGAGCGCCTGTCTCGCCGAATAGATCAGCTGTACGGGCGGTGTAAAATGCATCTCGCCGTGTTCCTTCGCATAAGCGTACTGCATGTACAGATTACAGTAATAAGAACGCCGGGGATAATCCGCGGACGCCTCTATCATAGATTTTCTCCCGATGATGAAAGACAGCCCGGTCATCGCCATGATGCCTTTCTGTGCCGACGCCATGCAGAAGTCCAATTCATCCTCATCCATATGAATCGGGCGCATCGCGTAACTGGACGTGGTATCCGCCACAAATGTGCCGTGATAACGGTGTACCAAAGCGCCAATCTCTCTGATCGGATTGAGCAGTCCCGTCCCTGTCTCATGATGGGTAATGTATACCAGTGCAATATCCGGATTTTCCTGCAGTGTCTTTTCGATCACAGCAAGATCCGGCTGCCTGTCAAGGGGCAGTTTCAGGTTGATATACGGAAGGCCGTAATATTCACAAATTTCCGCTCCCCGGCTGCTGTAAGCGCCGTTGTTGATAATGAGGATTTTCTTCCCCTCCGGCAAAAGCGAATTTAAACAGATATCCATATTGATTGTGCCGGATCCGCAAAAAAGAACCGCCGCATACTCCTTCGGGTCTGCATGGACGATCCGCAGCAGCCCCTCCTCCACCTCCCGCATAATGGAGACAAACTCTTTCTCCCGCGGACAGATATCGGGAACCACCTGTGCCATCTTAACCGTGTCGGTGGTCGTCGCCGGCCCCGGATTCAACAATACGTTTCTCTTCACCATCTGCTCATCCTCTTCCTTTCCCGGAACGCTCCACTAACTTATCAATGATATATTTCGCGCCCACTTTGCCGCTCTCTCCGTTATGGTAAATATATTCTTCTTTCAGGCACTGCATAGACTCTCTGGAAAACTGTGCGTCCCACAACAGCTTCTCCACCGCGGACTTCATTTCATTCCCCACCGCCTGCGGCGCAATGGATATCCCTATCCGGTCACGGAGCTCTATGTCAATCGGCACCGTTTCAAGCTCCTTGTAATCCGGATTCAGAATCTTCATGGGCGTGTCCACAAACAACACCGGTTTTAACGTGGCAAAAGCGTATTCGAACGCGATACTGGACCAATCTGTCACCAGCAGATCCGCCGTATATACTGTCCTGTTTGATGAAAAATCCTTCTGGAAGGTAATGTCTTTATATTTCGCCGCCAGCGCGTCTATCCGCGCCTCAAAATGACGGACGTACTGCGGGTGCGGACGGACAATAACGCGGTATGGCGTCTGTGCCAACTGATCCAGCATCTCCTCTATACAGGAATCCAGAATATTGTCCTTCTGCCAGGAGGGTGCAATGAGCACGGTTTTGGTCTCCTGTGCCGCAGTCCCAGCCTCCTTCACCATTTCCTCATAGGACTGCGTCATATTATCAATCACACTCGAACCCCATTCCACCAGATTCTTCCTGGGCAGTCCATACTTCTGTTCCCGCTCCGCAAGCTCCTGTTTATTTTTCGGCCCGGATGTAAAAATCGTATCATAATGATCCAGCGCTTCCTTATGGAAAGACAAATTGGCGCTGTTCACATCATGGGGCACATAAATATACTCGATATCCTTCTGTACATAGGAGCGTTTCAGTTGAAAATTTTCCAGATCCGGCGTGGTCATAACCATGATATCCGTCTCCATTTTCATCATCAGCACAATCATTCTGTTCTCTCCGATATAATAAGGTTTGAACTGATCGCTTTCCATCTGAAAAACCTCGTCTTCGGGATCGCTGGTAATGTAGTGGATCACAATATTGGTTCTTCTGATAATCTCCTCAATGATATTTTTATAATATTTATAAAAACCATTCTTCTCCGAGTAAAATACAATCTTTTTGTCCGGTTCTTTTAAAAATCTCTTATAATCCGCTTTCTCTTTGTCACGGTACGGGCTCTTTTTGTCCTCTTTCTGCCGGGAAGCCATAAAGGCTTTCGCCTCCCTGAGTTCTTCCTTGCTCTTTTCCAGCGCATCATAATCAATATAATCTTTGGGATTGATCCAGATATTTAACAGAAACAACTGCACGGTGGACAGGATGTTGCTGCAGCTCCAATAGAATCCGACGCCGATCGACACAAAGAAACCCAGATACAGGGAGAGTCCCACAGAAAATGCCATAGTCCCGTACTTGTTCAATGCCCCCTGCTCCGACTGCAGAACATTGATTTTATTCTGTATATAACACATGAAAAAAGCGGATAACGCAGCAAGAAGGGGGATCAGCAAAGTGATCCCGCCTGTCTTAACCGGAATATCCGTCAAACTTGTTCCCCGCTTGACAGCCTCTACCACGCCCATCAACAACACCAGTTGGACAACCAACGGTATCAGGTCGGCAAAAGGACTGTATTTTTCCCTCTTAAACAATTTGTACTGTTCCTCGGAAATCGCCTCCTGATTCCCGAGGTATGTCGCGCTGATGTGATTCATCTCTGGCTGCATCCGAACCGTCTTGATCGAATTTTTCTGCACCCAGATTGACAGAGGGAGCAGGATCACCTTCGTCAGAAACGTAAACACCAGTATCGCTATCCAGTAATTTTGACAAAAACCATAACATAAATTAATCAGCCAGATCAAAGCGCCGATCACCGCATCTGTCACCGCACCCATAACCGCCTCTTAATCATCCACGTCTTTAAACTCAATGCTGCTCTTTTCTGACTCGTCAGATTTCTTGTTCTTCTTAAAAAAAGCAACAATCTTATGTCTGAACACTGTCAATATCGCACCAGCCGCAATCAGAACGCCTGCTACCGCCTGAATGATATAAGTAACGGCCGAGGGATCGATATACGCATGTACCGGCAGCGTGAAAAGATACCAGCCACATGTAAAGAAGTATGCGAACTTTGTAAGTTTTAATAACACCTTTTTCATAAATTGTCCTCCTGTCAACTAACGCCATCTATTATACTTTATTACCCGGTGATATGCAAGCCGCCGGCCTAATACGCTTTTCCCCAATAAACCATTTTCTTAGCCGGTTTACCACAGCACACGCAGGTATCGCCGATCTGTTCCTGCTCAAAAGGCATACAACGGCTGGTAACCGCAAGCTCTTCCTTGATCTGATCCTCGCAGTCCTGCTCCCCGCACCACATGGCTTTCACGAAACCGGTCTTCTCGTTGAATATCCTGCGAAACTCCTCCATATTCTTCGCCTCGTAGGTGTGTGCATCCCTGTGGGCTCTTGCGCGCTCCAGCATTTCCTTCTGCATCCTGTCAAGGATCTCTTTCGCCTTTGCCTCAAGCTCATCCAGAGAAACCTCTGTCTTTTCCCCTGTATCACGGCGGCAGATCACGCACTTGTTTGCCTCGATATCCTTAGGCCCGATCTCCACGCGAATCGGAATACCCCGCATTTCCTGCTCTGAAAACTTCCAGCCGGGGCTCTTGTCGGTATCATCCACCTTCACGCGGAATGCGCCGAGACGCTCCTTTAACTCATATGCCTTGTCCAGAACGCCCTCCTTTTTCTGCTGGATCGGGATAATCATAATCTGGGTAGGCGCAACTTTAGGCGGCAGCACCAGACCGGAATTGTCACCATGCACCATAATGATCGCACCGATTAAACGCGTGGTAGTTCCCCACGAAGTCTGATGCACATATTTCAAGGTATTGTCCCTATCTGTATACTGAATGTCAAAGGCTTTCGCAAAACCATCGCCAAAATTGTGGCTTGTGCCGGACTGTAACGCCTTGCCGTCGTGCATCAGCGCCTCGATGGTGTAGGTAGCGACCGCGCCTGCAAACTTCTCCTTATCCGTCTTGCGGCCCTTGATGACAGGGATCGCCAACACTTCCTCACAAAAATCCGCATAGAGGTTCAACATCTGGATGGTTCTCTCCTCCGCTTCCTCGGCCGTCGCATGGGCAGTGTGCCCCTCCTGCCATAAAAACTCACGGCTTCGAAGGAAAGGTCTTGTCTCCTTCTCCCAGCGCACCACGGAGCACCACTGATTGCAGACCTGCGGCAGGTCGCGGTAGGACTGCACCACATTTTTATAGTAATCACAAAACAGCGTCTCAGAGGTCGGTCTGACGCAGAGTCTCTCCTGTAAGGGCTGCATACCCCCATGCGTCACCCACGCCACTTCCGGCGCAAAGCCCTCCACATGATCTTTTTCCTTATTCAGCAGACTCTCCGGAATAAACATGGGCAGATATACATTCTCCACGCCCGTCTCCTTAAAGCGGTCGTCCATCTGCTTTTGAATCAGTTCCCAGATCGCATAGCCCGCGGGCTTGAATACCATACATCCCTTGACACTGGTATAGTCCAAAAGTTCCGCCTTCTTGACTACATCCGTGTACCACTGCGCGAAATCGTCCTCCATTGAGGTGATCGCTTCCACCAACTTTTTGTCCGCCATTGTTCGCTCCTTTCCTTCTCACAACTAAAAAACCGCCGAAGTTTCCATCCCTAAGGGACCGAAATCTCGGCGGTACCACCCTAATTAACGCGTCTGCGCTCTCTTCTCCTACCGTTATCGCCGGTGCTACGCTGTGCTCCTCACACAGGACTCCGAGGCCGGTTCCGGACAGTTCCCGTGAAAACCTCCCACCAACGGCTTCCTCTCTGAAACGTTTCCCATCCGTACTATTCTCTTCTTCGTCACGTTTTTATCCATTCTAGCCGCATGGTTATATTTTGTCAACCGCTAATTTCAGAGATGCTCCCGGTCTGTCTGCGCAAAAGATACTCCCCGATTCCCAACATCATGAAAACAAAAGGCGTACAGCACACCTGCTGGTAGCAGAAAAAATTATACGCCATATAAGACACCGCCGAGGCCGCTGCGGCTGCCAGAAGATAATCCTGCTGCCGCGCCCTCATAAACCGTCCGACAGCCGAGACAAATATTCCTATGTAAGCCGCCGCCCCGAACAGTCCCGTGTCAATCAGCGTCGTGAGCCATTCATTGTGCGCGTTGGTAAGCATTTTTTCTCCCCAGAGAAGCGCTACCTCTTCCCCGTGAACGGCAGCCGCATAGCTGCTGAAACAATCCGGCCCTACGCCAAAAAACTTATGCTTTATACTCTCTTTCGCAAACATCTTCATGGAGAAACTCCATATCCTTCCCCTGCCGTTACCCCATTCTTTGTCCCAGTTAAAATAGGAGACCGCACTCAGTTTCCTATCAAGACTGTCCGGCAAAAGCCCCCTGCTCTGCAGCGCAATCAACCCCGTCACTGCGATTATGGCCACAACGATCAGCGCCAACGCCGCCCGTCTAAGCCGCAGCATTCCCGCCGCCGGATATGGCTTGTCCCCTCTTCTATACAAAAACAAAGAGAGGAGCAGACACACGCCCAAAAGAACCCATGTGGCCGCCCCGTCCAAAACAAGAGCTGTGATAAAATCGTATTTTAAATCCGGATTGGGATGCATCTTCATAAGAAAGTGCATCACCTTGCCCGCCGCAAAAAACAGCGTGCAGACTTCCACAAACCGGTTCAGTGTCTCCCGTTTCTCCACACAGACCCAAAAGAAAACCATCATAAAGCCTGCCATGGCAAAATAGGCGCTGTCACTGTTCTGCGTCACCAGAGAGGCAAAGCCGGCCGCCGTGTAAATACCTCCCAAAACCCGGTACCATGGTTTTTTTGCAAATAAAAATACTGCCACACCCACAGGCAGCGCCACCACAAGATAACTGGCATACCAGGTCGCCTGGCCCATGGTGGATAAAAACTGCGCCATCTGATAACCCTGCAGTCCGTCGTAAAATCCGATCGGGTCTATCAGCATACGGTGCAAAACCGCAATCACAAACACAAAAAACGCCGATCCGCCAAACGCCCCCAGGATCGCGCGATTATGTTTTCCGAACCGGGACAACGCCAGATAAATCAGCACAAAACTAAACTGCGACATCCATCCCATATTCCAACCAAAACTCCCCCACAGGGCATTCTCGTAAAAGCCTCCGGACGCCACGGCAATCGTTGAAAAGAGCAGGTATGCAAGCACACATCTGTCCGTAACCGACAGCCTGTCTTTCCGCCACCGCTTTTCCCGCAGCAAAAGAAGCAGATAAAACACGCCCAGCGTCAGAAAAAATGAAAAACCGGCCAGCATAGTCACCCTGTACACCGCAAATTTTGCATTGCCGATCTGGTTATATCCATCCTTCGCATAAAAAGCAACCACAACGCACATCACGGAGAGCGTCACCGCAAGGACATACGCCATCGCCGACGAAATATTTGCCGCACAGAAAAGATGGTTCGCTGTTATATTTTGCGTTTTTTTGATCTTATTACTCATGTTATCATCATAACCCTTACTCCGCGCTGCCGTCAAACCCTTCCCGTTCCTTCAATATCTCAAAAATCACAATCAGCGCCAACGGGCCTTTAATGATACCGCCTACTCCGAAAAGCTTCACTCCCGCATACACAGAAAATAAAATACAGATCGGCGCTATCCCGATCTTCTTCCCAATCAGCCGCGGCTCCAGCAATTCCCTTGTGAGCACGCAGACCCCGTAGAGCGCCAGACACACAATCATCCTTACATAATGGCCATTTAAAAGCTGCCAGGCCGACAGCGGCACCAGCACGATACCCGTTCCCACAAAAGGCAGCATATCCAGAAGTCCCGCCAAAATGCCAAGTAAAATACCTCCCTCCACTCCCGCAGCGCATAACGTAATGCTGCAGAGCGCGGCAATAACAAGCAAAATCACGCCCTGCGCCTTAAAAAATGTGACGAGATAGGAAAGCACCCCCTGAAGCACCGTCCACAGAAACCGGAAGCTCTCTTCTCCCTTCACCCATTCCACAAATCTTGTGTAATCTTTCTCCAATAAAAATACCGCAATGCAGGTAATTGCCAGGAATCCGACTGTGCCGAGAATGCTCTTAAAACAACTGTAGGAGGAGGAAAGAAGCTGTGGAACAACCTGAATTTGCACGTTTTCCATGATAACGGTCATTTGCTCGATCACATAACTCTCAATCCGTTCCCCTTCCCAGCCAAACCGTCCGTCAAGCTGACAACAGCACTGGTGAAAAAACGCTTCCGCCTGCCGCTCCACCTTCTCGCAAAATAGCGGCAGTCCCTGCAACTGCCCCGCACCGATGGAAAAAACCGCCCACAGCGAGACGCATACGAAAAGTAAAACGGGCAGAACGATGAGCGCCGCCAAAAACTTTTTCCTGATCGGAATCCGCCTCTGTATCCGTTCCAGCAGGGGATATAACAGGGTAACCAGCGCAAAGGCGAGAAAAAAGGGAGCAGCGAGAGAAAACAGATAGCGAAAGAAAAACCAGACAAGTGCAGTGACAATACAACCCTTTATAAGTTTATTTTCCCAAAACCATTCCATAAATCCTTTCTGCATGGTTTTAGTATGTATCTTTTCTGAAAATCCTATCCTTGATTTCGCCCGTTTTGTATTTTGTGAAACGCCTTCCCCTCAGGCGAAATCTCAAACCGCATTCTTTTTCCCGTTTTCGGATGGGTAAAGGTCAGGCGGTACGCGCACAGCGCAATCTCCTTGATTCCCAGTTGTAAGGACAGGGAAACAGCCTCCTCCCCGGCATACTTACGGTCTCCCAAAAGGGGCATTCCCGCATTCGCCATCTGCACCCGGATCTGGTGATGGCGCCCCGTGTAAAGCCGTATCCTGGCAAGCGCTGTCCCGTACGGCCCCTCCGACAGGATTTCATAGGAGAGCCTCGCCTCCTTGGCACCCTTCACTTCCGGCGGCACAATGCGGGAGATATTTGTCCTTCCGTCCTTTAACAGATAATCCTTAAGCTCTCCTGCCTGAGAAAACAGTTTCCCACAGACAACCGCAAGATATTCCTTTTCCATCGCATCTCCCGCCGCCTGTCTGCTCAAGTCCGCTGCAGCCGCTTTGTTTTTGGCAAAAACCAAAATCCCCTCCACGGGCTGATCCAGTCGGTGAATCACACCCACGTAGAGGGATTTCTTTTTGTCAAAGCCACCTGCCTTAAGATAATTCGTTATCTCGCTCACCATATCCGCCTGCCCGACCCGGGCGGTCTGTGTGGCGATTCCGGCAGGCTTATGGCAAACAATGATATCATTGTCCTCATAAAGGATTCTGTTACTGTTCATACTGTTTCCCTTAAAATCTGCAAACCCGTGATAATATTACCATTTTTACTAATATAAAAATTATAATGGGGGACATTCCCAAAAGCAACTCATATTTTAACGATTTTACTATTACATTTTCTTTATTAAATAATAGTTAGTGTAAAATTATAGTTGGCA
>DESQ01000009.1 GCA_002361355.1 Lachnospiraceae bacterium UBA3310
GAGATTCAGTATCGGTTTTCAGGGTATGTAACATATTTAAAGACACTATTTACAAAAAATTGTATTTAGTGTTTTTTTTTTAAAATTTTTGTGATATAATAAGATAAATCTGAGATTGCGCCGAAATTTATTTAAATTTAGGGGAGATGAATGAGCAATCTGAAAGATGAAAGGGTATTTTCTAAATATATAACGTGAGGTGGATTGCATGGATACAAAGATTCTGCTTGAAAACGGAACAAATGAGCTGGAGGTACTTGAGTTTAGGCTGGATGGAAATGCTTACGGTATCAATGTCGCTAAGATCAAAGAGATCATCAATTATATGGAAGTGACACCGGTGCCGAACTCACATCCGAGTATTGAGGGGATTTTTATGCCACGTGATACGATGATTACGGCGATTGACTTGAAGAACTGTTTACAGAGAGGCGTGTCTGAGCCGGGTGGTCTTTTTATTATCACGAACTTTAATAAGCTGGATATTGCATTCCATGTGGATTCTGTAGTGGGAATCCATCGTGTGTCATGGAGAGAAATTATTAAACCGGGTTCTACGATATCCACATCAGAAGACGGCGTATCGACAGGTATCATTAAGTTTGATGACAGATTGATTATCATTCTTGACTTTGAGAAGATTGTGACAGATATCAATCCGGAGACAGGACTTAAGGTTGCTGACATAGAGGAGTTGGGTGAGAGACACAGGATTGATGTGCCTATTCTGATTGCAGAGGATTCGCCGCTTTTAAATAAGCTGATCGTAGACTCCTTACATAAGGCTGGATACGTGAATCTGATTCACACTGAGAACGGACAGCAGGCTTATGATGTAATTCAGGAGTGCAAGAAAGAAGGTACACTTAAGGAGCATGTACAGTGTATCATCACGGATATTGAGATGCCGCTTATGGATGGACACAGACTCACGAAGCTGGTGAAGACGGATGATGAGACGAAGGATATTCCGATTGTTATCTTCTCATCCCTGGTCAATGACGATATGAAGAGAAAGGGAGAGGCGCTCGGAGCGAATGCGCAGCTTTCCAAGCCGGAGATCGGTAATTTAGTACGTGTGGTGGATGAGTTGGTCTTGGGACAATAGAGAACAAGCAGGATTTATGAAATGGTAAAGGCCGGGAGTCTCCCGGCCTTGTTTATGCGTACATAAGCAGAGTCAGAAGACAGTGAAGTGCAGCTTATACATAAACGATAGAGTCAGGAAAAACTATGGATAGAGAATGTCTGGAGCTGAGAGAGAAAATACAGGATGCGGAACTAGTCCTTGTGGGACTTGGTGAAGCGTGTCAGTATGACTGGAACGCGCTTTTGCAGGACGAACGGTATCAGGAGATCGAGAGGGAAACGGGAGACGATGAACGTTACGTTTGGATCGTGCCGTTTTTGCAGAAGATGATACTGCGCCGCGGGCGTGGGGAGAGATGGGAAAAATTTTATCATATACTGAGGAAAATGCTGGAGGGGAAAAACTATTTTATCGTTTCACTCTGCATGGATGATTATTTGTATGATGCAGGCTTTGACGAGTCGAAGGTGGTATCGCCCTGTGGCGGTTTTCGCAGGATGCAGTGCAACAAAAACTGTGCCGGGGAATTGTCGGATATGCCGGAGGAGAGTTATGAGGCGGTGCTTCGCTACTACAGGAGGGAAATACCGCTCACGGCATTGGAGGAACCGGTCTGCGGCCGCTGCGGTGAAAAGCTGCGGTTTAACCAGCTTGGTGTGGAACGGTATGCGCAAGAAGGTTATCTGGAACAATGGAGTCACTATACGAAATGGTTACAGGGTACGGTAAATAAAAAACTGTGTATATTGGAATTGGGAGCAGGGATGGCTTATCCCGGCATTGTACGTTTTCCGTTTGAAAAAGTAGTTTACTATAATCAAAAGGCTTTTCTGTACCGGGTACACCCGCAGCTTTATCAGGTGGGGGAGGAAATAGCGGACAGGAGTTTGGGCGTTGCTGAAAATCCCATCGATTTTCTTATGGGATTGGAAAAATTATAGTACATAGATTGCAGAAAGGGATTTGTTAAATAGAATATTTTGTGATAAAATGTGAGGTAGTGTGACATAAAAAGTAAATTGGGGAGAAATTATGAGTTCAAGTGAAGAGTATTTAGACAGTTTATTGGATTCTATATTAGGCGGCGGAAAATCTGAGGAGGAAGAAAAGGCAGTACCCGAGGAATCCCAGGAATCTCAGATTTTGGCGGAAAATAAGGTTACAGAGGCGGGGAAAGCCATGTCTCCGGATGAGATCGAGGAGATGTTGGTGTCTATGGGAACGCTCGGCGGTGGAGAAGAGGATGCGAAAGAGCAGGACTCGAAGGAGCAGGACTCGGAGGAAGATATGGAGGCAATGCTTGCCTTCATGGATGAACATAATGCCGAGGCTTCCGATTCTGATGGATCGGATGATTCTGCCATAGATGAGTTATCCCTGGACAGCCTTTTGTCGGAGGAACCGGGGGCGGATGGTGACGCACCGGATGTTTCGGACGATTTGTCATTGGATGACCTGTCGCTGGATGATCTTTCATCCGGGGAAGAGACGGATAGCGATGCATCGGATGATTCAGGCGATCTGGCTTTGGATGATTTGGACATGGGAGAAAGTGGTACAGATGATTCCGCTGCAGATGAGCTGGCATTGGAAGATCTGTCGTTAGATGAACCTTTATCGGAGGAGCCGGAGGAAGAGGCGGACAGTGATGCACTGGATGATTTGGGTGATCTGTCGTTAGACGATCTTTCATCGGAGGAACCGGAAGCGGATGGTGAAGAGAGCGGTTCTGATGATTTTGCCATAGAAGAGTTATCCCTGGATGACCTTTCTTCGGAGGAGCCTGAAAGTACAGAAGATGGTTTAATGTCGGAGGAGGACATTGACCGTTTGTTAAATGGCGATATGTCGGAGGAAACAGGAGACGAAGCGGTAGAAGATTTAGCATTGGAGGAGACGGGGGACGAAGGAGACGACGATCTCTCTGAATTGCTGGCAGGTATGGGACACGACGAGGATTTATCGGAAATCAATGATCTTTTAGAAGAGTCAGATCAAGGGCTCTCTGCGGATGATGATATGCTTGCAATGCTGGAAGGTGTGGACGCAGACGGGGACAGCAGCTTCGATTTATTTGAGAGCGATGAGGCGGCTAAGGAGGCTGAAAGCATTCGGGAACTTTCACCGGAGGAAGTGGCTGCACGGGAAGGCGGCGATCCGGGAAAGAAGAAAAAGAAGAAGAAACTGTTTGGCAAAAAGAAGAAAGGCGGCGACGAGGAAACACCGTCCGGCGAGGGAGCGGGAGACGAATTGGAGGCTCTCTTAGGGGAAGTGTCGGCGGAGCAGGAGACGCCACAGGAAGAGAAAAAACCGGGATTTTTTGCAAGGCTTTTGGATTTCCTGCTTGAGAGCGAGGAGGATGACGAGGATCCTCTTGCGGCGGAGATCCTTGCGGGTAATGAAGGTGAGACAGGCACAGTTACCGACGAGAACAAAGAACTTTTGAAGGAATTGAGCGACGAGGATAAGAAAGGAAAAAAGAAGAAAAAGAAGAAGGATAAGAAAGGTAAGAAAGGAAAAGAGGCAGAAGAGGACGAGAAAAAGGCCAAAAAGCCCAAAAAAGTAAAGAAGAAAAAAGAAAAGCCGAAGAAAGAAGAGGAAGAGGATCTGTTTGCACCGCCGACAAAGCCGCTTTCCAAAAAGAAAGTGATTACGGTATTCCTGTTCTGCGGTACGATTGCGGCGTGTATCATTGTATTTTCCACGATTGTGCCGGAGACGATCCAGAAACAGGATGCGCATGCGGCATATGATCAGGGAGATTATGCCGAGGTATATGATCTGTTGTACGGCAAAGAATTAAATGAGCAGGATGAGGTTTTATTCCAGGGAAGTAACCTGATTCTTCAAATGGACAGAAAGCTATCCTCTTATGATAATTATGTAAACCTTGATATGCGCACGGAAGCGCTGAACGCTTTGGTTACCGGTGTAGAGCGTTACCAGCAGATTTTGCCAGAAGCTGAAAGTTATAATGTGGCGGCCGAGGTCAACGATATTTATGCGCAAATTTTAGAGAGATTGTCTGCATTCGGATTGACAGAGCAGGATGCACTCGATATTCTTGCGTCGGAAGATGATGTTACATATACCCAGAGGCTGGAAGCTGTTATCAACGGGGAGTCCGTTGACGAAGAGGAGGCCGAGGTGGGCATACAGGATGTTCTGCCGGAGGAAGAGGAGATCATTGAGCGCATCGGAGGAACAGACGCAGAGCCGGAGGATATTCCGGAGGAGAGTTCACTGGAGGTAGAGATGCCGGATGATCAGGCAGAGGATGAGTTTTCGAGTGAAGGGGCAGAATAATGGTCGCGATTATTGACTATGATGCCGGTAATATCAGAAGTGTGGAGAAGGCGGTTGCCCTGCTTGGACATGAGGCTGTGGTGACGGGAGACCGGGAGGCAATTTTGTCTGCGGATCATGTGATCCTGCCGGGTGTGGGCGCTTTCGGAGACGCAATGGATAAGTTGCAAGGGTCTGGCCTGACGGAGGTAATTCGGGAGGCGGTAAACCGGAAACTTCCGTTTTTGGGAATCTGTCTCGGATTACAGTTGATGTTTGAAAGCAGCGAAGAAGCGCCGGGTGTGGCAGGGCTTGGGCTTTTGCCGGGGAAGATTCTGCGTATTCCCGAGGAGGAAGGGTTGAAGATTCCACACGTGGGATGGAATTCTCTGACATTTCCGAATCAGGGGAGGCTCTTTCGGGGGATTGCGGAAGGCGCTTATGTGTATTTCGTACATTCCTATTATTTACAGGCGAAAGACACGCAGATTGTGACGGCGGCCACAGAGTACGGGACGACGATTCACGCTTCGGTGGAGCGGGATAATCTCTTTGCCTGCCAGTTTCATCCGGAGAAGAGTTCTGAGACGGGGCTTAAGATATTGCAAAATTTCCTGAATATTTAGGACGGAGCGGCGCACATGCATACAAAGCGGATCATTCCCTGTCTTGATGTGAAAAACGGCAGGGTGGTAAAGGGAGTTAATTTCATCAATTTTAAGGACGCGGGAGATCCGGCTGAGGTGGGCGCTGCCTACGACAAGTCGGGGGCGGACGAATTGGTCTTTCTGGATATCACAGCGTCCTCCGATGCCAGGGCCACAGCGGTAGAGATGGTGCGCCGGGTAGCGGAAAAAGTGTTTATTCCCTTTACGGTGGGCGGTGGTATCCGTACTGTGGAGGATTTCAGGGCGATCCTGCGGGAGGGGGCGGACAAAGTTTCCGTCAACTCGGCGGCGATCATGAATCCGAACCTGATCAGTGAAGCGGCTGATAAATTCGGAAGCCAGTGCGTGGTGGTGGCGATTGACGCCAAAAGGCGCACTGACGGAGACGGTTTTACCATTTATAAAAACGGCGGCCGCGTGGATATGGGAATTGATGCGGTGGAGTGGGCCGCAAAGGCGGAAAAGCTGGGCGCGGGTGAAATTCTTCTGACCAGCATGGACGGAGACGGTACCAAGGCCGGTTATGATCTGGAACTGACAAGAGCCGTTGCGGAAAATGTATCCATTCCGGTGATTGCTTCCGGGGGTGCGGGGACAATGGCGCATTTTTACGAGGCATTCACAGAAGGGAAGGCGGAGGCGGCGCTGGCGGCGTCTCTATTCCATTTCAAAGAAATGGAGATCATGGATTTAAAAAAGTATCTGCGGGACAGAGGAATTTCTGTGCGGTTGTAAAATCGTGTCAGTGTAGGTGCAAGAGGAGAAACGGATATGGCGATGCTGGCAAATGATTGGGCACAGGCTCTGGACGATGAATTTCATAAGCCTTATTATAAAAACCTATACATGTTTGTGCGGGAGGAGTACAGCAAACAGGTGGTGTATCCGCCTGCAGACGATATTTTTAATGCTTTTCACTTCACGCCGCTTTCAGAAGTAAAGGTACTGCTTTTAGGGCAGGATCCCTATCACAACGAGCATCAGGCGCACGGCATGAGCTTTTCGGTGCTGCCGGATCAGAAGGAGATTCCGCCGTCTTTGCAGAATATTTATCAGGAGCTGCATGACGATCTGGGCTGTTACATTCCGGATAACGGGTATTTGAAGAAATGGGCTGATCAGGGGGTATTGCTTTTAAACACGGTTTTGACGGTGCGGGCGCATCAGGCAAATTCCCATCAGGGAAAGGGCTGGGAGGAATTTACGGACGCGGTGATCCGGGCGGTGAACGGGCAGGATCGGCCGATTGTGTATCTGCTGTGGGGGCGTCCCGCGCAGAGTAAGATCCCAATGCTTACCAATCCGAAGCATCTGATTTTAAAGGCGCCGCATCCGAGTCCGCTCTCCGCATACCGCGGATTTTTCGGCTGTAAGCATTTCAGCCAGTGCAATGAGTTCCTGAAAGCGAATGGCGTTGAACCGATTGACTGGCAGATTGAAGACATAGCTAAATAATGGAATCCATACATAAAATCCCCATCTGACAGGTATTATATCTGCTCGGTGGGGATTTATCTAAATAGTGGAAATGCGTACAAGGATATTTACAAAAGACAAAGGTCAGTGATAATATAAGAATGCGCAAAAAGCGCGTGCGAAAGGAGCATGTTCTAAAGATGAAAAAAATACCGTTTGTGACAAAAGAACAAATAGAGGAGATTGTGAAGACATATCCGACGCCTTTTCATATTTATGATGAAAAGGGAATCAGGGAGAATGCAAAAGCAGTGCAGGAAGCCTTTTCATGGAATAAGGGATTTAAAGAATATTTTGCGGTGAAGGCCTGCCCGAATCCGTTCCTGATACAGATGATGCATGAGTATGGTGCGGGCTGTGACTGCTCGTCCCTGACGGAGCTGATGTTAAGTAACGCGCTCGGTATTAACGGCAAAGATATCATGTTTTCGTCGAATGACACGCCGGCGCAGGAGTACGCGTACTGTGCGAAGGTGGGCGGCATCATCAATCTGGATGATATCACGCACATTGATTTTGTGGAAAAGATTCTGGGAAAGCTCCCCGAGACGATGAGCTGCCGTTACAATCCGGGCGGCGTATTTCAATTAAGCAACGGCATTATGGACAACCCGGGTGATTCCAAGTACGGGTTTACGCCGGAACAGATTCTGGAGGGCTATCGGATTTTGAAGGAAAAAGGGGTGAAGCATTTTGGCCTGCATGCTTTTCTCGCCAGCAATACCGTGACCAACGAATACTATCCGCAACTGGCAAAACAGCTTTTTGAGGTGGCGATTCAGGTCAAGGAGAAGGCGGGCGTGCAGATCGAGTTCATCAATCTCTCCGGCGGTGTGGGAATTGCCTATCAACCTGACCAGACGGCAAATGACATCCGTGCTATCGGCGAGGGCGTGCACAGAATGTTCGACGAGGTGCTTGTGCCCGCAGGCATGGGGGAGACCGCAATCTATACGGAGATGGGGCGTTTTATGACTGGCCCTTACGGCGCGCTTGTGACGCAGGCCATTCATGAGAAGCATACCCATAAGGAGTACATTGGTGTGGATGCCTGTGCGGTAAATCTGATGCGCCCTGCCATGTATGGCGCCTATCATCACATTACGGTGCTGGGGAAGGAAGATGCGCCCTGCGACCATGTGTATGATGTGACGGGGTCTCTGTGTGAGAATAACGACAAGTTTGCCATTGACAGGAAACTGCCCAAGATCGACAGGGGGGACTATCTTGTTATCCATGACACGGGAGCACACGGCTATGCTATGGGATATAACTACAACGGTAAACTGAAGTCTGCGGAGCTTCTGCTGAAAGAGGACGGTAGCGTGCAGTTGATCAGACGTGCCGAGACGCCGAAGGATTACTTTGCTACCTTGGACGGATTTGACGTATATGAAAAATTGGGGCTGTAGTATAGAAACGGGCAGGTTTGGAAAGGACAAGGGTTTCAATATGAGAGGAACAAAGCGGATCAAAGCGGCTTCTCTGGCTGTGCTGCTGTTATTTCTGACGGCATGTCAAAGCGAATACGGAAAGAAAATAGAGGAACTGCCGGCTGAGGAGGGAGACAGAGCCGTACATATAGAGTCTCAGGAAACAAATGGTCAGGATGCCGTTTCGGAGGAAGAAACAGGCACGGAGGAGACAGAAGCCCTGACAGAGGAACCGGGGGAAATGCAGATACAGCCTGTGAACAGAATAGAGCCTTATGTCTCCGACGGCGTAAGCTATTATTTTAAGACGCAGGGGAAATACCTTGCCGTTTATAACGGGACGGATTTTGAGGACATTTATTTAAAAGGAGTCAACATGGGACTCGGAAAGCCCGGTTATTTTCCGGGAGAGGCGGCAATTACGAAAGAGGAATATGCCAGATGGTTTCAGCAGATCAGTGAGATGAACGCGAACTGCATCAGAGTCTATACGGTACAGCCGCCAGAGTTTTATGAAGCCTTTTATGAGTTCAACCAGACGGCAAAAGAGCCGCTTTATCTTTTTCACGGCACATGGTATGACGAGACGAGGCTGGTGGAAACAGCGAATGCCTTTGACGAGGAAATGTATACCATTTTACAGAAGGATATGAAGGATATTGTAGACCTTCTGCATGGCAACTGCACGATCAAGGAACAGACAGGAAAGGCGTACGGGACTTACCGGTACGATGTTTCTTCTTATGTCATCGGATGGATTCTGGGTATAGAGTCAGACGCGACTTTCGTGTCGACTACCAACGAGTGCAATCCGGACATTCGCTCTTATGAAGGCACTTATATCAGCGCAGATGATCTGGAGCCCTTTGAAGTATTCTGGGCCCAGACGGGGGATTACATCTTAAGCTACGAGATGGAACACTATGGGATGCAGAGACCTTTGAGCTATTCAAACTGGCCGACGGCGGATATCCTGGAGCATCCGAGTGAAACGATGGAAGAAGAGTACAGTGTGGATCTGAATGTGGAGAATCTGGAAGTGTCAGATGCATTTTTGTGTGGTCTGTTCGCCTCCTATCATATCTATCCGTACTATCCCAACTTCCTGTATACGGAACTGGAATACAGCAATTACAAGGATGAGGAAGGAAAAGTCAATACCTACAAAGCTTATCTGGAAGATTTGATGAAAGAGCATCATGTACCGGTGCTTGTGGCGGAGCTTGGCATCCCCGTATCGAGAGGTATGACGCATGCCAATATTTATACCGGGTTTGACCAGGGCAATAAGTCGGAAACCCAGCAGGGAGAAATGCTTGTTTCCATGATGGAGGATATCTATGATACCGGGTATGCCGGCGGCATCGTTTTCACATGGCAGGACGAGTGGTTTAAGAGAACATGGAATACGGAAAACTACACGAATCCTGACCGCAGGGCATACTGGTGCGATATGATGACGTGTGAACAGCATTTTGGCCTGCTGGATTTTGTGGCGGGGGAGGGGAAAGAAACCGTTATCATAGACGGTGATGATTCTGACTGGGGCGCGGAAGATATTTTGCTGGAAACGGAGGAAGCGGCGTTGTCGGTCAAGCACGATTGCACGTATCTTTATCTGATGGTCAGAAAAGAAGGTGCGGACTATGATTCGGAAAAGTTTTATATTCCGTTCGACATTACGCCAAATTCGGGAAGCTCTGTTTATGAAGACAAGACTCTTAGCGCGCCGGCGGATTTTATGCTCGTGGTAGACGGACAGGAAGATACGCAGATGCTTGTGCAGAGCTATTATGATTTATATCAGTATGAATATGACAAATACGACAAAGAGATTAAGACGACGGCTGAGATGAAGCAGCCGGACAATACGTTATTCCAGCCCATTTATTTCCTTGTGGAACGGGAACTTGTTTTACAGGATCGCGCGGAGATTATTCCGATGCAGCGGTTCCCGGCGGGAAAGTTTGTGTTCGGAACCAGTGATTTTGACTCGGAGGAATATAATTCTCTCGCTGATTTTTGTTATCAGGACGATGTTTTGGAAATCCGCATTCCGTGGCTTTTGCTAAATTTCAGGGATCCTTCCAGAAGAGAGATCGAGGATGATTACTGGGCAAATGGCGGATTTTCGGGAACCTTCATTGAAGATATCCGGATCGGTCTTGGGACGGACGAAGAAAATACGATCAAAATGAATCCGTATACATGGGAGGAATGGGATTACTATCCTTATTTTGAACGTCCGAGGAAAAGTTATTATATGCTGCAGGAGTATTTTGCCGACTTACCGTAAAAAAGTGCCTGAAAATTAAGGGGGGGGGGGTAAATTGTCAGAAAGTATTGCCTGCATCAAAAGAATATGTTATTATTATAACAACAGGTGAAGCATAGGCATAAAGTCCTATGTGGAACGATAGTTTAAGAGAATCAGAAAGCGTTGGATGCAAATGAAAAGTACTGTCCGCGTAGCCCACAGGGCAAGCAACTACATAACATCGATCATACTATCTGTTGTAATTGCTGCGGGCGTGGGAATTTTTCTCTATGGTTCCGGGTTTTATCTGCATGGAGACGCTGTATATGCCCAGTTGTATAAGCTGGATGCAGTTGCGGCATCGATGCGCGAGGGCGCTTTATATCCGCTTTATGTCGGGGACTGGTATAACGGCTATGAGATTTTTCGCTATTCCCCACCTACTGTTTACATTGCGATTAACATGATTTCCGACATCTTCGATGCGGATTTCCACATTGGTATTTGTATTGGTTACGGGATCATGGCATTTATTTCCATGATGGGTTTTTTCCTGTTTGGCGTAAAACAGAGAAAAATAGTGGCCTCATTTTTTGCCGGTATTGCTTTTCTGCTGCTGCCATCAACATTTACGGCGGTGATTCTGGAAGGCAGTCTGGATATCGCCATGGGGCTTGCGCTGATTCCGGGTATTCTCTATTTCTTGCATAGCTTTATCACATGGAAGAACAGACTGGCAGTTTTACCTTTTTCGGCTATGATGTGTCTTCTGGTTTTATCGCATTATATTCTCGCCATTGCTTTTGGCGGGGTGCTGGTGATTTACCTTATTTTCTATGCGATTGCCGTAAAAGAATGGAAGTTTGAGGCTTCGGCAATCGGAAATATATTGCTGCTGTATGTGGTTATGGGATATTTCCTGTATCCGGCATTGTCCGGCGGCTTGCTGACAAGGGCATATTCCTCCCAGTGGGATGTGGATCTTTCTCTTGGCATTCCGATTTTGGTGATTGCCATACTCGGACTGATCACGACGGATAAAAAGAGGTTTGCGGGATTTTTTTTGACGATTGTTTTTTGCGTATTATCTTTTTCGATTATGGAGCCGGTCAGGAAACTGATCTCCTCACCGACACTGCAGAGAAGTTACTGGTATCTGATTTCTATAACAGCAGTCCTTTTCATTACCTTATTGAGCTGGGAGCGGTTAAGATTGTTTTTTCTTCTTATTGCTTTGTGTGTGATGGTAGGAGAGGGGATTCCGTTGGTGTTGTCTATGCAGGAAGGCGATTATGCGCTGCGGGAAGACGAAACGCTGATTGACAATTATTTATTGGCGGAAGCGGCAGCATGGACGGATAACAGAGTTGCGCTTATGGATATGGCGACACTCGGGGCTTTTCCCCAATGGTATTTTGCCTGCCAGGATGTGGATTCCATGTTCGGCTGGGATTATGAAAACGCGCAGACGGTGCGAAACCAGATGGCGCTGAACGAAGCGTTTTTTGACGGCTTTTATGATTATATGTTTGACAGATTACTGCTGTACGGTAACGATACGGCTGTTATATTGAAATCCCTTCTGGAGGAAGGCGCCTATGAGAACCTGATTGCCGCTGCCGGACGAAACGGTTATGAAGTGGTGGCGGAAAATGAAAATGTGATTGTTTTCAAAGAGACAGCGGTTGAGAGCGCTTACGGCGTGATTACGCACTATGAGAATCTGGCGATCGGGGATAACTCTTATTATATTAGTTATATTTATCCTTCTTTTGGATATGGCGCCAGTGCGTGTATCGAAGATTATACGGTAGAAGAGTTATCACAGTACCATAAATTATATTTGTCCGGCTTCACTTACCGCGAGAAGGAGAAGGCGGAGAATATGCTGAAAGAACTATCCGCCAAAGGAACGGAAGTATATATAGATATGCAGCATATTCCGGTGAATAACATAACGGGGAAAAATGAGTTCATGGACGCATACGCGCAGTTTGTGCAGTTTGTTGAGAATTTCCCGGTTTTGGAAAACAGCAATGGGAATCAGTTTAAACTGGATTTTCAGGCGGGCAGTTACCCTGTCTGGGATACGGTTTATGTTTCCGGCTGTGAAGATGTGGTGAAGGAAACGGTTTATGAGGATAAGAGCCATCTGGTGTACTGGGGGCAGAATCATGATCCAAATGTCACTTTTATGGGATTTAACCTGATTTATTATTATCTGACGACACACAATCAGGATTTGAAGCGTTTCCTTGACGAGGAATTGTCATTGTCGTCGGAAGAGCTGCCGCAGCCTGTCATCGTTCCGATACAGGTAGAGAGGGATTCCGCCCGGATTACCGTGCACGCGCAGGATGATAACGTCAATTGCAATATTGCGGGGGTAGATGCGTTAGAGGCGGATAGAATTATTACAACGCAGGAGGATCTTCTTGTTGTCAATCAGGGAGATACCACATTGAGGATTGTTCATACAGGACACAGAGAAGGAATGATTCTCAGCATACTCGGCATCGTTATACTGGGAATTATGTGGATCGCTATCTATGTCCTGTTGGAAAATAATGAAACCAATAGTGAAAAATGATGAGATGTGCAAGTAAAAGGAGGAGAGCGGTATGAGAAGGCAAACAAAGAAGTTGACGCTTACTTTGTTACTGTCAGTTGCATTGATCAGTGCGAATATGCAGTTCGTATCTGCGGAGGAAGAATCTCCGACGGATGTGGAGGCAACGTCGGATGATCAGTCTTCTGATTCGTCTGATACTTCCCAGGATGCCGGGGAAGAGGGAAATGACAGTGAAACAAGTCAGGCAGAGGACACAAGTCAATCAGAAAGTACGAGCCAGCCGGAGAGTACAAGCCCGGCGGACACGGAGTCCGGCACGATCGATGGCGGCAGCGTTCCAAGCGGGGAGACGCAGGCTCCTGTAACTGATGAAGCAGGTTCCGGGGCAGGACAGGATGAAGGCACACAGCAGGATGTACAGAATCCGGATGATGTGACTGGAGAAGAAGACCCGGCAGCAGATGAAACGGCAGCAGATGATACTGCGGCTGCGGATTCTGTAGAGGGGCAGCCGGAGAAGACATTTGTGAATAAGAACGGCGAAGAGCTGAAACCCTCTGATTTAGTAGGAGTGGATTATACTACGATCGCGGCCGATTACGACGGAGAGGCCAATGCGGTAAAGCAGTATATGATATCCGACGAGGTTCCGGCTGGCACGATTATCGACAGCTACGTGGATGAAAACGGAAACCTTATGTTAATAATCAGTCAGGGTGCGCCCGCAAGTACGGTGGAAGAGCCGGAAGGGGATAAGAATGCGCTGGAAATGGTCATTGAGACTGTTGAGAATGGGTTGGAATCAACACTTGGCAGCAGCGCTTCTGCGCCGCCGGTAGACGGAAGCTTTTCCGGATGGGACGACATTCCGGCATCCTATGAATTTAACTGGGATAAGCCGGATGCGTGGATAGACGGCGTACATTATACAGATCCGAACACCACGGATGTGCGGCATGAGATGAAGCTTTACAGCGATGGCGAAAACATATATCTGCGTATTATTTATGCAAGAGAGTTCAGCACAGGGCAGTTGGGTAACGGAAACTGGTATACGTTCTGGCTTGACGAGAACAACGGTACAAAGGCGTCGTATCAGGTAGAATGGCCGGCAGGTTCTTCTCTTTCTAATACGAATGCCACGCCGGGCGTCTATCAGGTAGACGTGAGACATGCTGACGGTTCCATCTCTTACACAATGGTAGACGGCGCCGTTGCCTATTACCTCGTTAAGGACGGCAATGTGAACAATGAATTGGAACTGAAGATTCCGTTGTCTGAGTTTGTGAAGCAGAATCCGAATATGGATTTGAGTAATTACAATATGATATCCTATACATCGCCGAATCTGATGAAGGATCATTTATCGGTGGCAGGCGCATCGACAGGCGCAGAACCGTTTGCGGCGGCAGCCTTTTTACTGGTTCCCACAAGCTGTATGTGGATCAAGAAGAAAAACGAGAAGGAAGGATTTGGCATTGCATGAGTGAAAGGCATGAAGCGTATTTATACCATATAACTTTTAATGCGATGCATAATCTGACGCCGGATGACCCCAAAAAGATGCATGCCCACACATTTTGTGTGGGCATCTATGTCATAGAAGAGCAGGAAGATCATCCCATTTTTGTAAACAGTGAAAATATTCTGCAGCGTTATTTTGACCGCTATCGGGGAATCCGGTTAAATGAGTTGTCTCCGTTTAATGAGACAGTACCGACGCTGGAGAATATGGGCGAGGTATTTTATTGGGATCTGAAACCGGTTTTTAAAAGAAACGGGATGAACCTTCTTCTTCTGGAAATGGGGGACAGTCCGATCTCGACCTATTGTATCGGCGAAAGGCCCATGCTTGGCAATGTTTACAGTCTGGTGCTGGAAAAATCCATGGATGAATATTGCGAGAGGGTTCGTCAGAGATATGCAAAGGAGCAGGAGGAGGTGGACTGGTTAGATGATTAAATTTGCAATATTGTATATTGTGCTGCTGGCTGTCTGGATCTATATTCTGACGGTCTTTAAAAGAAGAAAGCTTGAATTTTTCTATTTCCTGACAGGCAGTATCGGAACGTTTTTGTTTTCCTTTTTCCTGCTGCGGAATGTCCTGACTAAAATTTTAACGACGCTGACCTGCTTTTTGACGGGGCTTTTGGGGAATGCGTTAGGAATCTTTAAGTCATATACGTCGCATTCGATTCTTTTTGTGGAAAATGCGGACGGCCCTATTTCCCTTTATGTGGATTTTGAGTGCGGCGGTGTGATTGAGATTCTGGTGTTTATTTCGCTGGTATGGTTTTTCGCTGTATATTCGAAAAAGGAAAAATTGATATTGTCACTGGTGGGCATTTTGTGGATCATAGCCGCGAATATTATCAGGCTGTTTTCCATTTGCCTGGTTATTAACTGGTTTGGCAATGAGTCCTATTATGTTGCGCATACGATCGTGGGAAGACTGATTTTCTACGCGCTTTCCATTATTTTATATTTTTATATTTTCACAAGGGCGCAGATACGCAAACAACGAGTAGGAGAGTTTGGATATGATAACGAGGTTAGCGAATGAGATATTTTTCTGGGCGGCATGGATTATCATTCCCCTTATCATAGAGATTATTCCGGCGGTTGGAAACTTCTTTATTTTATTGTTCAAGCGCGTCAGGCTTGCCAAAGATATTAAGCTGGATTATTTGCCCAATATCACGCTGATGATACCGGTCTATAATTCCGGACAGACATTATACCGCTGTATTGAATCTGTCGACAGATCCACTTATCCGAATCATCTGATTGAGATTATGCTTGTGGATAACGGGTCTAAGGACGACAGCTTTGAGATTTTCCAGAAGGCGCAGATCGCTTTCCCGGAACTTGCCATGTGGTGGATGCATTCCAAACAGGGAAAGTCAAAGGCGCTTAACAAAGCAATTTTTAACAGTAACGGTAAATATGTGATCAATATCGACAGCGATGGCGTGTTGGATGAAAATGCGCTGATGAATATTGTCAGGCAGTTTGAAACCTATTCCGACATAGATTGTATGACGGGTGTGATCCTGATTGAGCCTGCGCTGATTGAAGATACGAAAGGATTTTTCTTAAAGCAGTTCAGGAAACTGGAATTTATGGAGTATGCGCAGGCATTCCTTGCCGGCAGAAATTTTGAATCGCAGTTTAACAGTATCTATACGTTGTCGGGCGCTTTTTCATCCTTCCGTAAATCGGTATTGATGAAAACGTTCTTGTATAATACGAATACAATCTGCGAGGATACGCACCTGACATTCCAGATTCGGGCAATTTTGAAGAAAAAGGTACATTTGTGCAATGACGCTATTTTCATGGTTGACCCGATTGAGAGTATCAATAAATTTTATACACAGCGGCAGAGATGGCAGATCGGTGAACTGGAAGTTTCCCATATGTTCTTAAAAAATAAGCTGCATAGGCCGATTACGGGATATTTCAATGATTTTGTCATTCGTCTGCTGATGACAGACCATACCTTTGCTTTCCCGCGGATGATTTGGTATTTTGTCCTGATTGCACTTGGCTGCATGAATTACAATTTTCATAATGTTTTGGTAGCCTGTGTGCTTATTTATGCGCTTTATGTGTTCAGTTCCTTTTTGTATTATCTGAATATTATTTCGTTCTTAAAGGGATATCCTTCATTGCGCCGTTATTATGCGAGGAAGCTTTTATATCTGTTTGCGCTGCCGATTTATAATCTCTTTGCTTTCTTTGTAAGATTTGCGGGAATTATCAATTCCATTAAGCGCAAGAGCAGTTGGAAGACGCTGACATTTACAGAAGAACGCAAGATGGTGAACGAGACGGTAAGACATGACTTTTTCTTTATATTTGGTATACGGACGCTGTTGCTTAAAATATTGGAGAAACCTTTAAAACCATCAAAGCAGAGGAGAGTTCATGGAAAACGCATACAGACAATACAAATTTAAATTTTATCTGAATATGAACCATTATATCATTATTAACGATAAACCCGGAGAGGTGCATCCGCATACATGGGAAATCATTATAAGCGTTATCTCTACACAGAGCGAAATGACACCGTTTACCAATATTGAGCGGAAGATGGATGAGATCATGGAGCAGTATCAGGATAAGCTTTTAAATAGCTGCCCGCCCTTCGATAAGACGGTTCCTACGGTGGAGAATGCAGCCAAGTATTTTTTCAGACTCATCCAGGATCAGATTATCAAATTGGGATGGATTTTAATTATGCTCGAGGTGAGTGAAACGCCGACCCGTTCCTATATTATCAATGCGCTCTTTGACGAGGACGATATTTGGGATGAGTGGTATGACAATATTACAAGAAAAAATATGGGTCTTTACGGTGGAAGCAGGAAGATGGTATGAAAAATTAGAACTGTGGGCGCATAAAAAACTTGCCAATAGTGTGATGGTGTGGTAAGATATAACTCGGTTACGACTTGTCGTAACCGGGTTTTTCATAAGCTGGTGTGTCGGAATGGCAGACGAGGCAGACTCAAAATCTGTTGTGGGCAACCACGTGTGGGTTCAAGTCCCACCACCAGCATTGGTTTAAATGCTTGGAAGTCTAGTAAAATAGGGCGTTCTGGGCTTTTTTATTTTTGAAAAGTTTGAGAACAGTTGAGAACACTACAAAATTTATGCAAAAGTGCAAGAAAGGAGAATTCTTGCATGTATGATTTTTTAGTAAACAGACGGTGTTATTTATGAGTTCGAGTCAGTCTCTTCTTTAATATTATTCTACTAAATTTAAATAAGGATAAACTATATGTATTGTATCCCAATCATTCATATCTTTTGTAGCATTTCTCACAATAGTTAGTTTTTCTACTCCTTCAACACTAAAACTAAAATCTAAAATTTTACTATCTGCTGATATTGGCTCCGTCGTGTAAATACATTCATCACCAGAGTAGAATTCAAGCCAAGCACTTCCTTCAATATTTTTACTTCCTTTAGACCAAGCCATTTGACCTTCACAAACAGAGTATTTATTATCTAATAAATAAATGGGTAAAGAAGTTTTAATATTTTCTGAAATAGCATAATGCTTTCCCCAATATGAAGTTACATATTCGTTATCATATGTATCTGTGTAATCAATATCATCAGTGGATTTATGCCATCCACCTTCGCCTTTAAATGTTTTTAAGTCAAAAATACTTACTTTTTTATTAGATTTATTGGTTGATTCAATAATATCTGGATCCTTACTATTTTTTAATGATAGTAATTCTGATTTCAATGATTCATTTTCTTCGGTCACAGACAAAATTTGATTTTGTAAATCTAAATTTTTCGTCTTTAAATCTGCATTTTCTAAACATACCTTTTCATACATTTCCAATAAATTATCTTTTTCGTTATTGATATTAAAAGAAAAAATACCAATTATAGCAGCAATAATAATACATATTCCACCAACTAATTCAGCTTTCACTTCTCTTGTCATTTATATTCTCCTATCTCAAAATTTGAA
>DESQ01000011.1 GCA_002361355.1 Lachnospiraceae bacterium UBA3310
TCCTTGACAAAGGGTACAGTTTAAACTGCAACAGTTTGATGTGGTATATTTGTGTGGCGGGGATCCGGCTTATTTACTTCAAAGAATAAATGCCACCGGTTTTCATACAACCCTGATGGCATATATTCAGGCTGACGGCGTGGTAATCGGAGTAAGTGCGGGAAGTCTTATTTTTTCTAATAATCTGTCTGGCAATTTAGGGCTGATAGATACTAAGCTGGATGTTCATTGTGCCGAGGGAGAAAAAAAGGGGAAAGTGGCATATCCTTTCAAAGATAACATACAGCTCACAAATACCTGTGCCCTCGCAATATGCGGCTTTCCCGATGGACTGGAGATCATCGGCTCATAAATTCCCTCTCATCTATGCTTCGCCCTCGTAGTACGCCCGGAAAGCCAGTTCGGTATTAACCATATCCTCCACAGCCCCAAATTCCCTGATCGAGTGCATCGCCAGAATCGGCGCACCTATATCCACGGTGGGAATCGTGGTCAGACCGGAAAGCGCCGGGCCTATGGTAGAACCGCCCACAATATCATTCCGGTTTACAAATTTCTGGCAGGGGACACCGGCTCGCTCGCAGGCTTCCACAAAATAAGCCGCACTCATCGCCGTCGTGGCATACCGCTGGGATGCGGAATACTTAATCACAGGCCCTCCCCCTAGGACGGGGCGTGTCTCTGTGTCATGTTTATCCCCGTAATTGGGATGCACTGCATGCGCCAGATCCGCCGAAATGGAAGTGGAATTGGCGATGGCCTGAAAATATCCCTCATCCGTCAATCCCAGATTTTTACAAATCCGGTTCAAAAGTTCCCGCAAAAGCCCGGAGTTCGCCCCCTGCGCGGTGGTGCTTCCCACCTCCTCATTATCAAACGCGGCAAGCACCCGACAACCCGTGCCTGTCTTGGCTTCTGTCAACGCGCAAAGTCCCGCGTAAACCATGGACAGATCGTCAATCCGTGACGCAGAGATAAACTCCTGATTTTTCCCCGTAAAAATTCCTTTCTGGTATTCATATAAAAACAACTCATAATCCACAAGCTCCGTTTTTTCTATGCCCGCTTCCTCCCGAATCAGATTCCGCAGATAATCTTCTTTGTTTATGTCCTCTTTTTTCATACAGAAAAGCGGCATCATATCGGTCTGCTTATTATAAGCGCCCTTTTCATTGACATCCCTGTGAAAATGAATGCACAGATTGGGAATCAGAAAAACCGGCTTGTCAATTTGAATTAACTTTTCCCGCAGCGCGCCATCCTCTTTCACAATCAACCGCCCCGCCATGGCCAACGGCCTGTCAAACCAGGTATTTAAAATAGCGCCGCCGTAAATCTCCACATTCACCTTGACATAACCGTCCGGTGTGACGCTGCACGCGCCCGGTTTGATTTTCAGGCATGGAGAATCTGTGTGTGCGCCTATGATACGGAATCCTTCTTTTGCAAGATCACCCTTACCGACTGCAAACGCTATCACCGCCGAATTGTTTTTGATTACAAAATATTTCCCGCCCTTTTTTAACGACCAACTTTCCGTTTCCTTCAACTCCTGAAATCCCTGTTCCCGCAGCAACGCCGCGGCATTTTCTACCGCGTGATAGGCCGTGGGACTTTCATTCAAATACTGTAATAAATCCGTCGCAAACTTTTCTGCTTTCTTTTCCATCTCCATCAAGTTACAGCGCGTAGCTGTTTAAATACCTTTCCTGCTCCGGCGTCAGCACGTCGATCTGCTTGCCGAGGAATGCCAGTTTCCTCTTCGCCACATCCTTATCCACTTCCTCCGGCACATCAATCAGCTTCTCATGAAGCTCCTTGCCGTGCTCCACCAGATATTTCGCGGAGAGTGCCTGAATTGCAAAACTCATATCCATAATCTCTGCGGGGTGTCCGTCGCCGGCTGCCAGATTTACAAGGCGTCCCTCTGCAAGTACGAAAATCCACTGACCCGTAGGCAGCTTGTAGCCCATAATATTCTTTCTCTGCTCTCTGGTCTCCACCGCATTTGCCTTCAGCCATGCCATATCAATCTCGCAGTCAAAGTGTCCCGCATTACAGAGAATGGCGCCTTCTTTCATCTCCGCAAAGTCTTCCTTGTCGATCACGCCGTCGCATCCTGTCACGGTAACAAAGAAATCGCCTACCTTAGCGGCCTCCTTCATCGGCATTACATCAAATCCGTCCATAACTGCCTCGATCGCCTTGATCGGGTCAATCTCGGTGACAATAACCCGCGCGCCAAGCCCTTTCGCTCTCATCGCCGTGCCCTTACCGCACCAGCCATAGCCCGCTACCACCACAATCTTACCTGCTACAATCAAGTTCGTCGTTCTGTTAATGCCGTCCCAAACGGACTGGCCTGTACCGTATCTGTTATCAAAGAAATGCTTACATGCCGCATTGTTGACACGCACCATGGGGAACTTCAATTCTCCCGCCTTGTTCATCGCCTCCAGACGAATGATGCCTGTGGTGGTCTCTTCACAGCCGCCGATGATATTCGGAATCAGGTGCTGCATCTGCGTATGCACCATTGACACCAGATCACCACCGTCGTCGATGATGATATTCGGCCCCACTTCCAACACATGGCGGATATGGGTCTCATATTCCTCCGGGGTCGCATCATACCATGCGTGTACTTCAAGACCTGCTTTGACAAGCGCCGCCGCCACGTCATCCTGTGTGGAGAGAGGGTTTGATCCCGTCACATACATCTCGGCGCCGCCGGCTGCCAGTACCAGGCACAGATAAGCGGTCTTTGCCTCCAGGTGAACAGACAGCGCTACCTTCTTACCCGCGAATGGTTTCGATTCCGTAAACTCTTTCTCCAGTGTGCGGAGCAGATCACAGTTTCTTTTAACCCACTCGATCTTTCTCTCACCGGATTCGGCAAGATTAATGTCTCTGATTTCGCTACTCATAATAGTTTCCTCCTTAAGAATATTAATCAGCCGAATTTTTATTATAGTGATGGTCGTCTGTCCTATCATCACTTTTTATTTTTATAAGACCTGCCTTCATTTATACGCTGGTCTCAAAAAACATCTCCTTGTACCAGCAAACTGTCTCTGTATAGGCCTGATAAATCGTATCGGTATCCACGTTAAGCACGATAAGCTGTCTGCTGACTTCCTGCCAGTCCGCCGCTTCATAACTTACCACAAAGGAATAAATACCCGCCAAATCTCCCGTCCTGCGCACCAGCGCATCCTCAATCTCCTTGGAAACGGTAACTTTCTTGAGCGCCTCCTCCATGGACATATTCAGAATAATATCCAGAATGGAAAACAATCCCATCAAAAATACTTCCGCGGACTTCATCCCAAGGCCGAATACCGGCGCCAGACACTCCATAAATTTTGCCCGGAGCATGGATGTCCTGGCAACTTCATTAGGTCTGTCCGCACACAGTTCTTTTGTGATCACGGTGTTAATCCATTTCTTTAACTCACGCTGTCCCAAAATTGCCGCCGCGTGACGGATGGACGTTACCTGGGAATTGATGGCAATATGGTTCACCATTTTTAACAACTCCACCACCAGCGCGGTGTCACGCCCGATGACATCCGCCGCCTCCGTCAGTTCAAAGTCCACATCGTTGACAATATTCATCAGTTCCAGATAGTTAATCTTTAACGGGGAAACCTCCGTCTCGCCCTTGGTAATCGGAATACGGTAGAATTTACCCTCAAATAAATGGAAATCGCTGTCGTCCTTTAAGCTGTCGAAAATATCCTGATTGTCAATATTCCCCACGCAGATCTTAATCTGCGGGTACTGCCGTCTGAAATAGATCTTTACCTTGGAGAGATCCACCTCTTTCTGATCCAAAATAACGTAATCCATCAATCGCAACAGTTCTTTGTTTTCCTCGTAGCGCTTTACGGGCAGCTTCGACATCGCCAGCTTATAGCCCTCTTCTCTCAACTGCTTAAAGCGGTTTCTGTACGCGTCGTTGTTCTCCACTTCACCGTCAAACACCAGCACTACCCTGCCGCGAAATTCATCGCACTTCGATTCGAGATCGGAAAATACCGCAATATGGGTCACCGGAATCAACACATCCGTTCCGGGTGAAAGCGTATCAAGCCCAATATTGTGTACAATCTCCAAACCCTCAATCTCCGCCAGTCCGTTCGGGCTGCTCGTTCCGAAAATCGGCGGATTCAAAAGACTGTTCTCTCTCTGCGAGGCCAATGCATAAGCCGAAACCTTCATATCCTTGTCAAAATACGGTATCAATGTTGCCAGCATTTCCGTTCCCTCCCCCAATGTGTAAAATATACAATAATTATAACAAATAATTTACTATTTTTCCATAATTATCAATAAGTTTTCTTATCAAGCCCCATCCTGACAATAATATCCTGGATTTTTCCATAGACCAGTTTCTCATCCATCGTCAGTATTTTGCGTCCCTCCATCGTAACCTGCCCGTTGATTATGACAGTATCAACCTCCGATCCGTTGGCGGAATAAGACAATCCTGCCAGCAGATTGTTTCTGGGTGTAAGGGACGGTGTATTCAGATCGAGAATCGCCAGATCTGCCTTCTTTCCCACCTCGATAGAACCAATCTCCCTCTCCAGACCCAGCGCTTTTGCACCGTTGATGGTCGCAATCCGAAACCCTTCCTTCGCGCTGACACACTGAGGTGTCCTGCCCGTTCCCTTGTGAATCAATGTGAGCAGACTCAGTTCATGGAACATATTCAGGCAGTTATTGCTGGCTGCGCCGTCCGTACCAAGACATACGTTCACGCCCGCATCCAGCATTTTTGCAATGGGTGCAAACCCGTTCCCCAGCTTCATGTTACTGGCGGGATTCGTCACAACACTGACATTTTTCCGTTTCAAAATATCAATATCTTCATCGGTAACCTGTACGCAGTGCGCCGCAATGGCAGGCACATCGAAAATACCGCATTTCTCCGCAAGCGCAATCGGTGTGCAACCATACTTCTCCTGAATCTGGCCAATCTCGCTCTCGCTCTCCGACAAGTGGATGTGGATGCCCATATTTTCTTTCTTGGCTTCCGCCGCGACGATCTTTAAAAAGGCGTCGTCGCAGGTGTAAGGCGCATGGGGTCCCAGTTTGAAAGTAAGCCTGTCGCAATCTGCCGCCGCGTCCCGCTCCTCATAGGCCTGCCGCAGACGCATCTGCCCTGCCTCATCGTTACCGCTTCCCACAAGGCCGCGGCAGATCACGGCGCGCATACCGGATTCTTTCACCGCGCGGGTGGTCTGATGAATATTCATCTGCATATCGTTAAAGCAGGTTGTTCCGCTCTTCATCATCTCGATGATCGCCAGATTCGCACCCCAATAAGTGTCCTCATCCGTCATCTGCTGCTCGATCGGATCAATGGTGCCGAACAGCCAGTCCATAAAGGAAAGGTCGTCCGCCACATTTCTCATAAACGACATGTAGGAGTGGGTGTGGCAGTTGATTAACCCCGGAATCACCAGCTTATCTTTGCCGTCTATCTCCTTGTCTGCGGTAAATCCTGCCGGCTTTTCCCCAATTCCCGTTATCCTGTCACCTTCCACATAAATCGATGTCTCCTGAATGATATCCTCTGCCCCTGCCGGCAATACCGCCAGCACATTTCTAATTACAATTCCCATAAAAGTCCTCTCCCTTTTCTTTTTTCTCAATCAATTGACCCTATTTCTCTCTTCCCCGTCCAGAAAAGCCTGTATATTTTTCATCACCTCATCCACAAGGCGCGTTCTTGCCTCCCTGCTCGCCCAGGCCATATGAGGCGTGATAATTAACTTCGTGCTGTCCTTGATTTTCCCCAGCGGATTATCCTTACTGATAGGCTCTTTCTCCAACACGTCGAGTCCTGCCGCCGCGATCTGTCCTTTTGTCAGCGCGTCATAGAGAGCCTGGGTATCCACCACCGGCCCTCTCGCCACATTGACAAGAATCGCCGATTTCTTCATCCTGGCAAAAGCCTCTTTATTGATAAGCCCCCTCGTCCTGTCGCTCAACGGACAGTGCAGGGACAAAATATCCGACTGTGCCAGAAGCCTGTCAAACTCTACCCTCTCATACTCCGTGCAGCTACTCTTGCCGGATGCGGAATAAAAAATCACCTTACAGCCCAGCGCCTGCGCAACCCGCGCCACGCCACGGCCAATATTTCCCATTCCGACAATACCCCATGTCTTTCCCGCAAGCTCGCCAAAAGCTCTGTCAAAATTAGAAAACCGATCCTGGCTCGCGTAAGTACCCGACTTCACATAATCATCATAAAAAGCCAGCTTCTCCTCAAGCGCCAGCGCCAAAAGAAGCGTATGCTGCACTACCGCCGCCGTGCTGTAATTTACCACGTTTGCCACTTTGATTCCACGGCTTCTGCAATACGCAAGATCCACACTGTCAAAGCCGGTTGCAAACAGGCAGATCAGCTTCACATTCGGCGCATCTTTAAGCGTTGCCTCATTCATCGGCGCCTTATTCGCAATGACGATATCCGCGTCTTTTACCCGCTCCGCCGTGTTTTCCGCCACCGTGTTAGGGTAATAATCCACTTCTCCATATCGTTCAAAACAGCTCACATCAACGTCCGTTCCCACGCTGTTGCGCTCCAAAACCACAAGTTTCATAGCTACCTCCAGATATTTGCCAATTCTTTCTTTTCACTATAACACAGTGCCCATGGAGATTCAATTTAAATCAGGATCCGACGGCCTCATCCCCCGTCTCCGTCGTCTCCCGTCTGATCAGAATAGGGGCAAATACTCTGTGAACCGGCTCCTGCAAAAGAACAGGCCTTCGTTTCTTACGCTCATCCATCTGTTCCACCAGCATACTTACAGCTTCATAGGCCATTTTCTCAATCTGCTGTCCCACCGTGCTGATGGGAATGACCGCTTCTCTGGAAATGGGGGAATCATCAAAACCCACAATCCGGTAATCACCGGGCAGAGAACCGTACTTGCGGATCAACAGATTTAAAAAGATGTTGGCGCGGGTATCACCGGAGACAAATATCCCCTTTCTCATGCCGGCGTAGGCAGTTTCCAACTCCTGAAACACCTCGTTTAAACTTCCCTGCATCGCCTCAAAGGTATTGTCCGGCGAGACGTAAATCAGGCGGTGGTTCCATTCCTTCTCCTCGCAGATATCCAAAAATCCCCGGATACGGCCATAAGCGGGACGCTCCGGCGTCGTATCTGTGGTATTGATGTGTATGAGAATATCACAGTTATGGTGAGCCAACAGACTGGCCGCCTGTACGCCACCCATGTAATTATCCGTGTTGACGCTGGATACATACCGATCCTCCCTCTCGATCGTCACAACAGGAATCGGCAGCTTGGCAAGCTCCACCGAGGGCAGGGTAAAACTCATCACAATCAGCCCCTCAATGTTATAGGCCAGAAGTTCCTGAATATACTGCCGCTCCGTTTCCTCCTGCTCATTCCCCACAAAAACGAGGAATTTGTAGCCAAAGCGCCCATAGGTCTGTAAAATCCGGTTCATCATCTCGGAGTAATAATGGTTTTGCAGATTTGGGACAATGACGCCGATAAATTCCGTCTTCCCGTTGGCAAGAATCCGCGCCACCTTGTTTTCCTTATAATCCAGGTCAACAAGGGCGTTTGAAATGATTTCCTGATTGTTTAATGTGAGCGAGTCCGGGGAATTAAAATAACGGGAAATGGTTGTTTTAGAAAAGCCTGTATACCTGGCAATGTCGTCAAAAGTTACTTTCTTCTTTTTATTATTGTTTGCAGAACCCATAATTATTTCTTCCTGTGCTTTCTGTTTCCGGTTAATCTTTCTATAAAAATCTATAAAAGAGTATAGCAACATTTTGCCGGAAAAACAACACGTAATCGGTTAAGTAACCGGTTACTTTACCGGTTACAAAAGGGAGACAAGGAAAAAGAAGGAGGACGATGTCATGAAAGGGAAAGTAAGGAAAAGGACAGTCGCCGCGGTGCTCACAATGGCGCTTGCCGCAATGAGTCTGACCGGATGCCGGTTCGGATTCGCGAGTGACCCTGACGACCCGAATCAGGTGGAGGAAAAGGTACCGATCGACACTTCCATTGACACATTTGCATACGATTCCAGCCTGAAAGGAACCAGTATCACACTGTTAAATTCCAAGGCGGAAATACAGGTCGCCCTGGAGGAAATGTCCGTCGTATTCGAAGAAAAATCAGGCGTTCATGTAGAGGTTATGCCGGTAACGGATGGCGATTCCCCCTACACAAAGGTAGTAAGCCTGTATAACTCCGGCAATCCGCCCACCTTATCCATTCTGGATACCACCGACGTAATCGCGCTGGCCGAGGAAAAGGCCGAGGATCTGACTGCCGAAGCGTGGACAAAAGAAGCGGAAGGTTATCTGACAGAAGTAAACGGCAAAGTATACAGCTTCCCTTTATGTATAGAGGGCAGAGGCCTGATTTACAATAAGGCGGTAATTGAGACCGCGCTTGGCGAGCCCTTTGATCCCACTGCCATAAAAACGCAGGCCGACTTTACCGCGCTTCTCGACAGGCTTGTGGCAGCCGGCATCGAAAAGCCCATCTCCATGGCTAAGGAGGACTGGTCTCTGGGCGCACACCAGCTACAGTATATCTATGAGACCTCCGACGGTACTTCCGCAGGCGCACAGGAAGTTATCGAGCAAATTAAAAGCGGAGAATTGGATCTGAAAAACTACAATCGAATGACGGAATTTCTGAATACTTTTGATATTTTAAAGGCATACAACGTAGCAAAGGGTGACCCCCTTGGCGCAGACTACGATGAAATGGCAATCGACCTGGCGGACGGTAAAACGGCTTTCTGGTTTAACGGGAACTGGGCATGGCCGAATCTTCAGGAAGCAGGCGCAAAGAACGATGACGCTTACGGTTTTCTGCCTTATTTCCTGAACAACGATGAAAACGACTTCGCCAACCAGATGATTCAGGGATCCCCTTCTAAGCAGGTGATGCTGGACGGCCAGATGGCGGATGAAAACCAGAAAGCGGCAGCAAAAGAATTTTTGAACTGGATCGTGTACAGCGAAATCGGCCAGCAGATGTTAGTTAAAACCTGCAACGTGATCCCGCCTTTCGCAAATAATCCCTACGAGCCGGAAGATCCGTTGAGCAAGGATATCTACTTACATGTACAGAACGGTACGGCCTTCAATGCATCCGCTATCGTACCGAATGATCACTGGGCAATTCTGGGCGCAGCGATGCAAAAATATCTGGCGGACAGAAGCGACCGGGATGAGTTGATCCAGTCCATCGAAGAGTACTGGGCACAGCAGTAATTATATCATCAAAGGAAAGAGGGTAAGCAAATGGAATCAAAAAATAAAGGAAAAGATTTCTGTATTTTTGCACTGCCGGGCATGTTCTGTTTCTTTGCGGTTGTGATCATACCATTTCTCTACGGTGTGTATCTGACCTTTACGGACTGGAACGGCGTAGCGCGGGAGAAACACTTTATCGCTTTTACCAACTTTATAAGCGTAGTGCAGGATAAGCTGTTTTGGTCATCGCTTCTTTTGACGTTCAAATACGTCATAGTGGTTGTGGTTCTGGTGAACGTGATTGCCTTTGCAATCGCATATCTGCTGACAAGAGGCATCAAGGGACAAAACTTCTTCCGGGCCGGCTTCTTTACGCCGAACCTGATCGGCGGTATCGTGCTGGGATATATCTGGCAGTTCGTTTTCTCCAGAGTGTTTGTCAATATCGGCGAGAGCACCGGCTGGAATCTGTTTGAAATTTCATGGCTGTCGGATCCGAGCAAAGCCTTCGCGGCGTTGGTGCTGGTGTCCGTATGGCAGTTATCCGGTTATATGATCCTGATTTATGTGGCGGGTTTCATGGGACTGAGCGAGGATGTCATGGAAGCGGCCAGCATCGACGGCGCTACCGGCTGGGCAAAAATTAAAAATATCATTATGCCCCTTATGATGTCCTCCATCACAATCTGCCTTTTCCTGACTCTGTCAAGAGCCTTCATGGTATACGATGTAAACCTTTCACTGACATCCGGAGGCCCTTACGGAACAACAGCGATGGCAGCCATGCATGTGTATGAAAAAGCCTTTACATCCAGACAATTCGGTGTAGGCCAGGCAGAAGCCCTGATCCTGTTCATTGTTGTGGCATGTATCAGCGGACTGCAGGTATATCTGACCAAGAAGCAGGAGGTGGAAGCATGATGAATCAGACAAATGTAGGCGGAACAAAAGCAAAAGCGACACGGGCACTGGCAATGGCCGGATTGATCGTCATATTTATCGCGTATATGTTTCCGTTCCTTATGGTAGTAATCAACTCCTTAAAACAGAAAAGGGATATCATCAAGAGCCCGTTTTCCTGGCTCTATACGATCAAGGGACTTTCCTTTGACAACTTCGTGAAGGCTTTCACACAGATGGACTTTTTAAACGCATTTAAAAATTCCCTGATCGTAACATCCTGCGCAACCGTCCTTGTGACGCTGCTTGCAGCCATGCTTGCATACTATATTGTCCGGAATAAAAATGTGATTTCAGGTACAACCTTCGCCTTGATGGTAGCTTCCATGATCATTCCTTTTCAGGCAATCATGATTCCGTTAGTGAGTATCTACGGTGGTACCCTGAACGTTTTAAACCACAGGATCACCCTGATCTTCATGCACACCGGGTTTTCCATGGCAATGTCCGTCTTCATGTTCCACGGCTTTATCAAGGGAAATGTGCCGATCGCGCTGGAGGAGGCTGCTTATCTGGAGGGCTGTACCCACTCGCAGACATTTTTTAAGATCGTACTTCCTCTGCTCAAGCCTACCATCTCAACAATGGTAATATTAAACTCGCTGGCTTTCTGGAACGATTTCCTTTTGCCGTCGCTGGTACTGACGGATAAGAAGCTTTTGACACTGCCGCTTTCCACTTACAGTTTCTATGGTACTTACTCAGCGGACTATGGTACAATTATGGCAGGATTGCTGTTATGTGTACTGCCAATCCTCATTCTCTATGTTGTATTGCAGAAGCAAATCATTGGCGGCGTTGTCGCAGGTGCCGTAAAATAATTGAGGTGATCGTTTATGAATACAGATTGCATACACTTAAAGGCTCCCGGAAATTGGATCAACGATCCTAACGGATTTATTTACTATAAAGGAAAATACCATCTCTTTTATCAGTATTTTCCTAATGCGCCGGTGTGGGGAACCATGCACTGGGGACACGCGGTAAGCGGGGATCTGGTGCACTGGGAACATAGGGGAATTGCTCTCTTCCCCACACAGTACGCGGATCAAAACGGATGCTTTTCCGGCAGCGCGGTGGAATATAATGGGCAAATGTATTTGTTTTACACGGGGGTTCACTATTTCAGCCCAAACCCCGACAACATTCACCATTGCCTTAACGACGATTTTGAGGCGGCGCAGCTTATGCTCACTTCCGGGGACGGTTTTACTTTTGACAACTTTAACCGGAAAAAAACCGTTTTGTCCCCCATTATGGACAGCGGGATCGGAGACCGGGCGAACACAAGAGACCCGAAAGTGTGGCGTGGCAGGAACTTCTGGTATATGGTTCTTGGAAGCACAACGGCGGACAACAGGGGCGAACTCCTTTTTTATAAAAGTAAAGATCTTTCCGATTGGAAGTTTGTGAACACC
Source organism: Lachnospiraceae bacterium UBA3310 (assembly GCA_002361355.1). Taxonomy (GTDB): domain Bacteria; phylum Bacillota; class Clostridia; order Lachnospirales; family Lachnospiraceae; genus UBA3282. Next base: position 11,659 of record DESQ01000011.1, read on the forward strand.
GCATCCGCAAAAAAGGATTTTGGCTGGATGTGGGAATGTCCGGATTACTTTGAAGTGAACGACGGCAAAATATTGATTATTTCCCCCATGGGGCTTCTCAAAGAAGCCCCTTTAGAGGAAAACCATACAATCTGTATGCCAGTCTCTTTTGACGAGCAAACCTGCTCCATGGAAATTCCGGACAATTACCAGTATTTGGATTACGGTCTGGATCTCTATGCGCCCCAGACCACACTGGATGAAGCGGGACGGAGGGTTCTGGTCGCCTGGCTACGAATGCCTGATGCGGTAGAAAATAAATGGCGCGGCATGTTTTGCATCCCCAGGGTGGTAGACTATCAAAATGGTCATATCTACTTTAGGGTACACCCGCATATCGAAAAAATGTACACGAAAAAGATTACCCGGCCAGCTCAGGCGGACACTGCGGGATATCGGGTAAGTTTTGACTTAAAAGAGGGGCAGGCTGCCAATATCGGCGGTTATCAGATCTCTTACCAGTGCGGCAGAATCTGCACAGACAGAAGCGCCGTTTTACCTCCAAACGAAATGTTCCGAGCGCAGGCATCCACTCCTCCCCTAAGAGAGAGCAGTCATGTGGATATTTACGTGGATGCGCATATCATCGAGATATTCGTCAACCGCGGAGAATATGTGATTACCCATGCAGTCAGCGGGCTGACGGATAAAATAGAGGCAGATTCCATAAGCGGATTGGAAATATATACATTGGAATAACAGGGTTAAAAATAAGGCAGGAAATGCCTGCCAGACATTCAGGAAAGGCTAATCATGATGAAAGCAAATGCAGACGAAATTTTTAAAAAAAGACTGGAAAGACACCACGACGAGCTGAAATGGCTTTACATGGAACTCTACAACAATGATTCCATGTTTGCGGAGTTGTGCACTAACATGTATCTGTTTTATACCGACCGCAGAAACCCGCTGAAAAAAAGGGACAAACAACGCGAAGAAAACCCCGGCTGGTTTCGGAAAAACGACATGCTCGGCATGATGCTCTACATCGACAATTTTGCCGGCAATCTGAAAGGGGTAAAGCAAAAACTCTCCTATCTGGAGAACTGCAATGTAAATTACCTTCATTTAATGCCTTTTCTGGATTCTCCGAAGGAACATTCCGACGGCGGCTATGCCGTGGCAAATTTCAGAAAAGTGCGGCCGGATCTTGGCACAATGAGGGATCTTTCCGAGCTGGCGGATGTGTGCCACGAAAAGGGTCTGAATCTCTGCATGGACTTTGTGATGAACCACACTTCCGAGGAGCATGAGTGGGCAGTTCGCGCAAGAGAGGGCGACGGCGAATATATGAGCCGTTACTTTTTCTACAACAATTACGATATCCCGGCGCAGTACGAGAAAACTATACCGCAGGTGTTTCCCACCACAGCGCCCGGAAATTTCACCTACCTGCCCGAAATCGGCCACTATGTAATGACCACTTTTTATCCCTATCAGTGGGATCTGAACTATAAAAACCCGCGCGTGTTTAATGAAATGATGTACAACTTTCTATTTTTCGCCAATCAGGGAATGGACATCATACGCATTGACGCAGTGCCCTATATTTGGAAAGAGCCGGGAACAAGCTGCAGAAATCTTCGTCAGGTGCACACAATCGTGCGCATGATGCGCATGATCGGTGAAATCGTCTGCCCCAGCGTACTGCTGTTAGGTGAGGTGGTGATGGAACCCGAAAAGGTAGTGCCTTATTTCGGAACGCTGGAAAAACCGGAATGCCATATGCTCTACAACGTAACAACCATGGCAACCACCTGGAACAGTGTAGCGACCAAAGACATCCGTCTGCTGAAACGACAGATGGACATCGTAAACAGCTTGCCCGGAGAATATACCTTCCTGAATTATCTGCGCTGTCACGACGATATCGGCTGGGGTCTTGATTTCTCGTTCCTGAATCAATGGGAAATGCAGGAAGTACCCCACAAACGGTTTTTAAATGACTATTTTACGGGAAAAATACCAGGCAGCGTCAGCCGGGGAGAGCTGTACAATGACGATCCCGTAACACAGGACGCAAGATTCTGCGGGACAACCGCTTCCATGTGCGGCATTGAAAGCGCGGAATCTGAACAGGATGCAGACAAATGGGAAGCGGCTGTCGGGTTGGATATCATGCTCCACGCTTACATGCTTGCCCAGTCCGGAATCCCCATGCTCTACAGCGGTGACGAGATCGGACAGCTTAATGATTACTCTTACAGGGAAGATCCGGACAAGGCGGCGGATTCCCGCTATGTTCATCGGGGAAAATTTCGTTGGGATCTGGCGGAAAAAAGAAGAGATGGAAAGGGTCTGCAAGGACGAATTTTTAACGCCTTAAACCAGTTGGAACAGATTCGAAAACAGGAGCAGGTCTTTGACGCCTCCGCCAAAGTATACACCTACGATGTGCACAACGACTCCATCCTCTGTCTTACCAGGGAAATGGCCGGCGACAAATTTTTCGGAATCTTTAATTTTGCCGATCAGCCGGAGACTGCATGGATGCAGGAAGAAGGCTCCTACACCGATCTTTTAACAAAGAAAACCGTCACGCTTCGGGATCTTACGGTGCCAGGACACGGTTTTTACTGGGTGAAAAGAAAGAATTAAGCTGTCCACCATTTAATTGCTTTTGCAAACCGCCCCGCAATATCATGAAAATGACCGCCCTCGTTCCACTCGAAATATACCTGATTCGACAATATTTTTGCTGCCCGCTCCGTACATTCCGCCACTCTTCCCATCCGGGGATTTTTGCTGCGGCTCTCCTTTTTTCCAAGAGACAGATATACCCGCAGGTCTGTCCGGATGGGTTTTTCCTGTTCCATAAATTCACAGAAACCATCGTACCATAAAGAGCCTGACAAGCTGGCTATCGTCCCGAATACATCTGTTTTATAAGCAGCGTAAACAGCGGTAAGCCCGCCCAGAGAATAGCCAAACAAAGCCGTGTGCTCCGGTTCCGGCTTCGTCCGGTAATGGGCATCCATATAAGGCTTGATCTCTTTTGTCAGACATGACAGATAAGCGCCCGCCAATCCCCTGGGCGCTTCCTCATCCTTTCGGAAAGCAGGAGTTTCCCATGGTGTGAAATCGTCGTTCCAGCTTCCCGGCCTGACGGAAAGGAGAAGAAAATCTGTGCGCCCGCCCTTTTCGACCAGTTTAGTCAATATTTCCCCGACCGGAATTTCCCCGTTGACATAGATCACAGGATAACGTTTTACCCCTTCGTTATAGTACGACGGCAGATATAACTGACAGGTCATGCCGGAAATTGGAAGCTCCCGTATTTCTAAATTCATATACTAATTTTTTCTCCCAGAATCAATACAGTTACCTAACTATTTTATAGGTAAGTTTTATCAATATGTCAAGCCGTGTAAAAATCGGCTATGCCATAAAAAAAAACCCCCAGCGGCGATTTTGCTGCGCCAGGGGTCCCTGGGAGGGCAATTTATACCCGGAACGAATCCACTGTCTGGTTTAAAAGTTCACTTAACCGGAACAGTTCTTCCATCTGCGTTACGACCGCCTCCGAGTTTTTATTAGAATCCTTTGCCGACTTGTTCATCTTCTGCATCAAGTCCGCTATTTCTGCCACAAGCTCCGTGATGGAAACAATCGACGCGTTAATCTCTGTCATGTCCGCATTCATCTCCTGCGATGCGGCTCCCAAATCAACGGAAATGCTGCTGTAAAACGCAGCGTCCTTTTCATACATCTGCGCAAGCTCTGTCATTCCCTGATAATCCTCCATAACCTTGCCGGACATAAACGAAAGCAGTTTTCCGGAACTCTCAGACAGAAACGCCACATTTTTAACCACGCCCTCTGTCACCTGACGGATCTTGTCTACCGCCTTCCTCGAATTATCCGCCAATTCTCTGATCTCATCCGCCACGACGGCAAATCCTCTGCCTGCCTCGCCGGCTCTGGCAGCTTCTATGGACGCATTGAGCGCCAGCAGGTTAGTCTGGGAGCTTATGGCCAGTATCTCTTCTGTCAAAGCGTTAATTTCTCCCACCTTCTGACTGTCTTCAATCGCCTGTTCCAGATCTGTCTTTGTCTCCTGATAAAGTGAAATCGCTTCTTCTGCAGACCGGTTGGCCGTCTTGTAATGCTTTCCCGCACGCTCCGTAATGCTGCTTGACTGTCCCGCCGCTTCTCCGGCTTTCCCGGCTACATTCTCAATGGCGGTTCCCAGCTTCTGCCCGTTACTCTTTATGCCTTCCGCCAGTTTTCTTGCAGTTACTATCTGTTTCACGACAAAATCGGCAGAATCTGCAATATCGCAAATATCATTATTTAATGCCGTCATTGTCGTGGATGTCCCTTCCGCAATGGCGCCGATATCTTCTGCTTCCTGCTTTGTATTTAAAATAATTTCCCTGATCTGCTGTTTTACCTCCACGGTGGCTTTGCTGATCTGCTCCGTCTCATTTTTATATTCCTTTGGAATTGCAGTCGAGGCGACAGCGTTTTCGGAAAAATCACCGGAAGCAAACTGCTTTAACATCTGCACAGGCGCCAGCATCCTGCCGATCAGCCCTGTCATGAACACCGCCACAAAGGCGATAATTACCAGAGCAGCCACCACCGCTATCACTATCATCGTCACAAGCGAACCCGTGACATTGGATGAAGGCACCACAACCCCCAGTTTCCAGCCACAGCCTTCTATCTCTGTCAATGCAAAATAACAGGTGCTGCCGTCATAATCTTTCAGTTTTTTTATGGCATGCTCCGAACCCGTTATCATCTCGCCAAGCTCCGGAAGAACATCGACCGCCGAAACCGTTGTTTCCGCCGTAGGTTCATACTGTTTGTTTTTATGCGCCACATACTGTCCAACGCTGTCCAGGAGGAATCCGTATACACCCTCTTCATAATTGATGCTTCCCGTCAGCTCTGTCACCGTTCCAAGCGTTACATCCAAACCGATAACTCCTACCGGCTCGTCCTCTATCAATACCGGCGCGGCAATGGTTGTACACATCTGTCCTGTCAGGGCGTCACAGTAGGGATCTGTCACGATAACCGTACCAGCTTCAACCGCCTGCTGATACCATCCCCGTTCCACCGGATCATAATCCGCCGGCATCTCAATCTCCCTGTTCGACCAGATAAATCTGCTGTCGCTTGTTCCGCAGTACAGATTTAAAAGCTCTTCTCTTCCCTCCGCATGGGTGTCCACGACGGATTGAATAATCGCAGTGTCTGTCGTACCTCCGGCAACGATGCTTTTCACCGTTCCCTCCGCAAGCACCTTTTCGTTCTCAATCCATGTATTGATCTCTTCCGCATATTTGTCCGCATTCAACTGCAATGCCCGCGTCTGATCCTGAATCGTCCGCCTTCCCGCCACTGTGATAATACCCATGGTAGTCAACAGAATGCTTGCCACAACAATGCCGATCATACTGACTGTAAGTTTTCCCTTAATCGTCCTTAACATTACGTCACACCTCTCATTTCATCCAGCGTAATCGTTATACATCGCTGTTTCAGCATAGCAGAAAAAAAATTTTTTTGAATTAAAATGGTATGATTCGCAGTTTTTTGGGTATAAATTGCATACCCATAGTCATTTAGCATGGATATGTTGCTCAATTGCAATCCGACTTTCCCGGTTTGTAACCGACTTTCACATTTTGTAAGCGAGGTTCAAAATTTGTA
>DESQ01000002.1 GCA_002361355.1 Lachnospiraceae bacterium UBA3310
GGAAAGTCGGATTGCAATTGAGCACGATTAAATGTATAGCTTTCTTTCACCACAAAAATCTGTCCATTTATAACATACCGTCTTTAGAAATTCTATTCTTTTTCCGAAATAAATGATAACAATGCAAAGAACATAATGAAAACGGGACAGAAAGGCGGTTATCGTTTATGAATATTTCATGGAATCAGACAAGCGGCATTCTGCGCAGAATGAGTTCCGGCGGTATGTTAAAGAGTACACAGGACAGATTGGAGCGGCAGGCACAGACGCAGAAGCAGGTGGACTTTTTTGAGAAGCAGAAAGAAAATCTCAAGAATGTCACCTGTGAGAGCGTGGAGGAAATTGCTGAAAAGTTGAAATCCCTTCATTCCTATGAAGATCAGATTGCGGCTGTGAAGGCGGCTTATAATAATGAGCAGATGTTCCATATTCTGGACGAGTCCACGGAGCGCGGGGAAAAGATTGCAGAGGCAGTCGATAAGATGGCGCCCAAGACTCCCGAGGAGAGACTGGAAGAACTGGTTGAGGAAGCACTCGGCGTTGAAGACGGCGGCGAGCTTGAAGAGATCATGGACGAGATCGAGGAAGCCGCGGAGGAAATGACGGAAGAAGTGATGGAACAGGCGACTGAGGAGCTGGAAGAGGCACTGCCTGAGAACGCGGAGGTGTCAGCGGAGGAGGTCGCTGAGGCGTCGGCCGCGGCGGAGGCAGCACAGAAAGAAGCACTGCCTGAAGGGTATCTGCCATTTGACGTAAGATTGTAAGTAATGCTGCACAGATAAAGCGTAGGAAAAGAAGCCACAGTTTATGATGTGGCTTCTTTTTGGATGTTCTCGAAGGAAACACTATAAGGTAACTGTTCCTGTCGCTATTTTTTCCCGAAACCGCACATCATGTTCCACGAAGAGAAGCGTCGGCCGGTATTCCAAAAGTAGTTTTTCGATCTGCATTCTGGAGAACACGTCGATATAGTTTAACGGTTCATCCCAGATGTAGAGATGGGCAGGCACAAGCAGGCTAGCCGCAAGGAGCACTTTTTTCTTTTGCCCCTCCGAGTAGTTTTCCATGTTTTTTGAAAACTGTACCCGCTCAAAATCAAGCTGTCTTAAGAGGGAACAGAACAGCGTGTGATCCAGATGCCGTTTGGTACAAAAAGCGGGAATAGAGCCTTTCAGTCCGGCGGTATCCTGATTGATATAGGAAATGATAAGCTCGGAAGCGGTTTCACAGACGCCGGTTTCCGAAACCGGCAGGGTGTCACTGCTGACGCCGGCTTTTTTTAATATCATTTTAATAAGCGTGGACTTTCCGCAGCCGTTTTTCCCGTGCAGGGCAATGCGGTCGCCCTGCCGGATGCTGCATGTTAAACCGGCAAATACAGGATGCGCCGCGCCTTCATACTGTACGCTGTAATCTCTGATAGCTACAAGAGTTTCTTTGTGGTGGGAGAGGGGCGCAAGTTTTAAATCAACGGTCTTTTCCAGATCTTTCAGAAGACCTTCTTTTTCTCCGATTTCCCGGTCGATTCTCTTCGCCATCTGTGTAACCCGGCTCTGCATCTTCTTTGTCTTTGCGCCGATATATGCCCTTGTAGCATGTTCTTTTAAGGGGTCGAAACCTATTTTGGTACTTTCATTTTTATTTGCCCAATCCGCCGTGCGTTTCGCGGCTTTTTTCAGCTTTTGGATCTCCTGGAGATGCTTTTCGTTTTCCGCTATGTCAAACTGGTCTTTTCGTTGTTTGTTTTCCCACCAGCTTGAAAAAGTACCGCTCTGCACTTCGATTGTCTGTCGGTTCAACACCAGCACATGGTCGGTACAGGCATCTAACAGATCCCGGTCGTGAGACACCAGAATAAAGCCCCTCTTAGAAGAAAGATAGCTTTTTACCAGCTCTCTTGCATCACAGTCCAGGTGGTTTGTGGGTTCGTCAATGAGCAGAAAATCATTTTCACCGGAAAATAAAACTGCCAGCAGGATTTTGGTCTGCTCTCCGAAACTCAGTGTCCGATAGGGACGGTACAGGATTTCTGCGTTTTCATTAAGCTGGGCCAGCTCGCAGATGACACGCCATTCCTCACAGCCTGCTTTGAGATCTCCGATAAAAGCAGATGCGGGAAGCTGTGCCTGCGTTTTTGTAACGGCATAGGGAAAGTAATCAAATACGGCGTTTTTGGTGATAGAGCCCTGATAGCTGTATTTTCCCAGAAGTAAACGTAAGAAGGTTGTCTTACCCTTTCCGTTGCGGCCGATAAAACCCAGCTTCCAATCGGTGTCGATGGAGAAGGACACATTCTCGAAGATGGAATCAAAGCTGCCTTCATAGGAAAAGGTCAGATTATTTACGCTGATTTGTGACATGGATATGCCTCCTTTCTGCGGTTTTCTTATAAACAGGGAGAAAAGGTCATTCCTGTAAATAAAAAAAGAACCGTCCGCCGCCAAACAGTTCCATTACATACTCTAACCTCCTATGGGAGTGATGCCGTAGGTATCAACGGCAAAAATGATGCACACAAAAAGAGAGGTTAGAGAACATAATCCACTTTTGGCGACATGAAAAACAGTGTGGGAAGATGATCCCCACTGCAAAAACATCATGTAATCAAAAGCAGATTATCTCTTCATCCTTTCACCTCTCTCTGTAAGATACGGTTATTCTAGCACTGCGCTTCTTTTTTGTCAAACATGTTTTATACATAAGAGTTGAGATTATGCGGATGAATGTATATAATAATCTGAGTAGGAAGTAAAAACGATTGGTAAAAAATAAAAAAACAGAAGGAGAAATAACATGATTCTGAATTTTAAAGAAATCGGGGAACAAGTTATCCCCAATTTTAAAGGCGGGGAGAAAAATTTTAAAACCCACATGTACGCGGACGAAGCGTGCAAAATCATGCGGGCGTCTTTAGAGCCGGGAGCAACCATCGGCGTACATACCCATGAGACCAACAGCGAGATCATTTTCATGTTAAAAGGGACGGGTGTTGTCCTCTACGATAACGGGCGTGAAATTTTGTCTGCCGGAGACTGCCATTATTGCCCGAAGGGACACAGCCACAGCCTGAGAAACGAGAGCGACGAGGCGATCGAGTTTTATGCGGTTGTGCCGGAGCAATAGATTGAGAGGAAATACGACAGGATGAAAACCACGACACAAAAAAAGTTTACAGTAGATCTGCTCCATGGGCCGATTTTGAAATCCATATTGCTCTTTGCGATTCCGCTTTTTTTCTCCAGTGTGTTTCAGCAGCTTTATAATACCATGGATACGGTTATTATTGGACATACGCTGGGGGAGGAGGCGTTGGCGGCTATGGGTGCGGCAGGGGCGGTCTATGACCTTCTGACGGGCTTTTCTTTCGGGATCGGAAACGGTCTGGCCATTGTGACAGCCAGAAGCTACGGAAGCGGAGACAGGGAGTATTTGAAACGATCTGTGGCGGCTTCTATTGTGATCGGTATCTGCGTCACGGCGGTGATCACGGTGGCGGTGCGCTTTATTCTTTATCCCTTTTTGGAAATCCTGAATACGCCTGCGGAGATTATTGATCAGGCCTATGCGTATATTTCCACGATCACGCTGTTTATGGGTGTTATGTTTGCCTATAACCTCTGTGCGGGTCTTTTGCGGGCCATCGGAAACAGCGTGATGCCGTTAGTCTTTCTGATTTTGTCCTCGCTGTTAAACATTGTGCTTGATCTTTTTTTTATCATGCAGCTTTCCATGGGCGTGCGGGGCGCGGCGGTTGCTACCGTGATCGCCCAGGGCGTGTCGGTGATTGCCTGTCTGGTTTATATTGGGAGAAAGGCAGACATACTAATTCCTAAAAGGGAACATTTTGTCCGGGACAGGGCGCTGTACCGGGAAATGCTGGCGCAGGGATTTTCCATGGCTTTCATGAGCTGCATTGTCAATGCGGGAACAGCCATTTTACAGTCCGGCATCAACAGTCTGGGCTATCTGGTGATTGCGGGGCATGTGGCGGCCAGAAAGCTATATATGTTCCTGATGATGCCTTTTGTGGCGCTGAGTCAGACGAGCAGCACCTTTGTATCCCAGAACTTCGGCGCAGGACAGATGGGACGGATTCGCAAAGAGGTGAAATACGTATATCTGTGCGGCATAGCGCTTGCCATGATGATTTCGCTCTTTGTGTTTCCCATGGCGCCCACCATGGTGAGGCTGCTGTCCGGCTCCTCGGAGGCGGTGGTTTTACAAAACGGATCGCTGTATCTGAGAGTGGTTTCGCCCTGTCTGGCGATATTGGCTCTGCTAAACCCCACCAGAATGGCATTACAGAGCATCGGGCAGAAAATCCTGCCCATTATTTCCAGCGTGATCGAGCTGATCGGCAAATGTCTGTTTGTGGTGCTTTTGATCCCGCGGTTTCAGTATATGGCAGTGATCTTTTGCGAACCGGTGATCTGGTTGTTTATGGATGCGGAACTTTTGTGGGCCTTTTGGAGCAATCCGAAGGTGCGCGTCGGAAATAGGGAGGAAGTGCCCGGGGAAAATTGGGAAAATCGGTCAGAGAGAGGTTGATCGGAAAGGAATAAGGACTCGTTATGGAAAAAGAGGGCGCGATTACAGAGAGATTACGTGCGCTTCGCGAAGAGATGCGCCGCCGTAAACTTACGGCTTATATCGTTCCCACGGATGACTTTCACAGTTCGGAATATGTGGGTGATTATTTTAAGGCAAGAGAATATCTCTCCGGGTTTACGGGCTCTGCGGGAACGTTTCTGGTAGAAACTGACCGGGCGGCGCTGTGGACGGATGGCAGATATTTTTTACAGGCGCAGGAACAGCTTGCGAGCAGTGGTATCACCCTCATGAAAAGTGGACAGCCGGGCGTACCCAGCATGTTGGATTATCTGGGGGAAAAACTGGTTGATGGGGATGTGATCGGTTTTGACGGGCGTTGTGTGACGGGCGCCTTTGTAGAAAAGTTAAAAGAAACAACGGCGAAAAAAAAGATTGCCTTCTATGGGGAAGAGGATCTGGCGGGTCTGGTTTGGAAGGACAGGCCGCCTCTTTCGGCGGAGCCTGTGTGGGAGCTTTCGGCGGAGGATGTGGGACTCTCCAGAGAGGAAAAGTTCGCGAAGGTGCGGGAAAAAATGGCAAAGAAGGGGGCAGACGCTTTTTTAACCACGGAGCTTTCCGAGATTGCATGGCTTCTCAATTTACGGGGAAATGATGTAACACACACACCGGTTTTTCTCGCCTATCTGCTGTTGGCAAGAGACGGTGTAGTGTTGTGTGCGCAGAAGGATGCTTTTTCGCAGAAAATCCGGGAGAAACTGGAGGGTGCGGGGGTGTGCCTGCATCCTTATGAGAGCATAGAGGAGCAGGTGGCTTTGCTGCCAGCAGGGACGAGGCTTTTGGCGGATGAGAGAAAGGTCAACTACAGGCTTTTGCAGGCCATTCCAAAAGGCGTGGAGCGAGTGAGCGGAGAAAGTCCCATCGAGCTTTTAAAGGCGGTTAAAACGCCCCGGGAGATTGCAAATATACGGTCGGCACATGTGAAGGACGGGGTGGCGGTGACCAGATTTGTGCACTGGCTCAAAACCCGTGTGGGGCAGGAAACGGTCACGGAAATCAGAGCGGCTGCTAAATTGGAAGAATTTCGGTCTGAGACGGAAGGGTATCTCGGGCCAAGCTTTGACCCGATCATCGCTTACGGGGCTCACGGAGCCATTGTGCATTACGAGGCGGTGCCGGAGACCGATGCAGTTTTAGAACCCCGGGGACTTTGCCTTGCCGATACGGGCGGGCACTATAAAGAGGGCACGACAGATATTACCAGAACCATCGTTCTGGGGGAAGTGACAGCGGAGGAAAGGAAAGCCTATACATTGGTGTTGAAAGGGCATCTGCGGCTGGGAGCGGCAAAATTTTTGCAGGGTGTCTGCGGGCAGAATCTGGATGTGCTGGCGAGAGAGCCACTCTGGCGGGAAGGGCTGGATTATCGCCATGGCACGGGACACGGCGTTGGTTTCCTTTTGAGCGTACATGAAGGCCCTCAGAGTTTCCGCTGGCGTATCTCTAAAGAGGCGGCCTGCGTGCCACTGGAGGAGGGGATGATCCTCTCCAACGAGCCAGGATTCTATATGACGGGGAAATTTGGTATCCGTCATGAGAATCTGGTGCTTGTCAGAAAGGGAGAAAAGAACGACTACGGACAGTTTATGTATCTGGAGCCGCTCACTATGGTGCCCTTCGATCGGGAAGCCATTGAAATGAGCCTGATGAACGGGGAGGAGATTTGTCTTCTTGACGCTTACCATCAAAAGGTTTATGAGACGATCGCTCCTTATCTTTCGGGAGAGGAGCTGGCGTGGCTGGAAAAAGCAACGGCGCCCCTGCGGGTGGAATGAGAAACAACTGCACATGAAAAAACGGGAAGGAAGAGAAAAACATGCAGAATGAAATGACGGTTCGGGAGGAGATCTGCGAGATCGGCAGAAGGATGTATGGGCGGCGCATGGTGGCGGCAAACGACGGAAACATTTCCGTAAGGCTCTCCGATCAGGTGATTCTCTGTACACCCACCGGCGTTTCCAAGGGATTTATGAAGCCGGAACAGCTTTGTAAAATAGATCTTTCGGGAAAAGTGCTGGAAGCGGCAAACGGGTTTGGCCCTTCCTCGGAAGTAAAAATGCACCTTCGGGTATATCAGAAACGTTCGGATATCATGGCGGTAGTGCATGCGCATCCGATTTTTGCCACCAGTTTTGCAGTGATGGGAAGGGCATTGGAAGTGCCTATTATGCCGGAGGTGATTGTGAATTTCGGGAAAGTGCCGCTTGCGGCCTACGGCACGCCCTCCACGACGGAAATTCCCGACGCCGTCGAACCATTTTTACAGGATTATCAGGCCATTCTTTTAGAGCATCACGGCGCCCTTACCTGGGCAAAAGATTTGCAGTCAGCTTATATGAAAATGGAATCCGTAGAGTTTTACGCGGAGCTCCTTTATCGTACCGCACAGCTTGGCGGGCCGAGGGAACTGGATGCAGGGAAGCTGGAAAGATTATATCAGGTGATCGGTATGCAGAAGTAAAAGAGTAAAAAAGGGGATGAAAAAAGAATAGCTGCTATAGCGACAGTAAAATGGGAGCGGACTTTTCAGTCTGTTCCTGTTTTTTTATATTTCCGAAAAAGGATGGGATTTTTTATAGGAATATGATATCAAATGTATGTAGGACGAAAAAGAGGACGCTCCAAAATCGTCCACAACCAACTGTGCGCACAGGAGGAATATTTTTATGCAGGATAAAGAAACTGATAATCTGGTCAGAAAGGCGAGAAGGCGTGATCCGAATGCTTTTACGGAACTGATGCAGTTGTATATGAAAGATATGTATAGAGTTGCGTTGGCGATTTTGATGAACGATGAAGATGCGGCGGATGCCATTCAGGATACGATACTTGTCTGCTGGGAAAAAATACATACGCTGAGACATATTCCCTATTTTAAAACGTGGATGACGAGAATCCTGATTCATAAATGCTATAAGATCAGAAAGTCCACGGAGAATTTAGAGGAACTGGAAGAATATGAAGAGCCGTCGGCGTGCGATGAGTACAATCTTGAATTGAAGGAAGCGTTGGCTCTGTTGGATGAGAAATACCGCATCGTTATGACCCTGTTTTATAGTGAAGGATATCATATTGATGAAATCGCAAAAATTTTAAATATTCCGAAGAGTACGGTACAAACCCGGCTGCACAGAGCACGGAAGAAACTGGCAAGGGACTATTACGGAATAGAAAGGGAAGTGTAGATTTTATGGCGAAGAAGAATATTTTCTTATATGATGTCGATATACCGGAAGTCGTTCAGGATAAAGCGGAAGAGGCCTTTTTAGCTATTTTTGCGGAAAGGGAAAACACAATGGAGAAAAACAAAGATAAAGACTGGAGTACAAACGGGGTTAAAAAAAGGAAGCGGAATGGAAAGCTTGCGAAAATGATGGCGGCAGCGGCGGCATGCGCTGTCATTGTCTTAACAGCAAATGTGTTTGTAGGAAGACTGGAACGCAGTAATGTGGGAGAGCAGGAAACGGGGGAGGAAAGGGATACAGGAGCGCTGTCAGCGATTGATAAGATGTTTACCCTGTATGTAAAAGCCGCCGAAACGGGTGGAAAAGAAAGTGGTGAAGGACGGACGGGGGACGGGCAGTCTACTCAGTTGTCGGTTGGAAAACCGGTTCCGCTGCTTAGTGCTGACAAAGCAGATTCATGGGTGCTTGGGGGAGATGATGAGGATGGCAGTGTAGTAAATTATTGTATCAGTATGCCGTTTACCTGTGTGGGCGACCATATTGAAAAGATTACTTACAGCATCAATAACGGCGCTTTTCAGATTGTGCAGCCGGAGAATGCATCGATTATCGTAGACGGACAGTTGTACGAGGGTGAATTGAACACCGGATCGATTGGCGGAGACTATGATGAGGAAAATGGCGGTATGCCGTCTAAACCGTTTGAGACGGTCTTATACCGCTCCTTCACGCTGGACTATAACAGGCAGACCGATGAGGATACGTGGATCAATATTTGCAATAACTGTCCTGTAAGCAAAGAGGTATTTGATGCAATTTGGGGAGAGGGAAACAGCCAGGAGGACATGAATCATGGGATGCAGCAGATGTTAGGTAACACGGTGATTACTTGTACCGTTCAGTATTCGGATCATACATCTCAGACTGTTGATATTAAGGTGGGCAGCAAAATCATGTCTTGTGCCGAAGTGGGTATGGAGCCCGTGTATGAAGGAGAGGAGTCCGTATACGTTACGTTTGAATTGCAGGAGTAAGTAGAAAAATCGCTGAGGCCATAAGACCCCAGCGATTTTTTGATCTTTGAGAAATTTATCTTACTTTACAGTGACAGAAGTAATATGCGGATTCGCGCCGTTGTACCAGTACAGGTAACCTTCCATATCAACGGTATCACCAACTTTCAGATTCTCTACAGCCTTGTAGACATCTGTGCTGCTGTCACAGAGATAGGACTCCACGCAGAAGGTGTAGGTCTGGCCGTCCTTGGATACGTTAAAGTACAGGTCGCTGTTGGAATCAGCAGAACCGGAGTTGTCATCGTTGTAAACGAAAGCGCAGTCATAGGGCTCGCCATCTTTCTCGTAACTCTCCACGGTCATGCCCTTGAAAGATACGAACTGGTTCTGATGGCTGATCAGTTCATCTTTACCTAAAAGATCGGTCACGTCGGTTGCGGATGCGGTGTAACTGCCGTCCTCAATCTCGATGGTTGCGCCTTCGGCAACTTCAACCTCGCCAGACCACTCTGTTTTATAGCCGGTTACTTTGATTTTCGTGCCGGGGGTCAGCTTCTCATAGTCAGCCTCAGAGCAGACAGCGTTGTAAATGAAGTACGCGCCATCCATATCCTGTGTGTAGAGAGTTGCTTTATCCTCCCACCAGGACTGCTTTGCCTGCACATAGGTCTCGATCACGACCTCGCTGTCAAGGGCAGCATCCATGTACTCTGCGTAGGTCATCACACCCTCGGATTTCTTGTCGTGGCCGGTGTCTCCGGTTTCATCGCCGCCGCATGCGGTAAGAGATAACATGAGAGACAGTGCCAGAGTTAATGCGATTTTCTTTTTCATTAAAATCCTCCTCGTTTTCACATCATATGTGAGTTTACATCTACGCGACGATTATACCATACCCTGCAGATAAATCAATGCTTTTTTCGCTTTTTGAAAAAATCCCGCAGCACATAGACCAGAATCAGAAGCCAGGAAAGAGCCAGTGCGCAGAGGAGAAGCACGGCAGCGCCGGGCAGCGGGCCGAGTTCCTGCTTGCCGCTTGTGGCAATATCCTTCTGGTCAAGGCGGTAGAGTGCGATCACGTCCGTATATAACTGATCTATATACGCCTCATCCACTGTCTCATGGCGTCTCACGGAGTTTGCCACATTTTCAATCAACTGTCCCGCCGCGTTCCGGAGGGAGGCCGATCCGTTAAATACAGGCGTCACAAAGGTATCTCCGGTATGCTCGAGGAGAAGTTTTGAGGCGTCAATTTTTACGGCGTAGTGGGTGTCGTTGTCCTCGCCGCTTTTGCGCAGATATTCCTGATAGGCAGAAGACTCCTGCGCCTTAGAGGTGACGGGCAGATAGCCTTCCGTCTGGGCGTAGCCGATCTGTACCTCATCAGTCAGAAGATACTGGGCAAAGAGCCAGGAGGCTAATACTTCCTGCGGATCGGCCTTGTTGAACACGCAGACTGAAGGCCCCTGGGAAATCATCTGCGGATGGGCGGGATCAAATTGAGGTATCATCCGCACAGCCGTCTCGAAGTCCACGAAGGCGTCCTCGCTGATATCGGCAAGCGGCGCATCGGCGCCCATCCACGTAGCGCCAGCCGTAGAGTCGATGGCGAAGACGCATTGCCCCGCGTTTAAGAAGTTGGCGGGATAGCTGGATATTTTGAAGGTGGAGAAGGCGCCTGTCTCCACATGCTTTGCAACATCGTACAGAATTGTCCTGGTGGTGTCGTTGAAAAGTTCGATCTCTCCCTCCTGCGTGGAATAGCCGGCATCCTCCTGCTTTAGCATCTGGATCATCATATTGTCTGTGGATTTGTAGATAAAAGGAATCATCACATTCTGGCCGTTCAGGGCAAAAGTGCCGTCCGCATTTTTGGCGGTGGCTGCCTCGGATACCTCCCAGATGAAATCCCAGGTCAACACATCGGGCAGGGTGTAGCCCAGCGCTTCCACATAGGTTTTGTTGATATAGCAGCATTCTGTAGAGCGCATGTAGGGAAGGGCATAGTGCTGTCCTTCCAGCATACATTCCGACAGAAACTGGGGTATCATCTCGTCCTGCGTTGGCCCGTCGTAGAGAAGTTTGCTTCCGCCGAGACCGTATTGGGGATCCGCAAAGAGCGAATCCAGGGGAACCACCGTGTTTTTTCCGGTCATGTAGGTGGCGATGTGATCCGGGTAGGTGATGCAGACATTCGGCGTGGTGCCCGTGGCGATGTTGGTGATCACATCGTTAAAGATTCTGCCGTAGTCGGTGTAGAGCTTCATATTCACTTTGATGTTCGGGTAGAGTTCCTCAAACGCCGTGATGGCATTTTTGTAGACATCCACCTGATTTCTGTTGGTGTCATTTTTGGCCCAGAAGGTGATTTCGTACTCCCTTGAGGTGTCAAATTCTGCAGGCATGGTAAAATCCGGCAAAGCCCTGGAACCGTGGCATCCTGTGAGGGAGAGGAGACTTGCGCCCATCAAGAGCGCGGACAATCCTTTTTTCCATGTTTTTTTCATCCTTTGGTTCCTCCTCTGGCAACGCCCGACATGATCTGTTTGCGAAACAGAAGAAACAGGATGATGAGGGGCAGGGAAATGACCACTACCGCGGCCATCATGGCAGGGATGTTCGCCCGCCCAAAGCCGTTTTCACGAATTTCCTGAATGCCGTTTGACACCAGATAATAGTCGGCGTCGTCGGTAATCAGGCGCGGCCATACATAGGAATTCCAACACTCAATGATTTTCAGAATCGTGATGGTAATAAGCGTGGGACGGCAAATGGGTATCATCACCCGCCGCAGATATTTGAAATCCGAAGTGCCGTCCACTTTGGCGGCATAATAGAGCTCGTCGGGAATCTGGGCGAAATTCTCCCGCAGAAGATAAATATAAAATACCGAGGTCACGGATGGAAGAATCAGTCCCGTGAAAGTGTTGCGCAGTTCCAGGTTGGTGATAGTGGTAAAGTTGGTGATCACCACCAGCTCAGTGGGAATCATCATCAATGCGAGAAACAGGGTAAACGCAAGATCCCTTCCCGCAAAGCGCAGCCTTGCAAAGGCGAATGCCGCCAGCGTGATGACAACCAGCATGAGAGCTGTGGTGACCACTGTAAAAATGAGTGTATTCAGGAGATATTTTCCCAGCGGAACGGTGGTAAACGCGTCCGCGTAATTCTGCATGGTGGGAGAGAGGGTAAAAAATTTCGGGATGTATTCTGCATTGTAGGCGGCGTAATCCTTCACGGAGGTCAGTACCATCCAGTAGAAGGGAAACAGCACGATCAACGCCCAGAAGATGAGAAATACATAGAGCAATGTGGTGAGAACAGGATTTTTCTTCATAAGGAAAGGCCTCGCTTTAATGGTAGTGTACATGTTTTTTGCTGACTAACAGGTTGATACAGGTGATGGTCAAAACGATGGCAAACAGGATGATGGCCGCCGCAGACGCATAGGAGGGGTAACCGCCGCTGTCCCGGTAGAGCATGTCATAGACATAGCCCACAATGGTGTTCATACCGGCAGCGTTTAAGTTTGTGCCAAACAGTGCCACCGCATCGCTGTAGGCCTTGAATGCGCCGATGAAGCCCGTGATCACCAGATAGAACAGCATGGGGGAAATCATGGGCAGGGTAATTTTAAAGAACATGCGGAGCCGTCCTGTGCCATCCACTCTGGCGGCGTTGTAGTACACTGGATTGACGCCCGCCAGCGCACTTGTCAAAATCAGAATTTTAAAAGGCATGACAACCCATACCGTGTAAAAACAGAGCACGAACATTTTGGCCCAGTAAGGCCCCTCGATAAAATCCACGGAGCTGCCGCCAAAGCAGTGGATCAAAAGATTGACCAGCCCGTCGGAGTAGGGCGTCTGTTTAAAAAGAATCATAAACACCAGTCCGACCGCCAGCGTGTTTGTGACATAGGGCAGAAAGTACACCGTCTGAAACAATTCCCGCAGAGGCTTGACGGAACTGAGCGCTACGGAAATCAAAAGGGCGAGTCCGGTGGAGAGCGGCACAGTGATGATAACCAAAAGGAAAGTATTCTTTAACGCCTGCAAAAAATAGGCGTCGTGCAGGACATAGGAATAGTTGTAGCCGCCGGTGCCGTAAAAGGTTTGGGAGGCGGAGTTGTAGCCCTCCTCAAAGGAGTAGACGAATACGTCGATGAGCGGGTATATCATAAAAAAACCTAAAAACAGGAGAGCGGGCAACAGATAGAGCCAGCCTTTCAGGTTTTGCTTTTCCATAATACGTGATGCCTGCCTTTCTATGTGGTCTCAAAGGGAATGCGGGTTTCGGTGCCCTTTGCAAAAAGGAAAACCTTTCGCGGGTTCAGGGAAAAACGCACGGTGTCGCCCGACAGGTGCTCGCAGCTTTCGGCGTCCACGATGGAGCGGATCACGGGACTTTGCGATGCCGGATGGGTGGAGACAATGCTCACGTCCCGTCCCATGACCTCCGGTCTGCTTAAACGACAGTTGAGAGCGCCGTTCTCCGAAAGAATAAAGCCTTCCGGGCGGATGCCCACATGTACTGGCTGGTCAGAAATGTTTTGTAAGGCGAGAACCTTGTCTTCACCGATCAAAAGCGCACCGTCCTGTATCCTGCCGTCGAAGAGGTTGATGGGCGGCGTCCCCAGAAATTTAGCCACAAATAAATTGGAGGGATTATCGTATACCTCCTGTGGTTTCCCGATCTGCTGCACCACACCGTCCTTCATCACCACGATGAGATCGGAGATGCTCATCGCCTCGTCCTGATCGTGAGTCACAAAGATGGTGGTGATGGCGGTTTTTTTCTGAATGCGGCGGATTTCCTCGCGGGTTTGGAGCCTGAGCCTTGCGTCCAGATTGGAGAGAGGCTCATCTAGAAGAAGAACCCGCGGGAGCTTCACAAGCGCTCTGGCGATGGCGACACGCTGCTGCTGGCCGCCGGATAGTTCCGCTGGTTTCCGGTCTAAAAGTTCGCCTATCTGTACCAGCCCGGCGGCTTCCTCCACGCGGGCGCGCATCTGTTCCCTGGAAAGTCTGTCGGGGCCTTTCAAATTTTCCAGAGGGAAGCGGATATTCTGCTCCACGTTCAGGTGGGGATAGAGGGCATAGTTTTGAAATACCATGCCAACGCCGCGCTTTTGCGGTGTCAGTTCCGTCACATCTTCCTCATCGAAAAGAATCTTTCCTTCCGTCGGCTTTTGCAGACCGCAGATTAAATTCAGTGTCGTGCTTTTTCCGCAGCCGGAAGGGCCTAAAAGCCCTACGAGTTTGCCGTCAGGGATTTCAAAGTCAAAGTCGTTTACGGCAATGACATCTTCCTTTTTTTTATTTCCCCTGCCGCGGCCGGGAAATTTTTTCGTGAGGTGTGAGAGTACAATTTTCATGGTAGATACAATCCTTTCCGGAGTCCCCAAAGCGGAACTCATGATTGAGCCGGCGCGATTTTCAGATGCCGTATTCGTCCCGCAGATCGGCGGAAATATGATCCAGATCGGGATAAACAAAACTCTCTGTGATACCAAGTACCCGGAGGCTTTCGATAAAGTATTTTTTCCGCCCGCTTGGAATGATAATCTTATACAGCATATTTTCGTCGCAGATATCTTCCAGATGCTTCAGGGAATTGTGTACGGTGAAATTGGAGTGCTGGGAGTACATCCGCAGGTTGTTTTCCGTGGAGCTGCATGCCAGAATCCGGTTTGTCAATTCGTGATTGTGATGGGCGTGCTTGAAGGCCGGCAGAAGCATTTCCTGCGTCGTGTCGGCGTCAATGGGGTAGATGCAGTCGCCGAAGCCTTCCTTTTCATTCAAAAGACCAGGAGCCAGCACCCAGACGCAGCCGTCCGTATTTGGCAGATCCCGATAGGTTTCCGTTGCGAAGAATACCGCGATCAGGGGAGACTGGCTCCAGTCCAGCATTCTTGTGGGAAGGCCGTAGTGCTGCATGAGCGACACCCATCCGGCATAGTTGTGCTTGGCAGGCGGATTGTCGATGATCTGTCTCGCACGGGTGTAAAAGTCATTGGTGATATACCGTTCGGCGTCAAGCCGTCTTTTGCTTCGCTGGATGGAAGGAATCAGCGTTAAAGACGCGTTTTCTTCACCTCTGTACCACAATCGTACACCGTGTTTTTGATAGAGACTGTTTACGAACTGTAAGAGTTCGTCGATGGTGCGTATTTCCTGTGTAATCATAAGTTTTTCCCAAATCCTTTCTAGTCACTACGATTATAGTGGATTTTGACGGGATGTACAAGAATAAATCAACGAAAGTAAAATTTGCAGGGACAATTGACTTTCTGTGGGCGTGGTGGCTATAATTTATCATATAGGGAAGGAGGAGCGTATCTATGAAAGTTCTTATGGTAAATGGAAGTCCGCGGGTGGACGGCAATACGGCAGTCGCTCTGCGGGAAATGGAGAAAATTTTTGAGGCGGAGGGTGTGGAGACAGATACCATTCAGATCGGGAACAAGGATATCCGCGGCTGCATCGCCTGCGGTACCTGTTTTAAGAAGGGAAAGTGCGTCTTCGACGATATCGTCAATGAAACCCAGTCCAAGTTTGAGGCATGCGACGGACTGGTAATAGCGTCGCCTGTCTATTATGCTTCCGCAAACGGCACTTTGATTTCTTTCCTGGACAGACTCTTTTACAGCGCGCCGTTTGACAAGAGCATGAAGGTGGGAGCCAGTGTCGTCGTTGCGAGACGTGGCGGTCTGTCTGCGACCTTCGACGAGTTGAACAAGTATTTTATGATATCCAATATGCCGGTGGCTTCCAGTCAGTATTGGAACAGTGTACACGGAAGAGAACAGGGAGAAGCCGCGCAGGATGCAGAAGGGCTGCAGACCATGCGGACGCTGGCAAGAAATATGACTTTCCTGATGAAGAGCATTGCCCTTGGGAAAGAGAAATACGGGTTGCCTGAAAAAGAGCCTTTTGAGAGGACCAATTTTATCAGGTAGCAAACGACAGAGCGGTCGTCTAGGAAGGACGAACCGCTCTTTTGATGGCGTTAAAACTTTCTTCGCTCAGATCGTGCTCCACCCGGCAGGCGTCCTCCAGAGCGGTCTGCCTGCTGACGCCCAGGCTGATCAGCCAGTCCGAGAGGATGGTGTGGCGTTCCAGAACACTTTCCGCACGTTTCCTGCCGTCTTCGGTGAGCGTGATGAAGCCGTTGTCAGACGTGGTGATATACGCTTTCTCGCGCAGGTTTTTCATGGCGACGCTGACGCTTGGTTTGGAAAAATTCATTTCGTTTGCGATGTCGATGGAGCGAACCTGGCCCAACCTTTTTTGGAGCAGAAGAATGGTTTCCAGATAGTCTTCCAGGGACTCGTCCGCTTTGTGTTTGATATAACTCATAGATTGTCTCTCCTTATATTATTTTGATTTTAGCACCGATGAGAAGAAAAGTCCATATCGGCTAAGAGGGATTAGACGATTCGTTTTTGCTTTAAAAGAAATGGCAAATATGGTATAATATTACATCATTACAGTGTATACGACAAGAGGAGACAACAGGCTGGATGGCGGGATAAACAGCCTTTTGAAGAGAGAAGAGCAATGTTTATCTTACCTTATATACATTTTACAATTACTACCGAGAAGACGCCGGAGGAAGTGCGGGCGCTTCTGCAGTCTGTGACGGGCGCAAGGAAAAAGTGGTTTATGAATTCCGGAGTGACCGCACCCGCGGAAGACAAGGATTTTATCGGGAAAGTCGGGGAAGCGGATTTTGAGATAGTGCCGAGACTTCGGTTCGTCAGCAGAAACGACTTCCGGCCTGTGATTGAAGGGCGGATACAGGCGGAGGGAAGCAGTACGGTGGTAGATGTACAAATGCGGTTACAGTGGTTTTTGTATGTCGTTGAAGTTGTGTTCTTTGGGGTGGGTGTGCTTTTAGCTCTGTCTGCCCTGGATATATTGATGAAAGGGGATATGGAACGGTTAGCGGATTTGCTTATGGCGGTTTTTTGGATTGTTTGTGATCTTACGTCCAGATGCTGGTTTTATTTCCCGGCCGAAAAGGCGAGACAGAAGCTGGAAGATTTATTCGGGACAGTGAGTGTGGATGTGTAATGGCATATGGGAAAAAGGGATGATTGATGGGTAAATTTCCGTATCTTAAAACTTTCAGAATATATACCCCAAAGCCCCCGGATGAGGTGTACGATATCCTGAAAGGGGAGACGGCAGTCTGGGGAATGGGTCATTTTCCTTTGGGAGATGGCGTATTTGTCGGAGAGGTAGGCAGATCGGATTTTAAGATAGTGCCAAGGCCCGCCTGGCTAGGGAGAAGGTATCCCATGACCGTGATGGAGGGCAGCATAAAGGCGGAAGCCGGGGAAACAGTGGTGGATGTGAAAATGCGTTTTCCCTGGCAGGTGTATCTGCTTTTTCCTGTGATTATTTTGTTACCAATGGGACTTTTTCTCTCGGAAGGGCCGTTCCCTCCTGTTGTATTCAAATTATTAGTTGGCTTTATATTTTTTGCCGAAGTAATTTTCTGGATTGTTGCGAGAACGGAATTTTCTTTTGGTGCCGGGAGGGCAAGGCGGGATATGGAAAAACTGTTGGGGCAAGCGGTGGATATAGACTAGAGCGTGGATGAAAGGAGAAGACGGATGATCGAAGAGATACAAAAGGAACTGTTTGCACTGCAGGATATCGCTTACCGTGATTTTCAGGCGAAGCTGATCCCGAATCTGGAGAATGGTTCCATGATTGGCGTGCGGACGCCTGCGCTTCGGAAACTGGCAAAACAGATGGCAAAGAGGGAGGAGATTGGTGTATTTTTAGAGGATCTGCCTCACACCTACTTTGACGAAAACCAGCTTCACGCCTTTATCATTGCCGAGAGGAAGGACTTTACGCAGTGTATGGAAGAACTCACCCGTTTCCTGCCGTTTGTGGATAACTGGGCGACCTGCGACCAGCTTTCTCCAAAAATTTTTAAGAAACACAGGCAGGAACTTCTGCCCTACGTCCAAGAGTGGATTGTTTCTGATAAAACATACGTGGTGCGGTTTGCAGTGGGCATGCTGATGGAGCATTTTCTGGATGAGGATTTTGATATGGCTTATCCGGAAATGGTTTCCAAAGTCCATTCGGAAGAGTATTATATCAATATGATGGTCGCGTGGTATTTTGCCACGGCGCTGGCGAAGCAGTATGACGCGGTACTGCCTTATATTGAAGAGGTGCGGCTTGATCCATGGACTCATAATAAGGCGATACAGAAATCCTTAGAGAGCAACCGTATTACGGCGGAGCAGAAAGCGTATCTGAGAGGGTTGAAGGTGGCAGTGAAGAAGGCGTGATAAGACCGGGGAATGATCTTGTTGCGGGAAAGCGGGTAACAGATATGAAAAACAGGGAAGTCCTTCAAATTGCAATGAGACAGTCCGCTTTGGACATGAACTGCAATGCGGAGGATTTTTTATGCGATCATCCCGTGATCGTTAAGTCCGGTGTGGGAGCGAAGGCAAAAAAATATTATAAGGAGCCGATAACCTGTAATCTGGTTTCCTATGGCAGCAATATTGTGGCTTCCGTACGGGATGAATACAGGGATATGATAGAGGAATATATAAAAAAGTTTACTTTTTATCACTGCTTCGAGACGCCCAATCTGAACTGGCTGAGTGAGAAAATGCTGCCGATGGGGCAGAAAATATGTTTTATGGCGGAGTATTATCTTCCGGATGTGGAACAGTTTCGTGTACTGCCCTGTGACTGTGAAACGCGGCTTTTGGAACAGGCGGATTTTAAGGATTTGTATAGGCCGGAGTGGAGCAACGCGCTGTGTGAGGACAGAAAAGAGTGTGATGTTCTGGGGATTGGCGCATATGACGGTGGAGAGCTTGTCGGATTTGCGGGTGCTTCCGCAGACTGTGATACCATGTGGCAGATCGGCATAGACGTGCTGCCCGCATACCGGCGGCGGGGGATCGCGTCGGCGCTTACCGGAAAGCTGGCGGAGGAGATTATAAAAAGAGGGAAAGTGCCCTTTTATTGTTCCGCATGGTCAAATATCCCATCAGTTCGAAATGCGGTCAAGAGCGGCTTTATCCCCGCGTGGGTGGAGATGACGGTCAAACCGGCGGAGGTTGTGGATGGGATGAATAAGTGAGGCATCTGTTTGGCTTGAAACCCGGGGATGTTTAGGAGTATGATAGAGAGGTAAGTACATATCATTTTTATCAGAAATTTTCGGGTGGAGGAAAAGATGAATCATATTGTGGAAGAATTGAAAAACGTAAAGGTTTTTTATGTGGCGACGGTGGAGGGCGATCAGCCCCGCGTCCGTCCGTTCAGCAGCGTGGCGGAGTTTGAGGGCAAGGCTTATCTTTGCACGAACAATACCAAGGAGATATACCGACAGATAACTGCCAATCCCAAAGTCGAGATCAGCGGCATGGGAAAGGGCGGCACGTGGATCAGGGTTACGGCAAAGCTGGTGCGCGACGACCGGGACGAGGCCCGTGCGGCTATGCTGGCCGATCCGACAGGCCCAAGCAACCTCTATAAAGTAGGCGACGGTATTTTCGAAGTATTTTATCTGGATGATGTGGTGTGCACGAAATATTCTTTTACGGCAGACCCGCTTGTGATAGAGGAGTAGCGGGATGGAGACGGCAGATCTTTTACTGGAACAGTTAAAAGAGGATTCTGAGGAATATAAGTTTTTACAGGTTGATATAAGCAATGTGGGCGAAAAGAAAAATGCGATTCGCTCTTTGATGAATATTCGTATGCCGAAAAGCATTCCTCCGCAGTTGCAGGAAGTGCAGGACAAATATCTGCGGGAAGAACTTGCGCTAAAGGGCGTTGTGGCGCTTTCGGATATTCCGACCATAAGGGAGCAGTTTGGAAGCCAAATGCTTTTTGCGGATAAGCTGTCTGTCTGGCAGGGGGATATCACCAGACTGCAGGTTGGCGCGATTGTAAATGCGGCTAATTCTCAGATGCTTGGGTGTTTTGTGCCTTGTCACCGATGCATTGACAATGCGATTCACAGCGCGGCGGGGATGCAGCTTCGGGAGGAGTGCGCCCATATCATGACGGATCGGCGGATGCGTTACGGGAAACGGTATGAGGAACCAACCGGGACGGCAACGCTGACCTCAGCCTATAACCTGCCCTGCGATCATGTGATTCATACGGTGGGGCCGATTGTCTATGGAGGTCTGAATGAGGCGCTGTGCCGTGATTTACGGAATTGCTATGAAAATGTATTGCAGTGCTGTCTGGAAAATGGTATCACATCGGTTGCTTTCTGCTGTATTTCCACGGGAGAGTTTCATTTTCCCAATGACAAGGCGGCACAGATCGCTGTGGAAACGGTGTCTGCTTTTATGGAGGAGCACGGTGACGCCATGGAGCGGGTGATCTTCAATGTGTTTAAGGACAGTGACAGAACTATATATGAAGAACTGATAAGGGCGTTGTGAGGACGCCCTTTTTACTGGTATTAAGTGAGTAGTTTGACAATACTGTTTAATATAGCAGCGATTTCTTGCTGCTTATCGTGCGGTAGTGAGAGCAGTTGGTGATAAATACCGGCAGGAAGGCTTTGTGGATTATCGTCGATCGCTTCCAAATCTTCAAACAGTTTGCTCATGGGGATATTAAGTCCTAGGGCGATTCTATAAATACTTTCAATGGTGGCGTTCTTTTCACCGCGTTCCAACTGACCGATATAGGTGGGATGCAGACCACATATTTCGGCAAGCTGTTCTTGGGTTATATGATTCATTTTTCTGTAATGTCTGATTCTTATTCCCAATTCGTGAGTAATATCCATACAAAATCAATCCTTCCAATAATTGAAATATGCATAAATACAGACTATAGGTATTAAATATATGATTCAACAGACTATTGACACTTAAATTGCAAATATATATACTATAGATATTGATTTTAGGAAAATATACACAGGGATGAAGAAATGCTGTTTAATACACTAGAGTATATATTATTTTTATCTATAGTTGTTTTTGTTTATTATCTGATGCCGAAGCGGTTGAGGTACCTATGGCTTCTGGTTGTCAGTTATTATTTTTATATGCAGTGGAATCCAATCTATATTTCATTGCTTTTTTTGTGCACGTTAATTACCTATATCGGCGGGCTGATTTTGGAACGAATTAAAAGTATTAAAACAGAAACAGATGAAAAAAGCAGCCGAAGAAAAAAAACTTGCATTATATTATGCATAGCGACCAGTCTGGGTATACTGGGCTTTTTTAAATATGCTACCTTTGGCATTTCAATTTTTAATAGAGCGCTTTCCTATATTGGTATTACGCCTGTTTTATGGGAACTGGATATTTTGATCCCTGTAGGCATTTCTTTTTACACACTTCAAGCATTGGGATATCTGATTGATGTGTACAGGGGAGATATTTATGTAGAAAAGAATTTTTTCCGGTATGCGTTGTTTGTCTCGTTTTTCCCGCAGCTTGTTGCAGGGCCTATCGAACGGTCTAAAAATCTTCTGGTGCAGTTGCACGAATTTCATTCAATTGATTATGACAAACTTCGCAAAGGGCTGATGCTTATTCTGTATGGGCTGTTTGTAAAAATGGTAATAGCCGATAGGGCGGCAATCATTGTAGATACGGTTTACGGAGACAGCTCGGCGTTTCCAGGATTTTATATTGTCGTTGCGACGTTTTTCTTTGCTATACAGATTTACTGTGATTTTTATGGTTATTCGACGATAGCGAGAGGCTCTGCGCTGCTTATGGGCATTACGCTTATGGATAATTTTCAGGCACCCTATTTTTCAAAAAACGTCAGAGAATTTTGGCGCAGATGGCATATCTCTCTTTCCGGATGGTTTAGGGATTATCTTTACATTCCGCTTGGTGGCAGCAAAAAGGGAGGCTTGCGAAAAGAAGCTAACAGGTTGTTCGTGTTCGCTGTGAGCGGGTTGTGGCACGGCGCGTCGTTAGCTTTTTTGTCGTGGGGACTTTTGAATGGGGCTTATCAGGTGCTGGAGGACTTAGTCGATCAATTCAAACAGAAATTACAGCCGCTTGCGGGAAAAAATGCGCAGATGGTAGTGCGATTCAGCAAAAGGCTGTTTCAGACAATGCTGACTTTCTTTTTGGTGACTGTGGCATGGCTCTTTTTCAGGAGTGGGGGAATTTCAGAGTCTCTGGAAATGATCAGGAATCTTCTTGGCAGTCAAAATTTGACTATTTTGTTTGACGGTTCGCTGTATGAACTCGGTGTAGCGAAAAATTATATGAATGTGATGCTTTTGTCGATTCTGGTGCTTTTTATAGTTGACTATCAAAAGTATCATGGGAAAGATGTAGTGGAGGCTTTTTTGAGACAGGGATGGTGGTTCCGCATATCGGTTATCATGACGCTTATTTTTACGATTCTTCTGTACGGATGCTATGGAGAAATGTATGATACGCAGCAGTTTATTTATTTTCAGTTTTAAAAGGATGTGGATAAGATGAAATGGATAAAGCGAACGTCAAGTATACTGGTGGGGGTTTTAGTTTTTGCAGTTATCGTACGCGTACTAAACTATATGTATGTGGGAGGCACGGATGAAGAGGAACGCATCTTGTGGCACAGTTTTTATGAGGATACGGGGAAAATTGACAATTTATATCTGGGTTCTTCGCATGTTTACCTTGACCTTGATCCCTATCAGCTTGACCAGCTAAACGGGCAGTATAACTTTAATCTCTCAACACCGGGACAATTGATGAACGGAAGTTATTACCTGCTGAAGGAGGCTGATCGATGTAACAGGTTATCTCATGTGTACGTAGAACTTTATTATTTTTATAATGTGAAGGATAATTTTGGCGAGGACAGGGAACCGATAGATGCATTTGTATCGTGTAATTGGGAAAATACTGATTATATGCGATTATCGTTTAATAAGCTGCAGTATATGATAACAATGGCGGATATGGAAAAATATCCGGATATTGTTTTCGGATTCAGCAGATATCGCGAGCACCTTGATGATTGGGATTATGTGAAGGGGACAATGGGGAGGAAGAGGAGCAGCAAGTATCTCAATTATCAGTACCGCATTGACTGGGATGATGATGGAAATATGTATGATGAATATTTACCAAGAGGCCGTGTTTATTCTTCAAAAAAATATCTTGGTAAACAGAGATTTCTTATACAAGACAAGATTTTAAAAAAAAATCCAATGGCAGAAACGAGCGAAGCATACTTACGAAAAGTGATAACATACTGTCAAAAGAGAGAGATACCAATTACCCTTTTTATTTCACCAATTTATGAACTACAGTTGATCAGTACAGAGCATTATGACAATTACCTGAATCAGGTGAGAGAGATCGCTGAGGAGTACGATGTGGATATTTATGATTTCAATCTTGTGGGAGAGGAGTATTTACCTATTCAGGAGCCCGAATATTTTAGGGATGTCGGACACTTGAACTCGACAGGCGCAGATTTATATACAGAATTTTTTTATAAGATAATGTCCGGCGGTGCAGTAGAAAATCAAAAATATTTTTATGATACTTATGAACAAAAGCTTGCACATGCAAAACCGGAGGTATATGGGATTTATTTTCGGGATGAAGAGCAGGAGGAAGAGGGAGCGGCAACTGATAGAAATATGTTTATTGCATCAAACAGGAACGAAGGAATGGAGTATAGAATTGTAATGACTCCGGAGGAGGGAAACGCGCAGTATCTGGTTCAGGATTTCAGTGAAAACAGGATGTTTAAAGTGGACAGGGGCGAGCATGGTACATGCTCGATTGTATACAGAATGAAGGATACGCCGGCTGCGGAACAGACAATAGAGATTACATATTGATTGCAGGAAAATTTATATGTTGCGCGCAATGTTGCGAATATATCTGCTTAATTTTAGATGAAAGTTGCTTTTTATTTAAGGGAATGATACACTTAAAAAAACACTTTAATAAAGCAACGGAGTCTGTGATGGAAAAAAAGATAACGAACATGGAGGTAAAGCGGAAAAACAGAAACGGGGTTTTCCGCTATATCTGTAAGAACGGGACGGTATCCAATCCGGACATCTCCTATCATCTGAAAATCAGCCTGCCGACAGCGACGCAGATCACAAAAGAGCTGATTGCGGAAGGGCTGGTAGAAGAGAGAGGGGAAATGCAGTCGACCGGAGGGCGAAGGGCGAAGGCATTATCGGCAGTGACAGATGCCGGACTGGCGGTGGGACTTGATATTACCAAAAACCATATTGCGTTTGTGCTTACCAATGTTGTAGGAGAGATACTGAAATATGAGCGGATCTATCAGCCGTTTGTGGCCGGGGAGGCTTATTATCAGGAGGTCAGTGATAAGCTGGAGGCGTTTTTGGATGAAAGCGGTATTGACAGGGACAAGGTTTTGGGCGTGGGAATATCCTTTCCGGGGATTATAGATTTGGACAGGGAGCGGATTGCCGATTCCCATATATTGGGCGTGAAGGAATTACCCTTTGCATCGGTGAGCAAGTTTTTTTCTTATCCCTGCTCTTTTTTGAATGACGCCAATGCGGGCGCTTACGCGGAGGGATATCACTATGAGGAGGCGGAGCGGTTCTTTTATCTGTCTTTAAGTAACACAGTGGGCGGAGCGGTTTTCAGCAAAAAGGAACTGATACAGGGGAAGAACTTCCGGTGCGGTGAAGTCGGCCACATGACGGTAGTGATAGACGGTGAGCGCTGCTACTGCGGGAAAGACGGATGCCTGGACGCCTATTGTGCAGCCGGGCGGTTAGCTGACATGGCAGGCGGAAAGTTGGAACATTTTTTTGAGCTGTTGGATCAGGGGGAAGCGGAGGCGGTAAAGAGATGGGATTCCTATACCGGTTATCTGGCCATAGCGGTGAATAATATCCATATGCTTCTGGACTGTGATGTTGTTTTAGGAGGCTATGTGGGAAGCTGTATCGGCACGCACCTTTGGGATGTATGGGAGAAAGTTGCAAAGAGGGACACGTTCGGGGAGAAGGATCCCTATGTGAAAGCCTGTCATTATAAGGTGGCAGCGGCCGCATTGGGGGCAGCCCTGAAAGTGATAGAGACATTTGTCAGTCAGATATGAATATAGAAATGGCAGGGTAAGAGGAGCTTCGGAATGAGGCTCCTTTAATATTGACATTATTTCTTTTATACAATAAAATACATAATAAAACTATTTAATTAAGTAGAGGGCAAAGAGGAATATATAAGAGAAAGGGAGAAAAAAGTCATGGAAGGAAAAATGAAAGTTGCGGTTATGCTGGGAATCGGAAAGATGGGATTTGAGGAGAGGGATATCCCGAAGGCAAAGGATAATGAGGTTCTTGTCAAGTTAGAGTATGTGGGAATCTGCGGCAGTGATCTTCATTATTACGAGACAGGGTCAATCGGGAATTATGTGGTGAAGCCGCCTTTTGTGCTCGGGCATGAACCGGGAGGAACGGTGGTGGAAGTAGGGAAAGATGTGAAGCATTTGAAAGTAGGCGACAGGGTTGCGCTGGAGCCGGGAAAGACCTGCGGACATTGCGAGTTTTGTAAGACAGGACGCTATAATCTCTGTCCGGATGTGGTCTTTTTTGCAACGCCGCCGGTGGATGGAGTATTTCAGGAATATGTGGCACATGAGGCGGATCTGTGCTTTAAACTGCCGGACAATGTGAGCACGATGGAAGGCGCTTTGATTGAGCCTTTGGCGGTGGGATTCCATGCCGCCATGCAGGGAGGCGTCAGAGCGGGGCAGACAGCGGTGGTTATGGGCGCCGGCTGTATCGGTCTTGTAACGATGATGGCTTTGAAGGCGATGGGTGTATCCAGGGTGTATGTGGCGGATATCATGGAAAAACGCCTTGAGAAAGCCCTGGAGCTTGGTGCGGACGGGGTGATCAATGCAGGCCAGGCAGATACGGTGGAAGAGGTAAGAAAACTGACGGATGGAAAGGGATGCGATCTTGCGGTGGAAACAGCAGGTACACAGACGACAACGGTACAGACGATACATATGACTAAAAAAGGCGCCACAATCGTGTTGGTAGGCTACAGCAAGAGCGGGGAGATGACGCTGCCAATGAGCCTTGCGCTGGATAAAGAACTGACCTTTAAGACCGTATTCCGTTACCGTCATATCTATCCCATGGCGATTGACGCAGTGGCGGCTGGCAAGGTAAATCTGAAAGGAATCGTGACAGACGTATTTGAACTGGACGAGGTGCAGAAGGCCATGGATTACAGCGTAAACAATAAAGCCGATACGGTGAAGGCCGTTATTCGTATTACAGGGTAACCAGGCGTTCTTTGCAAAGCTGTTGACAAAAATAGATGTATAAGGTATATTATAATAAGTTAGTTTTTGCTAACTTATTATTTAGAGCAAAGGTTAGCTTTAACTAACAAAAACGAGAAAGTCCAGCTAAGAAATGTC
>DESQ01000003.1:0-42500 GCA_002361355.1 Lachnospiraceae bacterium UBA3310
TGACATTTCTTAGCTGGACTTCCTTATTTTGTAAACCGGTCAACGCTTCCGCTCACTTACATTTTTACTTGCTATTTTTCAATCCAAAACTTATGATAAAAAATATAACAGCACCATGCGGCTGGTTTTAGCAAAACCCTACCCGGGAAACAAAGGCGGATTTTATGATATGAACATTTACGATATTGCCGAGGAGGCCGGCGTATCCATCGCAACGGTATCCAGAGTCATGAATAACAGTCCGAAGGTCAGCGAAAAAACCAAACAAAAAGTAAAAGAAATCATCGAGCGTTCCGACTATACGCCCAATATCTTCGCACAGGGTCTCGGACTTAATACCATGCATACCATCGGCGTGCTGGTTCCCCGTATTTCCGACGCCTACATGTCCTCCGCCGTGGCTTTTCTGGAGGACAATCTGCACGAAAAAGGTTACGGCTGTATTTTAGGGTGCAGCGGCTTTTCCCGCGCGGAAAAAGAGGCTCACGTATCCATGATGCTCTCCAAAGGCATCGACGCCCTTATACTGGTCGGTTCCACCTATGCCGGGACGGGCGCTTCCGAAGAGGAAACGGATTACATCCGAAAAGCCGCCTCCAAGAGCCCCGTCTTTATCATAAACGGTCTGGTAAGCGGGGAAAACGTCTATTGTACGCTTTCCAATGATTATCAGGCGTCCTATGACGTTACCGCCAGGCTGATTGGAAATGGCAGACGCAAAATCCTGTTTCTCACGGACTCTCACTCCTACAGCGCCAACCAGAAGCGAAAGGGCTATGAGGACGCCCTCTCCCACGCAAGGCTTCCCGTCGACCCTGCCCTGCAGCTTTTCGTGAAAAATGACATCTATAAAGCGCGGGATCTTCTGCTTTCCCAAAACGGTCTCTCTTTCGACAGTGTGTTCGCGACGGACGACGGTCTCGCCGTTGGAGCTGTCAAATATGCCGGAGAAAAGAGGCTGCAAATCCCAAATGACATTGAGATCGTCGGCTATAATAACTCTTCTCTCTGCATCTGCTCCAATCCGGAGCTGACTTCTGTGGATAACAATATCTCCGATGTGTGCTGCGATACGGTGAAGCGCCTGCTTAAGGTACTTGACGGACAGGAGGCGGTCTCCGCCCAGAATGTCGTCAACTGCTCCATCGCCCACAGGGAGACGACCTCGTTTTAAACGGCAAGCCCCAGAACTTATCTTCCAGCGTCGTGATCCCCCTGGATTCCAAAATATCTTTCCACGTTATAATAGCTGATGCCTTCCACCAGTTTCTTTAATGACGCCGGGTTTGCCGGATATTCGCCCTCCTCCACCCATTTCCCGATCAGATTACACATGATTCTCCTGAAATAGTCATGTCTGGTGTAGGATAAGAAAGATCTGGAATCCGTCAGCATCCCCACAAAATTGCCAAGCAGACTTAAGTTTGCCAGCGATTTCATCTGTTCCTCCATGCCGTCTCTGGTGTCCAAAAACCACCACGCCGCGCCCATCTGCATCTTTCCGGGAATTTCCTCCGACTGAAATGCGCCGATGCAGGTCGCGATCTGGTTAAAATCGCTCGCATCCAAAGAGTATATAATTGTCTTCGGAAGCTCATCCGTTTGATCCAGTTGTGAAAAGAACGCTGCCATCTCGTTGGCACAGCTGCTCTTTGCAATCATGTCAAAACCAGTGTCCGGCCCTTCCAGCCGAAACATTTTCTCATTGACATTTCTGGTGCAGGAATAGTGAAGTTCCATGACCATATTTTCTTTTTTATACTTTTTTGCAAGGGAGAGCAGAATAGCCGTCTGATATTTGTCGATTTCCAGTTTGGTAAGCCTCTCGCCCTGCAAGCGCCCCTATGTAATCCGCGAAACCGTCCTTCTGAATATTAATCGCCTTGTCCGGTCTGTAAGACGGGCAGACCATAAAGGAAACGGTCTCGTCCGCCGCAATCTTCTCATGCCATTCCAGCGTATCCACCGGATCATCCGTCGTGCCAATATATTTTACATTGGACTGTTCAATGATCCCTCTCACCGTAAGTTTATCGGAAGTTTGCAAAAGTTCGGTGGTTTTCTTCCAAACCGCCTCCGCATTTTCTGGTGTAAGCGCCTCGTCTATACCAAAATATTTTTTTAGCTCCAAGTTACACCAGTGATACATCGGATTGCCGATCGCCATCTCCAGACTCTCCGCAAACTTTAAAAATTTCTCGTAAGGATCTTTATCCCCGGTAATGTACTCCTCAGGTACGCCGTTGGAACGCATGACTCTCCATTTATAATGGTCGCCAAAGTATGTGCCGTCCGCATTCTTTCCGCCAAGCCATACTTCCGCGATATTCTCATACCTTCTGTTCTCATAAATTTCTTTCGGAGAAATGTGACAATGATAATCTATCAAAGGCAGCTTCTCTGCATGATCATGAAACAATCTCTTCGCCGTCTCGTTTTTCAGCATAAAATCCTCGTTTAAAAATCCTCCCATAATTACCTCCGCCACATTCCAAACCTTGTTTTCTGTTTCCGTCTACCCCCATCTGCACTATATGTAAGCGCTTACAAAAAGTAAACAATATTTTTTTTATTTGGTCAAGTGTAAACGCCTATATTTGCGGCAGCACAAGGCTTTTGATTTTACTTCTTTCCGTACTGTAACAGAGTATGTTATAATATACACAGACGCACCGAGCAGTGCAAAATTTTCCAAGCGCACACTGCAACAATGTAGAAGGAGGCATGAAATCTATGGCACATCATCAAAATTTATCTGCGACAGACGCAATGTCGAAATTAAAAGCGGGAAACGAGCGTTATCTGGAAGCCGCAACGAATCCGGGCGATGTTTCCAAACAAATCCGGCAAAAAACCTGCGACGAGGGACAGACCCCTTATGCTATCGTTATCACCTGCTCAGACTCCAGAGTCATTCCGGAGAGCATCTTCTGTGCAGGAATCGGTGAACTGTTTACCATCCGTGTAGCCGGAAACGTGATGGATCACCATCAGTTGGGAAGCGTGGAGTACGCTTCCGGCCATCTGGGAACAAATCTTGTAGTTGTATTGGGCCATACCCACTGCGGCGCTGTGGGCGCAGCCGTAACCAGCAATCCTGACGGGTTTGTAAAGTACATAACCGATGAAATTAAAAAAGCGATCGGCGACGAAAAAGATGAGTTGAAGGCCTGCCGTTTAAACGTGGAGAGAAGTGTTTCCATCATCAGAGACCAGCTCAAGCTCACAGATTCTTCGGATTTGAAAGTATGCGGCGCCATTTACAATATCGACAGCGGTCTTGTGGAATTTCTGGATGAAGTATAAGCAATTTCAGGCAATATCTTTGGGGTGTTACATAAAAGGACGGAAACCGGATGGTTTTCGTCCTTTTTCTATTAAAACCTATCCCTGCACTCTGGCTCGTGCAGCGTTCATTCCCGCGGCTCTTTATTTAGGCTGCTTACCAATGTAGGCGAGTATGCCGCCGTCTACATACAGCACATGACCGTTGACAAAATTGGAAGCCTCGGAAGCCAGAAATACCGCTGGCCCCTGCAAATCCTCCGTAACGCCCCAGCGGGCAGCCGGCGTCTTTGCGATGATAAACTGGTCGAACGGATGTCTGCTGCCGTCAGGCTGAATCTCACGCAGAGGTGCGGTCTGTGGCGTTGCAATATAGCCGGGGCCTATGCCGTTACACTGAATATTAAACTCACCGTACTCCGATGCAATATTTCTCGTCAACATTTTCAGGCCGCCCTTTGCCGCCGCATAGGCGGACACGGTCTCGCGTCCAAGCTCGCTCATCATGGAGCAGATGTTAATGATTTTCCCGTGACCCTTTTTGATCATCCCCGGAATCACTGCCTTGGACACGATAAAGGGCGCGTTTAAATCTACGTCTATTACCTGCCTGAACTCTTCCGCCGTCATCTCGCACATGGGAATCCTCTTGATGATCCCGGCATTGTTTACCAAAATATCTATGCTTCCCACTTCCTTCTCGATCTTCGCCACCAGCGTTTCTACCTGCGCCTCGTCCGTCACGTCGCACACATAGCCATGCGCCTTGATTCCTTTTTCCTCATAGGCCGCAAGCCCCTTATCCACCAGCTCCTGCCTGATATCGTTAAATACGATGGTTGCGCCCGCCGCCGCATAAGCGCTGGCAATGGCAAAACCGATCCCATAGGAAGCGCCCGTGACAAGCGCCACTTTTCCCTCCAGTGAAAGCTGTTTCATAAAATCATTCATCGCTGCTTCTCCTTTTCTGCATCTGTTTGTATCGTAAAGCTCTACCGCAAATCCTCCATCGCCACACCGTCCATATCGTCAAAAGCCTGATTCTCGCCAACCATGCCCCAGATAAACGTATAGGCTCTGGTTCCGCTGCCCGCATGAATCGACCAGCTCGGGGAGATCACCGCCTCCTCATTCCTCATAACGATATGTCTGGTCTCGTCCGGCTCTCCCATATAATGCATGACAAAGGCATCCTCCGGCATCTCAAAATAGAGATAAACCTCCATACGCCTGTCGTGCGTATGGCATGGCATCCTCCTCTGTCAGCCACAGACTATATGGATTTTACACGAACCGGAAACAGAACCCGTTACGAGGATAAATTTTTTGCCAGACGACAGGCCCTGTCCTCTCTGGCTCTGGCCGAATGCGCAGACGACAGACAGCGGTTTCTCGACGATATCATAAACGGTGTCTTCGCCATCTGTGAAGAAAGCGGCTGGCAGCTCCCCGCCCACAACACCTATGTCAGGGACACGCCACAGCTCCCCCTGCCGGATCGAAGCGCTCCGGTTTTAGATCTCTCTGCCTGTGAGACGAGAGCCATCCTGGCAACTGTATATTACCTGCTCCGCGATCGTCTGGATGCGCTCTCCCCGGCTGTCACCGCACGTATTAGATATGAATTAAACCAACGCATTTTCCAACCCTATCTGGAAGAGCATTTCTGGTGGATGGGAGACGGCGTGCAACCTATGAACAACTGGACGATCTGGTGCACGCAGAATGTCCTCCTCTCTGTTTTTCTGACCGATACCGATCGAACCTTTCGGGCAAAAATCCTTCTGAAAGCCTGCCGGAGCGTGGATTATTTTCTGGACGAATACGGGGATGACGGCTGCTGCGACGAGGGCGCGCAATATTACCGCCACGCCGGATTGTGTCTTTTTCATGTGACGGAAATTTTAAACGCTGTGACAGATCACGCCTTCGCATCGCTCTATGAAGAACCTAAAATTCAAAATATGGCATCCTATATTTTGAATGTACATGTGGACGGGAAATATTATGTCAACTTTGCCGATTGTTCTCCTGTTGCGGGAAGAGCCGGCACAAGGGAGTTTCTTTTTGCTGAACGCATACACAATGCGGATATGATGCGCTTTGCCGCCAGCGATTATATGGCGGGCGGGCAGGACGCCCTTCTCCTGCCCTCCGAAAACAATTTATATTACCGCCTCTTAAACGGCTTTACCGCCAATCGCATCACAAAATACGCTTTCGCTCATGCCGGAAAAATTTCGCACCCCGATCTGTTCTATCAAAGCGTAGGACTTTTTATCGCCAGGGACGATACCTATTGTCTGGCTGTCAAAGCCGGGGACAATGCGGACAGCCACAACCACAATGACACCGGCAGCTTTACCGTATACAAAAACGGCGCGCCCCTGCTGATCGACGTGGGCGTAGAAAGCTACACCCAAAAAACCTTCTCCCCGCAAAGATACGAAATCTGGACCATGCAGTCCGCCTACCATAACCTGCCCACCATAAACGGCATGATGCAGTCGGACGGCGAAATTTACCGCGCCACCGACATCTCTTATCATATGGGTGATAATCTGTGCGAAATTTCTATTGATATCGCCAAAGCCTATCCATCGCAATCCGGTTTGCTCTCTTACCAGCGGACTGCCTCTCTCTATAAAGGCGCTGAAATTGTAGTAAGGGACTGCTTTGCCTTTGATAAAGCCGCCTCTGACGGCCAAAAGAACACAGTTGTGCTGAGTTTGATGAGTTATGAAGAGCCGATTTTGCAGCCTGACGCGGCCAGCCTTTCCTTCCGCCTCGGCAGCCTGGGAACACTCGTTTTATCCGGCGTGTCTCTTCTCTCTGTGGAAACCATTCCCATCACTGATGCCCGTCTTAAACTCGCGGTTTAATTATATATAAAAAATAGGTTTGTCAATGACAGTTTAGAAACGGCTTTTTCATAGTTATATCATAACAAACAAAAAAACAGTACAGTCCTGTTGATTTGGACTATACTGTCTTAAATGGATATCACTTATCACTTTTATCCCTAAGATGCAGCGCCATCTTAATTTTATTTTAGAATCCAGCGCCCGTTTCTGTTTGAACCCTCTCTTATCAGTGCACCTTCTTCCCTTAGTTCTTTTATATCGCTCTGTACCTGCTTTCTGCTCAGTCCCAATTCTATCATCAACATTGTTTGTGTCATTGTGGAATCCCTTTTCAGCCATTCCAGTATTGCCTGTTTTCTTTCGTCGCCCTTTCGGTTCGTTTTTGGCTCCTTTTTGGCTCCTTTTTGGCTCCTTTTTGGCTCCTTTTTGGCTCTTTTGGGGCTCTCTTTTAAAAATGCTTGATGCACAAACAATCTGGATATAAAATAGCTACGATCATCATCTGTCTCAAACTCCGGCTTTGGCGATCCATTTACCTCAAGTGCCTCAAGTATTTTCTTAAATCCGGTATTTCTACCCTCGGTCAAATGCAGCTCTTTTAAAAAATCTCCGATTCGCCGATTTCTATATCTTCGGTTTGACACACGATAATTCTTTAATCCTTCCTTTGTTACCGAGCGATCCGGCCCCGGAAAACTTACAATCTCTATTCTGTCATATTCAACACGCACTTCGACCGGTTCCCAGACATCATAGGCACGATGATACACCGCATTAGACAAAGCCTCCTCTATTGCTGCATATGGATAATTAAAAAAACGATCCGCTTCCGCCCGATCCGAATGTTTAACTACTTTTTCCGTAATAATTGTATTTTTAATAAACCGAAGCGCATCTCTTAGTTGCTGATGAATCGGCCCTTTAAATGTATTTTCTATAATATCATTTCCACCTAATCCTCCTGGAAACTGCACAACGTCAATCTGCGTGTAGGGAAAGAACTTGTCCGGTTCCATACTAAAAAACATCAGTCCAACATTTTTGGGCTTTATATACTCAGGAAGTCTGCTAATGATATTCATATCACTGCACACTTCTACAAAGTCTCCTGTTTTTGATTTCTCATACAGAGAACTTTTAACTTCTTTCAAATAGTTTTGAATAAGCGTTATATTCAAATCAGCTATCTCTGCCTGATGATTTATTCTGTCATCAAACGGTACTCTATTAGCAAGATTAAACAAATCTTTTTCTTCATCATCTGATGGCTCAACCGTATTTGACGCTTTGCGGATATAGTGAATACGTTCCTTGTTCTCCTTTGCCATAGTTTTAGGTGAGGAATATGGCCTGTTATCTCCACCCGGACACCAAAGAATAATAAACGTCTTTTCCTGATAAGTCTCTATGCCGACTATTGGCGTATACGCAGGTCTTATCAGCCTGCACTTTGCATAAATATCTCTCTGGAAAATATCAAGTTTATCTACCGGAACACCTCTTAACGGATAAGCCGGCCTTCCGTTATTCTCACCGACGCCAATAACAATGTAGCCGCCGCCCCAATTATCAAGATCATTCGCAAATGCACAAACTGTCTTTAAGGAAGCCGCAGGATCCCACGTCTCTTTAAACTCAATTCTTGCCCATTCTACTACTTCTCCTGACAGTACTGTTTTTATATTCGTTGGTATAGCCATATGATCTCTTCCTTTTCCACAGGATGAATACTTACCTATTTCTTCACACCCTTCGCTCCGGACAGATTGGCATTCTGCAAGATATTGCTGTCAAAAGAGGTGAGCATGCTCTGCTCCTCCCGCTCCCTCTTAAGTGCCAGTTTCACCATATCGTCCAAAAGCTCCGCATAGGGCTTGCCAAGCGATTCCCAGAGATAGAAGGCAAGAGAACCCGGAATGGGATTGATTTCATTGACATACACCTGATCTGTGTCCTTATCAATCATAAAGTCAATCCGCGATACCCCGTTACAGCCAAGCGTCTGAAATGTTTTAACCGCCATCTGGCGAATTTCTTCGCGTTTTTCGGCAGTCAGATTTGCCGGCAGTTCTCTCCTCGCGGTTCTCATACCCTCAGAGCCGCCCTTGCCGCCCGCCACATATTTATCCTCATAGCTTAAAATCTCATCGCTGGAAATCGGCTCCTCGCACTCGGATGCCTGTGCTTCCTCATAATCTCCCAGAACCGCGCAGTTGATCTCACGAAGATTCATAATCGCCCGCTCCACCAATACTTTCGGCCCAAAAGTGAAGGCATACTCTAAAGCCTCTCTCAACTCCTCCCTGTCTTTCGCCACCTTGATGCCCACGCTGGAACCCAGATTGACAGGTTTTACGATAACCGGGTAAGGAATTTTCTCCTCCACCCTGGCATAGGCCGCCTCCTCGCCGCTCTGGTATTCCTTCCCATAAAGCGTCACACAGTCCAAAACGGGAATATTGTTGTCTTTCAGGACGGTTTTCATCACATACTTATCCATGGTCACAGCCGAAGCCATCACATCGCAGCCCACAAAGGGAATATTGTAATGCCGCAGAAATCCCTGCAGAGAACCATCCTCCACGTTAGCGCCATGCACCACGGGAAACGCTACGTCAATCTGCGCCACCTCGGAACTGCCAAATTTCTTTTCGGGATATTGGATCAGCTTTGCGCCGTTCTGTTCACCCATCAGAAACACGCGCGTACTCTTTTTTAGCAGTTCGGGAATATTTTTGTAATTGGCTATGTCAGCAATCAGTTCACCCGTGTAGAGTTCGTTCTCTTTTGTGATATAAATCGGAACTAAATCATATTTTTCCCTGTCAAAGGCATTATAAGCCTGCAGCCCGGAGATGACAGACACTTCATGCTCCACACTCTTTCCTCCAAAAAACACACCCACACGAATTTTCATAATATCCTCCTTTTACGCATAGTTATCCGGCAGATCATTCTCGATCAGGACAACCTTCTGCTTCTCATTGGGAATCGCATTCACCATCCGAAACGCCTCCTGCAAGGTGTCCACCAAAATCATCCTGCTTTCCGGAAAACCTGCCTCTGAAAGCCCGTCCTGAATCGGCTTCGTCTGCTCCTTACCCACAAGCACGGCGTAATCGCACTTGTCTGCGGCATAAACCCCCACCGCCTTATTCTCATCATACTGCTTTTCGCCCAACTCCACCATACCCGGCGTCAACAGGATACGAAGTTCCTTAAACATGGCGAGCGTGTCAAGCGCCGCCTCAAAGCCGTTTCTGTTGGAATTATAGGCGTCGTCTATCAATATTCTGTCGCCCTGCTTTACAAGCTGTAACCTATGCGGTACGCTCTCCAACTGTTTCACCGGATAAAGCAGCTTCTCCATGGAAATCCCCAGCGTATGCGCCACCGCAATCGCACCCGCGATATTCTGCACATTATGGCTGCCCACCAGTTTGGTGTGGAACTCATATTCCTTCCCCGTCTCATCTTTCATCTTAAAGAAAGAACCTCTCGGAGAAACCGCGATATCGTAGGCCCGAAAATCTGCATTCTCCTCTGCAATACCATAGCTGACAATATTTTTATCTATCTTTTTTTCCCGGATATAACGATTGTCATAATTCAAAAACACTTTTCCGGATGCCGGCACTGCGTCCGCCAGCTCAAACTTGGTCGAGACAATATTTTCTATGGTATGAAAGCTCTGCAAGTGCTGCGGCCCGATGGAGGTAATGATACCGTAATCCGGATGCACCAGATCGCAGATTTCCTTGATATCTCCCACTTCTCTCGCGCCCATCTCACAGATAAATATCTCATGGAAAGGCTTCATCCTCTCCCGGATCGTCCTCACCACACCCAGCGTCGTGTTATAATTTCCCGGTGTATGCAAAACATTATACTGCGTAGAGAGCAATGTGCTCAGATAATATTTTACACTGGTCTTTCCGTAGCTTCCCGTGACGCCGATAATTTTCAAATTCGGCATCTCCCGCAGAATACGGGCGGCATCATTGATATAATGCCGGTCAATGCCCTTCTCTATCGGATGGTTTATACCGTTCACCAACAGAATTAAAAAAGGCTGCAGGAGGAACAAAAGCAATAAAACAAACTCTGCATTCCGAAACATAGGATGAGCCGGCTGCGCCAGCATACCGGGCGATGTCAGCACCACTTTGCCGGCCGCCTTCATCCATATCTCCGGCAGCAAAACCACTATCAGGACTAACAAATAAAAAATCCCCGTAGTGGCAAGCATTCTCCTTACGCGCGGTGTGTATACCAACGGTTTCTTCGCCTTATGGGGCTTATTGACCAAAATAGTCATTCCATTCATAAGACACGCCGCAATCAGGCATCCCCTATTCCCTATCAACACAAGCGGAAGGGAGACCAACGCATACAGACACTTTCCAAGCAGCCTCCCCACGTTGGCATGTACCGCCATCCACTCCCCATACTCCCGCGGTTTATAGGAATTTTGCTGAAACATATGCATCAGATATATGATATACCAGACCGCACCCACCAAATAGGTGCCAAGCCATATGCCAAAGATTACAATATCCATTCCCGTCCGTGATTCCTCTCTGTCTCTTATCAGTCAGGCGAAAAAAGCCTGCAAAGCACTGTTTACCTTCGCGGGCTGTTCCGCATAGGAAAAATGTCCTGCCCCCTCGCACACCACCAGTCCCGCATCCGCAATCAGTTCTTCCATGCGCCGCGCATCCTCTATGGGCGTAGCCGTATCCAAATCTCCCCAGATCAATAGAGTCGGACACTTCACCAGATGAATTAACGGCTCCAGATCCTCATTGACCACCTTCACAAGAGTAGCACGCATTAAGGGCGTTGCATTGTTATAATCAGAAGAACCTCTTTTCCGCCTCATATCCTCCACCGCATCCGGATAGAGGAAATGCATCACCTTTGTGCTCATAAACGCCCGCCCCAGCTTATAACATCTGAGGCTTACCTTCTGACGAAATGTTTTCTTCGGCAAAATCCCCGCACTGTCAATCAGTACGGCACGCTCTACGGTAAAAGGCAGCTTCTCTCTGGCATTCATTTTGAAGAAAACCCTGCCTCCAAAAGAATGCACCACCACACTCAGTCTCTCAATCTGGAAGGAGTCAATAAAT
Organism: Lachnospiraceae bacterium UBA3310; assembly: GCA_002361355.1. Taxonomy (GTDB): domain Bacteria; phylum Bacillota; class Clostridia; order Lachnospirales; family Lachnospiraceae; genus UBA3282. Next base: position 11,282 of record DESQ01000003.1, read on the forward strand.
TTCAGAACAAAATTGACATAATCATCCACGCACCATGGCACATCCGGCTCCGGCGTCTTCCCAAACCCCGGCATATCGAGGGCAATCACCCTTCTTCTCTGTTTTAAGATGTCAATTATACTCTGATACAGCGTAATATTAGCGCCCCAGCCATGCAGAAGGAGTATGATTTCTCCCTCACCTTCATCTATATAGTTCACAGGAATTTCATCTATCTTTTTGACCATAACTTCTCCCGCGCACCCGTGTTATTTCAACTTATGCGCTATCTTATACCTATGTTCGGCCTTTGGCAAATATGTTTTTGTATTCTTTCCTATTGTACTTTATTCCCTCCGTTCTATCAACTCCCTTTTATCTATTCCCCATTACGCCGCCATATAATCCTCATAATCCGTCTCGCTGGCAAACAACATATACGCCCCGTTCACATATCCCATATAGCCGCTCTCCACTGCATATCCTTTCATATTCTCCCGCTCCTTTCCCGTTCGTCTGTTCCGAACTTGTGTTCTGATAAGAGAATATCATCTATGGAGTCCGTTATTTGGGACTTTAATGATTCATTTACGTATTTCTTTACACGGAAACCGAAACCTTCGACTCCGGCTCCGCCGCTTCTACCTCTCCCGTACTTGTGTAGATGACCGGTTCCAGATCCATTTTCGGCTTCGGGGATGCTGCCACGTCCGTATCCATCCCTTCTGTCTCTGTATCCGTCGCAGCTTCCCTCTCTTTCAGGAGTACTTTTCCCTCTTCGCTGATTGTAACGGTATCCGCGTCCCTCTTTTCTTCCCTGTTCTCCTCAAGCTGCTTCTCCAGCTCTTCCCGCTCCTCTTTGCGTTTCTGAATCGCCTCCTCGCGCTGCTTTTCCGCAATCTTTCTTGTCTCCTCCGCATCCTTCTTCATGCCCTCATCGGCTTCCGCTTTATACTCATAGGCATCCTCATGGAACTCTCCCATATAGCCCATCGCCCGCTCCATCATCGCCGTATCGCCCTTGCGTCTCGCCTCCTTGAAAACTCGAAACGGTGTGTTTAACATCTCCATGTTGGTTCTCGCACCAATTAGTCCTTCCATTGTCTTTGTATGCATAACGCTCTCCTCCTTTTCTGAAATACCCCGATGGCACAAGTCTGTAATTTTTATCCGCCATCAGGCAACTGCGTCTCTACCCACTGTTTCGACAAAGAAGTTTGCGCCTCTTAGCTTCCAAATTCAAACAGCCCGTTCCATGTCATGTACGGCTTCCCCTAACGGTATCAGCACGGAAATGTCAAAAACGCCATTTTGCATTTCCACATGCATTGCACCATCATATTTTTCTACCACATCTCCCACATTCAGCAGGCCGATTCCGTGCGCCTGCGGATTTTTCTTTCCCGCCAGCCTGCTCTTTGGCAGGTCTGTTGCAGCCGTACTGTTTATTACTTCCAGCAAAAAACAGTTTTTGACAGCTCCCGCTCGGATGTGGATAAACGGTTGTTCTGCCTTTTCACACGCCTCCACCGCATTATCCAGTATATTTCCGAACAATACACACAAATCAAATTCACTGACGCCGCACGCCTTCGGTATCTGCACGTCGCATTCCCAGACAATCTTTTTTTCTTCCGTCATTTTCCGCTTTTGATACAGGAGCACATCCACCACTCTGTTTCCCGTCGCTTCCTCGCAGTCTCCCAACCCGGCGCTGTTCTCCATCTTTTTCAAATAGCCACCCAGCTTTTCCCACTCCCGATCCTCCCATAAGCCTGACAATGCAAAAATGTGGTTTTTCAGATCGTGCCGCAGGCGCTCCGACTGCCTGTACTGCTCCTCCAGCATTTTGTATACCGCAACCTGCGCATGATACTGGCTGCTCTTTTTCTGTTCCAGATAAATCCGATCCATGGCAAATAAATAAAATCCCGCCGCGGACATGAATATAACTGCCAGCGCGCAAAACTCCGTGTGACTGAAAATCTGGTCATAATACAGTCCCATGTTTCCCCCGCTTCTGATCATAATCCCGTAACACGCGCCCCAGTTCGCCACATCGAGCACCGTAATGACCACAAGAAGAGGCGCCGCCAGCATGACATACCATTTCCCCTGCTTCCCGTAAAAAACAGATGCAAGGTATTTTGGCAACCGCGATATAGCCACTATTACCAGACAAAAGCTAATACAGCAGATCACACCGCCCTCCCATTCATTTATAAACGGTTCCGGAATCTTTTCTACCGTATGTTTATAAAACAATACAAGGCATGACAAAACCGGCTCCGCAATATTGATCACCAGTCTCATAACGGTCATCAAAATGGACGCCGCCAAAATCTTTTTCTCCCACCCTGCCCGAAACAACAGCAGCACAAGCACCACAAACAGCATATGCTCCGCCAGCAGAAAGAATAGGTTCAGTGCAAAATATTTTCTGTTCAAAACTTCCAAAAACAACCAGCCTACAAAGGAAAACCCAACAAACAGCAGTTCATTTTTCTTTGACGTTCCCAGATACTTTTTACAGAACTTATCCGCCATACACAAATACCCCAGATAACATGGCGCCATGATAAAAATATCCGCGTAATCTGAAAGCTGCTTCATACAATCCCTCCGTTCTCCCGCATATACTTTAGTATTTCCTGACAAAACGCTTCATATCTTCTCTTCGCTATCCCGATCCGTTCCCCGTTGTCGAGCACAAGTTCCTGCCTGTTATACACATCTACATATTTCAGATTGACAAGATAACTTTTGTGGCATCGGAAAAATCCCTTTTCCCACAGTTCTTTTTCCAAAACGCCAATCTGCCCGTAATAGCTGAAAGTTCCCCCGGTTCCATGCACGTCAATCATTCTTCCACGGATTTCAAAATAATAGATATCGTCCAGAAAAAATTTCTTTTTCTGCCTCTCCCTGCTTATGATGATAAATTCCTGCGAACGGCTTTCCGTTCTGCGGACGGCTTTTAGCAACACCCTGCGAAGTTTTTCTTCCTCAACCGGTTTCAGCAAATATTGAAAAGCCTCTACCTCGTAAGCGTCAAACACATATTCGCGGCTGGAAGAGATAAAGACAAGTATTTTATCAAAAACCTTTTTTCGGACAAGCTGCGCCGTCCTCATACCATCCATGTCACCCATGATAATATCCAGAAAAATCATGTCGAAACTCTCCGACGACTGTAACAGTTCCCGACCGCTGTAAAACTGTCTGATCGTGCAGGAAATTTTCCTTTCCGCTAAAATTTCTCCGATCTTTTTCGCTATTCTGCTGCATTCCATGACCTCGTCGTCACACACCGCTATCCAAAGCATTTTTACCCTCTTTCTAAAATATCTTATCTTTCCTGTCTTGCCAGCATTTCCATGCTCCATCATCATTACATATATCGGCTAAAACAGGATCTGACTGCTGTTTTTGTCACAAGCGGGAGCATTTATGTAACAAGTGTTTGCAAACATTTTTTCTTTTATTATCAAGATGTCCTCGATAAAGATCTTGATAATAGTATAATTTTATACTATTATAATTTTATATTATATAGGAGAATTTAAATATGTCTTTGGCTTTTGGAATTTTAGGATTTTTAAATTATACGCCTATGAGCGGATACGATTTAGTAAAAGCATTTGAATCATCCCTACAGTTTTTTTGGCATGCCCAGAATAGCCACATTTATCTTGAATTAAAAAAACTGGAGAAAAAAGGATATATTTGGGGTGAAACAGTGATCCAGTCAGAGCGCCCAAACAAAAAGATTTTTTCCATTACGGAAACAGGCAGAAAAGAATTTATGAACTGGCTTTTCGAAGGTGCGGATAAAGACGCCACACATTTTAAAAGTTCTTTTCTTATGAAGGTCTTCTTTGGCGGAAATATGACACCTGCTCAAAGCGCTGATATGTTAAGGAAGTTTAAAACAGAATGTGAGGCTTATCTTAAAAATATGGAAGCCGCCCCTGAAAGTATAGAAAAATATGGTTATGATATGGAAACCTACCAGACAATTTACTGGCAGTTTACGGTTGATTATGGTTATGGCTTTATTAAAAACTGTATAGATTGGGCAAAACGCTGCATTCAAAAACTGGAAAGTATCAATGAAGAAAATCTCAGGGAGGATTAACTATGCTGCAGGCCGATAAGGAAAAAGGGTTAAATTCTAACCAGCTAAAGTTGATAGCTATCGCGGCAATGACGCTGGATCACTTGACATGGACGCTATTCCCCGGCTATTCTACGGAGTGGTTTGTCATTCTGTTTCATATCATGGGCAGACTTACCGCCCCTATTATGTGGTTTTTTATTGCCGAGGGATACCACTATACGCACGATATTAAAAAATATGCCGCCAGATTGTTTTTATTGGCAGCAATATCCCATTTTACATATAACTTTTGTTTTGGCATACCGTTTATTCCCTTTCAGAAAACGGCATTTAACCAGACAGGCGTGATATGGACGCTTGCGTGGGGACTGGTTCTTTTATATATCCAGGATAAGAGCGAATTTAAGCCCTGGCAAAAATTCATATTAACTATTCTGATCTGTGTCATTACGTTTCCGGCGGATCATAGCAGCATTGCGGCAATGGCAATCTTATATATTGGCATAAACAGGGGGAATTTTAAAAAACAGATGACCTGGATGATGATTTGGACAGTTATATACGCACTGGTGTTCTTTTTCTTCATTGACAGGGTATATGCGCTCATTCAGCTTGGCAACTGTTTAACAATCCCTCTTTTGCGGCTTTACAACGGAAAACGCGGCTCGTTCAAAGGCATGGGAAAACTGTTTTATGTTTATTATCCGTTACATCTTTTCCTATGCGGCATTATACGCGTATTATTATGGGGCGTTTCATTTTCCACAGGAACAGCAAATTTCTAAGGCATTCTACGACAAAGCCACAACGAAACTATCGCGCAATTTTCCGCAATAGCGCGGCAATTTCCTCCCCCGTCGCAAGCTCTTCTGAAAAAGCGGTGGCGCTTCCCGCCGCCACTCCCAGATGAAAGGCGTACTCATAATCTTCTCTTTCCAGCCATCCCGCCATAAAGCCCGCCGCCATGGAATCTCCTGCGCCGACGCCATTCACCAGCGTTCCCTCAGGAGCGGGCGCTTCATATACACTGCCGTCCTCCGCAAGAAGCGCCGCGCCTTCTCCTGCCAGCGATACCAGTACATTCCTCGCTCCCATCTCCTGCAGTTTCCTGGCATAGGGAATCACGGACGCCCTGTCTTTGAGCGTCACGCCGAAGATCTCGCCAAGTTCATGATGGTTTGGTTTAATCAGGAAAGGCCGCAGGGGCAAAACCTTCGTCAAAAGTTCTCCCGACGCATCCACTACCGTCATAACCCCCGACGCAAGCCTTTCCATTATATGCATATAAGTATCTTCCGGCAAAGAAGCGGGAATGCTCCCGGACAAAAACAATATGTCACCCGCCGTAAGCGCCGCAAGCCGTCCCATCAACTGTGCAAACTTTTCTTCCGGAATATCCGGCCCCTGTCCGTTAATCTCCGTTCCCTCCACCGACCGGAGTTTGACATTGATTCTGGTCAGACCCTCTTCCAATGTAGTCAGGCCGCTCTCTATGCCCCGTTCCGTAAGCTGTCTCACCGCCTCCTGCCCTGTGAAACCCGCCACAAATCCCAACGCGGTACTTTCCATGCCCAGATTCTTAAGGACTGTGGAGACGTTGATCCCCTTGCCGCCCACAGTCAGAAGCGCCGACGTTGTGCGGTTGGTGTATCCCAGCCGAAAATTGTCCACCGATACCGTATAATCCAGCGAGGGGTTCAGGGTCACTGTGTATATGCGCCCTTTTTGCCCGCCTCTCATAACTGATAAACTCCCGCAGAGCAAGGCGGCACAAGCCATCCGCCATCCGTGCGTACAAGCGTTTCTTCTATGTTGTACAGGGGCTGTCCGAGCTGTGCATGACACTCCCAAACCTTGCTCTCCCGCGAAGGGTTGATCACCACCGCAAGGCTCTCCTCCCCGCTTTTTCGCATATACGCCAAGGGATAATTGTTCATCTGTAAAAATCCGATTTCGCCGTCATTTCGAAGCGCCGCGTGGGACTGCCTGAACGCAATCAGACGCTTCACCTCACTGTAAAGAGAATCCGGATCGTCAATCTGCGCTGCCACATTGGGTCTGTCCTCAGCGCTGTCCTGGGGTATGTACAGCCTGGCAGGGGATGCCGTCGAGAAACCTGCATTCAAAGAATCATCCCACTGCATAGGCGAGCGGGAGCCGGTTCTGCCATAACCACCCTCCACGGAAGTCACTCCCTCCACATAACGCATACCGATCTCGTCTCCGTAATAGATAAAGGGCGCGCCGGGCATTGTCAGAAGAAAGGCAAATGCAATCTTCATCTCCTCCCTGTCAAGTCTTCTCGCCATTCTGTCCATGTCGTGATTCCCCGAAGGAATGCAGATCAGTCCCCCGCAGGATTTGCGATAACTCTCCTGGTACTTTTCCCAAAACGCAGTGATGTCACCCTTCCCTCTTCCGGAAAACCATGGCTCATCACAGCGAAACAGATCATTGTAATGGGACGGCCCGAAATGAAGAAGAAAATCCATGTGAAAACCGCCCTCCAGTGACTTATCCGGCTCACCCCACTCGGAGACGAGCACCGCCGCAGGGAATTCCTTATCCAAAAATTCCCGCACGTTCTGCCACAATTGGATCGTGCCCCTTCCCTCCTCGTCATGCTTAACCAGCGAACCCGCCATGTCCACCCGGAATCCATCGCAGCCCGCCTTAAGCCAGAAACGCATCACGTCCTTCATCGCCTCTCTTGTGGCTACAGGGCCCGGTGCATCCATGGACTGCTGCCATTTTTTCTCCGGATCAGGCTGATAAAAACCATAGTTCAATGCCGGCTGATGGGAAAAGAAATTCACTGCACAGGAGCCGTCGCGGTCAGAGATACCCCGAATACAACCCATATTGCCTGGCTCCTCCCAGATACTGTCCGTCCACACATAGCGGTCTGTGTACTCGTTTTTCTCCGCCTTCATGGATTCTTTAAACCATTTGTGGGTTACCGCCGTATGGCCTGGCACCAGATCCAGCAGCACATGCATGTCCCGTTTATGCGCTTCCTGAAACAGCTTGGCCAGATCCTCATTCGTTCCATAGCGGGGCGCTACCGTGAGATAATCCTCCACATCATAGCCCGCATCGCCGAAGGGCGACTGGAAACAGGGATTGATCCAAAGGGCGTTACAGCCAAGCCCCTTAATGTAATCCAGTTTCTCGATGATACCCTGTATGTCCCCGATGCCATCTGCATTGGTGTCGTTGAAGGACTGAGGGTAAATTTCATAAAAGATTGCTGTGTTGAGCCAGTTTGGTCTGGTTTGCATGGTTGGTTCCTCCTTTTAAATAGTGCGGGTTTTGTCTCTGTCATTTTGGTAAAAATGATAGAGATAGAAGTATCTCTGATTTGTCTTTACATATGTTTTCCCAATACTGCACAGCATTCCGTAAAAGCAAACGGCTGGTATTGAGCATCTATCTCCTCTGCACTTTTAAGAAAATCGTCTAACTTCTTAGCACAATCAGACACCTTCCACATTTGCTGATTATGATACTGTTGCTGCATTTGCTGTAATTGTGCCTGTATCTGTTGTTGATTAAAAATATATGTCTGTATCAACAGACAAACCCATGAATTCTGCAATAACCAGATTTTCCACTCACTGGATGGAAAATGTCTTTATGCCCTTTACACCACTTTTGGGTTAAGCCATTATCCTACTTTTTTATCTAAATTGCTGTCATTTTGTATTCCAAATCCCCAATCAAAAAATTTCTGTGATATATGCAATCGCAAGCAGAAGATACAAATAAAGCAATATTATACGATGTATTATCAAACGTACTAATATATTTCACACCATCATAACCCAAAAATTTTGCGAAATCACTTATGTACTGTGTAGGCAAATAATCCAAATCACTATCCCATCTACTCATGGGCTTAGCTAAATCGTTTTGAATTTGTCGTAAACTACTTTCATTCAATAAATATGCCACCTTATCCTTTCCTGAATAGAATGGTGAACTATGAACGATTGAGCTCAAATCTAATACTCTTATATCACGATTAAGTTTAAATGTCGCAATGGTAACATAATCAAATGCATGCGCTCTGATCTCTTTCACCGTTGTCTTTTTATGACTACATAAATACAAGCAACTCTGTCCTTTTGAATTTGCCCTTCCTGGTGAAGCAACATCATCCGGTGGCGCCCACATTTGTTTTCTTGAATATCCTTTCTTATCAGACACACGGGCGCGGTAAAACTTTGTAGCCATTGAAATAACTATTTCAGTTTCCCTTAATACCGATTCCAGCATCTCCAAATTAATATATTTACTATGAAATCTGTTTTCATTTCTTAAATATTTTTTGAAGACATCCCAACTATATTTTCCCATGATGGAATTATCTCTTAAGTATACTTCATCAAAAAGTTGTGGAATTCCAACTCGCTCAATTACGATCCTTGAATCTAAATCTAATGAATCAGTTACGCGCTCAGATACTATTTGTCTAACCTCAAATGCACTTCCGGAAAAAATGCTCCAATCTTTTAACAATCTATCCTCAATCAATGCTTTTTCTTCTTCTGGGTACATTTTCGAAAGCTCCGACTCTGGAACATATAATTCCAAAATAGAATCTAACATTTCTTCTACATTTGTTTTATCCGCATCCTCAACCGAATCATATATCCATGTATTTGTTTTTTTACAAACCGGACAATTTCCTCTATGTCCTATCATTTCTATTGCTGCTCGAATCTCCGTATCGTTGAAGCAATTTATACAACAAACCATTTATTTATCCTCTAAATATTTTCCCATCATTTCTAGATGATGCATTAGCGAATATTTTTTAATTACACCTAATCCAGGAAATTTTCCATTATTATAACAATCAACTAAGTTGTTTAATCCTATTGTTCTTGGAATAATGCTAAATTGCTCCCAATTTATTAATTTTTCCATAGCTTCTTCGAATTTTCTGGCTAAATCAGAAATACTTTCATTAGATTTCGATACAAAATGGTGCACTCTTAACTCCTCTCTATTACCAAAATACATAATATGAATCGCTATCGCTAAAGGAGCAAAGCCTGACTCTTCATATTCATTTCCAACCATTGAAAAATCAGAAAAACCCACAAATCCTCTTTTTTTATACACAATATGATTTCTACTAAACAGTTCATCTGGACTTACGATATAATCTATATTGCGTTTCGCTTTTTTATAGCTATCCTCTAAAATTATTATATCATCTTCTATTATATCCTCAAAATCCGCTCCTTTAGGAATAACTGTATATTTTCCTGTCAGATCATCTCCATATTCCTCATAATAGTGATAATTCCCCTTCTCAGTATTTATCATCACTACATCTTTGGCAGCAAATTTCTTCTCCAAAATAGTAGATATTACATTATCATTTACTAAATACGCCCTCTGAATACCCGAATCATCCCATATACTCTTATAACCCTCTAGGGTTTTCTTTAGTTTTTGTTTTTTATTTTCTTCACTTTCATTTTCTGTCTTCTTTCTCATATCATTCAATTCTTTACTAAAAGAACCCACTTTAGGATTCCTAATCACAATCACCTTATGTTTCATTTCAATAAACTTTGTAAGTGTCGAAAAAAAAGTGCTACTAAATTTCACAGGTTCAATAATTGGAATAACTTGTGAACTAAGTTTTCCTGCATCTAACAATTCGCGTAAACATAATAATTCATTTTGTCTTCCTCTAAGATATGGAAAATACATATACTATCCCCCCATTCTGCTATTCCAAAATGTATCTATTTTTTGATAATCTGATCTGACTTTCTTTGAAAAATACGCATAAAACCTCAATTCATATGGGACATTCTCTTCCAGTTTATCTTCGACAAATAATAATGTTCTAGCTTTCAAACACTCCATTACATCTTTTTGTAAAGTAGTAATATTTATACGTCTCAACCATTTTTGACACTCTCTATAATACTGAAAACTATTAACCACTGGAAGCTTATGAAAATGTTTTAGTAAAATAGACTCAAATTCTGCTTTTCGTAAAACCTGAAACATCGTATCATATGACAAATTGTCTCTATTGCAAAATGCCGTTTTTCTACATATTAGTTTCCCATTTGAAGTTAATTCATATATCCCAACTTTTTGACCTTTCAAAAATTCCTTCACATGTGATAATTGTTTATTCCCTACTACAACATAAACATAGTTGAATACTTTGTAATAATCCCTAATCTGATTCTCTAGCCGAAGCAAATTATCTAAATCTGTTTTTATTTCATATACTACTCCACGTCCATTTATCATTATAAAATCTGCTTTTGAGTCACCAATAGGTAATTCTGTAAGAGCGGCTGTATTATACAAATCATGTTTCTTTATCAACAATTGATTCAGCACTGTATTTTTGTAAAAATATTCATTTCTGTACTCGCAATCCATAAAATGATATATTTCACTTACTGCCTCTCCAACAGTCGCGCTCTCCAATTTAACATATCTTTTTACACACTTAATGAAGGATTCCGGAACACTGTTCTCATAAATCATTTTATCAAAATATGGCACCGTAAAAATTTTATTAATTATGTACTTATCTAATTTCTCCATAGCATCCACTTTCCACAAAAAAGTTTAACCATATCATAAAGTGATTCTTTCCAAATAGCTTCAAATAAATTTATACATTTACTCCTATACTAGATCGCCTTTTTCTGAAACATTATTATACAAATACCAATTCAACACTCGCTAAATACCAACCGCCTCTTTGACACCCTTATACAACACAATAATTTCACGCCATATACTTACTAAATTCATCTTAAGCAATCTACATCTATATTATAGCTGTTTTTTAACAAATAGTCAGTAGTATTTTTCACTATCACCAATAAATTGCTATCGGCAATTCCATGTATTTTTTCCTCTATTCATTTTGACCTCCAATCTTCTGCTTTTACAAAACTTTATCATATTATTCACCAACTGCAAACTTCACCAGTTCCACCGCACTTTCCTCTGCCGGATCGTTTGTCCCCAACTCACCACGAAATGCACGGGCTAAAATCGCCCTTTTCATGGTATCTATCTGAACAAGGACAGCCTTGGCAGCTTCTTTGGCTTGCTGTTCTTTGCATAGAAAGTCGTCTAGGATTCGAGAAATCTCTGTTTGCTCCTCAAAAGGAACGTATTGAATCGGCACTTTCACAATATTACTTACGGCAAGCCCAGGTTGCGCCGTTGCTGTCGCATATTGATTTAAATTTAAAAATTTTAGATAGTAATAGGCCCACGATGTAGAGACTTTCATTTTATAACTAACAACCACTGCATGTTCTGTTGCATAGAATCGATCGTTAGCTAGATTAACGTTCCCGCACAAAGCTCCCTGTCGACCAATAATAGGATGTTCCCCCTCACAATTAAATCTGTCAACGTACCCCCTAACGCCATTTCCACCAAAACAAGGATAGCGATATAAATCGGATTGTTGATTAGAAATTTCCTTAGCAGATATATTTTTCCCTGCCTGCAAGACAAAAACTTCGCCTATAAGACATTTTTTCCAACTATCCAACCCCACCCCATGCTCTTTTCTCCATCGCTCCGTCAGTTCCCCCGTAAACGCCTTATGCAGAATCACAGTCTTCCGCAACTCAAAACCATCTATAACTACCTGCACCTTTTCCTTTACTTCATCCAATTTAGCAAACAAGCCCTCGATTCGATCCACAATACGTTGTTGCTCGTTCAATGGTGGAATAGGGATACAAATATTTTTAAACAATGGGTAATGTCGACGGTATCCCAAATTAGGAATCTCAATACTCTGGAATCCATAATAAAATGCTTTTGCATTCCAAAAAGATTTCGGTTTTAATACTTTTACACCATCGGCTCCTTGGGCAAAAACAAAGTCTATGTATTTTACGCATCTTGTGTGGTCTCCAAAAATAATAATTGGCAATTCGCCTTCATACTGAAAATGTCAATATTAAATGCGACACTTTTTTAAATTTTTTTCACCCGATTTTCTTAAGCTCTTCCTTGAAAAGCTCCCCGGCAGAATGATAGCCATGTATGCGGCGGGGATAGTTGTTTATCCAGTTTTCCATTTCCTCTACCTCTGCGTCCGTCATTCCGTCAAAATTTGTCCCCTTTGGTACTTTACGCCGTACCATTTTATTAGTAACCTCATTTGTGCCACGTTCCCAGCTGCTATACGGGTGACAGTAATATAGCTGCGTCCGTTTCCCCTCTCCCAGTATAGAACGTTCCAGCTCTTCACAATATGCAAACTCGCTGCCATTGTCTACGGTTATGCTTTTAAAGACTTGCTTAAACATATCACCCCATTTTCTTTCCAATGCGTCTAAAGCATCTACTACCGCCTCTGCTGTCTTATCCGGCAGCTTAAATATGATCTCGTCCCGCGTCTTTCTTTCCGTCAGTACCAGCAGGGTATTTTTAGATTTCCCCCGCTGCCCTATCACACTATCCATTTCCCAGTGTCCGAACTCTTCCCGCTTGTCTACCTCTTCCGGGCGCTTTTCTATACTTGTGCCTGCTGCCGCCCTTGCCTGCTGCCTCTTCACTTTCTTATAGTCTCTCTTCTTATTTGCCTTTACTGGCAAGTGTTTATTTGTAAGCTGTAGAAAGATACCTTTATCAATATAGCTGTAAAGCGTCGTTACGCAGATCGTGACGGAAAATTCCCCCTCTTTTCCCTGCGCCTTAAGTTCCCCCAGAACGGCAGCCGGGCTATATCCCTCATTTACTATTTTATCCTCTATATAATTCGCTAACTTAATATCGTTGCCGATCTTAAGCACGCCGCCCTTGTTTTTCAGATTCTCCCTGTACTTATCGTCTGCAATGTCCGGGCTGTATCTCTCTTCCTGTGTGAGATCAGAGTTAAGCCCGGTATAAACTCCCCTTTTTATTTCCCGGTATATTGTGCTGCGGTGTACGTGCAGCATGTCTGCGATCTCCTTTTTACCATGTCCCGCCTTTAGCAATGCCTCTAATTTTATCCGATCTGCCTTTGTTAAGTGCTTACCCATTTCCCTTACCTCTCTTTTGTCCTATATACGGCGAAAAGCCGCAAACTCTTTTACAAGTCTGCGGCTCATTATTTGCGCCTCATTTACAGCATTTCTTACATGCTGTATACTTCTTTTTTGCTTGGCTTAGTGGTATGCTCTTTGGGTTTTTCATTCCAGAACATGTAGGCTTACTATGGTACTTTTTGCTGCTGCGGTCTATATATACGATTGTCTCCCCTACGGTCTGCGCTGCGCGGCTTTTCTTCTCTTCTATGATAACGTCAAGCTCTATATTGCACCCGAACGTTTGTACCCCCCCCCCGGAAATTTCCAGTATTTCTGCGGTGTAGCGGGCTTGCGGGTATTTCCGCGCTAAGTCCTTTGCCAGTTCTTCCGATAAATTTCCCAGTACCTTATTTCCCCACTTGATGCACGCGGCAGGCTCCCCATTGTATGTATATTTTTCTACTGTTATGTCCTCGTCTCCTGTCATGGTTCTTAATATGTCCTGGCGGTTTTCCCCGTCCTCATTATCAAAAGTCACGCCTACTATTTTTGTGCGTATGGTTTCCGCAATCCTGCTGCCAGATGCAGCGGCAGGCGTTCCCGTTGTCCTCGGCTCTTCCTGCTGCCCTGCTGCCTCTTTCGCTGGCTTGCGTGCAAGCAGAAAGCATACGGCAGCAATCACTATACAGCCGATACCGCCCGTAATATTCCCGGACGGCAGCGCCACAATTCCGCTTACTGCAAATAAAGCAGCCACAATATATAAAATAATTTGTTTCTTTGCCATAAATAAGCCCTCTCTTTCGCCTTTTAGTTTAATTCTAATATTTCATCAGCAGAGGCGTTAAGCTCCCTGCATATTTTTATAAACATTTCCAATGTAGGCGCGTGCGCCCCATTTTCCCAGCGGCTTATATCCTTTTGGTGGACTTGCAGGCGTTCCGCAAGTTCTTTTTGTGAAACGCCCGCCGCTTTTCTTGCTTTTCTTATATTGTTTCCGATCATGCCTTACCTCTTTTCTCTTTAGCTCTCATTATAAAGGCTATGCAGAGTTTTACCGTTCCTGCGGCTACCAAAAAAATACCTAATTTCAGAATCATACTCTTTACTCGGCTTTGGGTTTATGATATATTTTTTATAGGCGGCGGGCTTTCGCCCGCCTATAGGTTTAACCTATGTACTTGTCGATAATGATAAGTATTATGCCTATGATTAAGTCTATCAGTGCGTTGACCGTCAAATCTTGCCACTTGATAGGCTTTTTCTTTTGTTTCTTCTTACCCATTTCCTGCCGTTTCTCCTTTCCAGTGCTTTACACTTATTTTTCTTTTCTCCTTTCTATGCTTTAATTATATACCAACTTTGGTATATTGTCAATCAGATTTTAAGAAAATTATAGTAAAAAAATAAAGGGTATGCCGCCCATGAACGACATACCCCAGCAGATACATTATAATCTTGTACAATAGTCCAGCGATACCCAGCCGTCCCTATTCTCTTCATACGCTTTCAGCAGCCCCCAACCTGCGGCGCTGCCCTCTCCGGCTTTTACCTCTACAATGGTAAATACTCCGATTCCTGTATACTTCCCCGTCTTTGCAAAGTCCGTGCCTGCGCCCGTCCTTATTCTAAGATCGTCTATATCTACCTTTACCTTAAAGGGAACCTTTACCGCCTCTGTCTTTCCCTGCCCAGCGGTTCCGGCTGCCCCGGTTCCGGCGTACCTGTCGTAATACTCCTGCCCGTATGCTGCCCGGCGCTGCATGACTGCCCCGCTCTGGTCTGCGGGTTTTTCGTACCCGGTCAGCACTGCATCAGAGGCAGCCCGTACCGACGTTGCAGCCATAAGCGCGGAAATAACTCCCTTGTAGCCCTGTAATTCCTGCCACAAAAAGGCAAGCTGCATATTTAAGCTGCCGATCGACGCGCCCGCCGCTTTCGCGTAATCATACAGCGCCTGCTTGCGGCTGTAATACGTCCATTGTGCAAGCCCGTAGCCCGCGCTGTCCCTCACAAAATTTGTATAGCTGCCATTGTCTACGGCTACTGTATACTCTGTGTCAGTCATTCCCAGCTTTGTATTATAGGAATTTTGCAGATTATCTGCTTTAAGCCCGCTCTCTGCAAAAAGGTTTCCCATAAGCCCGGCTGCTGCATAAGCATTTAAGCCTTTGCCTGTCAGAAAAGCCCAGATCATGCTTTCCGCGTCGCCTGCTGCCTGTGTCGGCTCATTTCCGGCAAACACACTGTAAACCGCTTTGCCGTCCCAGTCATATACATTATAGCCAGCAATGCAGGCTTTCTTTGCATTTTCCAGACTTTCAAAAGCGCCCAGCTGTCCGGCTGCATCTTCCCAGCGCTTACGCACCCTGTAAAGTTTCTTTCCCCCGCTCCCGGCAGATGCAGCGCCGCCGCTTATCAGCCTTTTAAACTCGTCCCATGTATGCGCCGTTGTATTATATACATACGGGTTAGGGCAGATTTTCCCGGTAACGTCGTAATGCCTTATGACATGATCGGCAGGCACGCCGTACTTATCCATTAAGTACCTTGTCAGCTCTGCCGCCGCCTCTACCGTCGCGTCCTCAAAATACCAGTCCTTATCTGTCGCGCCCTGGCTGGCGGTGTTCCTCTTCCTTACGCACAGCTCAATACCTATGCTGTTTGCGTTCCGGCACTCCCCATGCTTATAACTCTTTGCGCCGCAGTGCCACGCTATGTTAGCATCTTCCACGCACTGCCAGATTTCCCCGTTGTGATCTACAAAGTAATGTGCGGACGCATTTCTATTGCCGCCTGCAAAATATTTGCAGTTTGCCTGCGCCCCGCTCAAACCTCCCACATAATGAATCACAATGTACTTGATACGGGAAACGCTGCCCGGATTGAAATTGTACCCGCTTATCAGCCTGTTAATGTTCCTCATGCCTTTTACTTCCTTTCTGCAATGAAATAAGCGCCTACGGTTTCCCGTAAGCGCCCTTTGCCGCTTTTCCTGTCTGATCTCTTATTCTTATCTTTCCTGCTGCTTATGCCCCTCTACACTGCCCGTTGTGCTATTTCCGTCCAGTTCGTCCGTGTCCGGCAACTCGTCCGTATACTTGGAAAGAAAGCCCCGCACACTCGCCCATACCTTTTTTACGGGCAGCCCGCACAATGCCATATTCTTAAAAATGCTTGTGATCTCATAGGCTATGTAAAGCAGGCTGAAAAACTCCGCTACGCCAACTGTCTTAAGCCCCAGATAGCCCCGCGCCGTTTCCGGGATAAACCCGATCAGATTGATCTTGATAAGCATGTCGATTGCCAGCATGAATACAAGGGAAATCAGCATTGCCACTTTCCGTATTGCGCCGTCAATCCCTGCGCAGCTGTTGAACTTCTTTTCTTTTACTGCCCGCAGCACCCCGAAAACAGTATCAAATACAATCGCCAGTATTACCAGCTCAATCACCTTATTGTGTGCCGCCGCGTCGATAAACTCCATTATTTTCATTTCCATAAATCCTGCCTTTCTGCTTTCTGCAAATTTAATGCCCGCTCTTTCAGTTCTAAACCGTCATACTTTGCCACATTTTCCCAGTTTTCCAGAGTGATTATTAAATCTGCAATAAGCCTGCTTTGCCGTTTAATAATTTCCTGCTGCTTTCGCTGTGCTATAGCTGCATTTGCAATGAATCTGCTTTGCTCTTCAATGGTTTCATGCTGCTCTTGCACCACTTTTAATAAATCATTACTCATGTACTCACTCCTGCGCCTGCTGGCTGCGTTGCCTGCGCCCTCTCCTGCGCATCAGCCGCCATTTTTATTATTTTCTTTCGTAAGTGGCAGCTGTCGGCGTGTCCTGCGTGTCCCGTCCAGCTTGCAATACTCTTTTGTAGATTTTCCCTTGTGATCTCGCCCCTTTCGTACTTCTTGATTGTCCGCTTGATACGTTTAATGCTGTCTGGTCTTACTTTCCTGTGCGTCGCCCTGTGCTTATAACCCACAAAGTCTATGCCGTTCTTTACGCATAAAATGGCAGTCTTTGGGTTCAGCTCTAAAATAAGCTCTTCCCTTAAGAATCTTTCAATATCAGCCAGCCAGCGCCGCAGCTCTTCCTTATCCGGGCTTAATATAATAAAGTCGTCCATGTAGCGCATATACATACCCGCGCCCAGCGTATGCTTTATGTACTGGTCTAGCTTATTGAGATAGATATTTGCGAATAGCTGGCTTGTAAGGTTCCCTACTGGTATGCCTGTACCGTCCGGCATCTGCCCGTTATGGTCTATGATCTTGTCGATCAGTGCCAGCGTCCCTGCGTCCTTTATTACTTTCCGTATCTCTGCCTTAAGCACATCATGGTTAATGCTCTGAAAATAGTGGTGTATGTCCGCTTTGATCGCATATAGCGGCGTGTCCGGGTGGAATCTCTGCCACTCATAAAGCCAGCTTTTCAGCGTGTCAGACGCGGCGTGCATACCTTTATTTTTCCGGCAGGCGTAAGAGTGGAAAATAAAACGCTTTTCAAAAATCGGTTCCAGCACGTTGTTAATGGCGTGCTGTACTACCCTGTCATAAAACGGCAGCGCCATGATCTGCCGCTCTTTCGGTTCATATACCTTAAAATATCGGTACTCGCTCGGCTCATAGGAAAGCCCCAGAATTTCATTTCGTACCCGCTCTAAATTTTCCTCTTTGTCTTTGGTAAATGTTAAAACGTCCTTGCGGTACCGCTTGCACTTCCGGGCTTTATTGTATGCTTTCTGCACACTCCCGTAGTCAGCCATAGCCTCTACAAGCGTAAGCCGCCTGCCGTTTTTGTCCGCGATATGCCCTATCCGTTTCATGTAAAAAGCTCCTGCCTTTCGCCTTAAGCTACTAACCAGCAGCCCTGCTTTTTCTCTTTGCCTTGCGGCGGGACAGCCCCTCTGATTCTGGAATATTAAGCACTCTTAATATTCAAACCCTTGCTAGTGTTCCTTAGATACGCTAAGCCTGTAATGCTTTCACCAAATCACACGCCCCGCGCACGCCGATATTCGTGTTCACGTTCCACGGGTAATTGTTGCAATTCACGGCACGCGCGCCCGCGTTCACGCCATTGTTCCAATTGCCGCCCGCGATCAGCGCCGCCAGAGGGCTGTAATAAGCGGCTGCCCCATATGAAAAGCTACTTTGCAGCCTTTACCTCTTCTATGATCTCCCCCAGCATAACGCCCAGCTCCGTAAGTTTCCTGCCGCACTCCCCGTAATGCTGCTTATTCATTGCGCTGTATTTCAGATCATTTGCCAGCCGCAGCAGCTCCTTACTCTGCTGCAATGCCACATCTGCCGCGTACAAGTGGCTTTTCGTTGCCGTTTTCTGCCACTTTGTAACGTCTTGCAGCATTTCCAGCACGGCGTTTCTGGTTGCCGTCTGCAAGCTGAATTTTTCATATTTTGGGTACTTGCTTAGCAGGGGATATATGTACAGCAGGAAATCATATATTTTCTGGTGTAGTATGTCGCCTTTATCTCTTATTGACATTTTTTATCCGTCCCCCTGTAGCGGCTGGGCTTTCGCCCGCCTCTACATAGAATCACACGCCCCGCGCACGCCGAGAAGCGTGTTCACGTTCCACGGGTAATCGATGCAACTCACGGCACGCGCGCCCGCGCTCACGCCACTGCGCCAATCGCCGCCCGCGATCAGCGCCGCCAGAGAATACGCGTAATACTGGTAAATGTTTCCTACGTCGTACTTTGTGGCATTGTCCCTTAAAGGGCTTTTCTTATCCCAGCCCCACGCCGCCGTAGGGTGGTAGTCTGCATTTGTGGCGTGTTCTGCCCGCGTAATCAGATCGTTAAGCCATTCCCAGACGCGCCCCACGGCATCAACACAGCCCACGGCAGAAACAGCATTTACCACGCTGCCCGTAGTCCCCCTGCCCGTGTTCGTCGTCGCCGTCCATGCGTTTGTATTTGCCCCGTCAAGCCCCTGCGGGCTGCCGAAAGCATAAGCGCAAAATTCGCTGTAGTCCGGCATACGCTTACCGCTTTTCATAAGCCTTTCCGTGAACGTGTACCAGTTCATGCCCTCCGTGCCTGTCATTGGCGCACAATTATATTCCGACTTCAAGCCCTGTGCGCCGTCGTCAGAATTAAGGTAAATGTCTACCCATGTGCCGCCGCCCAGATATACCATACCCTCCGGGCTGCATTTCGGGCGGTGTCCCAGCGTCCATACGCTGCGCGGCACAATCCCGTTGCTTACCGCGCTTTCCCAGCCCGTACCGAAAACAGCGCCGCTGCTGTTCACGGGCTGCAAATTGTCATTGATCTTACGGCAGCGCCCGTAATGAAAGCCGCCGATCTTGCGGCTGTTGCTGGCGTTCCACCCGCTCGGATATGTAGAGTTAAGGGAAATAATATACTGCTCGTCCTGTGCGTCCTGCCTGCTGTCGCAGATATAAACGTAATAGTCGCAGCCTACGGAAAACGCCGCGCCTACGTCCAGATTAGAGGCATTAAGTACCGTGTTCCCCGTCTGGAAGATACCAGCGCCGCCCACGGCAATTACGCAGCCCTCTATTACGGTGATCTCATTCGCTCCGCTTGCGTATAAATACTGGCTCGTCGGCGCTACAATGTCGCTGATCGTCGCCAGCTTGTTTACATTCAAAAGCGCCCTGCGGTCTGTTTTTGTCACATCATCAACAAATATTCTACTCATACTGTTTTAACACTCCTTTCAGCGCTGTAATGTCGTCTGCGGTCATTCCTGCCACTGCTGCCGCCTTTTCCAGCCCTATAGCCGTATTATCTGCGGTAATTCCCTTTGACAGTGTTAATACCGTCCTGTCGTTGCCCGTCTCGCCCGCTGCTGCCGCCTCGTCCGTCTGGGTGTGCGTTACCGCCGTGACCGTCCCGGAAATGCCGCCAGCCGCAAAAGCCATGCCCGGCGCTGCCTCGTCGCAGTAATATACTGTCACTGCTTTCTTTTCCTCTGCCACCGATACAATAGCGCACTGTATGTAGCGCTGCTTTTCCAGACTTTCAATTTTTGCCAGCAGATCAGCCGCCGCCAGCTCCCCGGCTGCCACCATAGCAAGGCAGTTGTAGTAATCGTCTTTTGTCTTTAATGTTTTGGGAAATCCTTTCATAATCTGCCCCTTTCCTTAAAATGTATTTGCAAGATAGGAATTGCCGATATATGCAATTCCCAATACTGCCGTTTCCTCTGTTCTTTCGTAATGCTGGCACATGTAGGCAGCGCCCAGATAGCACAAGCCCAAAACGGCATCATGCTTATAATTGATATTCCAGCCGTTTTCAATCAGCGTAACCCGCCTGTCAAGCTCTGCCAGCGTCTCTGCCGTCGCCGTGCTGCCCGCCTCTGCCTGCTGCCGCAGCTGTTCTACTGCGTCTGTCAGCCCGTCTATTTGCAGTTGCAGGCTGCCTGCAATGTCCCCGCCCAGCTTTTCCTTAATGTCCTCAAACCATGCGTTAAACTCGCTTTCTGCCTCTGTCTGGAAAAGCGTAATTTTCGCCATGAAAGCCGTGTATGCTTTCAATAGCTCCGCGTCCCAGCCGTCAAGCGTGCTTTCAAAAGAATTGTACCGCTCGCTAAACTGGTTTTCGTACTGGTTAAACAGGCTTTCTGTCATGGTTATGTAATTTTCATAAATGCCCGCGATCTCACTTAAATACTTTTCCATGTCCTGCTTATATATGCTGAACTCGTCCAGCACTGCCTGGCTGTAGGTTTTGAAAAAGTCATTAAACTGTTTCGTCAGTACGCTTGCGTCGATCTCTTCTATTGTGCCTTTCACAATGCCGCACAAGGCACTGTTAAAGCGCTGGTCTGTAATATCCTTTGTCTGAATCTTTGTTACGCCTTTCCCCACATAAATATCAGCTATGGCAAGCTCCCATATTTCCGTATTCCGGGTTAAGGCTGCTGCTGTAGGCTTTGCAGACGGCACGCCCTTTAAGACAGTTAAATACATGTCCCTCTGCGTCAAGTCCCAGCGGATAATTACCCGGTCTATGCGGTTAAGCGCCCCCTCTGCGGTGCTTAGCGTGATACCCATGCTTACAGGGTTTCTGAAAGCATAACCGTTGATAAACGCATACCCGGCATTTACCCTGATCTCCATTTTGTCATAGGCTATAACCTGTAGCCCGTCGCTGGGTTTCGGGAAAACGCCGTTTGCTATGAACGTGGCAAAATACCACGCCCAGTCCTCGGCTTTATATACCCTGTCGTATTCTTCATCTACCAGAATGGCATTGAACGGCAAACAATCAGCCATGCTTTTTACCTCACTTTCCTTATCTGGTCTACCAGCGTAGGCAGGCTGTCCCCAAACGTCGCCTCTATTTCCTCTGCGCCTTTCTGGTATGTCTCCGTTACCTCTGTTATGCGTGCGTCAATCTGTATTCCCCACTTTGTTTCCTTGCATGTGATCCTGTCCCCTAAATCAAAATCCTGCTTAAACTTAAGGTTGGAATTTGTGTTAATGGTGCTTACAAAATTTATGATCTTTCCGTAGTTTTCCAGCTCTGCCGCCGCCCTTGTCTTAAGCATTTGCAAATAGGTATTAAGCGGTATTGTTACCTCTGTTTCCCCGCTCTGGTATTTCCGGGCTATGTCCGTCGCATCACAAAATACCTCTGTCAGCTCCAAACCAGACGCGCCCTCACCGTCTACCGTCGTCACGGGCTGGCTGCCGCTGTCGTCTGCCGCGCCCTGTATGTAAATGAAATTCCCGCAGTTTTCTATACTGGCTGTATATTCCTGCTCATTTACATTGTCAAAATCCCTTGAAAAGATACAAGGCGTGTTGCCCTCGCTGTTTTTCGCTGTAAGGTCTTTGCCCTTATACAGATAAAAGCCGTACTGCCGCGATCTCTCGTTAATCAGAATGTCATAGCCCAGCTTTCCTGCCTGCGCCCTCGCTTTTACTTCCTGCCCCAGCTTTGCGTATACCTCGTTTGCATACTCTACCGCGCTGCCCGCTATGGTTTCCTGCACCAGCATGATAAAGCGCGGGAAACGGCGCTTTGTACTTGCGTTGCTGCCGCAGTTATTCTTTACCATTGTGTTTATAATGCTCTGGTTCGTCGCCGTCGTTACGATCTGCGGGCTTATGCAGCGCTTGTTAAGCCACTGGCTAAGCATGTAGCCCTGCGCCTCTATCTGCTCTAGCCCGTTCTCGTCTTTGGTAATGTGTACATAAGTAATCTGTGCCGCCCTGCGCCAGATACCGCCCGCCGCGTCCGTCACTTCCCGCTTTCCGTCATGCTTTACAATAATATTGCCCTCTGTAAGCAGCCTTTTGTTATTGTCCGTGATCGGCGCAAGCATATTGAATGTCCCCACATCAAAATACTTTACATGCCATAGCAGGCTTGCCATTTCGTCTATCAGCCCCAGCGGCTCTACTGTCTCGTCAAATACTCTAAGCTCCATGCGTCATACCCCCAGATATTCCTTGTCGTAAAAAATAGAGACTTCCATAGAATTTACGCCGCCGTCCGCATCATAGCGGAAATTGTTGTCCCCTATGTCAAGCTGCATGAATGTACTGTCTACGTCCACCTTACGGAAATAGTCATACTTTACCCCGTCCCGCGTCAGTGTAGCGCCCTTGCTGCCGTATTTCGTGTTTACCTCGATCACGTCCCCGGTCTGCATGGTTACATTCAGCTTTATAAATTCCTCCGTGTCTACGTTTAAAATGACCGGGTTTGTAACCGTCCCCAGCGCGGTAAACCTTACCCGCATACCTGTTGACACGTCGCCCTCATTAAAGCAGTCCACAATTACGCTTTCAGCACGATACCCAAAAATCATGCTTTTGCTGTTGTCCTTTTCGATCACGCAGGGGAAATGCCAGGCAGCCACCCAGCTTGCTATATCTTCCTTTTGCTCGTCCTCTTCCCGCCAGAACGGGTTAAGGCAGTCCAGCTGTAAGCTGAATTGCTGCAAAACGCTTTTTCGCCCTACGTCCGGCTTTCCATGCAGGCGGCAGTTAATGATACGCTTAAAGCTGCCATACTCATAGGCAAGCGTGCCGCCCAGCTCCGGGTTGAATATCTTAAGCAGCCTGCGGCGCAGTTCGTAAGACTGCTGCTTATCCCTTGTATTGATATGCCCCAGTATGTCTACGTCCCGCGCCTCTATCCGCTGCCCTACATAGGTATCTCCGTGCTGCCCCATGCTGTTTGTGCTGTAGACTGCATTTGTCACGCCTGCTATGCCGTCTACGTCCTTGCTTACGTTGCAATGGTACACACTGCCTACGCTAAGCTCTATGCTTTCGCCCCTCTCATTGGTATAAACCAGCTTTTCATACATCATGCTAACACCGTCCTTGCTGCCTGCTTAAACTGCCGCTGCGCCTCTTTCTGCTGCTTTGCGTAGTCCGTCGTATTGGCGTATATGTTCTGTGTGATATGTACTACCGGGCTGCCTGCTGCCCCGCCGCCTTTCGGCTTTGGTTTCCACGGCTCCCCGTCTATGTCAGCGTCAGAGAAATTGACTTTTGCGCCTACGTCAAATTCCTGTGGTATGCTTTCCTCGATCTGCTTATTGACTTTTTTCATTTCATCAGAAAAGCCTACGCCTATGCCCTGCGCCATGAATAAGCCTACCTCGTCCCGGAATTTCTTAGACGGGCTTTCAATCCCTAAAGCGCTCTTTGCGGCATCTAGCAGGCTGTTTGCAAGGCTTGAAACTTTATCCTTTAACCAGTTCCAGCCGCTGCTTATGCCGTTCCAGATACCCTGTACAATGTTGCTGCCGATTGTCGCAAAAGAGCTGCCGATATTAGAGAAAGCATTTATAATTCCGTTTACGCAGTTTCGCATACCCTCTACCGCCTTGTTTTTTACCTCCGTACCCCACTGGGCTACTTTGGAAATAGCGCCGGATATGCTGTTATAGATTTTCTGCGGAATCTCTTTTACAATGTTCACAATGCCCGTAACCATGCTGTTCATTACCTCACGGGCTTTGCTTAACATATTTGCGCCCCACGTCGCTACTTTTGTAACCGCGCCTATGATGCAGTTCCAGATTTTCTGCGGTGTCTGCGTTACAATGTTCACGATTGCCGTAAGCATGGTGTTCATTACCTCTTTGGCTTTGCTTACCATGTTCGCGCCCCATGTGGCTACTTTGTTCACTGCACCTATGATGCAGTTCCAGATTTTTACAGGCGTTTCTTTCACAATGGTTACAATGTTCGTAAGCATTGTGTTCATTACGTCTTTGGCTTTTGCCTGCATGTTCGCGCCCCATGTGGCTACTCTGGAAACTGCATCAACTATGCTATTCCAGATTTTCTGCGGCAGCTCCTTTACGATATTGATAACTTTCGCTACAAACTCCGTTACCACCGTGCCGCCCTTTTCCTGCATACGTGCGCCCCACTCGGCAATTTTGTTTATGCCGTCTGCTATTGCCCCGGCAATCTGGGCGGGCAGCTCTGCCAGCTTTGTAACTATGCTTACTACCAGTTTCCCTGCTGCCGCTACGATCTTCGGCAGCCCCTCTACCAGCCCCGTAACAATGGCAACTATGATCTGCGGCATTGCCGCTATCAGCAGCGGGATTGCATCTATAATGCCGTCCACAAGCGCGATCACTATATCGCCCGCGCTTTCCAGAATCTTCGGTATTCCCTCAACCAGCGCATTTATAATGCTGGTTATGATCTGCGGCAGCCTCTCTATGATAACTGGCAGCGCGGCTATAATTCCGTCTGCCAGCCCGGTAACAAGCTGTAATGCCGCATCTATCAGCATAGGGACATTGTTTATAAGCGTTTCCACGATTGTAAGCACTGCCTCTATAACGCTCGGTATGAGTGCTGGTAATGCCTGCCCCAGCCCGTCTGCCAGCCCTGCTATGATCTGTACCGCCCCGTCCGCTATGCTTGGTATCAGCGCTACAATGCCGTCCAGCAGTGTAGTAATGATCTCTGCGGCGCTTTCTGCCAGTGTCGGTATTGCGTCTACAATACCGTCCACAAGCGCCGTTATCATGTCAACGCCCGCTTTTATGATCGTCGGCGCACTTTCCACAATGCCCCCTACAAGCCCGTTCACAAGCTCTACTGCAAAACCTGTAATCTGCGGCAGCATTTCAGAAAGCCCGCTTACCATATTCCCCAGCGCGTCCCCGAAACTCTGTGCAAGTTTTCCCATGTCGCCGCCTGCATCAGCCGCGCCCTGCTGCAATTCATTTGCAAACTGGCTGAAAATCGGTAACGCCTGCTCTCCGATCGGCATAATAAAGCTGGTCTGTAAAATCCTGCCCGCGCCCTGCATTGCCTCCCCGAAAGTGTCATATTTTACGGCGTTGATCTGCCCCATTGCATCTACAGTCTTGCTTATTTCCCCCTCTACGCCCATAAGTGCTGTGCAGGCATCCGCTCCCATATCTTCCCACATAGTACCCATAATCCCTACGCCTGCCGTATACTGTAGGCTCTCGTCGTCGCAGTTCTTAAGCGCCTCGCTTATCTGGCTCATTGCCTCTTTTGCGCTGTCGCCTCCGGCTTGAAACTTCCCTACCAGCTCGTCCGCATTAAGCCCCAGACTTGTAAGGTATTCCCCCGCCGTTCCGTCATTCATTCTTATGTTAAATTCCTTGAAAGCATCGCCCATTTTGTCAATGCTCCATACTCCCGTATCTGCGCCGTTTTTTATGGAATTAAACATATCCTCTGCGCTAAGCCCTGCCTGCGCATACTGGTTGCTATATTCGTTGATAACGTCCAGCAAATCCCCGTTCTGGTTAAGCCCCTGCTGCGCCCCTTGCGCGATCAGGTTATAAGCCTCGTCACCAGAAAGACCAAATTTCTGCATAAGCTGCGTGGCTGCCCTTGTACTCTCGGCAACGTCCATATCAAACGTATCTCGCAGGGTTAAGGCATTTGTGGTCATTCTTTCCAACTCGTCCGCGCCCATGTCCCCCGCCTGCTGCTTTACTGTCGCCATTGACGCGGCTATATCCTCGAATCCCTCGCCATAATTGCCGTTATAAATATTCTCCATAACCTGCTTGTACTGGTCTGCCTCGTCCGTGGCTGTCCCTGTCGCGGCGCAGAAATCATTTAACGCGCCTTTCGCCTCGTCTGCCTGGCTTACTGCGTAGCCCAGCCCCGCTACTACTGCCGTGCCTATGGCTGCCGCAGCCGTTCCCACTGCCGCTATGCCCTTTGCCATAACGCCGCCCAGCCCGCCCAGAATACCGCTCAATCCAGAGAATTTGCCGCCTGCTGCCTCTGCCTGCTGCCCGCTTTCCTCTATCTCTTCGCCCAGTTCGTCTGCTGCGTTCTCTGCCTTTTCCAGTTCGTCTGCGGTCTTATTCAGCTCCTGCTCTGTCTTTACCAGCGCCGCCCTCTGGTAATTAAGCTGTGTTTCCAGCTTTTTACTCTCTTCGCTGTTCTCCCCTGTCGCCTGCCTGCATTTCTCTAATGCCTGCTCGGTTTCCTTTACCTTTTTTGCCTGCTCGTCATAAGTCCTCTGTAAAACGTCCTGCTTTGCTTTCAGCGCCTCCGCGCTGTTGGCATTGTCCCTGTATTCAGCCGTTACAAGTTTCATTTCAGAATTAAGCACTTTAAGGGTGCTGTTAATTTCCTTGCAGGCTGCTTTATACTCTGCCTCTCCGTCAAAACTAAGCCGGGTTTTGATATTCTCTGTTTTATCAGCCATAAATTAAAAGCCCCCTAGTGCTACGTCTATGTCGTCCTGTACTGCTGCCTGCGGCTCCGCTGCCGCCTGCCCCTGTCTGAATATGTGCGGGTTGTATTCCTTGTGGTATCTGAATAGGGTTACAATCTGGTAAGGCGTTTTTCTCCATGCCTCGCGCTCCCTGTAACCCAGCAGCACCATTGCGATATATAAAAGCCGGGCAGTGTCTAACTTTCCTGCCCGGCTTTCATTTCCCCCGCCTCTTCTCTTTCCTCTTCGGTTTCCCCTGTGTTCTCCCCGTCGCCTGCCGTCCCAGCTGCAAACGACGCGTAAATAGCCCGCTGTACCTCTGCCAGATTTCCTACGTGAATCAGACGCCCTACCCTCTGCTCTTCCATGATCTCCGCGTTTTCGTCCTCTTCCAGCAGCCCCTCATTGATAAGCAGGGTAAGCAGCCATTTTGTATCTTTTACCCAGTCCGGGTTACTCTGGTTGAAAATCTCATTCAGATTGTCATATCCCCCGAATTTCGTCTGAATCTCGTCCAGCGCGTTAAGGGTAAAAAGCAATCTGTACTCTTTTCCTTTCAGCGTCACAACGTAGCCGCCGTCTTTTACTGCACTCATTGGCATAATTTAAGGCGCAGCCACGCCGCGCCTCTCTCCTTTCCTCATATTCTTTTTTATACTCCCTGTATCTGCTCTGCGGGTTCCGGCACTTCCGTAAACCATGTGCTGGCTGCCGTCTCTGTCTCGGTTCCCACAAAATCCGCTTTCCATTTCCCGTCTTTTTTCCGCTTGTAGAAAGTGGCGGTAATGTCCGGCGTGTTAAATTTGATGCTTTCGCCTTTCGTCTCGTACTTCTCGCCCGGCAGCTCAAATTTGCATTTCAGCAGCCAGATATAACGGAATCTTCCCCCGGTCTTTGCCGCCCGGAACCCGATAGCAAGAAACGGCGGCTCGTCGCCGTCCCCAGCCCATACAACTTTATTCTGGTCTACCATTTGCCCCAGAACGTCTGCCAGCACTTCCGGCGTAAGGTCTTTAACACCCAGCTTTAACGTGCCGTTAATAAATTCCTTTACGCTCTCGCTGATCGCGTCGTCTGCGTACAGGTCAGCCGTTGCCGTTTTTACGGAAAGATCGGCGCTCATAGCCTCTGCCAGTTTTTTGGGCAGTCCGTAGCTTTCTACACCGTCCTTTTCCGTGCAGATCGCATAAAAAAGGTCTTTCAGTCCTAATGTCATTGTTTTTCACTCCTTTAATATTTCGATTGTTACCGGGATAAGCCAGTACCCCGTTTCTGTCTCGTAATGTTCCGTATCTACGCCGTTGATATAAAAGCCTGCTGCCTCCATTTTTTCTGTAAGCAGCCCCAGACTTTTTTCAAAGTTTCCCTTACAGAAAAGCGTAACCCTGTATAACTCCCTGTCGCCGCTGTTTTTATCGTCTGCCCTTAACGCAGCGCCTTTATTGAGACGCAGGAAAGTACAGTAAGCGGCTGGTTTCTTTTTCCCGGTATATACGCCTCTCTCTGCTGGCAACCCGGCGCTTTCTATCACTTCTTTTATGCTACACATTGTTTTCGCGCTCCCATACTTCCCGCTGCGCCTCTACTACCTTGCTGTGCGCCTTGTCATTTGCCACGGTCATATAAGGGCGGGCTGCCCGGCTGCTCGTCCCGTATTCTGCCACAAATCCGATTGTTGCATAGCGCACGTTGCTTTTATCTCCTTTTCTGTCGTTCCCGTGCTTAGCCCTGCCATGCGGGAAAACGTCAATATGCTTTTCCCGGCTGTCGCCTTTTACTGCCGTAGCCTTAATGGATTTCACAAAACCACCCGTTTCATTCAGCCCCATTGCCCGCGCCTCTTCCTGCTGTGCCTCTACCAGAACGGCAGCGCCCGCCTGTAGCATCTTTGGCACTGCCTCTACTGTCGCCTGCTCGCGCCTGCTGAACGCCTCTATTACGTCCTCTAAGCCTACCGTGCTAAATTCTGCCACGCTTACGCCCCCTTGTCCTTATGCCGCAGATCAGTTAATGTAAGTTCTATGGTATCGTCGTCTATGTCGTATGTCTTAAGCACAAAAAAGCGTTTCCCTCCCATATCCTCTACGGTGTCCTCGCCCTCATAGTCTGCCTTATGTACATCACATTTCGCCTCTACCACTTTCCCTGTCTGCTGGCTCTTGAAATATTCAGAGTAGCCTACAGATTTCATATTGCAGAAAATAGTACGCTTTTCCTCTTCCTGCTGTACCGGGAACCCGTCGCCGTCTACCCTGCCGCCGTCCGCTGGCGCTGCCTCTTTTACAAGTATGATCTCGTCTACCCATTCAGCCATTCTGCGCCCCACTTTCCCCGCCTGCGGTGTCCGTTTCGGACATGTGCGGCGCTGTGTTATATTCCTTTGACATGGATAGCCGCGCCTTAAGCAGATCATAAGACTGTCTGAAATTCTCCGCTTTTCCGTTGTACCCAAATTCTGCCTTGCAGTACAGCGTTATTGCCCGTATAATCAGCTTGTCGCTCTCGTCAATGACTTTTACGCCGTCATTCGCAAGATCGGCTTTACAGGCTCCTATGCAGTCCTCTATTTCTTCTGTAATCTTTGCGCTTGTGCTGCTGATACGCAGCGCCGCCCGCATTTTCTCTGTTAATGTAGTGGCATCTGCCGCCATACCATGCACCCGCTTTCTTTACCGCAGCCCCGCCGCGCTTACTCTCTGATCTTTACAACTTTTTCATGCACCAGCACTGCTGCCCGCTCCCGTTCTACTGTAAAGACTTCCCCAGCCTCTTTGATCTGGTTAAGCTGCTGGTCTAAGTATCTGGCTACTACTTCCACCTTTACCCCGCCTGCTGCTTTTCCTGCCTCTTCCTGCACCTTTTCGGTGTCTCTGGTGATCTCTGCCGCCTTGCCCTTTTCTGCCGTTTCCTTCCCCGTCTGTGGCTCTCCTGCGGTGTCTCCTGCCCCGCTCCCGGTCTGCTGCCCTGCTGTTTCTGCCTCTCCTGCCTGTTCTGCCGTTCCGTCCCCGGTCTGCTGCCCGGTTCTTTCCTCTGCCTGCCCTCCGGCTGCCTTTCCCGGTTCCGTGGGCGGCTCCCCCGCCCCTGTCTCGATCTCTACAGCTGCGCATCTTGCGGCAATTTCCTTGATTGTCCCGGCATCACTCACGCCCAGATCACGCGCAAGTTTCTGAATATCAGCCTTTTTATAGCTTTCCAGCTCTTTTACGTCTAAATACCCTTTCATGGTTCCACCTTTCCGGCAGCCAGCGCAGGAAACGCCAGCCGCCTTATTGATCTCCGGCTTACGCCGCTTTCAATTTCTGAATAACTACCAGACTGTTTTTATCAACTACCTTGCCGTCTGCCAGCATGACACCCTTTGTCACGGTGTCGTCGGTGTCGTTGTCCTCATACCGCTTTACGCCCATAGCATAATTGGTATTCAGCACATAATCTTTGAAATTAAAGAGGAAAGCAAAAGCCGTGCCTGCTGCCAGCGTTGCCGCATAGCTTGTTACATAGTCGCAGCATACTACAGGTCTGCCTAAAAGCGTCCGCTCCGGCTTTCCTGCGATCCCGTAATTTACCCTGCCGATCGGCTGCCCGTTGGCATCTGTCAGCCCGTAATACTGCATGAACGTCTTTTTGCTCATGCACCATACCGCCCCGTTTTCATATGCCTGCGGTAACGCCGCCTCTGCGTTAATCAGATCGGCGTAGGCGGGTTTTGCGCTGTCAATGGTCTGCCCGTCTGCGGGTGTCTCCTGTAAAATCCCTTTCGGTTTCCCTGTCCCGTCTCCGTCAATGATCGCCTGCTCGATTGCCTTTGTCATTGCCTCAACAATATTGTTGATAAGCAGCGTCTCAAAAGCGCTCATTGCCATTGTGTCAACTTCCAGAGATACGGCTACCGCGCAGCGCAGCTTATGGTACGCAAAAGTAATCATGCCGTCTTTTTTGATGTCCTTTTTCTGCTTTTCGCTGCCTGCCCCCTCGTTTACCCATGTAGCCACGGGCTTTACCGTGGAAACGGGAATACCCACGCCGCCCTTGTACGCCGTTCTGGTGACAAGGGCTAAGATCATGCCCGTGCTTTCCAGCTTTTCTACGATCTGGTTCAGCACGGTTGTAGGAATAACCGCGCCTACGTCCGTTGTCTTGCTTACTGCGTCTGCCCGGTACTCTGCCGGGATTTCCGCGCCACGGCAGACATACTGCATAAACGCCTTTCTGTATGCCATGCTGCCGTATCTGTCCCCGGTGTCGTCGGTATGTTCTGCGGGCTTGAAATTGCGCAGCACGGTTGCGGGCGCTGCCTCTCCCCCGTCGCCCTCTACAGGCTCGCCGTTTGCGATCTTTTCCAGTAACGCCTTACGCTTTTCTGCCGCCGCCTGCAATGCCGCCC
>DESQ01000003.1:42657-86935 GCA_002361355.1 Lachnospiraceae bacterium UBA3310
GCATAAACGCCTTTCTGTATGCCAGGCTGCCGTATTTGTCCCCGTCGCCGTCGCTGTTCTCTGTAGGCTTGAAATTGCGCAGGACATTTACGGGTGCTGTTTCTCCCCCGTCGCCCTCTACAGGCNNCATAACTCCTATGTGCAAAACTGCCGCCGCCTGCAATGCCGCCCGCTCTTCCTGCAATGCCGTTACCTCTGTTTCCAGTGCCGTGATCTCTGCCTCTGTCAGCTCTGCTGCCCTTGTGGTAAGCTCGCCCTTGATCTGGGCTAACCTTGCCTCGATTTCTTTTAATCTGTTCATGTCCTGCAATCTCCTTTACTGTTTTTTTATAAGCTCGCTCTGATCTTTAGTAGCCTCGCCCGCTGTAAAAGCCGCTCCTGCTTTTCTGCCTCATAACTCCTATGTGCAAAACTGCGGGCGCTTATTTCAGTATCTCCGTTTGCTGGTATGCTCACGGCTGATACGTCATAAACCTTTTTGATCTCCAATATTGTCCTTGTATGCGTTGCCCTGTCGTAGCTGTCCGTTTTCACGGTGAAAGCCCACGACATTTTAGTTATCATGCCCTGCTGTATGTCCTGATACAGCCCCCGCGCTAAGTCCGTCCTGCCTAAATCGGCTGCAATCAAAAGCCCCTTATGGTCTGGTATCAGAATAAGGGAACCGTTAGACTGCCTGGCAAATACGCGCCCCTCATGGTCATACTGCATAATTACGTCGCTCATGTCTGCCCCGTCCAGCGCGTGCGCGTCTATTCTTTCGTAAAACTTTGTACCCTCAATCTCATAAAGCAGATACGGGCTTTCAAACGTCGTCGCGTAGCCCTCAACGTAAAAATCCGTATCTATCCGCTTTGCCGCCGCCTGCGCCGACAATGGCGCTGCCAGCGTCCTATACTCCCTGTCCTGCTTGACTGGCATCTGTTACACCCTCTTTCTGTCCTTTATCGTCCGGCGCTGGCTCTTCCCCCGGCTCCGTCCCTGCTGCCTGCTGCCCCGGCTGCGGCATCTGCTGTATGATGATCCGCTGCTTTTCCTCGCTTTTCCCCAGCTGGCTTACTTCCGTGTATTCCTTGCGTATGTAATACTTTTCGCCGTCCTCTACGTGTGGCATGTTCCATATATCCATTACGCCGTTGCGGTTAAGCAGCGCCCGGTCAAAAAGCTGTGTGCTTACTTGCAGCTTTGTGGCATTGCTGGCGTATTGCAGGCGGTTTGCTGAAAATGTGATTGCGTTCCCGTGTGCAAGCTCCCGCTGCGAAAACGCCATGTTTGACATTACAAGCGATAACTGGATTGCAAAAGGTTCTATTTTCCCCTCATAATAGGCGTTCCATGTTTCCTCGTTAAACTTGTTTTGCAGAATATCCATGTTTGTACCAAAATGCGTACATACGTTATCCTGTATCTGCTGCATTTGTAGCGCGTTTGGTGTATACGGCTTGCTTTCTACCTGTTTCAGATCAGAAAACTTGTTATCATAAATAATCATGCCGCTTTTATTGTCCGCGCTTAAATTTTCCTCTGTAAACCGCTCCCGCTCTGCCTTTATGTCCTCCGGCTTCAGCAAATTTGCCACCTTTGCCAGAAAGCGTATGTTTGCTGAATTTTTCACGGCGTTAATAATGCCCTCATTCTGGGTATGTATCAGCTGCATTGTGGGCTTAAGCGTGCTGTTATCCTCTCCGAAAAGATCGTCGCTGTATTCAAAGTCAGTCATTATGCCGACTTTTTCAAACTCAATCGCCCCATACTCCCCGCTTGCGAAAAGATACCGCAGATACACCCGCCCGGCAGCCTCTACCACTTCGCAGCGCTGCGCCCGCAGGGGATAAAAGCCGCACAGGTTCCCTGTCTCGTCCTCAACAGGCACAATAAAAGCGGTATGTTCTACCGCTAAGATCGTCGCCAGACGCTTTATGAATTTTGTTGTGTCCATGAAATAGTTAGGTTTATACTGCAATACCCTTTCCAGATGCTTTAGGGCGCTGCCCTCGATCTCCGGCTTTAGCTTGCTGCAATGCGTGGCAAAACTGTTGATCGCTACCCTTGTCAAGTCCATTTCGTATACGCCGCCGTTAAAGCTCGTAAACGTCGGGCTGTAGCCGTTCAGCATTTTAAAATAGCTGTCTATCATTTGCAGCTTTTTCCCGTGGAATAAATAATCAAAAAATTTCACTCCGCTTACTCTCCTTTCATGCGGCATTTTTCAGCAGCTCGCCGCACTCTTCCCAGTATTTCTGCCGTACCGTCATTGCATCAATGACAGATACAAAACCGTCGATATGCGCCCGCTGCTCTATCTTTACAGGTCTGAATTTCCTTGTTTCCATGTTGTGCTTAAGCGCAACATTTAAGAAATGTGTCTTTTGTAAACTATTGTCCGCGATCTTGAAATTGCCGTCTTTTATAATTCCCTCAAATTCCCGGATAACTGGCGTTAAGTTCTCGCCTTGATGTACGTCGTCCATATGGAACCCGTAGTTTTTCATATCGTTTACAAGGTACTGGGCGCTGTATCGGTCATATCCGATTTTCAGCGGTCTTATTCCGTACACTTCCAGCAGCATAATAAACCAGTTATAAACGTCGTGGTAATCAACGTAATTTTCGCCGCTTAAGGTTATCAATCCTTTCTTTACAAATATGTCATACGGTACGCCGTCTGTGGCTTGCAGGCTCTCTACGCGGTCTCTCGGCATAAAGAATTGTGTAAAGGAATACAGCACGCCGCCTTTTTCGATCACAACGCTTGCCGCCGTTAAGTCCGTTGTCTGGCTAAGGTCAATGCCGCCCACTGCGTAGCAGTCCCGGAAATCCTCTAAGGTCTTTTCTACCCCTGCCCGGTCTACGGTCATATATTCCAGCCATGCAATAGAGCTGTTCTGCTTGATATTGCAGTATTTACATAAAAACTCTGCTTTCTTGCTTAAGCTGCCCTCTGCTACGGCTATTTCATCAATGAAAAAGCCCTCTTTTACGGAAACGCCCATGTTCGGGTTGGCTTTCTTAAGCTCTTCTATGTCGTTCCACTTCTCCACGTCGTCTATCATGTAGATAAACGGCAAAAGCCTGCGCTCTTTGCTGTTTCCCTTTAAAAAACTGGTGCTGCGTTTCATAAGCCCGTCGTATATGCCGTCATTCTCATACCCTGCCGTGCTTATGCTTAAGATCATGGGCTGCGTGCGTGCGCCTAAAGCAGACTTCATAACCTCATACTGCTTTAGCCCCGCGTCGCCCCGCCATGCCGCCATTTCGTCACATACTACCAGCTGCGGGTTAAATCCGTCAGACTTCCTTGCATTAAAGGCGATCGGCTTAACAAAACTTTCCGTTTCCTCAATGTAAATATCACTGCGCCGTTTCCGCGCCAGCTCCAAAAGCTCCGGCTCTGCCTTTACCATTTTGTGGAATCCGTCATATACCAGCGCCGCTTGATCTAACTTAGGCGCTAAGCAATAAATTTCCTGCCCGTATTCCGGCTCCAAAAATGCCATGTACGCGATAATGGCAGATGCAAATAAACTTTTGCCGTTTTTTCTGCCGATAACTATAAAAATCTCGCGGAAAACGCGCACTTTTTCTGCGTCCTGTATACCAAAAATGACAGAAATAATAGCTTTCTGCCATAGTTCCAGCTTTATAAGGTCACTGCGCCCCTTGCTGTGGTGACAGAAATTTTCAATAAACTTGATTGCCTTATTTGCCGCCTTTGCATTGAAAAAATATTCCTGCTTTTCCAGCCCGTCCACAATGATCTTGTAAATTGCCTTTATCCATTTCCCCGCTACGATCTCGCCGCTGGTTATTTTTGCGTGGTACTCATAGATATAATTCTTATAGGGCAGCACTTCCGCCTACTCGTCCCGCAGGGCAGCCAGCCTGCTTGCCTTTCTCTTTGCGGCTGGCACTAATTCTGTCAGCTGCTTAATGACTGCCGCATAGTTCTTGCTTAATGCTATGTAAGTCTCTGCCTCCGGGCTTTTCTTTGTCCCGTGCTGGTTTTCACCGTTCTTATACTCACTCGTCCAGCCCTCCTGCCCTATGGTTTCCTGCAAGTCGTCAAGCTCTATGCTCATAAAAGCAGCCTTTTCTATCAGCGGCGTTACTAAATTTCGCTTATTTTCTTCAAGCTCTTCAAAGATTTCCTTAAGTCTTTTTTTCTCGTCCTTGATACGGTTTTCTTTTTTCTTTTTCCGCGCAGCCATTCCCTCTACCTCTCTTTCCTGCCGCCTGCTGCCGCTGCCAGATCGCCCCCACCACACCCCCCCCCTACACCACACATGCACGCGCCCGGAGGGTAATTTTAGGGTATCCCCCTCGGTATTTTCCCCCTTTAATTTTGATTTTCTGATAGGGGGGATATGCCGCCCGCTGCATCAAACTTATACCGCAGGCGCGGCTTGCGTTTATGATGCTCTTTGTTATGGCAGTCCTGGCATAGCGCCTCTAAGTTGTCCCAGCTTAGCGTTATGCCCGCGTCGTTAATATTCTCTCTGGTTAAGTAGCGCTTATGGTGCGCCACCTTTGCAGGCTCCCCGCAGCGCTCACATATGTAGTCCTGCGACATTAAGTAAGCGGCTCTGGTATTCTCCCACGCCTGCGATAAGTAAAAACTCTTAGCCCATGCTTTCATACTGTCCCCGCTCCTTTCTGTAATAACCCAGCGCCCTAGATTTCATGCGCCGGGTGGAGGCTAAAGAAATAAAAAAAGAGTAGGCTACTGCTGCCGCGTCACGGCTAAGCTATTGCCTACTCTTTACATGTTACCATTATACAGCTTTTGAAATACCATGTAAACACCACGATTTTACCACGATATTACCAGCCCGGCTGCTGCCAGCTACAGCCTTGCCCGCTCTTCATCAATGCCCCATAACAGTACGGATAATTCATTTATGATCGCTGTCACCCAGCGGCGCGGCGTGTTCTTCCCGGTTTCCAGTTCCTCTGCGATCTCTGCATACTCCATGCCCTGCATGAAATACAGTTCAAACGCTTTATACTCTACCTCTCTGCCTGCCGCCCTGCGCCTGCGCTCAATCTCTTCTACTGCCTTGTCTATGTGTGCTGTCATTATCAGAGTTTTAAAGCGGCTGCGCCTCACGCTTTCCAGATATACCCGCTGCTGCTCTTCTGTCATTCCCTTAAGCTCTAACTGCTCGCCGTCGCTTACTGCGTTCTGGATATGGAAAACTGCATCACGGTAACATTTCATAAGCGTAAAAGTGTTGTGGTACTTATTCTGCCTCTTGTCCTTTTCTTCCTGCTTTCTGTATTCCCGCACTGCTGCCCTTGCCGCTTTCTGTATCAGTTCTTCAAATTCAGAGGCGGGAAGTGCTACCCAGCTTTCGCCTGTTTCCTCTTCCCCCGCCGTGATCTCTGCGCCTGCTGCTTTAGTTTCTGTTTCCTGCATCTGTTCTACTCCTTTCTTTGAATCCGCTGTCAATCCGTCCGAATATTGCCAGCAGCAAAATAATTATGACTGTCAATAAAAAATCCGTCACTGTTCGCTCTCTCCTTTCTGGCATGGTGGAAACGGGCAGCTATCACAATCCGGGCTTTCACATTTCCCGCCGTTATTGTCCCGCAGAATATCCCGTATCAGCATATACGGCAATATCCATACAGGCGTAGAGAGAAGAATAAGCCCCTTTGCCAGCAGCCCCAGTATGTATATTGCTATTTCTCCCGCCCATTCCATATACACCCTTACTGCCCCTGTAAGCGCCTCTGTGATCTCGTCCATAAACTTTATCATGTATTAAACACCCCGCTTTCATATGCCGTAATGACTGCTGCCCGCAGGCTGTCTGCCGCATCATTCCGGCGCTTTATTCTTTCCGGGCTTGTACGCCTTATGTACTCTATGTGATCGCTTTCTATGATCTCTGCCCGCCCTTTAATCTCCAATGGCTGTATATTGTCTGCTACGTTCCTGCATACCGTCCCTGCCGAATCAAAAGCCCCACCCAGTCCCCGCATAAAGGCTGCGGCTGCGTTTGTAATCGCCTCTGCTGCTCTGTTTGCTACTTCCACAATGCTTACAGTTCTTATATTCTTAATTGCCTTTTTCGCAAGCCTGCGTTGTTTGCGCCTATCCAGCTGTAAAGGCGGGTTTACTCCATGCAGCTTTTTATATTTCTTTTTCCACTGTCTGTAATTCATATGCCTATTTCACTCCTTTCTTTATCGCTTAATATCCTCGGTGCATTTACCGTAGTAATGCTGGCTCCGTTCCCTAAATCCCAGCTTACAAACGCCTTTATATAAATCTTTTCTTCCGTACCGTCTGCATACTCTACGGGAATTTCTAAAACTATCTCCCTCACGCCTCTACCTCTCTTTCCTGTTTGATTTCAATACGCCTGCTGCCGGGCTGCTGTATGATCGCCTCAACATGCAGATAGGCAGGCAGCAATACTGCGCTGCCCGCTCTAAGCTGGTACTCTATGCTTTCTTTCATTTTTCTGTAGTCCTCGGCTTTTGCTGCCTTGTCGCAGCCTATGAATACAGTTATTTGCTGCTTACTCTTCTTTTTCCGCTGCCGCCTGTTCATTGCTTACCCTTCTTTCCGGCTATGCTGCCTATCCTATCTGGTAATCTTCAATGCTCATTTGTCCCGGCAGTTGTCCCCCCCCGGTGTCCGTTTCGGACACTTCCCCGCTGTGTGCGGTAACATCAATTCCCAGAATACAATAGCCCTCTTCCAGTCCTGTATAATCTTCCAGCATATAAATAATATCTGCATCTATCGTGCGCCCCGTGTGCTTTCCGTCCTTAAATTCCAGCATTTTAAGGCTGTCGCCCACCTTGTACCCTCTGTCATTCTTCCGCAGCTCAAACTTTTTCTTGCCGCTTACAATATCCCTATAGTAAGAAACGGCTATTTTTACCTCATGCGTTTTATGATCTGCTTTTCCGTCACTCGGCAGTTTTTCCATTTTCTCCCGGTCTGCCTGCTCCTGCAATTTCTTCTTTGTGTCCCGGTCTATTTTGTCCTGCTCGTCGCTATAACGCTGCTCGTCCGTCTTTTCTGCCTCTGCCTTGTTTATGTACTGATCGCACTTTTCGCAAGTACCCGTTTTCACATTGCAATCTTTATACCGTTTACAGGAATAGCACAAAGAGGTTATGCTTTCCGGGTGTGGCGTTTCGTAATCGTCGCCCGCCTTTTTCTCTGCCACTTTTGCCGCTATCTCTTTTGCCCGTACACTCTCGCCTGCTGCCGCCTTTTCTGCTATGGCTCTCTGCTCTTCTGGCGGCAGCTTTGCAGCCTCGTAAGCCGTCGTTACTCCTATATTTCCCTTTGCAAATTCTTCCTTGATCTCCGGCGTAGCATTATTGTTAATGCTATCCATGCGTGCTATGTTTGTGGGGCTTTCATTCATCAGCTCTGCTATAATATCCCGCAGCTTTCCCGTGATCTCTAAGCCGTCCTCTTCCTTTGCCCTTATAAGCGCCTCTTTCAGCTTTTGTGCCTGCTGTGTTTTCTCCCATGCTGAAAGCTCCCGGTTATATGCGTTGCCGATCAGCAAAGACAATTCAAACATTGCCCCGGTCATATCCTTGTACAGATACCGCACTTTTTTAAATTCCTCATGCCCCCGCTCAATGTTCAGAATATTTGCAAGGTTCCTGCGGTGTCCGCTCACAATCTTAAATTCCCCGCCTACTCTGCCTAATACTGTAGGCTGCTGCTGCCCTACTGCTAAAAAGCTGTCTGCCAGCTCTTCTATGTTGTCCTGTGAATAGAAATTACTTTCAGAGGGCTTTACATCATACGGGCTTAACCAGATTTCCGTATACTCGCTTACATTGCCTATGCCTGCTGCCCTGCTCTTTGCGTTCAAAATATCATTTATTCCAAACTTTCCCGTATTCTTTGCCATGTTCTTTACCTCGCTTTCCCTGTGTATCTGGTTACAAATTTTTTATAGTCCTGCGCGGCTCCGCAACATGGGCTATACTCATAAATCGGCTTGAATAAAAATGTACTCTCTGCCACTTTCCCGGAATATCTGATAACGCCCAGTAAAGAATAGCTGTTCTTTTCCGTCTCTAGCCACTCCCTGCCTGCCGCCTCTCCGTCCGTGTTCTGGTATGCCGTAACCAGAACGCCCAGCAGACGCAGCGCCGGGTTATACCGCTTTGCATACTCTATCTGATCTGCCAGAATGTCTAAGCCCTCTAACGCCCACTCGTCTATTTTTACTGGTACTATAACCTCGTCCGTGATCGTCAGTGCATTTACCACGTTAAGCCCTATGTCGGGCGGGTTATCAATAATGCAGTAATCGTAAGCCTGTTCTATCGGCAAATAATCAATAACCGCCCAGCCATGCCCCAACACTGCTGCATCTATCAGCCTCTTATATCTCTCTATCTGGTTCCCTGTCTCTTCCGTCGTCAGTTTCCATGTAGCGCCCATAAGTGACATATTTGCAGAAACAATGTCTATCCCCTCGTAATCTGTCTTTTGTATCAGCTCTGCTGCCTCCTGCCATTCACCAGAAAGCAGTTTCGTTATCGGCGCTACACTCTCTGCATCATATCTGCCGTATGCCTTGCTCAAATTCCCCTGCTTGTCATTATCCAGCAGCAGTACCTTATATCCCCTGCGGTACAGCTCATATGCCATGTTTACCGCTGTAAAGGTCTTTGCTACCCCGCCTTTCAAATTCAACAAACTTATAACTTTCATTCTCTGCCTCTCTTTCTTGCGCCGCCTCTGGGCGCAGCTGCTTAATATGCTCTATTCTTTTGTGATCTCTGTTTCCAATGCCTGCCCGCAGTTCTCGCAGAAATTAGATATTTTTATACCCGTTATAAAACTCCGATCTGCTACAATCCTGCTGCATACAGGACATTTATATGTTTCATAGTTTGGTAAGCCTTTAGCCGCCAGCTTTTCTGCCTGCGTCCCCTCGAAAATGGTTGTTTTCCTCGGCGCTTTTGGTAACTGCTTATTAAGTGCAGAAATACAGGCGTTGTGTAGCTCTGTATCGTATATGTTTTCTGCAAATTCTGCCGCCGTTTTGTACTTTTCTAATTTTTCTATAGCCTGCTGCGCTGTCATTGTCTCCATATCTGCCCTGCCTCTCCCAACTCTGCTATATGCAGCAGATACTTTTCTATCAGCTCTGCCGCGATCTGCCAGCCATAGCATACCGCCGTAAAATATCCCTGCTGCCGCAGGAACCTTAACCAGCCTTTCTGTTTTTCCGTCGTGGTATTCTTCCCAGCCTTAAGCTCTATGTAAAGCCCGTGGTACTCTCCCCGCGCTACTGGTAAATGAATATCCGGCACGCCTGCCTTTACTCCCTGCCTCTTTAGCGCCGTTGCTGTCGCTGCATCACGCTTGCCGCCGTTTGGTACATGGTACATGTATTCTAATTCCGGCATACGTCCCAGCTGATACCCCGCCCAGCTAAATAGCGCCTCTTGGTGTCCGCTCTCGTCGTCCAGCCTAAAGTTTCTCATGCCCTTGCCTCTCTTTCTGCGTTTTATCTTCTCTTTTGTCCTGCGCCAGCACATCTTCCCTGCATGATCTGAAATACTCACACCATATGTAGCAGTGCTTACAATTCTTACCCCGCTGGAATAACCAGTGTATAAGCCTCTGCCTCATTTCCTGCGCCCCTTTCTGTCGTCTATGCCGTTCCAGTATTCCCAGTTTTTCATATTCTCGCTGGCATGTACTATAGCCACTGCCGCCAGACACATTGCCGCGCCGATCAGAACTAAAAGCGCCACGATCACACTTACTACCACAATCCGTACATTCTGCATCTTATCCCCCCTCTCCCTCTAATTTGACTAACGTATATCTGAAATACCCGTAGCCGTAATATTCCGGTCTATGTACTCCCTTGCTTATGCTGTCCTTGTCAACGTAATATCCCTTTATTGCCCTCGGCTCTGCCTTGAACCATTGTCGATCTGAAATTATCCGTATTTCCGGCACTGGTCTTACAAGGTTCTTGCTACAGTTCCAGCGCTTGCCCTGTAGCGCCCCGTCCTCTTCTTTCCTGTGCTTGTCTGTGTACTTAATCAGATAGGCTGCCAGATCAGCATAGTTGCCGCTGTCGTCCAGAGGAAAGACTTTTACCCGGTTATGCCCCTCATATGCCTTGTACCAGCACTGCTGCAATATCTTTGTATCTATCTGGTTTATAACTAAGTGGTGATGCCTGGCTCCCTTGTCCCCTATCTCCATAACATGAATATACTTAAACTCTAACCCAGCCTTTTTATACTCTTTTCTGCACTCCCTTAGAAATATATCCATGTCCTGCCGCATCTGCTCTTTTGTCCGTGGCGGCTCCCCTTTCTTTCGTATGTAGTCCAGCACTAAATGATAGTCACCATATACAAAATTTGCATTTATCAGAATCCTTAACTTTCTTTCTGCCTGTCTTGTATTGATCTTTTGCTGCTGCTCTGTGGTGGGCTTTACCTTATCCCCCCTCTTTATCCCCTGCTTTTTATATCTGCTCGTAAAATAACGCTCTACCTCTATGGTCTTACCCGCCCTTGTTATCCTCTCAATGTATGGCATATATTTTTTACTCCTTTTAGGTCTATCTGGTCGGAAAGCTAATAGTTTTATCAAGTGGTAAAACGGGCTTGCGCCCGCGTATTACTTGACATTTCGCCATACAGTGATATACTGGATATAGGTTGTAAAAGCTGTATAGCTTAGCCCCTATGGTATTCCCGTACCGTAGGGGCTATTAAATTATTCTCATTTAATGCGAATCTACAGGGCTGCCGCTTTCCGCGCCCTCTTAAGGCTCCCGATCTGCGCCAGCAGCCCCTTTTCTTTCTGCGCAAGCTCCTTGTGCTGTTTCAGCTCCTTATAGTCGTCCCAGAGGCTACGGAAAATAGCAATGCTTTTCCCGTTTCTCCCGTGGCGGCTCAACCTGTTTGCCTCATTCCTTAATACTGCGCGTCTTAATTTCCTCATTTTTCTTGATCTCCTTTACAGTAAATTTGAATGTTTCATTGCATATTCAAAAGCCTTGTTATATGGCTCCCTGCAATCGTAACCAGTACAGCTATGTAAGCGGCTGCCTATGCAGAAATTACAGGCGCATACTTTAGCGTAGTCCCACGCTTTAGCCTCTGTCTGCCGTTCCTTACATTTCATGTAATAACGCAGCTTATCTGCATTTACTACCTCAATCCCCAGTACGTCTGCCGCCTGTATTTCCCGGCTCATGCTCTATTCGTGTCGCCTGCCGCTCGCCTTTGCTATTAACGATTGTTTTTGATCTCATTTCCCGCCTCCCCTATCCTTTTAATGAAACTTACTGAAATCTCATAAACCGTCTTTATTTCCTTTTCTGTCTTCTTAAGATATTCCCGTCTCTGGCATCTTCCCAGCAGTTTAACCTTATCGCCCGGCTGCCAGCCTGCTACCTCGTCCGCGTTCTCCTGCCAGCATATACAGGGAATATAGCAGCTTGTCCCTGTAAGCACGTTTTTTACCTCTACGAAAATGTCAGAAATGCGTTTCCCTCTCGGTGTTTCCCGGTACGTCGGCTTATATTTCAGCTCACCCATAAGCGCTATGTCATTTTGCAGCATTGCTTTAGGGCTTAAGCCTATGTACTCTGCCAGAATGAATACCAGCACTTTACCGCTCTTAAAGTCTTTAAGCGCCTGCTGTCGCCCGGATATTAAAAGCCTGCTGCCCGGCAGGAAATAATTTTCAAGCCGCAGCCCGTCCCCGGTCTTTCCCCGGTCTACTGCTGCCTCTGTAAAAGCTACTATTACCTCGTCAATAATTCCGCTCGGTCTTTTCGTCTCGATCTTTGCCAGATAGCCGTTGAACCGCAGCCCGCATATGTCCGTTACCTCTTCCAGCTCCGTAAGCTCTCCTGCCAGCCCTGCCGCGTTGCTTATCCTGCCCTTTTCCGTCAGATCGTCCAGAATGTCCGCGTTAAGGTCTGCCAGAAAGTCCGGCTTTTTATCCTGCCCTTTGTTCCGCTTTTTGCTCATACTTTGCGTGATCTCCTTTCCCGCCATAACTTATCAGTATTTCTATTGCCCGCTTATAGCAGGCTGTTTCTGTTTCTTCTTTTACTTTGCAGATACAGCGCCCGCGCCTCTCTCCTGCATACTCCCAGATTTCAATAAGGTTATTGCCGTATATGTCAAAATGGCTATGCTCTCTTAAGCTGTGCCTCTTCTGTAATGTTCTGTATATCTGATAGTATTCGTGTATAAGTGCGCTGCGTTCCTCGTCGTTTCCGTCCATGCCATACCCTCACTTTTCCGGCATCTGATATAAGCGCGGTATCACTGCTGCCATAGGCGGCGCTGCCTCGCTGCCTATCAGAAAGCCTGTATTGCCCGGCGCATATAAATACTGCCCGCATATGCCCTGTATCTCGTCTATGATCTCTATACAGCGCTCTTTACTCTCATACTCCCCGATCTCTTCTAAGCAGCCGTCAGAAATGCAGATAGTGTGCCGCTTATTGTCTGCCTCTGCGCCGCCGCGCTTTTTCTTTACGTCCTCATACGCCCCGTACTCTATGCAGGCGTAATTACCGCCCAGCCTGTACAGCTTTTCCCTGTTCTGTGTGCGTATGTATACTTCACTCATTGTCTGCCTCGCTTTCTATATTCGATTTTTGTATTACTAAAATCATGAATATGTAGTACCTTTTCCAGAATTTGTATTACCTTTCAGACGCCGCCCCGTCATACTTTAGCTGTCTGTACTCTGCCGCCATATTTCGCACTTTATCAGAAAAGCTGCGCCCCTTTACCGCCTCTATAATTTCCAGTGTGTCAGCGTCTATTTTTATGCTCTTCTGAATGTTTGCGCCTACGTGCTGATAGTTCCCGTTTTTCCATGTGTACATATTGCTTTACCTTTCCCCGAATACAGCCGCAGCCTCTGCCAGAATCTCCGGCGTAGGCATATAACATATTTCTGTATTCTGGTAATCTGTATGGTGTGTTAAAAAATACTCTTCGCACGCCTGCTGCTCTGTCAGCCCCTCTAACATCAGCGCCCAAATTATTTCTCTTTCCTCTTCCACAAGCGCCCTGCCGTCGTTAATGATCTCCATGTTTAAAGGCTGCTCTGCTTTCGCGTTTATCTCCTGCAAATACCAGCCCGCCTGCTTGTACTCTTCCAATCGCTCCGGCGTTATTATGCTGTATTCGTCCGGGAAAATCTTTACTTCATGCGGCGTA
Organism: Lachnospiraceae bacterium UBA3310; assembly: GCA_002361355.1. GTDB lineage: Bacteria > Bacillota > Clostridia > Lachnospirales > Lachnospiraceae > UBA3282. Next base: position 55,873 of record DESQ01000003.1, read on the forward strand.
TAGATTTTTGCACACTGCCTGCCGTATTCGTCCACGCCTACCAGCGTTTTTATCTCCGTACCGCTCCAAAATCCGTACCTGTCCTTAACGCCAGCTTTTCCCTCACGCACAAAAGGTACAGCCCAGTAAATCCCGTAAAGCTGCGGCGCTACTGTTTCTGATACAGGCAGGCTTTTTATAACCATTACCCAGTTACCCGACGAAATAAGCGTGCGCTCGTCCCGTCTCTCCCGGCTGCCGTCGCCCCATTCATCAACATAATTTCTTTTAAAACCGTACTCGTCTACTGCTGCCTCTGTGTGTCCTCTTCCCATTGTCGCTACCTCTCTTTCGTTTCCCGGTAAAAATCATTCACTAAAAGCATTTCTTTAGTGAATAGCAGATACAGCCCCAGCGGTACTGTAATGATCGCTATTGTTGTGTCGCCTCCTGTCGCCATTACTGCCAGGGCGGTAAACACCAAAAGGAATACGCCCGTTAAGCGCTGCTTAAGGAAATACTGGCGGCGCTGCCGCCGTCTGCGTTCCCTCTGCCTGTCCCAGCGGCGCTGCTGCATGTAATCAGCTATAGCCGCCTCACTGGTTGTATCTGTATAAATAATCACTGCATACCTCATGCCCTGCCCTACTTCCTGCAATCATAGTCTGCAAAATCTTTGCAGCTGTTAAAAATAATTCTGTTATTTACCCAGCGCTGTAAGTGCTTAAGCCTATGCCCGTCTGGTATATTCTGTTTATCATAAAGCATTACATACGGCGCATACCCCAGATCACGCAATGTATATACCCGGTCTAAATCCTGCTCAAAAGTGGTATTGAAATTGCATAGAACATATACGCCCAGCTTTTTTCTTTCCCAGCCCGTGTTTTCCCTAAATTCTCTGAATTTCGGTATGATCGCCTCTTTGTCCTCGTACCTGTCCCACGCAAAATGTATGCGCTTTATCTTCATGCGCTTTATGTACTCTGCTTTTTCCTGTGTCATAATCCGAATATCGCAGCCCTGTGAAAAGTCCACCCATGCGCCGCTGTTTATCAGCTGATCGCTTAAGCCTCTCCACTCTTTACAGGCAAACAGGTTAGCATCTAAAAGCACTATGTTTTTCTGTCCGCGCCAGAACTCCGAAAGATCAGCTACTTTCTTTGCAGCCCGCCCCTCTTTCTGCCCCACTATGCAAAAGTCGCACCCTCTGGGACAACCTCTTGTAAGGAACCCGTAGGCGGTTTCTTTTACTTCTGGTATCTTCTCAAAGTAAATAGAATAGTCCGGGTATATGTGTTCTATCTCTTCTGGCAGCCCCGCGCCACCGTCCGGGTAACTGTACCCCGTGCCGCCCCTTATGATCTCCTGCGCATTTACTGGGTGCTGGTAATCTGGCGTAAAGGTAAATACTTTGCTCATGTATACCCGATCTGGCGGGTTAAGCCATGCCGTAAGCGGGTTATGCCAGCCTACGCTATCGCCCCGGCTTTTGTGGTATGCTGATATTTTCATAAGTGGCAGATTAGGGAAGTTATGCCCGTCTACGTCTATCAGCTCTACCCTCATTTCCTGCCGTCCTCTTTTCTTTAGCGGCAGCTGTCGGTATGCCTGCTGCCGCTGCCGTGATATATTCCTTGCCTTGCCAAATCCCTTAAACTCTCCCTCCGGGCGGCGCTCTCTGTCTCTTCACTGCTGCCGCTCTCCTGTTCTGGCGTGTATTTACCGTATGGGCGCTTTTTCACATTAAAAAAGCTGCTTAAAAACCTGTTGACCGTCTACATACTCTCTAGCTGGTATGACCGCTGCTATTTTTCTACGGTATACAGATAACAGCTATTCGCCTGCTGCATCTGCCGCAGGCTCGCCATGCCTGCTACAAAAACGCCCTGCTGGAATCGAACCAACGCCCCCGCTGTATGCCCGGCTGCGGTATTCTCCCACTGAACTAAGGGCGCTTAATGGCGGCAGTGCCGCCTATTTATCAAATAGGCTTAATTGCCTAAACTCCTGCTGTATGTCCTCGTCTACGTCGTCTATATCCATACATTCATTGAAAACACTTTGCAGGCTCTTTGCCTTTTTCCATGTGTGCTGTATCTTCATTTCTGCCCTTACATACTCTGCCGCCATTTCTGGGTATCTCTTCATGTTCTCTGCGGCGTGTCGCTCTGGCATAAACATACAAAACATACAGCTGCATCTACCGACGTATTCATAGCACGGGTGCGGCTCTAGCTTAAGCTCCCTGCCCTGCTCAAACATTTTGCCTTTTTCATAATCTAGGCAAGGTCTGTACCAATGGCACGTAAAATCTGCTACCCTCTTTGTCTTAAGCGTCGTGCTGTGGTATTCCAGCTCTGGCAGCTTTGCCCGCCCCGTGCTTTCGTCCCTGCGCTCCCCAGATACAAATAAGCACTTTGCGCCTAACTGCTGCCTATGCTGCCGTATCCATTTGTCAGTTACCGCCGTTTTCAGATAAGCCGTACACCAGCGATTTTTCATATCTGGAAACTTAAGCCGCTCATTCAGCAGCAGCCCTAAAAAGCCTCTGGTATCTGATAACAAAACGGGCTTAACTCCCATGAACGCCGCCACTCTGTAAAACAGTTCTATATTTTCCGGGTACTCACACCCTGTATCACAATAAAGCAGATAAATTTTTTCTTTAGGGAAATTCTTAACCGCCCAGTAAAGCGCCCCCGTGCTGTCTATCCCGTTTGAGTAACTTACTATTACGCTGGTATACTCCAAATCACTTAATAGCCCCTCTGTCGGTACTACCTTAGTGCGTGCCATTATATTTACCTCTCTTTCGTCCGCTCTGTCTAAATAGCTCGCTGTGCCAGCTCTGCGCTGTACTGCTGCCGCTTTCCGTTCTCTGCCCCACCTCTTTGCAGCTCCCGGTATAAAGTGCCTCTGTGTACGCCTACCGCATCAGCTATAGCCTCTGCATTACTTCCAGCCTTGCACATAGCCTCTATTTTCTTCCTGTCCTCATAGCTTAGCCTTTTGTACTTCCTTGCCATTGTCCCCGCGCTCCTTTCCCATTTTTTGGATAAAAAAATAGTGCGATAGAGTTTTCTAAGCTCTACCGCACTATGCTTTTACTATTATCTACCGTAAAAAAATAAATGCGGCAGAGGCTTTAATACCTCTTGTCGCATTTAATTTTAAAACTTATCAATTCGCCTTCATACACGATATCTTCATTATTAGTATATCCACCGATAAACTCCTGCCCTTGATCTACTATAGGATACTTTCCCTCTTCTAAATACTCCTTTGTAGCTAGTTTCTTCTTACTATCCGTAACATTATCAAATGTATCTAAAAGATGAATCCAGCACCAATTCCCCGGCACTTCATACGGCCACTCCTCCACCGGAACCAACGCCTGCTCCAGTTTTTCCTCCAAAGACAACTCCTCTTTTTTCTTCCTGCTCGCCATACTACACCTCTGTGTTTTCCAATGCCTTCAACTCTTTTACCACACTCATCATAAGGTCAATCGCTTCCTCCAACTGAGCAATGCATTCTTCTCCGCTTTCAATCGGGTCAGGCAGATTCTCATAATCCAATACCGAATCATCACGAATCAAGCCGAGATCTAGACTGTTTCCTTTCTGGGCAATCTGGTCACGGGTGAACACACCCCATCGCTCATCCTTTACCGCATGGCGGTCTTCTGCGGTATACGCCGTCATAAAACCTTTAAAGTGGTCATATTTGAGTGGATTTGTCTTTCCAAAAGACGGCATATTCGTCCTAAGATCGTAAAACCACACTTCTCCCGTATTATTTTGATCTGTTGTTCCCCTTGTAAAAAACAATACGTTTGTCTTGACACCCTGCGCATAAAAAATACCTGTCGGCAAGCGAAGTATCGTATGCAGATTACATTTATCCATGAGGTCAGCACGAATCCGCTCGCCTTCACCATCGGCAAACAACACATTGTCAGGTAATACAACCGCCGCTCTCGCCTTACCATCTGCTTTTAAAGAACGATAAATATGCTGTAGAAAATTAAGCTGCTTATTGCTTGTCTGATAAGTAAAATCCTCACGGTTTGCCCGTTCCCCACCTTTTTTTGTTCCAAACGGCGGATTCGTCAACACAACGTCAAATCCGTTCATCACCCTGCCCTGGTTGGAAAGGGTATCACATAAATAAATTTTCCCTTCTATGTCATGAAGCATTGCATTCATCAGTGCCAGTCGGTGCGTTTCGTGTACCAGCTCCGCTCCTGTAAATGCCTCCTTCTGTTCAAATGCCGCTTCTTCCTCTGTCAAATCCAGCCAGCCATTTGTGTGATTTTTTACATAACGATCAGCCGCAATCATAAAACCAAAAGTGCCGCACGCAGGGTCATTACATCTCTCCCCCGGCTGCGGTGCGGTCAATTCGGTCATAACGTCAATGAGTACCCTTGGTGTGAAATACTGCCCTGCCCCGGACTTCTTTTCATTTGCATTTTTCTCTAACAGTCCTTCATACAGATTTCCCAACCCTTCCTCTTTTGCTGAATACCAGTCCAGTTCGTCAATATTCGTAATGATTTTCTTAAGGTTAGCCGGCTCCTCAATATTGCTTCTTGCTCCCTGATAAATCTCCTGCACACGTCCGGTAGAGTGATCGCCAAGTTCTCTAAGCAATTCTTCGTAAAATCTTTTTAATTCCATACCTTCCTTGGTTCTTAATACATCCCACCGATAGTTTTCCGGAACATTCTTTTCGGCTCCTGTTTCTTTTGCCATTTTTAAAAACAAAATATAAGTGAGTTCTGTTACATACTGGTGATAGGTGATTCCGTCATCACGAAGTACATTACAAAGATTCCACAATTTTGATACAATTTCTGCGTTTGTCATAAAATGCTTCCTTCCTTATGCGGTATACATATGATTGTTGATTTCATCAATGATCGCATCCAGTTTATTTCCAAATGCCTTGTCTATCGCCGCATATCCGCCTTTAATCTTAAACTGCGGTGCCTCAAAAGATTCCTTATTCAGCACAACTTCTTTTAACAGATATGCTTCTATCCGCTCCAGCCAGTTAAGCTGTACCTTACTCAACTCCGGATGTGCTGCCATTGTCTTTATGATAGCAGAATGAATCCGCTCTTCTTTACTGACTAGCGCATCACCGATACTTCTCTGACGGATAAAGCTGATAATATCTGCGGCAATATCTTCATTTGTCATCTGTTTCCATGCTGTCTGAAGCTTTGTTTCGCTGAAATTATTCCGATCAAGAATCAATTTCAGTTCTCTCAGTGACTGTCTGGTTAACTCCTTCGGTCTGGTCGCCACAATATTAAGCGCTGCGATCTCATTCAAATTGTTATCTATAAAATCATGAAACTCTTTCAGATAATCCTCTGGTTTTGTTGCATCACCATAACCTCTTTCATGACTGGTTATTTCATCCTGCGCATCACTGATAAACTTTACTTTTTCCTGATGGACTCCACGCAGATAGGCAAACGCATCGCGGCTCTTTTTCACTGTTTCCACCGCTTTATCAATAGATATATTACGAAGCGATTCTACAAAACTTTCTGGTGATTCACCACCAGACAATGATGCGAATTGCTCCCTGCATTCATCTGTCATTTTATTTTTAATTCTCAATATTTTAGCAATAATAATATCTATCTGGTTTCTTCTTGCTCTATCACTTTCCAGATAATCTATTCCGTCTATCAAATCATCGAAAGTTGCCGCCTGATTTACCACAACAGGTTTCATAGTAGACACTGCTTCTAAAGCCTGATATATTCCTACCGCATCGTAAATCTCAAAATGCGTTTTCCCAATCTCCGGGCATAATCTGGTAGCGCGCCCAAGCATCTGTTCAAACAGGATACGCGAGCGTATTCTCCGCAAAAACACCAAATTCACGATTTCTTCCACATCAATGCCTGTAGTCAACAAATCAACCGTTACAACAATGTTGGGAAATGTCTCATTCTTAAACCGACGAATTGCCTCCTTAATTTTTACCGGATTACCATTTTCAATAGAACCGGTAATCTTCATAACAGCCTCTTCACTGATTCCCTGCTCCGAATAATAATACTTCAAAATTCTCGCAACCATATCTGCATGAGCATCATCAACAGCAAAAATAAGGGTTTTCCCCTTTTCATTTGGATCAATGTCCTTAGCTATCTCCTCCAAAACCGTTTTATTAAACCCTTCCGTGACAACCTTTCTGTTAAAATCCTCCACTTCAAATTTTAAATCATCTTCCAATTCATCACTGTTCGTAACTGTATTTGTCACAGGGTCATAGATCGGAGCTGTACTTCCTGCCTCAAATACAATACCCTCTTCACCCAGTTTAGTCCTTATAATATGCGGCGCGTCATGATCTACCAGATATCCGTCTACTACCGCTGTACGGTAATCATAAGAATATACCGGCTTTCCAAAAATTTCTGTTGTATGAAGGGCCGGAGTGGCAGTAAGTGCAATCTTAACCGCATCAAAATAATCAATTACTGCTCTATACTTGCTTCGAAAATCATCCTGATTCCGATAAAGCGCCTCGTCTTCGCCCATTTCCTTATCCAGAATATAGCCCCTATGCGCCTCATCCACAATGATGCAGTCGTAATCTGACACGCCTATACTGACATCCGTTTCATTGTAAAGAATACGCTTCACCAAACTCTGCACTGTAGCAATGTGGACTCGAGTATCCTTTTCAAATTCTTTTTCTCCAAGATCCTTAATATCATATAATTGGTTCAACGTTTTTAAATCTTCCAGTTTTACCTCTTTAAAGGTATCCATTGTCTGGTCTCCAAGTGCCGTTCTGTCAACCAGATATAGGATTCTTTTGAACCGTTTCGCAGATAAAAATCTATAAATCATGCCGAGAACTGTTCTCGTCTTTCCGGTTCCTGTAGCCATGGCAAGCAACACGCTACTTTTATGTTCTGCAATGGCCTTCTCGGCTGCCTTGACTGCTTCAATCTGATAATAACGCAAGCCCAATCCATTCGGATCCTGTAATATTTCATATCCTGTAGCGGCAAGTTTCCTGTCCGCTTCTGCAATATCTCTTTCCAAATCCTGTTCTATCCCCTGAGGGCTCGGCCATCCCGCTAAAGCCTTTGATGTATTAAACTGCTGTCTGGTATCTAAATACCAAATTCCGGACATTTCTTCATACTGCTTTATGTATTCTCTTCCATTCGTTGCAAAGAGGAAGGGAACTTTATACTCGCCATACTGTTTAATCACATATTTTTTATGCTCGGCCTTAATCATCTTTGCATACTCTTTACATTGACCATCCAGCACCGAAGAAATATTTGTATGTTTTTTCTTTGCCTCAATAATTCCAACCAACTTTTCACCAATGAAAAGTGCATAATCCGCATATCCTCCATTGCCCGTCTTGGAATCCGTAGGCCATTCTGCAATCGCAAGATTTTTCCCTTTTGCAGGGCGAACTCCTTTCGAATAACGAATTTGATTGGTATCGGCATCCCAGCCAACTTTACGGAGCTGTTCGTCAATCAATTCTCTCGTCTGTGCCTCTGAAAGTTTTACATCCATCGCTTTTTTGTAAGCAATTACTCTTCGTACATTGTCAAATTTACCCATCTTCTGAATTCGTTGTAATTCAACAAGCAACGTTTGATTTTGCTCTTCTAACTCGCGATTTTCCTTCTCCAACTCATCCAAACTAATATTGATATCTACTGGCTGTATATATCCAGTTGGGCGATAATCGTAATCGCCATAGGTCTGCATATACCATACACAGAGCTCATACAACAATGGCAGGTTATTTAACGCCTTTTCCCCTTCATCCGCTCCGTTATGAGCTGCATTGTTACGATCTTTTCGCAAAATGTATAACGTATTATCTATCTCATGAGGCAATAAGTCATTCTTTTTCAGCAGACGAATACGGTTTGCGTGGGTATTGTCATACTCAGGCTCCTTGATACCGTCATATGCGAGCATATATTTTACCATTACTTCTGCCAACATCCCTTGCTTTATGACGGATGTATTTGGATCTGAGTAAACGTATTTTTCAGACAAGTCACCTAGCCTTGCCAAGTCACTCCAACGATTTTCAAGGAAGGTAAAATTACTCATTCTCATGTCTCCTTTGTAAATCCATTTTGCACCGCTTCGGATTATAAATATGCCAACCACAATACAAATTCTTTTCCCAAAGTTAATCTCTGAATTTTTATATAAAATCTCGACTATATTATATCAAATGCAATATTCCCGTTCAATAATATCTTTTGCCTTTCAAAAACGACAAAAATAAAACTTTTTCACACACAAACGAGGCAGATCCCTCTGCCCCGTTCCTTTTACTAACTCATTTCAATTCCCCCGCCAGCAGCCTCTCCTCCATCTTGGAAAGCGCCTCCTGCGTCAGCGTAATCAACGTCTCCTCATCCTTCTCGATCACCCCGCACTTCCGGTAGCTTAAGTAGAACGCCGGGCCGCCCTTGGGATCAAACTTCAATTTCCCGTTATAGTCGCTGATCAGAAGCGGAATATTTTCCACCCGGATCGGCGCGTCAGGCCGCAGGGTAAAGCTCACCCTCTCGTTTTTGCCCTTCACCTCAGGCATATAAAGCCTGTGGGCATGGGATCGGATCAGCGCGATCCGCAGAAGATTGTCCACGGACTTCGGGATCTGGCCGAAACGGTCGAGCAGTTCCTCCCGCATGTCATCGCATTCCCGCTCGTTCTCGATACCCGCAATCCGCTTGTAGATATCCAGCTTCTGCACCTCGTTCACAATGTATTCCGGCGGGATGTACGCGTCCACGTCCAGATCCACAAGGGTATTGAAATCCTCGATCACCGAGATGCCTTTTTTTGTTTTGACCGCCTCGTTTAACATCTTACAGTAAAGGTCATACCCCACTGCCTGCATATGCCCGTGCTGGCTTTTTCCGAGAAGATTGCCCGCACCGCGGATTTCCAGATCCCGCATGGCGATCTTGAAGCCGCTTCCCAGTTCCGTAAACTCCCTGATCGCCTCGAGACGCTTCTCCGCTACTTCCTTTAGCACCTTATCTCTCTTGTACATGAGGAAGGCGTAGGCTGTCCGATTGGAGCGCCCCACGCGGCCTCTTAGCTGATAGAGCTGGGATAATCCCATTTGGTCGGAGTCGTGGATAATCATGGTATTCACATTGGAAATATCCAGTCCCGTCTCTATGATGGTGGTGGACACCAGCACGTCAATCTCGCCGCCCACAAAATCGTACATGATCCGTTCCAGTTCCGCTTCCTTCATCTGTCCGTGGGCAAATGCCACTTCCGCCTCCGGCACCAGTTCGCTGATCGAAGCCGCCACATCGGCTATATTGTTGACCCGGTTATAGACATAGTAGACCTGCCCTTTTCTGGCAAGTTCCCTGACAATGGCCTCCCTGACCATCTCCTCATTGTACTCGCAGACAAAGGTTTGGATCGGCAGTCTGTCCTCCGGCGCTTCCTCCAGCACGCTCATATCCCGAATCCCGACCAGACTCATGTGCAGGGTTCTGGGAATAGGGGTAGCTGTCAGCGTCAGCACGTCCACATTTTCTTTTAATTTCTTGATTTTTTCCTTGTGTGCCACACCGAAACGCTGTTCCTCGTCGATTATCAAAAGGCCCAGATCCTTATATTCCACGTCCGCGGAGAGCACGCGATGGGTGCCGATCACAATGTCCACCATGCCCTTTTTCAAGTCCGCAATGGTTTTCTTCTGCTCCGCCGCCGTGCGGAAACGGGAGAGCAGGTCGATGCGCACAGGAAAATCCTTCATTCGCTGTACAAAGGTATGGTAGTGCTGCTGCGCAAGGATAGTCGTCGGCACCAGATACACCACCTGTTTGTTCTCCTGTACCGCCTTGAAAGCGGCGCGGATCGCAATCTCCGTCTTCCCATAGCCCACGTCGCCGCAGATCAGGCGATCCATAATCTTGTCGCTCTCCATGTCCGCCTTCGTGGCTGCAATGGCGGCCGTCTGATCCTCGGTCTCCTCGAATGGAAACATCTCCTCGAACTCTCTCTGCCAGACGGTATCTATCCCGTAGCAATAGCCCTTGCCCTCCTGTCTGGCGGCATAGAGTTCCACCAGATCCCCGGCAATCTCCTCCACCGCCGTGCGCACCTTGGATTTCGTTTTTGTCCATTCCTGCGTGCCCAGCTTATTGAGCTTCGGCTTCGTCCCACCGTCCGCCGAGGCGTACTTTTGTATCACGTCAAGCCCCGTCGCCAGCACATAGAGAATCCCGCCGTCCCGATAGGAAATTTTCATGTAGTCTTTCACCACATGATCCACTTCCACCTTCTCAATCCCCTGATAAATGCCAAGGCCGTGGCTCTCATGCACCACATAATCGCCCACTTTCAGATCGTTAAAATCATTGATCTTCTGGCCTTCGTAATGCTTTTTCTTTCTCTTTTTCTTCTTCTGTGCGCCAAAGATATCGCTCTCCGCAATCACCATGAACTGTAACATGGGATACTCAAACCCCTTGTGCACCCTGCCGTATGCGCACATCACCTCTCCGGGCTGCACCTCCCGCAGCGGGTCTTCCGTATAAAAAGCGCTGATCTCCTGCTCCCGCAAATCCTCAGCGAGCCGCTTTGCGCGGGTTCGGGAACCCGAGAGCAGCAAAATGCGGTAGCCCTTTTTCTTATAGGCTTTCAGATCCTTCACCAGCGCATCAAAACTGTTGTTGTAAGAAGGAAGGCTTCTCGCCTGCACGGCAAATTTCTGGTTCACTTTTACAAGCGGGTTTTTTCCCTCCATGGCGGAGAGATTCACCACCCGCATATTTTCCAGTCCTGCTGCCACCGCCGGGGCGGAAAACAAAACGTCCATCTGTCCCGGCAAAATATAACCTTTTTCCGCCCGGTGCGCCATACTCTCCCGAAATTCCAGTTCCACCGCGTCCACATGCTCCTTGATGCGGATGGGTTCATCCAGAAAAATGATAGCTTCCTCCCCCGCAAAGCACGCCGCAAAGGACGTAAGTTCCGGATAAAAATAGCGCACATAACTCTCCAGATTTACGGCATTATAAGAAACTCCCAGCTCCACAAGGGCCTCTGTGAGTTCCTTCATCTGCACCTCAACGCGGTGCGCCTCCTCGGTCTTCATCTGCTTTCTGAGCGTCTCAGCCTGTTTTTTCCCTTCTTTTTGTATCTTTTTCAGGCCGTCCGCAAGTTCATCCTTCGACAAAATGAGTTCCGTTGCGGGATAAATAGATACCGTCTCCAGCTTCTCAATAGAACGCTGGCTTAAGACATCGAAACTGCGGATAGACTCCACCTCATCTCCCCACAGCTCAATCCGGTAAGGATTTTCTTCCGTCAGGTCAAAAACATCAATAATCCCGCCCCGGATACTGAACTGTCCCGGTGCTTCCACCTGATCGTACCTTTCGTAGCCGAGCCCGGAAAGCGCCGCCGCCAGACCACTCTCCGACACCACGGACTCCCTGCTTACGGAAATCACATGTTCCTGCCAGTTCTGCATCGGCACCTGCGGCGCCATCAGCGCGTCGTAGGTCGTGATGACCGTCAGGGGCGTTTTCTCCGCCAGTCTGCGAAAAACCTTAATCCGCTCCTTGGTGAGCTGATTACCGTGGATATCCGCCTGAAAGAAAATCAGATCTTTGGCGGGATACAGCATGACGTTTCTGTCATAAAATTGATAATCCTCGTACAGTTCTTTCGCCCGCAGGTCATTGAAGGTGACAATCAGCTTACGGCGAAAGCCCTCGCCCAGACCGTAAATCATATGCAGTTTTTGGGAATCCGCGCAGCCGCTCAAAGCCACGGATGCTTTACTCTTTGCAAGGAGTTCCCGAATCTCCTCATATTCTCCCAGTTCCGCAAGGGGGGCTAATAATGCTCTCATCAGGACTCTTCCTCCTGTGTCGGTCGTTTACGCGTGTTATACTGATTCATGGCGGCGTCAGGGCCTTCGGCGATAATCGTCTCTATGGCCAGAGCCGCATTCCTCACGCTCTCGTTGACCGCTTCCCGCTCCTCCTGCAAAAAATGCCCCAGCACATAATCCGCCAGATCAAGTTTCGGCGGTTTGTCTCCAACGCCCATCCGCACCCGTATAAAGGAATCGTGTCCCAGATGTAAAATAATATTTTTCAGGCCGTTGTGGCCGCCGGCGCTTCCGCGCTTGCGAATCCGGATCTGCCCCACGTCCAGACTGATATCGTCGGAAATCACGATCAGTTCACTCTTCTCGTCCACTTTATAAAAGTCTATGACAGACCGGACGCTCTCACCACTCAAATTCATGTAAGTGATCGGTTTCACCAAAACCGCCTTCTGTCCGGCCACCATTCCTTTGCCGATTACAGCCTTGTGTTTTTGTTCTCCCAGCACAATGTCATTCCGCTCCGCGATCGCGTCGATCACCTCGAAACCGATATTGTGTCTGGTATTTACATATTTTCTGTCGGGGTTTCCCAATCCTACGATAATATACATGACTGCCTCTTCTACGCTCCCCTTCTCGTTTATCCTCTGGCTGCGCACTGCTCATTGCCAACGTGGACATTGTATCATATTCTCATAGGTCATAGCAAAGATAATTCACAAAAATAAAACAGCCTGAGCAGTCAAAAATAGCCGATCTGCTCAGGCATCCCTTTATCGGGGCAGCGTCACCGTGATCTCCGTCCCTTCCCCCACTGCGCTCTTTACCTCCATTTTCGCCTGGTGGATTTTCGCCGCATGTTTTACAATAGAAAGTCCAAGTCCCGTTCCTCCCACCTCCTTGGAATGGCTCTTGTCTACCCGGTAGAACCGTTCAAAAATGCGCTCCTGATGTTCGGGCGCAATGCCGATCCCCGTGTCCCTGACAGATAAGACAACCGCCTGTTCCTCTTCGTGTATGTCCACAAAAACGCTTCCGCCCTCCCGGTTATATTTAATCGCATTGTCGCAGAGATTATAAATCACACTGTATAAAAGCTGCGGGATCCCCTCGTAACTGCCCGCCGTCCCGGACAATTTCACGGTTACGCCGGCGGCGTCCGCCTCCGGCTGCAGACTTTGCACCGCTTTTTCCGCAAGCTCATAGAGATCCACATCTTCCCGCCCCATATCCTCCGCGCCTTCATCTAAGTGGGACAGACTGATAATGTCCTCCACCAGACGGATCATGCGCTGCGCTTCATTATAAATTTTTCCGGCAAAGGGGATACGGTCGTTTTCCTTCACCATGTCGTTTTTCAAAAGTTCCGCGTAACCGGAAATCGAATGGAGCGGTGTCTTCAACTCATGGGAGACATTCGCGGTAAATTCACGGCGTATCTGTTCCGCTTTCTCTTTTTCCGTCACATTAAAAAAGAACAGCGCCGCCCCTCTGATGATATTTCCGGAAACAATCGGATCGGCATCCACCTGATAGCTCTCCCCGCGCAGAGGAATAATTCTCTCCCCCCGCTCTCCCTGCAGGGCATCGGAAAGTATCTGATACAGATCCATATTACGGCAAAGCGACAAGATGTCCATTCCGGTGCAGTCCGCCCCGGCGCCCAAAAGTTTTTTCGCCGCAGAATTGATGCTGATGATTTTTCCTTTCTGGTTCAAAAGCACCATACCCTCGTTCATGCTTCCGATAATCGTGCCCAGTTCGTTTTCTTTCTGAATCAGTTCCTCCTTTTGCCGTCGCAGTTGCTTTTGCTGGCTGTCAATGCGCCGCAGAAGCGGGGACAGTTCATCATAGTCCTCATTTGACAGCGGGTTCTCCAAATCCACCTCGTTTAACGGCTTCACTATTTTTTCGGAAACGCGAATCGCCAGAACAATAGAGAGAATGAACGCGATGACAAACACAATACAAATCGGCTGTAACATTCCGAAAAGCAACGTTAAAATCGAGTGCTGGGAAACGGACAGCCGAAGCACCGTACCGTCGGGAAGCCTCTGCGCAGAATAAAAAGAACGTGCCAGAAGGGTTGCCGAATATCTCCGGCTCTCCCCATAACCTGTATTGAGCGCCTCCTTCACTTCCTCCCTCTCCAGATGATTTTCCATCTCCTCCGTATCGGTTCTGCTGTCGTAGAGAACCGTCCCATTTTCGGCTATCCATGTGATCCGGTAATTCGACACACGCAAATCCTGGAAATAGGAAATTCCTTCATTCGCAACGCCCTGTGCGGCAAGATTCGTCTGCATTTTCAACTGTTCCTGCTGCACCTGCGAAAAATACTCGTACAGCACTCCCATAATCAGTACGATCGCGGCCAAAAAAACAGTGAGCGCCACAAAACAAATGGATCGAAAAATTCGTTTGGTCATCTCGTCCCCTCCATGCGATACCCGACGCCTCGCACTGTTTCCACATAATCGCCGCATTCTCCCAGCTTCGTCCGGAGAGTGCCGATATGAACGTCTACGGTTCGGGTCTCTCCCATATAGTCCATCCCCCACACCAATTCCAGAAGCTGGTCGCGGGTATACACCCTTCCCGGATTTTCCATCAGGGTACGCAGTAGTTTATATTCTTTCAGTGTCAGTTGTATCCGTTCCCCATTTACGAGAACAATATACGTCTCCAAATCCAATTCCAGCTTTCCGATTTTCAGGCACTTCCTCTCCTCCTGCGGACAGGTACGGCGAAGCACCGCCCGGATACGGGAAACCATCTCCATCATGCCAAAGGGCTTTGCCAGATAGTCGTCCGCCCCCAGGTCAAGGCCGATGACCTTGTCATACTCCGTCCCCTTGGCGGTCGCCATAATAACCGGTATCTTCTCTGTCTCCGGCTGACGCCGTAATTTTTTTAATATGGAAATGCCGTCCTCGCCGGGAAGCATAATATCCAGCATAATCATCTGCGGTTTCTCCGTCTGCAGCGCATCGAAAAGCGCGTCGCCGCAGGTAAACCCTTTTGCCTCAAACCCTGCGGACTGCAAAGTATATATCATCAAATCACGAATCGAGCCGTCGTCCTCCACACAAAAAATCATATACGCCCGCCCCTTTCTGTCCCATTATATCCTTTCGCCCCAATCATACTACAGAATCTCCGCCACATCAATGATCCGGCACTCATCCTTCCTTTTTCCCCGTAAGGGAAAACAGTACCCACTTCGCCACATTAACCGCATGATCCCCGATCCGCTCAAAGTATTTTGCAATCATCAAAAGGTCGATGGCGTACTCCCCGTCCGTCTCCGGCTGACTGAATAGGTCAACCAATATTTTCTTTACCTGATTGAAAAAATCATCCACCACATCATCATAATCAATTACCGCCCTCGCCATCTGTCCGTCCTTTTTTACAAAGGCGTCTATGCTGTCCGTCACCATCTTGATCACGGCGGTCGACATATCCTGGATGATTTGCATATCCTCTGTCGCGCGGATATTTGCCAACCTGATAATCTCCGCAATATCCGCGGACTGATCCCCGATCCTTGCCATATCCGTCACCATCTTCAACGCGGAGGAAACCACACGCAGATCCTTTGCCACAGGCTGACGCTGTAAAAGCAGTTTCAGGCACATGCTCTCAATTTCCCGTTCCTTATTGTCTATCTGCGCGGAAAGGTCGCAGACATCCCCCGCAAGCGCAGGCGTCCCCTCCACCAGCGCTTTTGCAGACAGGGCAATGGCATTCTCGCAGAGCGCTCCCATCGTAATCAATTCCCTGTTAAGTAAATCCAACTGTTCGTCAAACTGCAAACGCATCATCCAAACCTCCCCGTAATATAATCCTCCGTGCGCTTATCCTGCGGCATGGAAAACAGATTCTGAGTCTCCCCAAATTCCACCAGCTCTCCCAGCAGGAAAAACGCCGTCCTGTCCGCAATGCGGAGGGCCTGCTGCATATTGTGGGTCACAATTACAATGGTGTATTTCTCCTTCAATGTAAGCGCCAGCTCCTCCACCTTCGCAGTGGAAATCGGATCCAGCGCACTGGTTGGCTCATCCATCAGCAAAACCTCAGGCTCCACAGCCAGCGCACGGGCAATACAAAGCCGCTGCTGCTGGCCGCCGGACAATCCCAGAGCGGATTTTTTTAACCGGTCTTTTACCTCATCCCAGATCGCCGCCCCGCGCAGGGATCGTTCCACAATTTCATCCAGCGCAGCCTTTGACCGGACGCCGTGGGTTTTCGGCCCAAAGGCAACATTGTCATAAATACTCATGGGAAACGGATTCGGCTTCTGGAATACCATTCCCACCCGTCTGCGCAGCAGATTGACATCCATATCTCCGTATATATCCTCTTCATCCAGACTGATTATTCCCTTGATCTGACAGCCCTCCACCAGATCGTTCATCCGGTTGATGCTTTTCAAAAGAGTCGATTTCCCGCATCCCGACGGCCCGATCAGGGCTGTGATTTCCTTTTCCTGAAAGGACGCGTTTATATTTTTTAGAGCCTGAAAACTACCGTAAAACAGATCCAGTTTCTCCACCGTTATCTTATTCATCTTTCCACCTTCTTCGCCAGAAATCCCGAAACCGCATTGATCAAAATAACAACCACAAGAAGCACCACCGCAATCGCATAGGTCTGATTGATATACAGCCCTTCACCCGAAATCGCGTACATATGAACCGATAAAGTCCGCGCCGAGGCAAAGAGACTGTCCGCGATCTCGGCCACCGTCCCGGCGGTAAAAATAAGAGCCGCCGACTCTCCCACAATACGCCCCACGCCCAGAATCACACCGGATAATATTCCCGGAACGGCACAGGGCAGGACAATGAAAAACACCGTCCGCATTTTTCCCGCTCCCAGACCGAAGCTGCCTTCCCGGTAGCTGTCCGGCACACTCCGCAGCGCCTCCTCCGTCGTCCGCATAATAAGCGGCAGAATCATAATGCCAAGGGTCAATGCGCCAGAAAGCAGAGACAGTCCCAGATTGAGATATTTTACAAAAAACAGCGATCCAAACAGACCGTAGACAATGGACGGGATGCCCGCCAGAGTTTCCGCTGTGATCCCCACAACAGGAACCAGCTTATTTTTATGCCCCGCATACTCCGTCAGATAAATCGCCGCGCCTATTCCTACCGGAACTGCAAACAACAGCGCAAGTACAGTCATAAACAGGGTGTTTACAAGCGCCGGAAAGAGAGACACATTCTCCGTTGTGTATTTGACGCAAAACAGGGACGGCGTCAAATAGGGAATCCCTTTCACCAGAATGTAGACAATGATGAAAAGCAGGGCAAGCGATGTGAGCGCCGCCGCAAGGCACACGGCCAAAAACAGGAGTAACGATTTTGGATCCCGCCTGTAGGCGCGCCATTTTTTCTTTCCTTTTTTCACCATCATTTTCCCCTCCTGTGAAGCAGGGATAGCGACAGATTGATCAGCAGAATAAACCCAAAAAGGACAACCGCCGTGGCAATCAGCGCCTCTCTGTGCAGATCCGTGGAATACCCCATCTCCAGCACAATATTGGTCGTCAGTGTCCGCACGCCGGAGAGAACGTTTTTTGGAATCACCGCCTGATTTCCCGCAACCATCATCACCGCCATGGTCTCTCCGATGGCGCGCCCGATCCCCAGCACAATACCCGCGAAAATACCGCTCTTTGCCGCCGGAAGCACTGTGTAAAAAACACTTCTCTCATGGGAAGCTCCCAGCGCAAGCCCGCCCTCGTAATAACTTTCGGGGACCGCCCGGATCGAAGTTTCCGAGACGCCGATAATCGTGGGCAGAATCATCAATCCCAGCAGGACGGAAGCCGTCAGGACACTCATGCCGCGCCCGCCAAAGGTCTCCCGCACAAAGGGCACCAGCACCACCACCCCGAAGAAACCATAGACCACCGACGGAATTCCCGCCATCAGGTTGACCGCCGCCTTTAAGGGCTTATAGATCCGTTTGGGGCAAAACCGCGCCAGAAACACCGCTGTCAGCACGCCCACCGGCACCCCGATTAAGAGCGCGCCGGCTGTCACATAAAGCGATCCGACAATCATTGGGAAAATACCATACAGATGATTGGCAGGCTTCCACCTTGTACCAAACAGGAAACGGAAGATGCCGATCTCCCTGATGGCGGGAATGCCGCTTGCAAACAGAAAAATACAGATCAGTATAACCGCTGCGACGGAGACGCCGGCTGTCAGAAACAGCAGCGCCTCCATTGCCTTCTCTTTCCATTGTTTCATATCCGTTACCTCTACTGAACGATGTCCTTCCAGACAGTCGCTTCCCCCGTAAAGATATCCTTTACCTGTTCGCTGGTAAACCCGGCGGCCGGACAATCCTGATTCACAATTACCGCGATGCCGTCCATGGCAATGACTGTTGTAGTCAATCCCTGTCCCTTCTCCGAATCCTTTAATTCGCGGGACGCCATACCGATATCGCAGGTGCCGTCTATCGCGTCAGCCATCCCCGTGGAGGAATCGCTCTGCTGAATCTCGATCGACACGCCGGCATTTTTCGCAAGGTAAGCCTCCTTCAACTTTTCCATCACCGGTGTGACGGAACTGGAGCCTGCCACAACAATTTCCCCGCTCTCCATACTGCCGCTGTAAGGCTCTGTCCCGGCCACGGAAATATAGCCGTTATCCTCAATTACTGCCTGTCCGTCCGCACTCATGATAAAATCAATAAAATCCTGCGCGCTGTCGCTTAAGCCCTCCTTCGTGGCAATATTAAAGGGGCGGGCAATTTTGTAATCGCCGCTTTTGATATTCTCCACGGACGCCTCCACACCATCAATCTGAACCGCCTTTACCGTATCGTTCAGAGAACCGAGGGATATGTAACCGATCGCGTACGCGTCTTTCGCAACAGTTGTCATCATGACAGAGGTGGAATTTGTCACGGCGGCGTTATCCGTCGTATAATCTATCTTCTCACCCGATTCGTCCTTCTGCTCAACGCCGAACAGTTCGATAAAAGCGCCGCGCGTACCGGAGCCTTCCTCCCTCGTAAGCACATTGATCTCTCTTGCCGTGTCAAAATCGGAAGGGTTTCCGCCGCCGCACCCTGTCAGCATGGACAGCGAAAGCGCCGCCGTCATAAAAAGAGCCACATATTTCTTTGATGTTTTCATTTTGTATTCTCCTTTGCCTGTTTAGTTTGTTTTCAAACAAAGCATACAAAAGAAACATCAAGTCCAATACCGTGGCTCTGTAAAATCCATGTAAATAATCGAGCAAAGCTCGATTGCGAGATTCGCTTCGCGACCTCGGAATATGCCATCTACTCCTCCCGCACTACCAGCTTAAACACTGCCGTGTTCGAGTAAGTGAGCGGCTCCCCATGCATAAAGAACACCGTCCCGTCCACCGGCGAGGTAAGCTCGTCAATGACCTCACCCTCGTAAGCGTCAAGGATGCGCGCCAGCGTCTGTCCCTGCTCCACCTCGGCCCCGACCTCCACCAGAGGATCAAACAGTCCCGCTCTCGCCGTTCTGACAGAAATCATATCCACATCCCACACCACCTGCGACAGATACCCGTCGTGTCCGTGGTACTCCAAAACCCCCTGTTTATGCAGGAAAGTCAAAATCCCCCGAATCGCTTCCTTCGCACTCTTTTTATCCACCCGGGTAGTGGTATTTGTGTACATGCTGAATGCCTGCGTCTCCCAGATCTGCCAGTTGTAGTTTAAGGTGGTTGTGTCATAGGGACGTACCTTGCGCAACACCACATAGGGCATGCCAAACTGCTTCGCTGTCTCCGTATCCTCAAACCCCGTGGACATCATGCGCACATGGGGCATAAACTCTCCGGGCATATAAAAGGAAGTAAACTGGATGCCAAAACGGTACTTGGAAATTACCTGAAACACCCCGTCCGCAATACGCTGAGTCGTCTCCCCCAGATGGTAGCCGGGAAACATTCTGTTGATATCCGTGTTGTCCACCGGCCAAAACCGCTTCTGTGTATTCATGGAATAGGGATTTGCACAGGGAATAACCAGAATCTTATGCCCCTTTTCCAGCTTTCCCTCCGCCTCCATCTGTTTCAGTTTCCGAACCAGACTGGAACAGCAATACAACTGCTGCACCTCATTGCCCCGCATACTTCCCACGATGCAGACAGACTCTTTCCCTTCCCCGAACTCATATCCCGTCACGCGGAAATTATCCCGGTACAATCCTTTTATCTCATAAACGATAACTTTTTTCATCTCTCCTCCCAATGATCCCCACAGGCTTTTCTGCGAAGCAGTCTCCCGATCAGGGAGCCCTCATCCACCACCGGATACTCCCTGATAGTAAACAAAATGCCGTCCACCGGCGCAGTCACCTCATTTAACACCGTACCCGAGAGCGGGTCGATAATCCGCCCGATCAGATCCCCTTTCTGCAAACGTTCCCAGTGTCTGACAACCGGCACAAAGATACCGCCGGTGGCTGCATTGAGATAAGCCACGTCGTCAGGGTCTTTGGATATAATGGGTTCTCTGACAGGAATTTCCTCCCCGTCCCAAATGCCCAGCTTTTTCATGAGATGAAAAATCCCGTCCACCAGTTGGTCGCCGTAAGAACGGGTGATCCGCATGCCCACACCCATCTCCACCACAAGAGTCGGCGTTCCCGTGCTGTTTAAACTGTAGGCAAGCGTCGATTCCAACACCGTGTTTGCCCCGTGCACCCAGATAAAATCCACGTTCGTCTGTGCCGCCAACGGAACCAGTTCCCGCTCATGCAGCTCATTGACGCGAATCTGCGGAATCTCCGTGAGATAAATATTGCTTGCGTGAATATCCAACGCCACCGTCGAGCCCGACAGATCCTGTACGATCTGCGCCGCCAGATACTCCGTCATGTTACCATCCTGACAGCCCGGAAACAGGCGGTTCATATCCAGATCAAAAGCCGGAATCCCTCTTGTAATGGAGTCAATGCCCAGGGGATTTAAGGCGGGATAAATATCCACAATCCCCTTCAGTTTTTCTGCCTGCTGCCTGATCCGCCTTGCCAGTTCAAAGCAGACATACTGTCCCTCCAGCTCGTCCCCGTGGATGCCCGTCACAATACTGATTCTCTTCTCCGCGCCCGTCATCTGCTCCGGCGCTATCCGGTTCTTTCTGATCCGAAGCGCCTCGTCTACCGGAAGCGCGATGGATGTCACTGTCTCAATCATGTTTTCTCCTCACTCACCGTAACCTCTATGGTCTGCATCTGCGTACCGCCGCCGTGCATGATGCCCCGGTTGATCAGACAGTCCGAAGCCTCCCTGCCCACGCCGATTTTAATATGACCATCCGCCACCGGGCCGTCATTGGTAGGATCAATACCATACCATCTGCCCCGATACAGTACCTCCACCCATGCGTGGCTTGCCCCCTCTCCGATCAACATTCCCGTCACATAGCGGGCGGGAATCCTTTCCATATGAAGCAGGGCAATCAAAATATGGGCGTAGTCCTGACACACACCTTTTCCCAGACACCATGCCTCCTCCGCCGTCGTGTGCATATCGGTGACGCCCTTCTCATAGTTAAAATCATGATACAGCCTGTGCATCAAAGACAGACTTTTCTCATAAACGTCCTCCGGCAGTTCCTCCGCAATTTGGTCATGGTAAGCCCACAGGCTCTCCCCCGCCCTGTTCAGGCCATAGGGATGTCTGAAAACAGCCGTCTGATCCTCGTCGGCATCCTCCTCCCACGCATCGTTTCCCGTGCGTACCCTGCCGGTAATCCGAAAGGAAAAGCTGTGATGCACAATATCATCTCTCCCGTAGATCTGCCGGTTTCCAAAGGAATCCGCCCCGATACTGTAAGGCACGGCAGGCGACAGGGCAATAGACACACCCTCCACCTTCTGGCGCAGGGTATTTTTCGGAAAACATTTGATCGTAAAATGACACAGCGAAACCGCCTCAGAATAATCAATTTTCATATAATAGTTAAAACACAATCGTTTCACGGCACACCTCTCATCACAAAACAGTCTCCACCTCATGCACAATCCGGTAATAGTCCAGTTCCGGCTCCTCCACCAGATTCTTAAGCAGCCGAAGCTTCTCAGGTTCATATTCCAGACCGCTTCTCTCCACCCGGGGAATCATACGGTGCACTTCCCGCATCAGTTCCTGCCTCGCCACACCCAGTCTGGCATAGAGATCAATCCGCTCAATGCGCTTGCCCGCCTTGATGATATTCCGAATCTGTTCCGAATCAATCTGGTCGTCTGCAATCCCCCAGAAGGCCAGCAGGTCATCCGTCACATGCTGTAACTCAATCAGGGGTGCTTTGCTGGCGCTTGCCTTATTCATTTCATAGACCGACAGTTGAATGTAGGACAACGCCTCGGAGCCGATACTCTCCCTGAGAACCACCGCATTGTCATAGGCCCTGTCAAGATTACTGATAATGGAATCGGGGTTCTCTTTGTCAAACGGATACATCTTCAAAAACGCATCCTTGTCCCCGTAAATATCCGGAATATCTATCTTGTTGCAAAACTCACTGTAACTGTCCCTGATCTCGTCGATCATGACATCAAAGCTCTCACAAAACATGCGAAGCGTCGTGTAAACCCGCTCCGTATATCTTCCCAGCCAGTATAACCTGTCCGCCTGTTCTACTGAGATAATACCCATGTGTCTTTAAATCCTCCTCCCTGCGATGAATTGACGATGAACGAATCAGGGTTTCTGGAAAAGCGCGTCAATCCGCTCTTCCAAACGACAGGCTCATCCGCCATCAGCACAAAAGCTCTCAAATCTGCCTTCCGTGGAATCACACTGCCCGACTCTAAAATATCCAAATCCTGAAAATCAATGATCTCCTGCGCGATAAACCTTCTGGGTTCTCTCTTAAGCAGCGCGATAAAGTCTTCCTTCTGCGCCTTCGTCATACTTCTCCCGAAAACCACACCGTAACCGCCGGCCTCCGCCACATCCTTTAACACCAGCTCGTCAAAATGCGCCAGCACATACTGCATATCCTTTTCATAGAAAGGCAGATAGGTGGGGGCGTTTGATAAAATCGGCTCCTCGTCCAGATAATACCGGATCATCTTCGGCACGAAATAATAGATACCCTTGTCGTCCGCCACGCCGTTGCCCGGTGCGTTCATCAGCGCCACATTGCCCTTGCGGAACACATCATAAATGTGGGGGATGCCGATCAGCGACTCCGGGTTAAAGTTCATGGGATCCAGATACTCGTCGGAAATCCGCCGGTACACCACGCCTACCCGCTCCCGTCTGCCGTCCACCGTCACATAGTAAAGTTTGTCGTCCTCCACCATAAGTTCCGAGCCGTTCACCAGATGGGCGCCCGTCTTCTCCGCCAGATAAGAATGCTCAAAATAAGCCGCATTGTATCTTCCGGGCGTGAGAATTACCGTGTGTCCGCCGGTGTTTACGTAATCCATCGCGCGCCGCAGAAGCGCCGCATAATTTCTGTTATCCTCAAGGTGATTGTCGTGAAAGGTATTCGGTGAGCTTCTCCTGCAAAACTCCCGTGCAATCATGGGATAGGAAGCGCCGGAGGGCACCCGCAGATTGTCCTCCAGAATATACCACGTTCCGTCCTTTCCCTTCACCAGATCAATCCCCGAAATATGGGAATAGATACCTTTCACCGGCATGACTCCCTCGCACTCTGCCATATACCCGCTGGATGCAAAAATAAAGTCCTCCGGCACAATCCCATCCTTCACAATCTGCTTTTTGCTGTAAATATCCTTCAGGAAAAGATTCAGCGCCATAACCCGCTGTTTCAATCCCCGCTCTAAAAAACTAAATTCCTCGCACTCTATCACCCTCGGAATGGCATCAAAGGGAAAAAGCTGCTCCTTAAATACATTATTTTTGTAAATTCCGAACTTTACGCCGTAACGCGCCAGCAATTCATTGACCGTGTCCGTATGCTGCAATAATTCAAGCTGTTCCATCCCGTCTCTCCTTTTCCTCTCCCAAAACAAAGAAATCCAACACGATCTCTGCCAGCATTCCCGCTGTCTTCTCAATTCCGAAGCGGCTGGAATCAACCAGCAGATCCCTGTTAGAAAATGCATCCGTATACTCCGGGCAATACCGCCTGTGGTACAGCTCCCGCGACCGGTCTACCTCACGGATCATCTTTCTCGCCACCTTCTCCTCCATCTTTAAAACCTGTGTACAGTTGGCGAGCCGTTTTTCATAGGGCGCATAGATGTAGACACTCAGTTTGTTTTCCATATCCGCCAGAATGGAGTCCGCACATCTACCCACAATAATACAGGATTCCTTTTTCGCCAGATCCTCTATGATATTTTTCTGGATGCTGAAAATCTCATCCTGCATGTTAGACAATCCCATTCCCAACGGATATTGGCGTTTAAAATAAATGGAATTGGCGTTTTCCTCCTCCGCGCTGATCACAGACACCGGAAGTCCCATCCGCTTTGCCGTCTCCTCCACGATGTCCCTGTCATAAAAATTGACGCCCAGTTCCCATGCCATCAGTTGGGCAATGGTTCTCCCCATGCTGCCGAATTGTCTTGAAATCGTGACCACATATCGTTTCATACTTGCCTCCCGTCCGATCTGTCTCTGCAATCAGGCTTCCGCCCTGCGCCCCACAGATACCGTGTCTGACTTCTTTTTCTGCAGTTTCCTGACAAAAAAGGAAATCGTAAAATTGATAGCAAAATAGATCAGGCAGGCAAAGCCGAACAGCACAAAGACATCCGACACATTGACCGTACCCAGTCCGTTATACTTCTGGGCGGAACTCAGAATTTTTTTAATTCTTGCCATCAACTCAATCGTCGCCACATTTGCCAGATAAGAGGAATCCTTGATGGTAGTGATCACCTGACTAAGCAGCGTCGGAACAATATTTCTGTAAGCCTGCGGCAGGATAATGTAGACCATGATCTGCACAATGCCAAAGCCCTGCGAATGTCCCGCCTCAAACTGCCTCTGCGCCACCGAATTTAAACCGCCTCTGACAATCTCTGCAATAACGGAGGAGGTAAACAAAATCAGCGCCACCGATGTCTTAAAAAGGAGCTTTACTTCCGCCGAGGAAAGGCCGAACAGCTTTCTCTCCAGAAAACCGGGACAGGGACAAAACACCAGACAGATAAAAATCCACAAAAGCAGGGGCGTATTTCTGAAAATTTCTATGTATGCCACCGCCAGCCATTTAAAAATCCGGGTTTTCCCGCTGTTACAATAATTTCGCACAAGCGCCAGCACAGAGCCGAACAACAGACCGATGACCACTGCCACCAACGCAATGATAACGGTAAATGCCACACCCTTTAGCAGATAGAGCAGGACGGCTTTATTCGTAATAATTGCAATGCTTCCTCTGATTGTCTCCATCTTTTATGCCACCCTTTCTGTCCTCTTATCCATACCGCCGCTTCTGCCTTCCCTTTTCTTTAAGGAAATTTCCCACATACTTGCCAGCGAGGAAAGCGGACAGCATACGAGAAAGAACAAAAGCCCGCTGACCAGGTAAGCAGGCGCATAAGCGCCTCCCGTACTCTCACCGGTCACGAAACTGTAGGTAATTGAAATCAGATCCGCCCCGCCCACAATATAGAGACAGGAAGTGTTCTTAAAAATATTCACCACCTGATTCACCATAGGCGGCAGAATCATCTTAATGCTCTGGGGCAGAATGATACAGAACATTCTGCCCGGATAGCCAAATCCCTGAGAATACGCTGCCTCAAACTGTCCTTTGGGCACCGCCTCGATTCCCGCTCTCACCACCTCCGCCACATAGGCGCCGTGATAGATGCCAAGGGACAATATGCCCGTCACCAGGATTCCCAGACTGTGCCCCGAAAAAGCCAGCGCGTAATACAGGAAACACATTTGTAGCAAAAGAGGGGTATTCTGAATAAATTCCACATAAATCCGCGCGACCACCGCAAGCGGTCTCTTCCCGCTGGTTGCAAACAAGCCCAGCAGAACTCCTATTACCAGCGCAAGCAAAAGTCCGAACGCCGCGGAGATTGCCGTATTCTTAAGACCCAGCAGAAATGTCTCCCTGTAGACCCATATTTTATTCCATGCGTTTGCAGAAAATAATCCAGCCATCATGCCCCTCCTTTGTTAAATTCTTTTTACTCGCTTATTCGATTCCGTTCTCAGAAATCATGCCCGCAATCGTACCATCCGCAAGCCATCCCGTAATCAGCTCTTCCACATAAGCGCTCAGACCGGAACCCTTAACGGTTGCTACGCCATAATCCTGCGGCGCAAATTTATCCTCAATATAAGTACGGTCATCCGTATGGTAAACAGCCAGAATGGACTTATCCACGCAGAACGCATCCACCTCTCCGGCGCTTAATGCCGTAGAAATTGTCGGGTAATCGTCATACTGTGCAAAACTGATGCTGTCCGTCCATGTGGCCGGATCAAAAGTCTCCTCATCAAAGCCTGTTCCCTCTATGACGCCGTTCCCGATCATGGCAGCCACCAGAGATTTTGCGGAAGTAGAACCGGAGGACACGCCAACTTTCTTGTCTACCAGATCTGCCAATCCGGTAATTCCGGAATCATTCTGCACAAGCACTGTCACATAATCCGTGTAATAAGGCGTGGAGAAATCCCAGCTCTCCTTTCTCTCATCCGTGATCGTAAAGGTGGCAAGCACACAGTCAATATCACCGGAATCCAGAAGCTCTGTATGGGTTGCCGCCGTCACAGCCGTAAACTCCACATCCACGCCCAGGGACTCCGCAATCTTTTCTGCCAGCTCTATCTCCATGCCCGAGTACTCTCCTGTCAGCTCATCCTGATAGCCGAAACCGATAACCGCGTTTTTCACACCTACACGCAAAACGCCTCTGTCAATAATTGCCTGCACGTCCGCAGCTACAGCATCCTTTGCCGGTTCTTCCCCGGTCTCTTCCGCCACTTCCGGCTCTGCTGCCTCCGTCTCCGCCTCTTCCGTACTCTCCACAGGCTACGCCGCCTGTGCTGTCGCCTGTGTCTCCCCAGAACCACAGCCCGTGAGCAGTGCCATTACCATGGCCACACTTGTCAATACCGCCGCTAAACTTTTCTTTTTCATAATCTTCTCCTCTTTTCCGAAGCGTCTTTTGCCGAGTTTGCCGTCAGGCATACTCAAGGGAACGCGGGCAAAATATCAGATTTTGCTCTGCGATCATGGGAATTTGCGACGCTTCTATAGCAAATTCCAGATTGAAAAATAAGGTCATCAGACTTATTTTTCAATCGCTCCTCCTCTCACTTCCTTATGATTTTTCCGAGAAAGCTCTTTAACCGCTCGTTCTTCGGATGATCAAAAAAGGCATCCGGCGTACCCTCCTCCAGAATCTGTCCGTCCGCCATAAAAATCACACGGTCAGCCACCTGCCTTGCAAATCCCATCTCATGTGTCACCACCACCATGGTGATATTCTCCTTCGCCAGCCTGATCATCACATCCAGCACCTCCTGAATCGTCTCCGGATCAAGCGCGGATGTGGGTTCGTCAAACAAAATGATTTTTGTCTGCATACACAGCGCCCTCGCAATCGCGATTCTCTGCTGCTGTCCACCGGAGAGTGTGGTCGGGTAGACATGCGCCTTCTCCCGCAAACCTACCACATCCAGGTAATGATATGCCAGCTCCTCCGCTTCCTCCCTGCTCTTATGGTGGAGCTTTACGGGGGCCAACACCAGATTTTTAAGCACTGTCATATGGGGATACAGATTAAACTGTTGGAACACCATGGAAGTGGTTTTTCTGACAAGCTGTATTTTGTTGTGAGATGTCATTTCCTCCCCGTCAATATATACATGTCCGCTGCTAGGTGTCTCCAGGAAGTTCATACAACGAACTGTTGTGGATTTCCCGGAACCGGAAGGGCCGATAATCACCAGCTTTTCCCCCTCCTTTACCTCCAGGTTTACATCCTTTAACACATGCAGATCTCCAAAATATTTGTTGACATTCTCCAGTTTAATCATAGGTTGCCTCCCATCAAAAAAAGCGTCCTCCGCCCCGCGGAATGACGCCTTCGTCTCAGTAAAAAAGGCGTTTCTCCGGATACTTCCAAAGAAACGCCATTGTTTCGTATAATTGTATACACGTATAATTTATTTATCTGTTACCCAGTATACTGTCACAAATGTCAAAAGTCAATAGTTAAATTTAGTAAAAATAAATAAAATTTTATTATATAAGAAAAGGACGCTCCCGCGTCCTTTTCCTACTTTTATCCTATGCTACTCGGTGTTCGGCTCTAAAAGTGCCTTCTCATAGTTTTCCAGAATAATCTTCTGAATCCTATCCCGTGTTTCCGAATTGATCGGATGCGCAATATCGCGATACTCACCGTCCGACGCCTTCTTACTCGGCATAGCTATGAACAGGCCCTTTTCGCCTTCAATTACTTTAATGTCATGAACTACGAATTCATCGTCAATCGTGATTGAGACGATTGCTTTCATCTTGCTGTCTTGAGTCATTTTGCGCACGCGGACATCAGTAATTCTCATGAAGCTCAGCCTCCTTATCATATGATACCGGTATGGATGCTACCGGGTTTCACAAGCTTTCTACACAAGTCATACCCATCAAGCCACGTAGCTTGTAATAAACATTTAACTAATTATGCCCCCTAATACAGACAACTTAAACTTTCTTGGCAATCACCCCTCGTCCTCCTAATACACATCCTGTATATCATAACATAAACTTATCATGCGGTCAAAGGGAATATCTGTCGTTATGTTCTACCACAATTTCTATTCCATCTTCGCCCTTATGATAAGAGTTGGCACGAATCGTCCCCCTGCTCTCTACAATACAATTTTCTATGTGCGTATTGTCCCCGATATACACATCATTCAGAATGATGGAATTCTTGATGTAGCAGTTGCTTCCGATGTATGTCTCCTTAAAGATCACGGAGTCCTCTACCGTGCCGTTGACAATACAGCCGCTGGAAATCAGGCTGTTTTTAATCTTTGCACCTACATTATACTTTGCCGGAGGCAAATCGTCTACCTTAGAATAAATATCAGGATACTGCTTGAAGAAATAATTCCTGATCTCCGGCTTCAGGAAATCCATGTTTGTCCTGAAATAATCTTCTACCGTAGCGATATTGCTCCAGTATTCCCTGAGTTTGTAACCGTAAATTCTCTTCTGGTTCTTGTAACGGATCAGAATATCCTTTACGAAATCGTAGCGGTCTTCCTCACGGCACTTCTCAATCATCTCAATCAGCAGACGCCTTCTGACTACATAGATACCGCAGGAGATGGTGTTTGACTTGGCAACCACAGGTTTCTCCTCGAACTCCTCGATGCGGCTGTCCTCATTCATCTTAAGGGTGCCAAAACGTTCCACATTAACGTCCGGTTCCATATCCTTGCAGACTATAGTAATATCGGCCTTCTTGTCTATGTGATACTCCAAAACCTTATTGTAATCCATCTTGTAGACACAATCACCGGAAACAATCACCACATAAGGCTCATGGCTGTTCTTTAAGAAAGACAGGTTCTGTGCAATCGCATCCGCCGTACCACGATACCATGCATTACTCTCCGCCGTCACCGCCGGCGTCTGTACAAACAGCCCTCCCTGCTTACGTCCGAAATCCCACCACTTTGAGGAGCTCAAATGCTCGTTCAGACTGCCCGCATTATACTGCGTAAGCACGGCCACCTTATTGATATGGGAATTCGACATGTTGCTGAGTGCAAAGTCGATACCCCTGTAGCTTCCGGCAATAGGCATCGCACAGACCGCACGCTTCTGGGTTAGCTGCTTAATCCTGTGATTATTACCACCTGCTAAGATAATTCCGATTGCTCTCACGATTTATCACCTGCCTTAATTAAAGTTTTGCCGCTGGGAAGATTTCCGTCTGTATAATCGTCCGGCGTCGTAATGCCAAAGATCACCGAATTCTTCCCCACTGTGATTCCCTTGGGAATCACACTTTTCTCGCCTATCGTCACAAGATCGTGGTCATAGATGCCGGGATCTGTCTCGTTGGGAACGGCCTCCCCGATACCCAGTTTGACATTATCCTCAATCTCTACGTTTTCCGCGACAATCGCTTTATAGAGCTCACAATTCTCCCCAATGCATGTCTGATTCATAATAATAGAGTCCCGGACTACCGTGCCGGCTCCAATGGTAACGCCGCAACCGATTACGGAGTTGTAAACCTGTCCACTGATCTCACAGCCTTCTCCGATGATGCTCTTCTCCACCACACTGTCAGGTGACAGATACTGCGGCGGAAGAATTTCACTCTTCGTATAAATCTTCCAATACTCCTCGTAAAGATTAAATTCAGGCACGATGTCGATCAGCTCCATATTTGCCTCCCAGAAGGAGTGCAGCGTTCCCACATCCTTCCAGTACCCGTTAAACTCATATGCATAGAGAGGTGCGCCTTTTTTATGGCAGTAAGGAATCAGATGTTTACCAAAGTCAAGTCCCGGCTGCTCCGAGTTTGCAAGAAGCGCTTCCTTGAGTGTCTTCCAGTTAAAGATGTAGATACCCATCGACGCCAGATTGCTGCGGGGATTCGCCGGTTTCTCCTCAAAGTCCGTAATCCTGCGGTTTTCGTCGGTAATCATGATACCGAAACGCTTTGCCTCTTCCATCGGCACGGGCATAACCGCAATGGTCACCTCCGCCCCGTTCTGCTTATGGAAATCAAGCATTACCTCGTAATCCATCTTATAAATATGGTCTCCGGAAAGAATCAATACATAATCAGGATCATAGGTCTCCATGTAGGCAATATTCTGGTATATTGCGTTCGCTGTACCGGTGTACCATTCACTGTTCGCGCTCTTCTCATAGGGGGGCAGAACCGTGACGCCGCCAATATTCCTGTCGAGATCCCAGGGAATGCCGATACCAATATGTGTATTCAACCGAAGCGGCTGATACTGCGTGAGCACGCCAACCGTGTCAACGCCGGAATTAATACAATTACTCAGCGGAAAGTCTATGATCCTGTACTTGCTTCCAAAGGACACTGCAGGCTTGGCCACCTTTGATGTAAGCACCCCCAACCGACTTCCCTGACCGCCAGCCAACAGCATGGCAATCATCTCTTTCTTTACCATTTTATCACCTCTTATTTTCTTATATATTTATAGGCGTTTGCGAAACGCCA
>DESQ01000033.1 GCA_002361355.1 Lachnospiraceae bacterium UBA3310
GGCAACGGAAGGCGTAGATGAGGCAGCTATGGGGCGAGTGTTTTGCTCTATTACGGAACCAGACATATCCTCGCTTACCAGATTTATCTTAACGACATCCTGTACAACTACCGCTCCTTCAGACTTACTTTTGGAATCAGGAAAGGTATGACCGGCTTTTCGGAGTTTGCTGACCCAGTTATAGAAAGTACCAACATTAATATCCTGTTGTCGGCACCACTGATAATCGGAAAGCCCGCTTTGACGACATTCCATGATGAGCCGGATCTGCTCATCTTTTCTGACAATTCTTTTTTGCATAATGTTTGGCTCCTTTGGATAGAGTGAAACACTTGCGTCTAGCCCTCCAAATGGAGTAAAACGCTTGCGTTTCCTGCCAATCATTATAAGAAAATCAGTGGAGGGATGGAATCCACCCCGAAATTAGGCGCTTACATTGTAATAGTCAACCGTTGACACACCAATACCGCTATAGCCATGATTATAGGCATTATCATCATCAAAGACTACCGTACAAGTAACGGCTCTCCATTCATAACCGTCTAATGCCTCATGTGTTTCGTCTCCTCCAAATACTTTGTAATCGGAAAAAGTGACTTTTCCATTCGTTGTATATTCTCTGTCATAGCAGGGTATCACATAAGGGTATGTGGTATTTAATTTTGCGTTGCAAACTAACCCATACTTTTCAAAGTCTGCCTGCGATGCGGTTGCTTCCGTTTGGTTATCTGTTTCTACGGGTGTCTCAACCGCAGAAGTTTCCGAGGCAGGAGCAGTAGATACATCCGCATTGTCGGGAAGAATGAATACTTGCCCCTCATAAATAAGATTAGGATTTTTAATACTATCCCTATTTGCTTCATAGATGGATTCCCATTTTGATTCGTCCCCATATGCTTCTTTGGCAATCTTTTTCAGATAGTCATCCTTTTTTACAGTATAGCTTCCCTCTGCGTTTGCCACCATGCCATTACTCGCAAGCATCGTTCCCACTGTTACACTAAGTGCAACCATTTTACATACCGTTCTCATCATTTTTCTTTTCACTTCTTTTATCCTCCTGTATTGGAATATTTTTTTGCTCCCCCATTATACTCAATATATTAAGCATAGTCAAGTAATTAAGTATGTTAGTGTAAACATTGTAGATAATAAAAACGGAGATGATGAAATTTGATTTCTTATGAACCTTTATTTGAGACTATGCAAAAGAAAGGCATTACAGAGTATAATTTAATATATAAACAGGGAATGTCTGCAAATACGATACATCGAATCAAGAAAGGGCTTCCGTTTACTACGGAAACTTTAGATACGCTTTGTTTTATACTGGATTGTGAAGTGTCGGATATATTGCGGCATGATAAAACTAAGTAGTAAAATTGAAAGAAAGAACAGAACCTGATAAATTTCTGCTCTTTCTTTTTTACTAGCTATTGTTAATTGTTCTAAACTGAAAACTAATTAAGAGATTTGTGATTGTTTGTGTTATTTGAGTTAGTTTAATATCTCGAATATATTTATTTAGTAAAATATCATATGTGCGTGAAGCAGTATCGTATATAAATATATTATATAATGTTTCTGCGGTTTTCGTGGTGTAGTCTTCAAATATTAAGTATATTTGTTTATAAGTATCTGAGGATAAATTCCTATTCAAATAGTCATCAAGGATATCTAAACTGTTGCTGTTGTTTTCGAAGCGATTGAAAGGAATTTTCCGTTTCAAATATGATTGAAAATGTTCTTCATTTCTTTCCAATGGAAAAGTATCATAATAAAATTTCGCAAATATATCTTCAAGTTCCATTCTAAAATTACTCTCATATGATGTCTGAAAAATTTCTTTAGAAACATATTCGCTTAATAAAAATTCATGTATATAATCTGTTAATTGTAGAAACTCCTTTGATTCTATGAAATGATTTAATAATTGAGCAACAAAAGTATTTTGCGTAATGCGTTCGGTGGATATTATTGAAATACCTAGCACTTGAGCAATAAAATCTATAGTTTGAGATTTAACATTTGATTCGCTAAGTAAATAATTAGGCTCACATTCTAATTTCTTGCATATTTCTATAAAATCATTTAAAGAGGGCGAAGTATTATTTCTTTCCCAATTTACAATTGTCTCTCTTCCACAACCAAATTTTTCTGCAAATGTTTCTTGGGTATGGCAATAATTAAAATGTTTGGGATTTTCGTTATATCTAGATTTCCTTAATTTTTTAAGTTTTTCTCCAAATTTGCATGTTAAATTAGATTCCATATTTTTTCTACTAAAAATAATAAAATATGAGGTATAAAAGCGTACTGCAATCTCACATATTATAATCTATAATTTGCCTATAAGCAAGAGGGTATTTGACTTTTGTTTATAACGTCTAATGGATTCGATAGGAGAAAGACATTAGATGATATCTGAATGTGAGGTGCGCACCCACGCAAAACAAAAAAATAAAGGAGATTGTTTAGTATGGCAAATATTGTAAAGAATCTAAAACTTGATGTAGAAGGCACATTAGGAGGACTTCATGTCGTAGGTACACCAAAAGTATATGACGGCTATAAAGAGGGAATAAAAATAGGGGCGGAAGGTCATACATTTCCTTGTTTGTCAGAGGGATTGGGGTATGAAAAGGTAAATATCAAAGTGCCGGGATTATTGCAACCGCCTTTTGAGTTTGACGGTACGCCTATTCCTGTGGAGTTTGAGGGATTAGAAGCAAAGGTATGGCAGGACTGGAACAATAAGGGCGAAGTAAAATTATCCATTACCGCCAAAGCGATCAAGCCGCTTGCCGCGAAACAGATTAAGTTGGGAGGTGATAAGGCATGAGGAAAGACAACGGTAAAATATTGAAAAATAATCAGTTTGCATTGTTTGAAGCGTCAGTTTTCCTGTGGCTTGTGTCCCTGCTGGGTCTGTTCCTGTTCTACATCGTGTTTGGGAATAGCAATCTTATATCGTGTATGGTGGTGGTAGGTGTAAGCGGCACGGCTTGCTTCGGAATGGTCTATCTAATAATAAGAGAAACGATGAAGATATCTAAGCGGATAGAGAAATTCATCAGAAGAAACAAGCTGTATCAATCTCATTTAGTAAAGAAACAAGGGCTACTGGGAGAGTGGAAGACAGAAAAAATGGACTATTATCCCATTGTGGAATACAAAAAAAGTGTGCAGGATAACGCTTTTTACATAAGAATTCGCATGGACGGTAGTCCACACGCCGAAAGGTTCAAAGATATGGAAAAACCGCTTGCCGGACTGTTCAAAACTGTCTGTATCGACACAATCGTAGAAAGGGGGTATCTTACATACAGTTTTGAACTGCGGAAGCAAAAGCAGATTAGAATTAAGTCCTGTAAAGACATTCCGCAAGCGGGGAAGAATGAGATTGCATTTTCTCATGATATGGTATGGAACTGGAAACGGTGTCCGCACATGCTCCTAACAGGGAACACTGGGAGCGGCAAGACGCAACTAGCAGAATACATCATTTTTCGTTTAATTAAAAACGGTATTAAAGTCATTTACTGCGACCCGAAGAATGACTATGAAATGCGTCATTTTGTGGAGAACTGCGGTGCTGTGTATGTGTCGGAGGAAAATGAGATTGCAAAGGCGGTAAGGGAAACGGAAGAAGAAATGCGCAAACGTGACATAGAATTAGATAATATCGGTATACGGGAAGCTGATTTTCAACCGCTGTATCTTATCTTCGATGAACTGATAGCCTTTTCAAAAATTGCTGAAAAAAAGACCTATGAAGATACCGCGAAGCGTATTGCGTCTATCGTGGTCATGGGGAGAAGCAAGCGTGTGTATGCAGGACTGATTTTGCAACGCCCTGACACTTCCTTTATAGAGGGCGCAATCCGTGATAACCTCGGTTGCCGTATCTGTATGGGACAGATGAGCGATACCGCCTATAAAATGGCTTTCGGGTCTGATTTTGCAGATGTAAAGAATCTTCGACGTGAAATCGGGTCGGGACTGATTTACAGGCAGGGAGTAGATACAAAACCGCGTGAGTTTCTTGCCCCATATATTGAGAAAGGAGCATTGAGCAGGGAATAGTGTTAAGGGTGGCGGCTGTTTCGGAGAAACGAAGCGGAGCGACCGCCACCGCCCCTATGGGGCACTACGACACCCCATAGGGAACATTGTTCAATGTTCATAGAAAAGATATGGAGAAAAAGAGAACAAGAAACTACGCAACGGTGGTTTATCCCGAATCTGCGCCTGTTGACTGGATAAGGCTGTTACAGGAACAGTGTGTTCCCGCGCTGATTTCTCCGCTACATGATAAAGACTTGAATACAGACGGAAGATTGAAAAAGGAACATTACCATGTGATGATACTTTTTGACGGGGTAAAGACAAGTGAACAGGCGCAGGAAGTATTTTCAGTTATTGGCGGCGTGGGAATTGAACCGATCAAATGCGCAAGAGCGTATGCACGTTATCTGTGCCATTTAGACAACCCCGAAAAAGTACAGTATGACATAGAAGATGTGATTGCCTGTGCGGGTGCGGATTATCAGACCATGATAAACCTTGCAACGGACAAGTACAGTGCAATCGGGGAAATGATTGAGTTTTGTTTACAGAATGGTATTGTAGGCTATGCACAGTTACTTCTGTTTGCAAAAGAAAATCGCAACGATTGGTTTCGGGTACTCTGTGACAACGGGACATTGACAATGGTGCAGTTTTTGAAATCTCATCATTGGGAGATATCGAAATACAGATATAGTACAGGAGACGGACATGAAGAAAAATGAGATACAACAGAATACAATTCCTGTATGGAGAAGATACGCTCTGACGGTTACAGAGGCGGCAGAGTATTACCATATAGGAGAAAACAAACTGCGTATGATAGCAGACGAACACCCTGACGCTGATTTTATCATTATGAACGGCAACCGCATATTGGTTAAGCGGCAGAAGTTTGAAGAATATTTAGACCATGCGACAGTGGTATAAATGGCGGTTGGGTATGGAAAGAGACTTTGATTTGTGTTAGTATATTATCACGAGTTTGGGTCTCTTTTTCAGAAAGGAGACAAAGAAACCATGAGTGAAAAAAGACGAGATAAAAGAAACAGGATTTTACACAATGGAGAGACCCAGAGACCAGACGGCAGATATCGCTTTAAGTACACCGACTCGGACGGTAAGGAAAAGAGTGTTTACAGTTGGCGGTTAGACCATAACGACCCATACCCGAAAGATAAGCGTAAAGACCTGTCACTTCGGGAAAAGGAAAAACAGATTGAGCAGGATATGTTTAATCAGATTGTATCAAACGGCGGCAATTATACGGTGCTGTCGTTGGTAGAAAAATATGTTTCCTTAAAAATAGGCGTAAGGCATAACACCAAAGCGGGGTATAAGACCGTTATAAACATCTTGAAGAAAGACCCGTTCGGAAACAAGCGGATTGATAAGGTAAAGCTGTCCGACGCAAAGGCGTGGCTGATTAAGTTACAGCAAGTAGACGGGCGTGGGTATAGTTCTATTCATACGATTAGGGGCGTACTTAGACCCGCATTTCAAATGGCGGAAAATGATGATTTAATCCGAAAAAATCCGTTCCAGTTTGAGTTAGCCACCGTCATTGTAAACGACAGCGTGACAAGAGAAGCCGTCACAAGGAAACAGCAAAGAGACTATTTAAGATTTGTGAAAGAGGACAAACATTTTTGCAGATATTATGATGGTATCTTTATCCTGTTCCACACAGGCTTGCGTATATCAGAGTTCTGCGGACTGACGATTGCGGATATTGATTTTAAGCAAAAGCGTATTCGGGTCAATCATCAGCTACAGCGTACAAGTCAGATGGAATATGTGATAGAAGCGCCTAAGACAGAAAAGGGGATTCGCTATGTGCCTATGACAGAAGAAGTGGCAGAGTGTTTCCGAAGAATCATCAAAAATCGGATTGCCCCGAAAGTAGAGCCGATCATTGAGGGATATACAGGGTTTTTATTCTTGGATAAGAATGATATGCCTATGGTTGCCTTACATTGGGAAAAGTACATGCAACATATCCTTGAAAAGTATAACAGTATCTACAAGGTGCAGATGCCGAAAATTACCCCTCACGTTTGCCGGCACACGTTCTGTTCCAATATGGCAAAGAGCGGAATGAACCCGAAAACCTTACAGTACATTATGGGACATTCTGACATAAGCGTTACCTTAAACACTTATACTCATGTGGACTTTGAAGACGCGCAGAGCGAGTTACAGCGTGTTGTGGGCGAGTAAAAAGGCAAGTGGTAAAATGAAATAATTTACCACTCATTTTACCACTTTTGCAGAAGAAAACATAAGAAAATATGTGACAATCTAAGAAAAAATGTTTGAAATCAAGAATAGTGAGAATGGCTGTAAACCTTGAAAATACAGGAAATAAGGGAGCTTTAGCGTTATGATAAAAATTTTATTCGTCTGCCACGGCAACATCTGCCGCAGCACCATGGCTCAGAGCATTCTCACCCACATGGTAAAGGAAAAAGGCTTATCCGCCTCCTTCCACATTGACTCCGCCGCCACCAGCCGGGAGGAGATCGGCAACCCGCCGCATTACGGTACGGTGGGAAAGCTGCGGCAGGTGGGAATCCCTCTTGTGCCGCACCGGGCGCGTCAGATGACGAAGCAGGATTACAAAGAGTTTGACTACCTGATCGGTATGGACGATGCAAACGTCCGCAACATGGAGCGGATTGCGGGCGGCGATCCAGAGCACAAGATATACAAGCTGCTGGAATTTGCGGGGAGCGGCAGAGCCATTGCCGATCCCTGGTATACGGGGAATTTTGATGTGACGTATGACGACGTTATGGAGGGGTGCGAGGCTTTTTTGCAGGAAATTCTTGCCTAGATTCCGTGTACGACGGTTGTCATAAGTGGAATCATTTCTGTCATGAATAGCAGGTCTGTTTCCTTAAGAAAAAGCGGAAACGGGCCGATATTTATTATGTGAAATGTGAAGAGGTAACATGAGGCAACGGAATGCCGCGCAAAGGACAGGGGGGTCAATATGCAGGTTAAGATGGGAAATGCCGATACGCAGGTTATCAATACAAATATCCAGACGCAGGAGAAAACAGCGGAAAAAGGGCAGGAGAAAGTGGCGGAACAGCAGAGAAAGTCCGTGATTTTTGCGGGAGATCTGCCGTTACATAAGGATTCCATCACGCTTCGCAGACAACAGGCACAGAAGAAGGCGATGGAGTTTGTACAGAATGCCTGGAGTGCCGACCGCAAGACGGATCAGAGCATAGAGGAGTATAGGGTGCTCGCGGAGGAGCAGAGAAAAGAACTCAAGTTAAATAAAGACAAAATTGCGGAATGCGATACCAGAAAGGAAAATTTGCGGGAAGGCTACGGCGTGGCGAAGGACTCTCAGGAGCAGAAGGATCTGGAGCTTCTGGAGCGTCTGCATTATCCCGGGAACGGTGAATTTACAGAAGAAGAGTACGAGAGACTGAAGGAATTAAAGAGCGAACCACTGACAGAATACCAACAGAGATGCCTTGAAATTGAGGGCGAAAAGGCTGTGTTTAATGACCGTGCCCGAAAAGCGGAATCGGGTATTATGGCGTATGATGGCGCGGTCAGATCCATAAAGCAGGAGCGCCTGAAGTTCCATAAGATGACAGACGCCCAGAACAATGCGAAGAAGGTGATGGAGCAGGCCAGCGAGGATATACAGGAAATGATCGTGGGCGAAGCGAAAGATCACGTGGACGAAACCTACGAGGAGCAGAGAGAGGAAGCAAAGGAGAAAGCGGAGCAGAAGGAAGAACAGGAAGAGAAGATCGAGCTTCGCAAGGAGCAGAAGGAGTTATTGGAAGCCAGGATCGAGGAGAGCAGGGAAGGCAGTAACGAGGCGGAAGCGGCGCAGAAGAAGCAGGAGAAAGACGCCAGAGAGGAAGCGGAGTTTTTGAGCGACATGGCGGATGCCGGTTTGAACGTGGCGGGCGCAGGCGATGCGGTGAAGGCTGAGATCAAGGATATGCTGAACAAGATGAAGCTGCTGGAGGCGGACATCAAGGGCATTAAGGTTGATGAAGAATTATAGACATAAACAGGAGGCAGAAAAATGAGAGTTACAAGAAACTACAGAAGCGGTATGTTGAATTTCAGGAGAAACACAAACAAGACGGCGGATTCCCTGTTGAATACTTTGAAGAAAAACAGCATAAGCAGACGCACGAACACGCTGGCAAATATTCTGGGCGGTAATAAGGGTACCTCTTCGTCAAGCAGTCTGTATAACAGAGATTTTATCACGTCATCCTCGGCATTGAACAAAAATGCAAAATCACAGAAATTCTATTACGACATGCAGTATCATGCAAAGCAGGTGGGAGCGTATGCGGATGCTTTGCAGAGCGGAGAGGAAGACTCCATATATGATAAGGCGAGGGAAAGCGGCAGTACGGACGAGATTGTATCTGATATCCAGGGCTTTGTCAGGCAGTATAACAATATGCTGGATGATTTGAACGAGTCAGGCTCCGCCTCAGACAAAGCGTTACTTACGCAGTTTAACAGCCTGTCCAGAGCGGCGGAGAAAGATTTGGCTGCGACGGGCATAGTCAGAAAGGCGGACGGCACGCTTGTGGTCGATGAGAAAAAGTTGGAGGCGGCGGACGTAGACACGCTGGAAAAAGTGTGGGGCGGAAGTGGTTTCGCAAGAAAGGCGGGTGCTAAGGCGGGCACTGTGGA
The DNA here is from genome assembly GCA_002361355.1 of Lachnospiraceae bacterium UBA3310. GTDB lineage: Bacteria > Bacillota > Clostridia > Lachnospirales > Lachnospiraceae > UBA3282. The sequence goes on from DESQ01000033.1 coordinate 8,758, forward strand.
GGCCACTGCGGAGCGCAACATCGAAGCAGAAAAGAGCGACACTTACAGTCCTTTTAACAGAACGAATCTTTATGGCAGTTCCGGAAAAAGCTCCGGCAATCATTTCAACTATAGAAGGTAATATCGGTATCGAAAGACAGGTGACGTGATGCAGCATGTAAACTGGGTACAACAGAATGAAGATTATGCCACAAGGTATCATGTACTCCAGTGGAAAACATCTCATTTCCATGAACCATTCTCTATCCATACATCGGGAGGAGCAAAGTTAAAACAAGGCGCGGCAGGGCCTGGCCCGCAGGCAGGGGAAATACAGGCAGAGACGGAAGGAATGGGATTCGGGCAGTCTGAGCGTGGAAGCGGCAGGCTGGGGCTTGGACTAGGTTTGGAGGATGCCCTTGCCAATACGGTCGCCGGAAATGAAAGAGGGCGTGACGGGGTGAATATTTCCACCCATGGGGCAAAGGTGCAGGAGGCCGGGGTGGAAGCAGCGCGGACAGTGGTGCAGAGCGCGGCGCTTGCGCAGGTACATGCGGCGGAAAATACGGTGACGCCAACTTCTGTCAGGGAAACGTTAAGCGAGACGGAGCAGAGAGAAGAGGCGGACAGAGAGAATACAACAGTGGCAGAGTCTGGGCGCGGCAATATCCGAAATCGTCTTCGGGAGAGTGCGGCGCGGCTGCGGGAGGCGTATCAGAGACAAAAAGAAAAAGCGGCAAAAGGGATGCCGCTCAGACAGACCAGGCCGGAAAAGCAGGACACAATCCGGAAAGGGACAAGAATGGCCGACAGGGAAGCGATGCTTGCCATGCAGGCGGAAAATCATTATCTGTTGGATTCCTACGATCAAAACGGGAATTACAGTGTACTGGGCAAAAAATAGCATTATGCCCGTCTCACAAATTTCTGTACAAATTTCAAAAGGATACGCACATAAAAGGGCTGTAAGGCCTTTTTTGCGTTTTGCAGTTCTTTCCTGATTTCTATATGCTGCGGGCAATGTTTCTCGCAGGCGCCGCATTTGACGCACTGTGTCAGGGAAGAAGCATCCTTTTTGAGTGAGGTAACCTGTGCGTACTCTAACATGGTAGTGAATTTCTTCTGTGTGGCGCTCTGGTTGTAACACCGGAAAGCGGTGGGAATATCCACGCCGTGAGGGCAGGGCATACAGTAACCACATCCGGTACAGCCCACCTTAAGGGTATGGTTGATCTTAGAGCGCACGGAATCAATCAGCCGGTGATCCGCTTCGGTGAAAATACCAATTCTGGTCTCGTCAGCAGTTTTACAGTTCTCTTTAACCATATCCAGAGAGTTCATGCCGGAGAGTACGCAGGTGACTTCCGGCTGATTCCACAGCCAATGGAATGCCCACTGTGCAGGGGTGCGTTTTACGGGATAGTCTGCAAAAGTCTTTTTGGCGGGGGCGGGTAAAAGACCGGTCAATCTGCCGCCGCGCAGAGGTTCCATGATAACTACGGGAATGCTCTTGCTGTGGGCATACTGCAGCCCCTCCCTGCCCGCCTGCGTATGCTCGTCCATGTAATTGTACTGAATCTGGCAAAAATCCCAGTCGTAGGCGTCGATGAGCGCTTTGAAAGTAGCGGTATCACCATGGAAGGAAAAACCGATATTGCGAATAGCGCCTGTTTCCTTTTTCTCAGAGATCCATTTGTCAATGCCGAGACGTTTCAGATTATTCCAGACCTCCACATCGAAGAGCATATGCATCAGATAATAGTCGATGTGGTCTGTTTTCAGGCGTTTGAGCTGTTCGTTAAACAATTTCTCTATGGAGGAAGTATTTTTCAGAAGATAGTAGGGGAGCTTGGTCGCAATATATACCTGATCTCTGCAGTGGTTCCGCTCCAGAATAGTGCCGAGTGCCTCCTCGCTGCCGCCATAAATATAAGCGGTATCAAAATAATTGACACCGTTTTCGATGGCGAGCATAATTTCCTGTTCGGTCTTATCAAGATTGATCCGGCCGCCGGAGCTTGTAAATCGCATACAGCCGTATCCGAGGATGGATACTTCCGTACCGTCTTTCATTTTTCTGTATTGCATAGTGTTCCCCTGTTCAGAATTTTGATAATCTGTCTTTCCTATATTATAAGGAGATTTCAGGGAGAAGTCAATGATTATGCATCCTGCTGATCTTTCAGAAATTATCAAAATTCTAATAAAAAGTTAATAATTCTTTCCTTGTTTTTCTGTGATATTCGGTATATATTAGGAAAATGAACGGAGGGCATACATATGACAGGAAATCCATTTTTCCCATTGGAAGAGATGGGATTTGACGCCGAGGAAAATCAGATGATGGTGATTCCCAAGGTAGATAATGCAATTTATGAACAGCGCAAGAAGATGGTTGGGACGGTAGTGGATTACAAGGAGATGCGGATGCGCTACAGTTGCGCGATCAAGGAGGTGCGGACGAAATTCGATGTGCTGAATTCGGAATTTAACGTGCGGTATCGGAGAAACCCGATTACGTCCATCAATTCACGCCTAAAGAGCAGTACCAGCATAATGGACAAACTGAACCGCAAGGGACTGCCCTTTACCATAGAAAATGTGGAAAAAAATCTTTACGATGTGGCAGGAATACGGGTCGTTTGCTCCTATGTAGATGATATTTACGGGCTGGCGCAGGCGCTTGCCAAGCAGGATGATATCACGGTGATCAGGGAGAAGGATTATATTAAGAATCCGAAGCCCAACGGGTATCGCAGTTACCACATGATTGTGAGTGTGCCGGTGTTTTTTTCGGATCAGACCAGAGAGATGGCGGTAGAGGTACAGATACGCACGATCGCCATGGATTTCTGGGCGAGTCTGGAGCATCAGCTCAAATATAAACAGGAAGTGCCCAATCAGAAGGAGATTGTGGGCAGCCTGACTGCCTGCGCGGAGCAGATCGCAGCCATTGACGAACAGATGTGCCAGGTGCGAAGGCAGATTGAGAGATCGGAAGACCTGCCGACGGAGGAGGAGATTCTTCTTGAGAAACTCCGGAAAATTGATATTGCAGTCGGTGAATAGATAATCAGAGAAGACCTTCTAAACTTCTATGGGCGCGTAGTGGATGTTTACCTTGATGTCCTGCCCGTAGTTGCCGAAGGTTTTTCCGAAGATGGTGAGGCCTCCCACATGCTTTGCATCGTCGTCTACAGCCAGACGGAAGCGGAGGCTGCTCCGATAGTCCAGATGGAAGCTGTCAATGGTCACGTCGGAAATTTTTAAGCCGTCGATAAAGGTGCCCTTCCGGTTGATGACGAGAAGTTTAAGCAATCCATACTGGTTCCAGTTGGGATACCACCAGTCGGGAGTGAAAAGCCCTCTTGAATCGCCGAAATCTCCAGGAGAGAGCCAGTTGCCGATATGTACGTCATTTAGGTAAAAAGAGATGTCGGAAGGCCACACATTGTTGACGCCGGGGGCCTCCGAACTCAGTTCCGCTGAGATTGTGATCTGTGTAATTTTCTGGAAACCGGGGATGAAATTGGGGATATGGTACTCCACAAATCCTTTTGTGAACCAGAGGATATCCGCATTGTAGCGGTCGGGGTGATCAAAGTAACGGGAATCATCCACTTCGCCTATGATGGCCTTATCTGAGGCGAGGCCGCAGGTAGGGCAGATGTGGTAGGCGGAATAATGGCCGACCTTGATATCCGTGCTGTAGACATGCAGGAGATCCTCCTGTCGTTCCAGATCAATCAGAATTTTGTCCAGATGGACAGAACAGATTTTCTGGTTGCCGTGTCCCGCCGATTCATTGGAGATGGAGATAAGACCACAATTTTCCAGCTTTTTGATGTGGCTGGTCAGTGCGCCGTTGGTGATGTTCAGGCGGGAGGCCAGCTCATTCATACTCATGCTGTCGCTGTCTTCTAAAAGGATGTTTAATATTTCGATTCTGACATCGGAGCCAAGCGCTTTAAAGATGTCCAGCCCGTCGTTAAGTGATGTGATATGTAACAAAGCTGCCTCCCCTAACATGAAATCATGTTATATCTTTAAAATACTTTTATTTTCCATTTACCTCATCAAAAATTTTAACAATTTCCTCCGTAGGTTCTTTTGTGAGCAGGGACACTGCCACGTTGACAAGCAGAGCGACGATAAACGCGGGAAGCAGCTCATAGATGGCGAAAGCGCCGCCCAGTCTTGCAATGTCGTATTTCCAGACAAACACCATGACGCCGCCGGCGATCATACCTGCGAGCGCACCCTGTCTGTTGGAACGTTTCCAGAACAATGCCAGAAGAACGACCGGGCCGAAGGCTGCTCCGAAGCCTGCCCATGCGAAGGACACGATGCCGAAGATGGAACTGTCGGGATCCTGCGCGATAAACACGGCAATTAAGGAGATGGCAATTACCGTGATTCTCGCGATGAGCAGAGAAGTTTTGGTGTCCAGTTTCTTTTTGCCGAAATCCTGCACCAGATTCTGGGAAATGCTGGACGCAGCGGCCAGAAGCTGGGAATCGGCGGTGGACATGGTTGCCGCCAGGATACCGGCAAGAATAACGCCTGCAATCAATGCGGGGATAACACCGTGGGTACTCAATGTGGAAGCGATCTGAATGATGACTGTCTCGGAATTGCTACCTTCCAGTACGGGAATGATACCCGCCTGGGAGAGACCGTAGCCGACCACGCCGATCAGTACGGCGATGGACATGGAGATCACAACCCATACGGTGGCGATTCGTCTCGAGAGTTTCAGTTTATTTTCATCTTCAATCGCCATAAAACGAAGCAGGATATGGGGCATGCCGAAATAGCCAAGCCCCCACGCCAGCATGGATGCGATCATAAGGGGTGTGTAGGGAGAGGCGGAGCCGGTCTGCGGGGAGTAGGTCTGTACCAGACTTAAATAGCCGGGGAGACCGCTCACGGCGTCCATGACGCTGCCAAAGCCCCCGGTGACAATGGCGCCGAATCCGACCACAATTAGGAGAGCGACGCTCATGGTGATGCCCTGAATCAGGTCGGTGGTGCTTACGGCAAGGAAACCGCCCAGCGTACAGTAGAGAACAATAACCGCCGCGCTCAAAAGCATAGCCGCAATATAGTTCATGCCAAAAAGTGTGCTGAACAGTTTACCGCAGGCAGCGAAGCCGGAGGCGGTGTAGGGAACGAAGAAAATGACAATGACCAGAGCGGCAATGAGAGTCAGGATATGTTTGTCATCACCGTATCTTTTTGCAAAAAATTCCGGAATGGTAAAGGAACCGATGCGGCTGGAATAGCGCCGGATTCTTCTGGAGACAAAGAGCCAGTTTAAATAAGTACCGGCAGCAAGGCCAATAGCTGTCCACCCAACCTCTGCAAGTCCCGACAGATAAGCAAGCCCGGGCAGTCCCATCAGCAGATAGCTGCTCATGTCGGAGGCTTCCGCACTCATGGCGGTTACCAGAGGGCCGAGTTTTCGGCCGCCGAGATAAAACTCCGATGCCTGTGTATTTTTTTTGGAAAAGGTGATACCGATATAGATCATCACGCCGAGATAGGCGATGATTGCAATGATAATACAGATCTGTGATGCCATAATTTTCCTCCTCATCTTGTGCTGCTTTAACGTAATCCTTTGCTATTATAGCGGTTTTGGCAGGAATGCGCAATAAAAAAGTAGGGCAAATATGTCCGCGAGGGGATAATCTATTGATTTTATGGGAAAAATCGCATATAATGTCAATATCTGCACTGTATTTTTAGAGAGATACGGCGGCAATGAGAGAAGGAGGATACAATGGGGGTTTCAGACAGTAAGACAGGGGCGATAGCACGTTTTGAGGAACTGTGCCGTAACGCGGTAGCCCTGCAGGAAAAGTTCCTGATGGATAGGCTTACGGAGAACAAGGATACAGAGTACGGGAGGATGTTTGGATTTGAGGATATTCATTCCGTGGAGGAATATCAAAAGGAACTGCCGATCACCTTTCACTATGACTATGAGGCGGTTATCGAGCGCCAGGTGGAGGGAGAGGAAGGGCTTCTTACGGCTGAGAAGCCGATTTATTACTGTATCAGTTCCGGAAGCACGGACTCGCCCAAGCATGTGCCGATTATAGAGAGGGATCTTTTGACGCAGAAGTTTTATTGGAACGATCTGATCAGGGAATCCATCAGAAAACAGATGCCGGATGCCACGGAGGAAGAATTGTTCGGCAAAATTTTTGAAACCGGGGAATTTCGGCGGGACTTTATGCAGGACGGTACCATGTGCGGCGTGAGAGCCGGAGCGCTGGATCGTTATCTGGAGGAGAAGGGGGAGTTAGATATTGACAGCTATACCGCACCCCTGGAAGTACTTTTCCCGGAAGATAAGACGGGTGACATGCTCTATGTGAAACTGCGCTTTGCACTGGGATGCAGGGATGTGACGGCAATACACGGCGTTTTTGTAAACCGTGTGGTGGGAATGCTTCGCTATGTGACAGATAACTGGGAGGCTTTTCTTTCTGATATTGAGACGGGAGGAATCAGCGAATGCTTTTCTGTGAGCCATGAGTGGGAGATTTACCTGAAGAAACACCTTCCGGCAAATCCGGAGAGAGCGGCGGAACTACGCGCGATTCCCGAGGAAGATCTGGAAAAGGGCCTGGTCAAAAAAATCTGGCCGAAGATCCGGTATGGACGGTTGATCGGCGGCAGTATGTTTACGCCCTATATGGACAGATTATGGATGTATGTGGGGGATCTGCCCATCCACTATTTTACATATGCGGCTTCCGAGGGATGTTTTGGCATAGCCAGAGGCGTCAATGAGGGTGACGCCTATTATGTTCTGCTCCCCGATACCTGCTTTTATGAGTTCCTCTCGGAGACGGGGGATGGAGAAAAAATTTATACGATTCGCGACGTGGAAGTGGGCATGAAGTACGAGATGCTGATTACCACTTTTTCAGGCGAATACCGCTATGCCATCGGGGATGTGGTGGAGGTTGTCGGCTTTGAAGGCCAGGCGCCGATTGTGCGCGTCTGTTACAGAAAAAGTCAGGTAATCAATATTGCGGACGAGAAGATGAATGTGCGCCAATTGGAGAGCGCGATGCGCAAATTCCAGAGAAGAGCGGAGTGCACGGCGGAGGGATATTGTGTGGACGGGGATTATACGAAGGAACTGCCCCGTTATATGCTTTATCTGGAGCTTGTAGATGGAAAGCTTTCGGAGGATGCGGAACAGCTTTTGGACGAGTGCCTGATGGAGAGCTGTTCGGGTTACAAGAGAGACAGGGAGCTTGCGGAGCTTGATCAGGTGAAAATACAAATGATTCCCAAGGGTGGGTTTAAGGCATACGGAAGATTTATGGCGAAGCTCGGACACCGGAAAGAGCAGGATAAGCCTCTGCGTATTCTTGTGACAGAGGAGCAGAAAGCGTTCTTTGGCGGTGCGCTCATGGTATAGCCGCCGGGGAAGCAGGCGGTGAAAGCGCGCTTGTGAGTATAGGTAGATATATGAAAGAAGAAATAACAGGATTGCCGGAAGCCTTTTTGACGAGGATGCAGAGGCTTCTTGGCAGCGAATATGAGGCCTTTGCGGCGAGCTATGAGAGGGAGCGGCAGTACGGACTCAGACGAAACCCGTTAAAGGGATCAGAAGAAGAGTTTATCAGGGTAATGCCCTTTCCGTTAGAAAAAGTTTTCTGGGCGCGGGAAGGGTATTATTATGATGCTGCAAGCCGGCCGGGGCGTCATGTGCTGCACGAAGCGGGCGCTTACTACATTCAGGAACCTTCCGCCATGGCGGTGGCGGAGGTGCTTTCTCCAAAGCCCGGCGAACGGATTCTGGATCTGTGTGCCGCACCGGGCGGGAAGAGCACCCAGATTGCAGGCAGAATGCAGGGACAGGGTCTTTTGGTTGCCAATGAGGTGATGGGGGAGAGGGCGCGCGTGCTATCCCAGAATGTGGAGCGGATGGGCGTCTCTAATTGTGTGGTGTGTAATGAGAAGCCGGAGCGTATGGCTGTGCTTTTTCCGGCCTTTTTTGACCGGGTTTTGGTGGACGCACCCTGTTCCGGCGAGGGGATGTTTCGAAAGGATGAGGCAGCGGCCTCAGAGTGGAGTCCGGAGACTGTGGAAATGTGTGCGGAAAGACAGGCGCTGATTTTGGAGGAAGCGGCTAAAATGGTAAAGCCTGGCGGCGTGCTTACTTATTCTACCTGTACGTTTTCTCCGGAGGAGAACGAGGGAACGATCAGTGCATTTTTGCGGACACATGAGGAATATAATATAGAAGAGACGGCTTTTGAAGATATCTTTTCTCCGGGACGGGCGGACTGGGTCGGGGAACCAGGGGCAGGGATTGCTCATACGCTGCGGCTGTGGCCTCATCTGGTGCGGGGAGAAGGTCATTATGTGGCGAGACTGCGCAGGCGGGGCGGGCTGTCACGGGAAACGGATGAGAAAGGCACACCGGTTTGGAAGGTCACAGGAGATAAAAAGTTATGTAAATTTGTAGAAACATTTCTGAGAGAGGAGATTGGGATCAACGATGCGTGGATGATACGGCATCCGGGACAACTGGCAAAATTCGGCGACCAGATCTATCTTGTGCCGGAGGGGATGATTTCTCTTTCGGGCATAAAAGTCCTGCGGCCGGGGCTGCATCTGCTCACGGAGAAGAAGAACCGTTTTGAGCCGGTGCATGCGTTATCCAGAACACTTTTAAAAAAGGATACGGAAAAGAGACGGGAGCTTACGGAAGCGGAGGCAGTTTCCTATCTGCGGGGAGAAAGTCTTGGCTGCGGGGAGGAGAGAGGCTGGACGGCGCTCTTTTATGAGGCGTATCCGCTCGGCTTCGGAAAGGCTTCGGGAGGGCAGATGAAGAATCATTATCCCAAGGGGATTCGAATATCTTTTTAATATCTTAAATTTAATTTATGGGCTTGTAAAATGATTCTGCGTGGAATATACTAGATATAGATTTTTACCAGGGATAAACCACTTTAGCTTGTGCAGGGAGTTCTTTCGATGTTATTTTCCAGTGTGGGTTTTTTATTTCGGTTTCTGCCGATTTTCATGATAGTCTATCTGACGTTTCCTAAATATCGCAATATTGTTCTTTTGGCAGGAAGCCTCATTTTTTACGGAGTGGGAGAACCGTACTTTGTTCTGCTGCTTCTTTTGTCTGTTCTGATAAACTACGGACTTAGTCGTTATATGTTCTGGGAACCCCGTTCTCCGCAGGTAAACCGCAAAAAGAAATCGGCAAGGCGGCGTAAACGTGCGCTCATCCTTGCGATTGTGATTGATCTGGGTGTGTTGTTCGTGTTTAAATACTGGGATTTTGCAGCCGGAAACATAAACAGACTTTCAGGGCACGGTCTTTTGCCGCTGCTTTCTCTGGCGCTTCCGCTGGGGATCAGCTTCTATACATTCCAGATGTTATCTTATCAGATAGACTGTTACCGCGGCACGGTCAAAGAGCAGGCGAAGCTGCTTCCTTTTGCAACTTATGTCTGCATGTTTCCCCAACTGATCGCCGGGCCAATTGTGCGCTACAGTGATGTATCGGGGCGTATGGCGGAGCGGAAAGTGCGGATTCGGGATATTGAGAACGGCCTGAAACTTTTTACGGCGGGGTTGGGGCTTAAGGTGATCCTGGCGAATCAGATTGGCACGCTCTGGAATTTGATTATGACGGCGGGAGCGGGGAGACTGCATGCGCTGGTGGCATGGCTTGGCGCTTTTGCCTATTCCTTTCAGATTTACTTTGACTTCTGGGGATATTCCGTGATGGCGATGGGACTTGGAAAAATGCTGGGGTTCTCCATTCCCCGCAACTTTGACATCCCCTATGTATCCCGCTCTGTGTCGGAATTCTGGCGGCGGTGGCATATGACGCTCGGAAGCTGGTTTAAGGAGTATGTTTACATTCCCCTTGGAGGAAGCCGCAAAGGGAGTGCGCGGACAATTTTGAATCTCTTTGTCGTCTGGACCCTCACAGGCCTCTGGCATGGCGCCGACTGGAATTTTGTACTTTGGGGAAGCGCTTTTTTTCTGATTATTTCCCTGGAGAAGAAAACCTTTGGGAAATGGCTGGAGAACAGTAAGGTGCTGGGGCATATTTATATTATTGTGCTGATCCCGGTGACCTGGGTGATTTTTGGCATTACGGATATGGGCCAGCTCGCAGGATATCTTGGCAATATGGCAGGTTATCATAAGGAGGAGATTCTGGTTGGCATGACACAGCTTATCAGGTATCTCAAAGAATATGGCATACTTTTAATAGCGTGTGTTATATTTGCCACCCCTCTTCCCGGAAAGGTATATTGGAAATGGAAGGATCGGTGGTTTATGGTTTTATTTTTGCTTCTGGTCTTCTGGTGGTCGGTGCGGGAAATTATTTCCGGGAGCAATAATCCGTTCCTGTATTTTAGATTTTAACGTATAAACGAGGCGCGCAATGAACAAAAATAAGATGAGAGTTTGTCTGGAAATTCTATATAATTGTCCTTTCGTTTTGCTGGTGATTGTTACCAGTTTCCTTTTTGTCCTTTTTTTTGACGAAACAGGCATACTTAAAATAGATAAAAGTATAGCGGTTTTCCAACCGATAAATAAAGAGGATATAAGCCTTTTTAACGCTGAGACGGTAAAGAAAAGTCAAAATTCTAATGAGGCGGCGGAGAAAGAAAAGGAGAAGGATGCGGATCAAGCGGCAGATACGGATGAAAATGCAGGATTACGCAAGGAAGAAAAAGACGGTATAGAAGAAACAAACATTAAAAAAACCGATATTGCAAGCCTGGAAAGAGAGAAAAACAGGGAAAAAGAGGAAAACAGAGCCACAAAGTTTGTGGAATATGCGCCGATAGAGACAAATTCCCGATATTACTCCGATGCAGGAAAAGTTGCATTGACTACGGCATACGACTATGTGTTAGAAAACGAGAGTTATTTTAATGACGCTGCTTTTCTTGGAGATTCACGGACTTTGGGTATTTCGGATTATGCCGGGCTGGATGGGGCGGACTTTTTCTGCGACAACGGGATGACCATATTCAAACTTCTGGAGGATAAGGGAGTGACCTATCAGAAGACGGGGGAGAAGGTTGACCTGAAAAAGGTCTTGCAGGAAAAGAGATACGGCAAAATTTATATCATGCTGGGGATGAACGAGCTGGGTTACGGAAATACCAATATGTACCTGAAACAATATCTGAAGGTATTAAACCAGCTTAAGGAGTGGCAGCCGGAAGCGACGATCTATATTATGGCAAATCTTCATGTGAGCCGTGAGAAGAATAATATGGAGACAGAGTTTAACAATATAAATATCAATGACAAAAATGTGGCGTCCGCAAGACTTGCCAACGGTAAAGATATTTTTTATCTGGACTGTAACCCCCTGTTTACTGACGAGGAGGGATATCTGCAAGGGGATCTTACTTTTGACGGGGTGCATCTGTATGCGCAGCATTATGAGAAATGGCGGAATTTCCTGTTTGAACATGGTGTGGAGAGAGAGGCGGAAACACAGAAAGAGGATGAGAAAAGCGCGGCAGGACAGTTGCAGGAGGATGCGGGATATGGAGGAGATACGGCTGAATAAGTACCTCGCTTCCTGCGGTTTGTGTTCCAGACGGGATGCAGATAAGCTGATAGAGGCGGGTGAAGTGTTAGTAAACGGCGTGAAGGCACAGGCAGGCATGAAGGTAGGGCATGAGGATTTCGTTGAGGTACGGGGGAAACGGCTGCATGCACCTGAGAAAAAGGTGGTGCTTGCCTACTATAAACCTGTGGGTGTGGTCTGTACGGAGCGGGATGCCCATGCGGAGCGGGTTTTGATGAAGGAGATCGGTTATCCGAAGCGTGTGACCTATGCGGGACGGCTTGACAAGGATTCTGAGGGGCTGCTTCTGCTCACCAATGACGGCGATTTGATCGACGCTATGATGAGAGGGAAAAATGGACATGAGAAAGAATATATGGTGAAGTCGGAGAAAGCCTGGACGGATACTGCCATCGCAAACATGCGGGAGGGCGTGTATCTGGAAGAACTCGGACAGACCACCCGTCCCTGTGCAATAGAGAAAATCGGGGACAAAACCCTGAGAATGACTCTCACGCAGGGGTTAAACAGACAGATCCGGCGTATGTGCGAAGTGCAGGGATACCGGGTTAAAAGTTTAAAAAGAACACGTGTTATAAATATAGAGCTTGGAAAGCTGAAACCTGGCGAGTATCGGGAACTGACAGCGGACGAGCGGGCGCAGTTGTATCGAATCTGCGGGCTGGCAAAGGGGTAAACAATGGCGGAAAATAAGATGGAACGCATGCGGGAGCTGGTCTCTCTCTTAAACAGGGCTTCGGAAGCCTATTATGCGAAAGATGAGGAGATGATCTCCAATTTTGAATATGATAAACTTTATGATGAACTGACGGCGCTGGAGACGGAGCTTGGCGTTACGCTGGCGGACAGCCCAACGGTGCGGGTAGGTTATGAGGCGGTGGAGGAACTGCCCAAGGAACGTCACGAAACGCCCATGCTTTCTCTGGCAAAAACAAAGAGCAGGGAAGAACTTCGGGACTGGTTAAACGGCAGGAAAGCGCTCCTGTCCTGGAAACTGGACGGGTTGACTATTGTCCTGACCTATGCAGGGGGAACTTTACAGAAGGCGGTGACGAGGGGAAACGGCGAAGTGGGTGAGGTGATCACGAACAATGCCAGAGTGTTCCGCAACATCCCTCTGTCCATTCCCTATCAGGGGGAATTGATTCTGCGTGGGGAGGCCGTGATTACTTACAGCGGTTTTGAGAAGATCAACAGGGAGATTGAGGACGCCGGAGCGAAATATAAGAACCCCAGAAATCTTTGCAGCGGCAGCGTCAGACAGTTGGATAACCGGATTACGGCACAGAGGAGCGTTTATTTTTATGCCTTTTCCCTGGTGAGAGCGGATGTGGATTTTCATAATTCACGTTCGGAACAATTTGATTTCTTAAAAAAACAGGGATTTGACGTGGTTGAGCACCGACTTGTAGATCCGGAAAATATTTTGAATAACATTAGTTATTTTGAAGAGAAGATACAGACCTATGATGTGCCGTCTGACGGGCTGGTTTTGACCTATGAGGATATGGCATACGGCGCGTCCCTGGGCAGGACGGCGAAATTTCCCCGTGATTCCATTGCCTTTAAGTGGGCGGATGAACTGCGGGAGACGACGCTCTTGCAGATGGAGTGGAGCGCCAGCCGCACGGGGTTGATCAATCCCGTGGCGATTTTTGAGCCGGTGGAGCTGGAGGGCACCACGGTGAGCAGAGCTTCCGTGCACAATATCAGTATTGTGCGGGGGTTAAAACTGGGGATCGGGGATCGCATTACGGTTTACAAGGCGAACATGATTATTCCCCAGATTGCGGAGAATCTGACAAAGAGCGATTCTCTGGAGATTCCGGATACTTGTCCCGTCTGCGGACAGCCCACCCGCATCAGTCAGGTAAACGATGTGCAGTCGCTGTATTGTGATAATCCTGGTTGTGACGCGAAGAAGATCAAGTCCTTTACGCTGCTTGTGAGCAGGAACGCCCTGAACGTGGACGGTCTGTCGGAGTCTACGCTGGAAAAGTTTCTGGCGAGGGGATTTTTACATGAATTTGCGGATCTGTTCCGTCTGGAACGGTTTCAGGAGGAAATCACGCAGATGGAGGGGTTCGGGGAGAAGTCTTATCAGAATCTGATGGAAAGCCTTGAAAAGGCGAGAAAAACGACACTGCCGCGGCTGCTTTACGGGCTTGGGATTGAAAATGTGGGCGTTGCCAACGCAAAGATGCTGTGCAGACACTTTCAGTATGATTTGCAGGCGCTTAAGGAGGCTTCTGAGGAGGAGCTGGCGGAGATTGACGGCGTCGGGGAAGTGATTGCCCGGAGCATTTATGCCTATTTTCATGAGGAAAAGGCAAGGGAACAGTTAGAGAACCTTTTAAGGGAACTTGAGATAGAAAAAGAAGTGCAGGAAAGTGCGGCGACGTTGGCGGGTATGAGTTTTGTGATCACCGGGAGCCTGATTCATTTTGAAAACCGGGATGCCATGAAGGAAGAGATTGAGAAGAGAGGAGGGAAGGTGACGGGAAGCGTGACCGGAAAGACCGTCTGCCTGATCAATAATGACACCGCCTCTTCCTCCTCCAAGAACAGGAAAGCCAAGGAACTGGGGATACCGATCCTGTCCGAGGAGGCGTTTATGGAAGAATACCTGAAATAAAAAAACGTATGATATTAAATCTCCCTCACATCGTAAGGTGTGGTCTGGTACACGTAGTAGTTGAGCCAGTTGGAGAACAGAAGCTGCCCTGCGGAACGCCAGTTGACAATCGGCTCCTTGGTCGGATCGTCGTCCGGGAAATAGTTTACCGGGATTTTCGGGTTCATGCCCTTTTCCTTATCGCGGGCATATTCCAAAGCCAATGTGTTGGCGTCATATTCCAGATGGCAGGTGACGAAGAGATGTCTGCTGTCCTCGGTTTTGGCGATCGCCACGCCGGCTTCATCTGAGACGGCCATCAGTTCCAGATTCGGCACGGAGGCGATCTGCGCCGGCGCAATTGTCATGGCACGGGATTGTGGCGCGTAGAAGATATCGTCAAAGCCACGGAAAAGAGGCGACTTTTTTTTCAGGATCTGATGGGGGTAAACGCCGGAGAGCTTTTCGTCCAGGTCTTCTCTGTCTAACCCATAAAAATAGTACAGCGCGGCGTAAGCGCCCCAGCACAGATGAAGGGTACAGTGTACATGGGTTCGCCCCCACTCCATAATGGTGCAGATCTCATCCCAGTAGGCTACCTTTTCAAAACGGACGTGGTCAAGAGGCGCGCCGGTGATAATCATGCCGTCAAATTTCCGGTTCCTGATTTGATCGAAAGTGGTGTAGAAGGATTCCATGTGGTTGGAATCCGTGTGCTGAGGCGTATAGCTGACCGTTTGTAAAAACTCGACATTCACTTGCAGAGGCGTGTTCGAGAGTTTGCGCAGAAGCTGTGTCTCAGTCACTTCTTTGGTGGGCATCAGATTCAGAATAAGAACATCCAGGGGGCGAATATCCTGATGCATTGCCCGGAATTCTGTCATAACAAATATATTTTCGTTCTCTAAAATGCCGGTTGCCGGCAGTAAATCCGCTACTTTGATGGGCACTTTGTATCCCTCGCTTTCTCTTTCTGATTGTACCTTTGTATGATATCACAAACAGGAGGGTCATGCAAGACAGCGCACATTTTGCCCGTATAAGCAGAGCCGGAAACCGGCAGAGACATCGGTTATAAAAAGATTTGCATAATTTATCGTTTTGCATTATAATTGAGAAGTACTGTTTAGCTAGATTTTCTTGAAGGGGCACGATCAGACTATGGAGACAGCATATCAGAAAGTAAAAGTACACAATGAACTGGAATGGTGTCAGGTTAAGGATATGGCGACAAAGGAGAAGATAGAAAAGGTGCTGTTAAAACACCGTGTATCCTATTTTGTGAAGTGGGAGAAACCGAAATTCTTTTCTAACGATACGTTCGGTTCCTGTGTATTTTGTGTGAACCAGTTACAGAAGGAGAGCGCAGACAACGCAATCGAAGAACTTGCGGAGGATGTGAGAGATAAGATCCGGTTTATCAACCGTAAAGTGGAAAAGACATTCTATTAGACGAAAAACGCCGGAAGCGGATGCTGTTACGCACCCGCTTCTTTTTTCAGGTTTTTTTGCGCCGTGGACAGCATCAGTTTGATACGGTTCAACTGATTTACCTCGCTTGCGCCAGGATCGTAGTCGATGGCTACGATATTGGAACTGGGGAAACGTTTCCGCAGCTCCTTGATCACGCCCTTTCCAACGACATGGTTTGGCAGGCATCCAAAAGGCTGGGTGCAGACAATATTGTTTACGCCGCTGTGGATCAGTTCTACCATCTCTCCGGTAAGGAACCATCCTTCGCCGGTCTGGTTGCCGATATCCACGATGGGTTTCGCATAGTCCACCAGCGTGCGGATGTGCACGGGAGGCGTAAAATGCTTACTCTTTGCAAATTCATTCGCAGTCTGCGCCCGCAGTTTCTCAAGAGCTTTGATGCCAAGATTGGAAAGCAGGGCCGCTTTCTTTGACGTGCCCAGGTAATCCGCCTTGTAAATCTGGTTATAGAAGCAGTAGAGCATAAAGTCCAGAAGATCCGGCACGACGGCTTCCGCGCCTTCGTGCTCCAGAAGTTCTACCAGATGGTTGTTGGCGGCGGGAGCAAATTTGACAAGGATTTCTCCCACAATACCCACGCGGGGTTTCTGCAGATCCTCATGGATGGGAACTGCGTCAAAATCACGGATAATCTGACGGCACATCCGCTGGAAGGTCAGATAATTCATGGATTTTCTTGAAACAAATTCCCGGCATTTTTCTACCCATTCGGCATGCAGGGCATCCACAGAGCCGGGCTCTTTTTCATAGGGCCGCATACGATAGACGCAGCGCATGAAAATGTCGCCGAAAAGGGCGCTGTAAGCGGCCCGCATGAGGAGATCGAGGTTCAGGTGGAAACCTGGATTGCTCTCGATTCCGGCAAGATTTAAGGAGATGACGGGAATCTGAGACATGCCCGCTTTCTCCAGCGCGCGTCTGATAAAGCCCACATAGTTTGTCGCACGGCATCCGCCGCCGGTCTGGCTCATGACGATGGCTACCTTATTCAAGTCATATTTGCCGGAATGCAGGGCATCCATAATTTGTCCCACCACCATAAGGGAAGGATAACACGCGTCATTATTTACATATTTCAAACCCATATCCACAGCATGCCGGTTGTCGTTGTCCAGTACTTCGAAGTGGTAACCACAGGCGTTAAAGGCGGCTTCCATGATCTCGAAATGAATGGGAGACATCTGGGGGCAGAGGATGGTATAGTCCTTCCGCATTTCTTCCGTGAAGGGCACTTTGGTGATGGCGCTTGAACGGATGGTACGCTTTGCGGCCTGCTGTTCTTTCACCTTAATGGCGGAGAGCAGGGAGCGGATACGGATTCTGGCGGCGCCGAGATTGTTTACCTCGTCGATTTTCAGACAGGTATAAATCTTATCTGAGCCGCTGAGAATATCGTTTACCTGATCCGTGGTGACGGCATCCAGGCCGCAGCCGAAGGAGTTGAGCTGAATCAGATCCAGATCCTCCCTTGTCTTTACAAAACTTGCCGCCGCGTAGAGTCTGGAGTGGTACATCCATTGGTCGGAGACGATCAGTGGCCGCTCCGGAGCGGCAAGATGGGAGACGGAATCCTCCGTGAGCACCGCGATATCGTAGGAGGTGATCAGTTCGGGGATGCCGTGGTTAATTTCAGGGTCAATATGGTAAGGCCGTCCCGCAAGGACAATGCCGCGCTTGTGGTTTTCCTCCAGATAGCGGAGCACCTCCTCGCCCTTGTCGCGCATATCCTGTCTGGCAGCGGCAAGCTCTTTCCATGCAGCATCCGCTGCATTCATAACATCTGTTACTGGAAGCTCCTGAAATTCCCTTGTCAATGCTTCTGTGACAGTCTGCAGGCTCTTAAAGGACAGGAAGGGGTTACGGAAAACAACCTCTCCGCGTCCGATTTCCTCCACGTTGTTTTTAATGTTCTCGGAGTAGGAGGTGACAATGGGGCAGTTATAGTGGTTGTTTGCGTCGTGAAATTCATCCCGCTCATAAAAGAGGGCAGGATAGAAGATAAAGTTCACCTTCTGTTTGATGAGCCATGACACATGGCCGTGAGCCAGCTTCGCGGGATAGCACTCCGATTCGCTGGGGATGGATTCGATGCCGAGTTCGTAAATATTGCGGTTGGAAACGGGCGAGAGCACCACACGAAAGCCCAGCTTCGTAAAGAAGGTGAACCAGAAGGGGTAGTTCTCGTACATATTCAAAACTCTCGGAATCCCGACAGTGCCCCGCTTTGCCTCATCGGCGGGCAGAGGCTCATAGGAAAAATAGCGTTTCAGTTTATAGTCAAACAGGTTGGGAGCGCCATTTTCTTTTTTGGCGCGTCCAAGACCTCTCTCACAGCGGTTGCCGGAAATGTACTGGCGGCCTCCCGTAAATTTATTGATGGTGAGACGGCAGTTGTTGGTACAGCCTTTACATTTTGCCATGCTGGTTTCATATTGCAGACTGGTGATCTGTTCCAGATTCAGCATGGTGGTCTGGTAACCTTCCGTAAAATGTTCCCTGGCGATCAACGCCGCGCCGAAAGCGCCCATAATACCGGCGATATCGGGACGGATAGCCTTGCAGCCGGCGATCTTTTCAAAACTTCGAAGAACTGCATCGTTGTAAAAGGTGCCGCCCTGCACTACAATATTTTTCCCGAGCGCCGAAGCGTCGGAAACTTTGATTACTTTGAAGAGCGCATTTTTGATGACAGAGTAGGCAAGTCCCGCAGAAATATCGGAGACGGAAGCCCCCTCTTTCTGTGCTTGTTTTACCTTGGAATTCATAAATACCGTACAGCGGGTGCCAAGATCAATGGGATGCTCTGCAAAGAGCGCGGTTCTCGCGAAATCCTCCACGCTGTAATTTAAGGATTTGGCAAAGGTTTCTATAAAAGAACCACAGCCGGAAGAGCAGGCTTCGTTTAACTGTACGCTGTCCACGGTCTGATTTTTGATTTTAATGCATTTCATGTCCTGTCCGCCGATGTCCAGAATACAGTCTACTTCCGGGTCAAAGAAAGCGGCGGCGTTGTAGTGCGCCACGGTCTCCACCTCGCCGTCGTCCAGCAAAAAGGCGGCTTTCATCAGCGCTTCACCGTAACCGGTGGAGCAGGAGCGGGCAATTTTTACACCGTCCGGAAGCAGGCTGTAAATCTCCTTTAAGGAGCGGATGGCAGTTTTAAGCGGGCTGCCGTCGTTGCTGCTGTAAAAGGAATAGAGCAGGGAACCGTCCTCCCCTACAAGAGCAACTTTGGTGGTGGTTGATCCGGCGTCGATTCCAAGGAAACAGTTTCCCTGATAGGAGGCAAGGTCGCCCGTAGCGACATGGTGCGTGCTGTGACGGGCCAAAAAAGCGTCGTAATCCTCCTGGGAGGCAAAAAGCGGCTCCATGCGCTCCACCTCAAATTCCATCTTTATATCGGAAGAGAGCTTGTCATTCAGCTCTTTCATGGTATAACAGGTCTCCTCCTTCGCGTTCAGGGCGGAGCCGATGGCGGCGAAGAGGTGGGAGTTGTCCGTATCAATAATATGGGCGTCGTCCAGCTTTAAGGTGCGGATAAAAGACTGTTTCAACTCCGATAAAAAGTGCAGCGGGCCGCCCAGAAACGCCACATGTCCGCGAATCGGCTTACCGCAGGCAAGACCGCTGATGGTCTGGTTTACCACTGCCTGAAAAATAGAGGCGGAAAGATCCTCTTTTGTTGCGCCGTCGTTGATGAGGGGCTGGATGTCGGATTTGGCGAACACGCCGCAGCGGGCCGCTATCGTGTAAAGGGAATGGTAGTTTTTGGCATACTCGTTTAGCCCGGAAGCGTCCGTCTGCAGGAGGGAAGCCATCTGGTCAATAAAAGAACCTGTGCCGCCCGCGCAGATGCCGTTCATCCGCTGTTCTACATTGCCGCCCTCAAAATAGATAATTTTGGCGTCCTCGCCGCCAAGCTCTATAGCCACATCTGTGACGGGCGCAAAAGTCTGCAGGGAGGTGGATACGGCAATCACCTCCTGAACAAAGGGAATCTGCAGATGGTTGGCGAGAGTAAGGCCGCCGGAACCCGTAATCATGGGATGAACCGTGAGGTCGCCGAGTTTTTCATAAGCCAGGGAGAGAAGCCGCTGCAGGGTTTCTCTGATATTGGCAAAATGTCTTTGGTAATCGGAAAAGAGTATCTGATGCCTGTCGTCCAGAATGGCGATCTTGACAGTGGTGGAACCGATGTCAATGCCAAGGGTATATTGCATATCACTCATTTCTCGTTCACTCCTTTAATGGTTGAAAAAGGTTTCAGGAATTCATTTCCTTTTTTTCCTTATTAAAATGCGTTTTTCCGCATACCCTGTCATTATACGACACAGTTTTCCAAAATGCAATTCTCCAATTCTTAGAAAAACATGAAGTTTTAGGGAGGCATTTATTAAATTTTTGTGACGCTGCGTTTTTTTAGGCTGCGGCGTTTACTTTTAAAAAGAGGAATGCTATATTATATAATAGAATTTTGATAATAGAATCCTGTTTTGGATTCTATTATATATTTTATAGGAGAGTATGTCATGAGTCCTTTTGAGAAAAAATTTGGGAAATATGCCATCAAAAACCTTTCTTTTGTGCTGGTGGCCTGTTATGCGGTCGGGTATGTGATACAACAGTTTGACAGGTCGGGGATGATTACCCTGTATCTGAACTTAAATCCTTATGCGATTCTGCACGGGCAGGTCTGGCGGCTGGTGACATGGATATTGATTCCGCCCAGCAGCGGCGGGCTTTTCTTTACGTTGATTATGCTGTACTTTTATTGCTCGCTTGGCACATCGCTGGAGCGTACCTGGGGGACGTACCGGTATAATGTATATTTGTTTCAGGGTATGCTTTTCACGATAGTGGGTAGCTTTCTGCTGATGGGATACTGTTATCTTATCATGCCGCAGTTTCAATTGACGGATGAATATTTTAGCTATATAGGAATGATGTTCAGCACCTTTTATATCAATATGTCAATTTTCCTGGCGTATGCGGTAACCTTCCCGGAGGAACAGGTGCTTCTGATGTTCATTATTCCGGTCAGGGTGAAGTGGATGGGCATTTTCTATACGGTGGTGATTGCCTTCCAGTTCCTCACCACAGATGTGGTCGGGAAGTTTGTGATCGGCGCGTCCCTGCTGAATTTTATTGTGTTCTTTTTTACATCGCGCAATATGATGCACCTGAATCCGAAACAGATTCACAGGCGGCAGGAGTTTAAGCGGGATGTGCGAAGAAATACGGGGAGCACAAAGCATAAATGTGCGATCTGCGGCAGGACGGAGGTGGACAGCCCGCAGATGCAGTTCCGGTTCTGTTCCAAATGCGACGGGAACTATGAGTACTGCGAGGAGCATCTCTATACCCACACCCATATCAAACGGCCGGGTCAGAGGATGTGACTGTATGAGTAATAACATACGTTATTTAAGAGCAGGACGGGAAAGCTTGAAAAAATGGAAATGGAGAGAAACATGGGGCGGGAAGCAGAGTTTGCCGTAATTTTGGAGGAAATAAAGAAAAAGGCGAGGGCTGGACAGAATTTTATCACGGGCGCAGAGATTGAGGAGGCGTTTTCGTCCCTTTCTCTTTCCGCAGAGCAGATGGAGATGGTGTATGCCTATCTGCGTGAAAATAAGATTGGAATAGACGAGCCTGTGGATGCAGACGCTTATCTGGAGGAGGAAGAGCGGAATTATCTGGATACCTATCTGGAGGCGCTGCAGGAACTTCCGGGGGCGACGGACGGAGAGAGGGAAGCCATCACATTGTCCGCCATGGCGGGAGATGCGGATGCGGTGAAGAGACTGACGGAACTTATGCTGCCGGAAGTGCCGCAGATTGCGAAACTATATGCGGGGCAGGGGGTCAGTCTGGAAGATCTGATCGGTGAGGGCAATGTAGCGCTCTCTCTGGGTGTTACCATGCTGGGAGCGCTGGAACACGCAGGCGAGGCGCAGGGAATGCTTGGCAAGATGATTATGGACGCCATGGAAGACTGCATTGCCCGGAATGCGGCGGAGGAAAAAAGCGACCGGAAGATCGCCGACAAGGTAAATAAGGTGGCGGATGCGGCCAATGCACTGCAGGAGGAACTTCGCAGGGCGGTGACGGTGGAGGAACTGATGGAGGAGTCCGGGTTTTCCAGAAAGGCCATCGAGGATGCCATCCGTGTGAGCGGCGGCAAGATAGAGTCTATCGAAACGAAGCAGTCCTCGGTATAGATGTTGGGAGAAGACGATGGAGGCAGAAAACAGAGATTATAAATACTTTATGCAGGATACGGGTTCGATTTATCTGGGCGCGAAGCTGGATTACGCGGAGATTT
This sequence comes from Lachnospiraceae bacterium UBA3310, assembly GCA_002361355.1. Taxonomy (GTDB): domain Bacteria; phylum Bacillota; class Clostridia; order Lachnospirales; family Lachnospiraceae; genus UBA3282. The sequence goes on from DESQ01000033.1 coordinate 30,787, forward strand.
TGCAGGACAAGATGATAAATTTTAAGTACAAGAGTATTGTGGAACACTATATTTTTAAGGATACCGATCCGGAGACCACGCTGGAGAGCCAGCTTTACTATATGACAAAAGAACAGTTTTCCTACAGAACCTACGAGCAGTTAAAGGCGAAGGTGAAGATCAGTATTCTGGAAGACAAAAAAACTCTTTTCGGTAAGCGAAAGACCGGGTATGCCACAAAAACCATGCCGCTTGCCGCTTTTGTTGACATCAATCTGGCACAGAAAAAAGCCAGGGGTGTGGTGATACAGGAACTTGCCCTGTCGAAGTTAGCGCTGATGGCCTTTGTCGTGTAGGGCTTATAATGGCATTATTACGCGGTAATTTGCGCTGCGCGATGACTTACAAATTATTTTTTCGCATTATTTTTAAAATACCGCTTGATTTTGACAAAAACATTTGTTAAAATTAGTATCGTAAAATTCCCCTTTTACACTGAGCAGGTGAAAGACTTTTCAAGCCCTTCGCCTGTTCTTTTATTTCCGCGCATAGGCAGAGAAGGAAGGCTGACGAAGCGGACATTATGCTTGCATAAATGTCTGCTTCGGTAGACTTACGGCGAGCAACGCGAGCGAGAAATGCGGAGCATTTCGAGTCTCTGCCTATGCGTGCCGTATGCTATTTGGATAATAAAATACGGTCGTTATCTAATTGTTTCCCGGCGCGTATTCTGAATTGATCCAGCAAATCATCTATGGAGAGTTTTTTCCGTTCGTCCCCCGACACATGAAATACAATGCGGCCGCCGTCCATCATCAAGGTACGGTTTCCGAGTGAGAGAGCCTGATGCATGTTGTGGGTGACCATCAGGCAGGTGATGTTTCGCTCTGCAATGATTTTTTCCGTGAGGGCGAGCACTTTGTCTGCCGTGGCGGGATCGAGGGCGGCGGTATGCTCGTCGAGAAGAAGGATGCGTGGCGTCACCATGGTTGCCATTAAGAGCGTGAGCGCCTGTCTCTGTCCGCCGGAGAGCAGTCCCACGGGCTGTTTCATCCGGTCTTCCAGCCCCATGTCCAGAAGGGAGAGCTGTTCCCTGAATTTAGCCTTCTCCTTTGCACTGATCCGGCTGAAATAGGCGTGTCTGGAAGTGGATGCCCGCAGATAGGCAAGAGCCATATTTTCTTCGATGGTCATGTGGGGTGCCGTGCCCTTTAACGGATCCTGAAAAAGGTGGCCGATCACTTTGCTCCGTGTATGTTCTTTGCAGTAAGTGATATCATCGCCGCCCAGAATGATACGCCCCTCGTCCACGTAAAAGCTTCCCGTAATGGCGTTGAAGAGGGTAGATTTCCCAGCGCCGTTGCTGCCGACGATGGTGGCGAAATCCCCGTCTGCAAGGGACAGGCTCACGTTGTCCAGCGCCTTTTTTTCGTTGACGGTGCCGGGATTAAAGGTTTTGGAGACGGAATCAATGACTAACATTCGTGTTCTCCTCCTTTCTGTTTATGCCGGGATTGTTGCTGCGCATTTTGTAGAAACGGGACTTTTCCTTCAAATACGGGAAGGAGATCGCGATTGCCACGATGATGGCGGAGACCAGTTTGAGGGCTTCCGCGGGTACGTTCAGGCGGAGCGCCAGCGCAACGATAAAACGGTAGAGGCAGCTTCCGAGAATGACACCGATCACCCTTTGAAACATGCCGCCCTTTCCAATGATGGTTTCGCCGATGATCAGGCTTGCCAGCGCGATGGTCACCATACCGGTGCCCAGATTGATGTCGCAGGATTTCTGATACTGTCCCAGAATGGCGCCGGAGAGGGCGGTCAGCGCGTTGGCGACGCACAGTCCCACGGTGATCATAAACAGCGGATTGATGCTGGATGCCCGTACCATGTGCTCGTTGTCGCCGGTGGCGCGGATGGAAAGGCCAAGTCTGGTGTTTAAAAACCACGATAAGAGAATCCCAATCACCAGTACAATCGCAAGCACGATCAGCAGTTTGTACCAGGAATCATACCAGGACGCCTGCACCTTATCTTTTGCCAGACTGAAAATGGTATCGCTGGCGAAGAGATTTACATTGGAAGAAAAGCCCATCACAGCGATGTTGACTGTGTAGAGGCCTGTATTTACGATGATGCCGGCCAGAATGGAGGGAACCCCCATCCTGGTCTGCAAAAAAGCGGTGATGAAACCGGAGCAGATACCGGCGCCCATGGCGGCGAAGAGGGCAAGATATGGATGCCCTGAGAGCGTCACCATGGCGCCCACCGCACAGCCTAAGGTAAAACAACCGTCGGTGGACAGATCCGCGATGTTTAAAATGCTGAAAGAGATAAAAAGCGCCAGCGCCACCAGAGAGTAGATACAGCCTAATTCCAGCGCGCTCTGCAAAATGGAAAGTGTGAATATTGCACTCATGGGATCCCTCTTTTACTGAAATTCTTCCGCAGTCTGGATTTCTACCAGATTGGAACATTTGTCTGCGAACATACTGTAGTCGAGACCGATCGCTTCGGCGGTCTCGGTGTTGACGGTGGCGATGCCGTTGTCCATGGTCTGTACCGCCATGGAAGCGGGATCTTTGCCGTTTGCCAGAATATCAACCGCCATGTCGGCAGTGGCTGTGCCGAGTTCCACATAGTTTACGCCGTAGCCCAGAAAAGCGCCGTTTAAGGCAAAGGAGTCAGCACCACCGTAGTGGGGGACTTTGGCATCGACAAATTTTTCATAGATAGCGAGTTCCGCTGTCATCACGTTGTTGTCAGTGGGGGTGAAGACAGCTTCCGCGCCGGAGGCGATCAGTGCATCCGCCGCAAGGGAAATTTCGCCGTTGTTAGTGCCCGTCTTTTCCACCACACTGATTCCCTTTTCCTCGCAGTACGTTTTGGCTGCGGCGATGGCTGCGGTGGAGGAGTCCTGGCTCTTATCGTAGAGAAGTCCCACGGTTTTGATGTCCGGATCAGCAGCCAGCATCAGATCAAAGACAGCTTCCGTATTCAAGGCGTCTGAGGTGCCTGTGATGTTGGAGCCGGGAGCGTCCATGGAAGCCACAAGCCCTGCGCCGACGGGATCGGAGACGGCGGAGAAGACCACCGGGATCAGACTGCCGTCATCCCGCGCGTTTTCCGCGGTGGCATTCTGCATCACCATGGCAACCGGCGTGGCAACAGGGATAATAAGATCCACGTCGGAGGCGATCAGATCTGTGGCGATCTGGTTCATCGTGGTAGCATCCGCCTGTCCGTTGTAGGTGAAGTTTTTGTAGTCAAAGAAAATGCCCGTTTCTTCCGTCTTTTTGTCAAGTTCCGCCTGTACGGCGGCGACAATCTGATTCAGGGAAGCGTCGTCCACATACTGTACGATACCGATCTTGTAGGCACGGTCGGTTCTGCCGGCGGACGTGTCGGTCTCTGTGCCGTCCATGTTTTTGGCCTGGTCAGCGGAAGAGCCGGCGCCATTTTCTGCGCCTGCATTGCCGCTGCCGTTTGTGCCGCAGCCTGTGAGGGCAGTGGTGAGAACTGCGCCTGCCAGTAACAGTGTCAAAATTTTCTTTTTCATAATAGTGTCCTCCTTTTTGTGTGTCTGCCACTCAGAGCCATTCGCAAAATCGCTGCTTCGCAGCTTTCCTTTTGCTCATTTATGGCTCTCGCCATATAGATTTATGCGGGACCATCTCGCTGAGAGCAAGCTCTCACGATCTGTTTCCTTATAAATCTGCATGGCTCTGAGTGGCAAAAATAAAACCGCCCCAGACAAATGTCTGAGACGGTAATAAACATAAGTTATTATCGCGGTGCCACTCAAATTGAACGGGAAGCGCAAACTCCCGATCCGCTTTTTCCATATACGATCATATATGCCGCCTTGGTAACGGGTGCGGTTCCCGCCGGGGGCTACTCTGTCGGTATGGATTCTGACATTTCAACCCGGCCTCGAAAGTCCATTCGGTATAAGCGCCATACTGCCTCGCACCAACCGGCAGTTCTCTGTGACGGTTTACTCATACTTACTACTCTTTCTCACAGGTTTGTAATATGCGTTTCTGATTTAATTATATTACACAATAATACTTTTGTTACGGATTGTCAAATAAAAATTTTATCGGCAGGATATTATTTGGATTTTTATGCTTGCATTATGGATATATTTTGCCGATCATGCTATATTAGTGGAATACGGAAAAGGACTGCGCGGGTTTAGCACAGGATGGCCATATTCGGAGGAAAATATATGTCTGTCACGGACGAAAAAGAACTGCAACAGCTAAAAAACAGACTGATAGAGCTGGCGGATAAGGCTTACAGCCGCAACATATATACCTACACGCCCTTTTTGGGGCTTGCAGAGCAACAGGCCTTCTATGCGGTGGAGCGGGAGGTGTCCTATGCGGGCGTGGGGATGGAGGGCGGCACACCCCTGTGTGAGCGCAAAATCATCCGGTTCGGCGATCCCGGCTACGAGGAGGATTATCCGATTGCTGTGGTGGAGGTGATGCCGCGGACGCCCAAATTTGCGGAAAAGCTCACCCACAGGGATTTCCTCGGCGCGGTGATGAATCTGGGGATCGAGAGAGATGTAGTGGGAGATATTTTTTTGCAGGGACAGGGGGCATTGGTCTTTTGCCATGAGACGATCGCCGGTTACCTGATGGAAAATCTGGATCGGGTGCGCCATACAAATGTCGTTTGCAGGACGGCTAAGAAAGATGTGCTGCCGCAGAGCGCGGAGCCGGTACGGATTTCGGTGACAGTCTCCTCCCTGCGTGCGGACGGCGTGATCTCCAAAGTGTACAATCTATCCAGAGAGGAGAGCCGGGAACTATTTAATAACGGCCGTGTTTTTATAAACGGCATACAGACTGCAAACGGTTCCTGCCAGTTGAAGGAGGAGGACGCTGTGACCGTGCGCGGTTTCGGCAAATTCATCTGTTACGGGCAGACGGGCGTTAGCAAAAAGGGAAAGAATCGTGTGGAAGTTGGCGTTTTCGGACAAGTATAGATAAATTTGGGATGGAGTGGTATACTATAACGAGCGCCAAATAAAAACAAGCCATAGAAAAGGAGTCCTGTCACATGAATTTAGAAAAGTTAGAAGCCTACACGGTACTGGGAAAACAGAGGATTGAGGAGCTGAAGTCGGACGGCTACCTCTTAAAACATAACAAAACGGGCGCAAGGGTGGCGCTTTTAGAGAACGATGATGAAAATAAGGTTTTTTGTATCGGTTTTCGCACGCCGCCCAAGGACAGCACCGGTGTGGCGCATATCATTGAGCATACGGTTCTCTGTGGTTCTGAAAAGTATCCGATCAAAGATCCCTTTATCGAGCTGGCAAAGGGGTCTTTGAATACGTTTTTAAATGCCATGACCTATCCGGACAAGACAGTTTATCCGGTGGCAAGCTGTAATGACAAAGATTTCCGGAATCTGATGGATGTGTATCTGGATGCGGTCTTTCATCCGAACATTTACCGTGAGGAGAAGATTTTCAGACAGGAGGGCTGGCATTACGAGATGGAGGATGCGGCGGATGAGCTGACCATCAACGGCGTAGTTTACAACGAGATGAAAGGTGCTTTTTCCTCTCCCGACGACGTGCTCTACAGGGAGATTATGAACTCCCTTTACCCACATACATCCTATGCCGTGGAGTCAGGAGGTGATCCCGATGTGATCCCGGAACTGACTTATGAGGATTTTCTGGCGTTTCATCAAAAATATTATCACCCATCCAACAGTTATATCTACCTCTATGGCGATATGGATATGGCGGAGCAGCTTACCTATATTGACAGGGAATATCTGTGCAAATATGAGGCGCTTGCGGTGGATTCGACTCTTGCCACAGAACCTCCCTTCGGGAAGAGTGTGCTTGTGGAGAAGGAATATCCGATTATGGAGAGCGAGTCGGAGGCGCAAAACACCTATCTTTCTTATAATGTTTCCCTGGGGGAGGCGCTTGAAAATAAGGTGAGGCTCGGATTTCAGGCACTTGCCGACGCGGTGGCCGGCGCGCCGGGCGCGCCCGTGAGAAAAGCCCTTCTGGATGCCGGAATCGGCACAGATATCATGGATACCTATGAGGCGGATGTCAAGCAGCCCTATTATTCCATTGTGGCGAAAAATGCGGATGAGTCCCAAAGAGATGAATTTGTCCGTATCATTGAGGAGACGCTTGGCAGGATCGCGCGGGACGGCGTGGAGAAAACGGCTCTCAGGGCGGCGTTAAACCACGACGAGTTCCGGTACCGGGAGGCGGATTTTGGTTCTTACCCGAAGGGGTTGATGTATGGTCTGCAGATGTTTCAGACATGGCTTTATGATGATCAGAAGCCTTTTGCGTATCTGGAACTGGATGAAACCTATCAGGAACTGAAAAAAGCGGTTGAGACTTCCTGGTATGAGGATATATTGAAAAAACTCATATTGGAAAATACCCACAAGAGCATTGTGGTGGTGCGCCCTGTGAAGGGACTGACAGGAAAGCGGGAGAAGGAGCTGGCACAGCGCCTTGCAGAGAAGAAGGCGGCTATGTCGAAGGAGGAGATTGAGGCGGTTGTTGCCGGGACAGCGGCTCTTGCCGCATATCAGGAGGAACCTGACAGCGAGGAAAACCTGATGAAAATTCCGCTTCTTGCGAGAGAGGACATCGGGAAAAAGGCGCGTCCCTACTGCAACGAGGAGCGCAAGGTTGGGGATACGACGCTTCTTTACCATGACATTTATACAAATGGAATCGGCTATCTGCGCTTTCTGTTTGACTTAAAGCAGGTGCCGGAGGAACTGTTTCCCTATGTGGGGCTTTTGCAGGTGATCATCGGGCTTGTGGACACAAAGAAGCGTTCCTACAGTGAACTGTACAATGAGATCAATCTGCAGACAGGCGGTATCGCGCCGGCAGTGAACGTTTACACCAACGCCGATGATATGACAAAGTATAAGATTACCTTTGATTTGAAGGTGAAGGCATTGTATGAGAATCTGCCGCAGGCATTTGCCCTCGCGGAGGAAATGTTGACTGAATCAGTCTACACAGACGAAAAGAGGCTTTTTGAGCTGGTGGCGGAGAACCGCTCCGATAAACAGGCGCAGATGATGGACGCCGGACATTCTCTGGCGGCGGGGCAGGCTCTTTCCTATCTCTCAAAACAGGCATATGTCATGGATCAGGTGAACGGCCTTGCCTTCTATCGTCTGTTGGAGGAGCTTGAGAACAATTTTGAAGGTAAAAAGGCAGAAGTGCGCGAAAATCTTGGACGGCTGGTGCACTGCATTTTCCGGCCGGAAAACCTGATGGTGGATTATACTGCCGAGAGGGAAGGGCTTGCGGGTCTGGAGCCGCTCGTGGAGGCGCTTAAGAATAAACTTTATCAGGATCCGGTGGAGAGCCGTCCTTACGAACCGAAGCCGGTCAAAAAGAATGAGGGTCTGATGTCCTCCGCGCAGATTCAGTATGTGTGCCGGGCGGGCAGCTATGCGAAAAACGGCCTGCCATACACGGGTGCCCTGCGGGTGCTCAAAGTCATTATGAGTTATGAATACCTCTGGATGCAGGTGCGCGTCAAGGGAGGCGCTTACGGTTGTATGTGCCAGTTTGGGAAAACCGGGGAGAGTTATTTTGTGTCCTACCGTGATCCCAATCTGGAGAAGACGCTGGAGGTTTATGAGAAGGCGGCGGATTTTGTGGCAGGGTTTGAGGCTGACGAGCGCACCATGACAAAGTATATCATTGGCGCGGTCAGCGCGTTGGATATGCCGCTTACCCCGGCGGCGAAGGGGGTCTATTCTCTGGCAGGTTACATGACGGGACTCACGTTTGAACGCGTGCAGCAGGAGAGGGATGAACTGCTTGCCACGGATGTGGGGACGATCCGGAATCTGGCAGCTTATATCCGCGCTTTCATGGAAGACGACTGCCTCTGTGTGGTCGGCAACGAGGAGCGGATCAAGGAGCAGGAGAAGCGGTTTGGGGAGATCAGTTATTTGATTCATTAGAAAAAAGGATGCAACCTTTTCTTTCCCTGAAAGGTATTTACAATAGGACGTAAACTTTTAAGGGAGAAGAAGGAGGAAAAAATTATGAAAATAACACGCGTTATAACAGGGCTTTTGACGGCGGGGCTTCTTGTGGCCGGTATGACCGCCTGTGGTTCCGGCGCTCTAAATGCCAACACAAAGGAGCAGGCCTATGAGTCTGCTGCGGCTGACACGGCGGCTTATGACAGCGGCAGTATGCCGTCAGGAGGCGCAGGGGTGACGGAAAGTATGGCGGTCTATGATGACGTGGCGGAAGCGGCGGAAGAAGAGTCGGTGTATGAGGAAGGGTCTTCTGCGGCGGAGGTGCCGGAGAATGCGGTATCGGAGCGGAAGCTTATCAAGACCGTGAATATCTCCGCAGAGACGGAAAGTTTTGACACACTGGTTCCGGAACTGCAAAGGCAGGTGGAAGCACTTGGCGGTTACATAGAGAATATTTCCGTTTATGATATCAACAGTTATTATGTGGAGGAGCGTCTGGAAAAACAGCGGGGCGCGGATCTGACGGCACGCGTGCCCAAGGAAAAGCTGGACGGTTTTTTGTCTCAGGTGGCACAGCAGACCAATGTGACCAGCCGTTCGGAGAGTGTGGAGGATGTTACCTTACAGTATGTGGATCTGGAGAGCCACAAAAAAGCCCTTCTCACGGAGCAGGAAAGGCTCATGGAGCTTTTGGGAGAGGCGGAGAGCGTGGAGGATATCATAGCCATAGAAGGGCGGCTCTCGGAGGTGCGCTATCAGTTGGAGAGCATGGAATCCCAGCTTCGTACCTATGACAATAAGATCGATTACAGCACCGTGTATCTCTACATTGTCGAAGTGCGGAAATATTCGCCCTCGGAGGATGCTTCTGTGGGACAGCGGATTGCAAACGGCTTTGTGAAGAGTCTGGAGGACATCGGTTACGGCATCCGGGATTTCGCCATCGGCTTTGTGATTGACATTCCCTATATTGTTTTGTGGGTTATTATCATTGCGGTGGTGGTGCTTGCAGGGCGGCTGATTCATAAAGTGTGGAAAAAGCATGCGCCGAAACGCTGGACAGACAGAAAAAAAGAAAAGCAGGAAAAAGAAGAGCAGGGAAAAGAAAAATGACAGATGTTATACAAAATGATGACCAAAACAAAGAGAGGGAAAATTTACAGTTCAAATCCGGTTTCGCTACTTTGATCGGCCGTCCCAACGTGGGAAAATCCACCCTGATGAACGCGCTGATCGGGCAGAAAATCGCCATTACCTCCAGGAAGCCTCAGACTACCAGAAACCGGATCCGCACGGTGTACACCTGCGAGGAGGGACAGATTGTGTTCCTGGACACGCCGGGAATCCACAAGGCGAAGAACAAGCTGGGCGACTATATGGTGGATGCGGCGGAGCGTACCCTCTCGGAGGTGGATGTGATTTTGTGGCTGGTGGAACCGTCCGACTATATAGGCGCGGGGGAGCGGCATATCATAGAGGTGCTGCAAAATACAAAAACACCCGTTATACTTGTGATTAACAAGATTGACACGGTGAAGAAAGAACTGCTTTTGGGCTATATCGACGCCTACAGGAAAGAGTTGGATTTTGCGGAGATTGTGCCGGTGTCTGCATTGAAAAAGGACGGTATGGAGATACTCCTCTCCTGCATCATGAAGTATCTGCCCTATGGAGAGCCATTTTACGATAAGGATACGGTGACGGATCAGCCGGTGCGGCAGATCGCAGCGGAGCTGATCAGGGAGAAAGCGCTCCGGTGCCTGGAGGAGGAGATTCCCCATGGCATCGCGGTCACCATTGAGCAGATGAAGTTTAGAAAGAAAATTGTGGACATCGAGGCAACCATCATCTGTGAGAAAGATTCCCACAAGGGCATTATCATCGGGAAGCAGGGAGCCATGCTCAAAAAGATTGGCTCCCTTGCAAGGCGGGATATCGAAAATCTGGTGGAGCGGCAGGTGAATTTAAAGCTCTGGGTCAGGGTGAAAAAGGATTGGCGGGACAGCGATTATCTGCTCAAAAATTTTGGTTATAATCCCGGCGATACAGAATAGAAAAAGGCAAATCTGCGAACCCTAAGTGTTGTGAGTGATAACGTATCAGGGGGCGTAAGATGAAGGAGATAAATTACTGGGAGCAGTTTATGGCGACGGGCAGAATCGAAGATTTTTTGGCCTATAAAAATGCGGTAAGACAAGAGGAAGAGAGCGGAAGAGAGCAGTCAGAGGAGCATTTACATGCAGGGGATCACAGAGATTACGGGGATGGTTTTAAAGGCTGAACCAATGAACGACTATGACAGAAGAGTTGTCGTTCTGACAAAGGAGAAGGGAAAGATATCAGCCTTTGCCAGAGGGGCGAGAAGGCCAAACAGCAAGCTTCTGGCGGCCACGAATCCGTTCAGTTTCGGCACCTTTAAGCTGTATGAGGGAAGAACCTCCTACAATGTGATGGAGGCGGAGATTACGAATTATTTTGAGGGTCTCAGGAAAGATTATGATAGCGCCTGTTATGGTATGTACTTTCTGGAGGTCATGGATTATTATACGAGAGAGAATAACGATGAAAAGGAGATGTTAAAGCTCCTGTACCAGTCCCTGCGTGCGCTCATGCACAAGGGACTTTCCAATGTGCTGGTGCGGTACATATTTGAGATGAAGGCAATGGTGATAAACGGAGAATTTCCGGGAATGCCGGGGGAAGGCGTATGGGAGGATTCCACACGATACGCGGTCTCTTACATTATGGAGTCCGGGATTGAAAAACTCTATACCTTTACCGTAACGCCGCAGGTTTTGGCACAACTGAAAACAATTGCGGACGACTACCGTAACCGATATACGGATCGGCAGTTTAAAAGTCTTGAAATTGTCGATCATCTTTAATATAATGGAACATGTTATATAGTAAAAGCAGAGGGGAAAAGATATGCGGAAGGGCGTAGGAATACTGGCTTTGACAGGACTGGTTCTGGGTCTTGCCGGATGCGGAAAAGGGCAGGTGCCGGATGTAAAATCACTGTCTGTCAGCGCGGACGGAGAGATTACCCATCAGGTTGTCGGGTCGTCAGATCAGGACTATTATCAAATTCAGATGTCGGATTTGGAAGAATTTGTCGCCGGGCGGGTGCAGGAGTACTGTTCGGAAAACGGAGAAGAAAAAGTCGTTCTGGAAGCGGCGGAGGAGAAAGACGGCAGCATTTTGCTGAATTTCCGTTATGCGTCGCCTGAGGATTACAGTGCCTTTAACCACAGGGATTTGTATGTGGGAACGCTTGCGGACGCGGGGGATGACGGTTACGAACTGGAGGCTGTTCCCTTTGTCTCGACAGAGGGCAAGCCGGCGGAGGTCGGCTATATGGAGGAGTGGGACAAGAAGCATCTGATTGTTCTGGAGACGAAGAGCGGGGAGGAGATGCTTGTCAATCTGCCCGGTAAAACGCTCTATGTCAATCAGGGTGCGCACAATGGCCAGGAAATTACTCTTGTAGGGAAAAAAGCGGTCAGGATCAGTAATCAGGAGGAGGCGGGAACAACCTCGCTCTCCTATATCATATACGAGTGACGAGGAGGAAAAGTGATGGAAAAGACAATGGAAAAGATCGTGGCATTATCGAAGGCGAGAGGATTCGTATATCCCGGCTCCGAGATTTACGGCGGCCTTGCGAATACATGGGATTTTGGGAATCTGGGCGTTGAGCTGAAAAATAACATCAAGAAGGCGTGGTGGCAGAAGTTTGTCATGGAGAGTCCCTACAATGTGGGCGTGGACTGCGCGATCCTGATGAATCCCCAGACATGGGTTGCCAGCGGCCATCTGGGCAGTTTTTCCGATCCCCTGATGGACTGTAAGGAGTGCCATGAGAGATTCCGCGCTGACAAGATTATTGAGGACTATGTGGCGGAGAAAGGGATGACGTTAGATTCTTCCGTGGACGGATGGAGCCAGCAGAAGATGAAGGATTTTATCGAGGAAAATAACATTCCCTGTCCCACCTGCGGCAAACATAACTTTACGGATATCAGGCAGTTCAACCTGATGTTCAAGACCTTTCAGGGCGTTACCGAGGACGCGAAAAATACGGTGTATCTGCGTCCTGAGACTGCGCAGGGCATTTTCGTCAACTTTAAGAATGTACAGAGAACTTCCCGCAAGAAGATCCCTTTCGGTATCTGCCAGGTGGGTAAGTCTTTCCGCAATGAGATTACGCCCGGCAATTTCATTTTCCGCGTGAGGGAGTTCGAGCAGATGGAGATGGAGTTTTTCTGTGAGCCGGACACGGATCTTGAGTGGTTTGCCTACTGGAAAAAGTACTGCATCGACTTCCTCAAGAGCCTGGGCATGAAGGAGGAGGAGATGAGAGTCCGCGATCACGATCCGGAGGAACTTTCCTTCTACTCCAAGGCGACGACGGACATTGAGTTTTTGTTCCCCTTCGGATGGGGCGAGCTGTGGGGCATTGCCGACAGAACGGATTATGACCTGACGCAGCACCAGAATACCTCCGGCGAAGATCTGACCTACTTTGACGATACGAAAAACGAGAAATACATTCCATATGTTATTGAACCTTCCCTCGGCGTGGAGAGACTGTTCCTTGCCGTGCTCTGCGGCGCTTACGACGAGGAGGAGATCGGCGAGGGAGATATGCGTACCGTTCTGCACTTTCATCCCGCGCTTGCACCGGTCAAGATCGGCGTGCTTCCGCTGTCCAAGAAGCTCAACGAGGGTGCGGAGAAGATTTTTGCACAGCTTTCCAAAAAGTACAACTGTGAGTTCGACGACAGGGGTAATATTGGTAAGAGATACCGCAGACAGGATGAGATCGGCACGCCGTTTTGTGTTACATACGATTTCGATTCCGAGACGGACGGCTGTGTGACTGTGAGATTCCGGGACTCCATGGAGCAGGAGCGTATCGCGATCGACCAGCTTGACGCTTATTTTGCGGATAAGTTTACTTTTTAATTTGAAAACGAAGGAAGGATGAATAGATACGATGAAACCCTATGGTGTAAATGAACTGCGGAGAATGTTTCTTGAATTTTTTGAGAGCAAGGGTCATCTGAAAATGAAGAGTTTTTCGCTGGTGCCCCACAATGATAACAGCCTGTTGTTAATCAATTCCGGTATGGCGCCGCTTAAGCCTTACTTTACAGGGCAGGAGATTCCGCCCAGAAAACGCGTCACGACCTGTCAGAAGTGTATCCGCACAGGCGATTTGGAGAACGTGGGAAAAACGGCAAGACACGGTACTTTTTTTGAGATGCTGGGCAACTTTTCGTTCGGGGATTATTTTAAGCGCGAGGCCATTGCGTGGAGCTGGGAGTTCCTCACAAGGGTGGTAGGGCTTGATGAGAACAGGCTCTATCCGTCTATCTACGAGGATGACGACGAGGCGTTTGAGATTTGGAACAGTGAGATCGGCATTGCGCCGGAGCGGATTTTCCGTTTCGGGAAGGAAGATAATTTCTGGGAGCATGGTTCCGGCCCCTGCGGCCCCTGTTCGGAGATCTATTACGACCGCGGCGAGAAGTACGGCTGCGGCAAGCCGGACTGTACCGTAGGCTGTGACTGCGACCGCTATATGGAAATCTGGAACAACGTGTTCACCCAGTTTGACAATGACGGAAAGGGAAATTACACGGAGCTTGTGCAGAAGAACATAGATACCGGTATGGGGCTTGAGAGGCTTGCCTCCGTGGTGCAGGATGTGGATTCCATCTTCGATGTGGACACGGTGCTTGCGCTCCGCACAAAAGTGTGTGAGATAGCGGGCGTGGAGTATAAGAAAGACTATGACACGGACGTTTCCATCCGTATTATTACAGACCACATCCGTTCCGCGACTTTCATGATCTCCGACGGCATCATGCCCTCCAACGAGGGACGCGGCTATGTACTCCGCCGCATTATCCGCCGGGCGGCGCGTCAGGGAAGGAAACTGGGGATTCAGGATATGTTTCTGGCTGATCTGGCAGGAACGGTGATTGAAGGCTCCAAAGACGGTTATCCCGAGCTGGAGGAGAAGAAGGAATTTATCTTCAATGTGTTAAAGCAGGAAGAGGGTAAATTTAACAAAACCATCGACCAGGGTTTGAGCATTTTGAATGAGATGGCGGAAAAGGTGGAGAAGGACGGCGAAAAACAGCTTGGCGGTGAAGATGCCTTTAAGCTGTATGATACCTTCGGCTTCCCTCTTGACCTGACGAAGGAGATTCTGGAGGAGAAAGGGTATACGGTGGACGAGGAGGGATTTGCGGCCTGCATGCAGGAGCAGAAGGACAAGGCCAGAAAAGCCCGCAAGGTAACCAATTACATGGGTGCGGACGTGACTGTGTACGAGTCCATCGATCCTTCTGTTACCACGGAATTTGTGGGTTATAACAGGCTGACCTGTGATTCCAAAATTACGGTGCTTACCACGGAGACAGAGCTTGTGGAGGCGTTGACGGACGGCCAGATCGGCACCGTGATCGTGGAGCGTACTCCTTTTTACGCTACCATGGGCGGACAGGAAGGTGATACCGGTGTGATCACCACGGCGGACGGCGAGTTTCAGGTGGAAAATACCATAAAGCTGCTCGGCGGCAAGGTGGGACATATCGGAAAGATGACGAAGGGGATGCTCAGGGCGGGCGATACCGCGACTCTCTGCGTCGATACCACAAGAAGAGCCAATACCTGTAAGAACCACAGCGCAACGCATCTGCTGCAGAAGGCTCTGCGCGAGGTACTTGGTAACCATGTAGAGCAGGCGGGCTCTTATCAGGACGGCGAGAGAACCCGGTTTGACTTCTCCCACTCCGCGGCGATGACAACGGAGGAACTGCAGAGGGTGGAGCAGATTGTCAATGAGAAGATTGCGGAGAATCTGGCGGTCGAGACGAAGGAGATGAGCATAGAGGAGGCCAAGCAGTCCGGCGCGATGGCGCTTTTTGGAGAGAAATACGGGGAGACCGTGCGCGTTGTGCAGATGGGTGAGTTCTCCAAGGAACTGTGTGGCGGTACTCATGTGAAATCCACAGGAATGATCGGTTCTTTCAAAATTCTCTCCGAGTCCGGCGTTGCTGCGGGTGTGCGCCGTATCGAGGCGGTGACTGGCAGCAATGTGACGGCTTATTATCAGAAACTGGAAGAGCAGTTAAATGCGGCGGCGAAGACCTTAAAGACCAGCCCTGCCAGTCTGGTGGAGCGGTGCGAGCACCTGATGGCGGAAATGAAGGCATTGCAGAGCGAGAACGAGTCCTTAAAGAGTAAGGCGGCCAAGGAGGCGCTTGGCGATGTGATGGATCAGGTGCAGGAAGTGAAAGGGGTCAAACTTTTGGCGTCCAGGGCTGACGGTGTGGATATGAATGGTTTGAGAGAGCTTGGCGACCAGTTGAAGGAGAAGCTTTCTGACGGTGTGGTGGTTCTTCTCTCTGAGAAAGAGGGAAAGGTAAACCTGATCGCCATGGCTACCGACGGCGCGATGGCAAAGGGTGCCCATGCGGGCAATTTGGTCAGGGGAATCGCAGCGATTGTGGGCGGAGGCGGAGGCGGACGCCCGAACATGGCGCAGGCCGGCGGAAAGAATCCTGCGGGGATTGACGAGGCGATCGCGAAGACCAGAGAGATACTGGAAGGACAGTTGGGATAAGCCCGTGAAAAAGAAAACGGGAAAAAAGAATAATTTTACATTTTTCGGTTGACTCATACCTAAAATGTGGTATAATTTGTGTTGTGTGAGAACACGCAAATAACCCAATCAGTCGAAATACTCTGGGACTGAAGGGAGGTCAGGTGCGGGAATGTCAAACGTAATCGTAAAAGAGAACGAGACTTTGGACAGTGCGCTTCGTCGTTTTAAGAGAAGCTGTGCGAAGGCAGGTATCCAGCAGGAGATTCGTAAGCGCGAGCATTACGAGAAACCCAGCGTGAGACGTAAGAAAAAGTCCGAAGCGGCAAGAAAACGCAAATATAACTAAGAAAACCAAAGGCAGACCTGAAGGAACCACTTCGGGTCTGTTTTCTTATGTGCAGACATGTGCATATTCGTTGTCCCACCACAATATGTATAGTACAGAAAAAGTGGTAGGGGTGAACTTGTGTTGCAGAAAATAAAGAAGCGGATCATTGTATGGCTTTTGATGGGAATTTTGCTGACAGACACGCTGTTTTCGACGATCACTATTACAGTCAATGCGGCGCCGGATGTGAGTACGCCGTCCTATATCGTGATGGAGGCGAGCACGGGACAGGTGATCTGTGAACAGGACGCGGACACAAGACGGAGTCCGGCAAGTATTACAAAAATCATGACGCTGCTCATTATTTTTGAGCATTTAAAAAGTGGCAGGATTCATCTGGATGATCAGGTGACCACCAGTGCGTACGCGAAATCCATGGGCGGATCACAGGTGTTTTTGGAAGAGGGGGAGACGCAGACACTAAAGACCATGATCAAGTGTATCGCGGTGGCCAGCGGCAACGACGCCAGCGTGGCGGTGGCGGAGTACATAGCAGGGAGCGAGTCGGAGTTTGTCAAACTGATGAATGATAAAGCGGAGAGCCTTGGCATGCAGAATACGCATTTCGAGGATTGTTGCGGGCTGACGGATTCCGACAATCATTATTCTTCTGCCAAGGATGTGGCAATTATGTCAAGGGAGCTGATCACGAAGTATCCGGAGGTTTTTGATTACACAACGATCTGGATGGAGGACATTGAGCACAAGACAGCGCAGGGAACGAGCACATTTACCCTCTCCAGCACCAACAAGCTGCTCAAACAGTATGAGTGGACAACGGGCTTAAAAACCGGCTCTACCTCTAAAGCGCTCTACTGTCTGTCCGCCACGGCGAATAAGGACGGTATGGAATTGATAGCGGTTGTTATGGCTGCACCCGATCCCAAGACCAGATTTCAGGACGCGATGACACTTTTGAGCTATGGTTACAGCGTGAGTCAGATGTATACGGACGACAATAAGGATCCGCTTCCGGCGCAGAAGGTGGAGGGCGGCATCGAAGATACCGTGAATCTGGTATACGCGGCGCCTTTTTCTTACCTTGACACGGCGGGAAATAATTTGAATGAGATCGAGAAGGAGATCAGCCTGCCAGGCGTTGTGGCAGCGCCCATTGCGGAGGGAGATGCCGTGGGAGAGGCGGTCTATAAATTAAACGGCAGCCGTATCGGCAGTGTGTCCATTCTGGCAGCCAAGGGCGTGGAAAAGGCAGGATACAAGGATTATTACAAGAAATTATGGGGCTTATACCTGATGAAACGCTAATGTGCCATAACAAATGCGGCGGATTAGAACAAAAGTTCGCTGATTGCGGGAAACGGGAAGTGTGTGATATACTTTATGAGTTGCAGTATTATGGAAAAAGGCAACTGGACGGAGACAGTGCATGGAAGGGATTTTGCTTTGTGTAACAGTCGTGGTTGTGATATGTCTTCTGGCGGCTGTACTGGACAGTAACCGGTTTGTGACCATTACCTATGAGATCAAGTCCGATAAGATCACAAGGCCATGCAAAATGGTGCTCTTATCGGACTTACACAATAAGTCTTTCGGGCAGGAAAACAGCAGACTGATTGCCGCGATTGATGAGATTTCGCCCGATGGCATTCTGGTGGCGGGCGATATGTTGACGGCGTGGGGCGGCGCCAATTTTGGCCATGCGCTCTCGTTGATGGAGAATCTTGCCGCCAAATATAAGATTTACTATGGGATGGGAAACCACGAACACCGTCTTGGGCTTTCGCCCGATTCCTTTCCGGGCATGTACGAGAGGTATCTCTCAGGACTGAAGAGGGCGGGGATTGAGCCGCTTATCAATGAAACCGCCTGCCTGCCGGAGTGGAATATCGCTGTCTGCGGCGCGCAGATTGACAGGTGCTACTTCAAACATTTTCGAAGGGAGCCGATGGAGGCATCCTATCTGCCAAAGATTCTGGGTGAGCCGAAGCGGGATATGTTTCAGGTACTGATCGCCCACAATCCGGTTTACTTTGACGCCTATGCGGTATGGGGCGCGGATCTGGTAGTGGCGGGACATGTGCACGGAGGAATCATGAGACTGCCGGTTTTAGGCGGGGTGCTTTCCCCTGCGATGACTCTGTTTCCCAAATATGACGGCGGCATTTTTTACGAAAAGGAAAGTACCATGATTTTAAGCCGGGGGCTGAGTAGTCATACGCCCCCGATCAGAATTTTTAATCCGGGGGAGCTGATTGTGATCGAGCTTAAGCCGGACAAGTAGGAGAGGACAGGCTATGGCTATTCCTGTGAAGTTAGAGGTGTTTGAGGGTCCGTTGGATCTGCTTCTTCACCTGATTGATAAGAATAAAGTGGATATTTACGACATCCCTATTGTGGAGATTACGGAGCAGTATCTGGAATATATCAGACAAATGGAGACCGAGGACATGAACGTTATGAGCGAGTTTCTGGTTATGGCGGCTACGCTCATTGATATTAAGTGCAGGATGCTTCTCCCCAAAGAAGTGAACGAGGAGGGGGAGGAGAAAGATCCCAGAGCGGAGCTGGTTGAAAAGCTGTTGGAATACAAGATGTGTAAATATATGTCCTATGAGCTGAGAGACCGTATGGTGGATGCGGAGAGAAACCTCTACAAACGTCCCACCCTGCCCCCGGAGGTGGCGGATTACCGTCAGCCTGTGGACTATGAGGAACTGATCGGGGATATGACCCTGCATAAGCTGCATGAGATCTTTAAGCAGATGATGAAACGGCAGGAGGATAAGATTGACCCTGTCAGAAGCACATTTGGAAAGATTGAGAAAGACGAGATTGATCTTGATTTAAAGACCACTTATGTGGAGGCCTATGTGCGCAGCCATAAGAAGTTCAGTTTCAGAAAGCTTCTGGAGAAACAACATAGTAAGATGGAGGTTATCGTGACCTTTTTAGTGATTTTGGAACTGATCAAGACCGGCAGGATCGGCATCGAGCAGGAGGACACCTTCTCAGATATCATCATCACGGCGAAAGAGACGGCGGACGAGGGGCCGCTGCAGTTGACCAGCGTTAGTTGATAAGGGGAAATAGAAATGGAAAAAAACAAGGCAAAGGCAGTGCTTGAGGCGATTCTTTTCACCATGGGCGATTCGGTGGAGATCGACAGACTGGCGGCCGTGATTGAAGAGGATAAGGATACGACGAGAAAACTCCTCGGGGAGATGGCGGACGACTATCAGAAAGAGGATCGGGGAATCGGACTCACGACGTTTGATAACGCGGTGCAGATGTGTACGAAGAGCGAGCTTTACGAGTATTTGATAAAAATCGCCAAAACACCGAAGAAGTTTGTGCTCACGGATACGCTTCTGGAGACGCTTTCCATCATTGCCTATAAGCAGCCGATCACAAGACTGGAGATTGAGAAGGTGAGAGGCGTAAGCTGTGACCATGCGGTCAACCGGCTTCTGGAGTTTGACCTGATCGCGGAGGTTGGCAGACTGGACGCGCCGGGGCGGCCGCTGCTGTTTGGAACGACAGAACAGTTTCTCCGGAGTTTTGGCGTGAAATCCATTGAGGATCTGCCGGAGCTTTCCGCGGTGCAGATCGAGGAGTTTAAGCAGCAGGCAGAATCCGAGGTGGAGATGCAGTTGGATATTTGAGGAGTAGGGCGGTATGAGATACAGTAAGATAAGACGGAAGCATTTTCTTCTGTTTTTTTGCATTGTCTGTCTGCTGGGGCCGGTTTTAGCAGGATGTATTTTTGACGAGACGGGTAGTATACGGTTGTCTGTTCCGGCGCTCGCAGTTGATAAACTGCAAAATATGCTGGGGGAGGATTACAGTGAATATGCGGTGAGGCCGACGCTTTACTTTGACGGACAAGTTTTGGCTTATGACAGCGCGGATGATGTTTATTATATTACCCAAAGTATGGACGCCGGCTCGTTTAGCGGTTCCTTAAGCAGCAGTGAGGGAGAATTATATTGGCAGAGAGACGGCTATTTTTCGGAATTTGCAGATGCGCTGGCACAGGGGCATCTGTTTTTGCTGTACTGTGTAAATGAGGAGACGAAAAACTGGTGCAGTTACCGCGTGGTTTTTTCCGGTATGCCTATTATGGTGATCGAGACGCAGGATGGGGGAATGATCAGGGATGATGTATGCGAGGCAAAAATGAGGCTGTTTGACCTGAAATTTCCGGGGAGAGAATATATGTCTGCTTCCTGCCAGACCAGAATCAGGGGAGCCACCAGCCGGGGGTTTGACAAGAAGGGGTACAAGCTGGTATTAGACGAAAAGCTGTCTCTGCTCGGCATGAGGAGGGATGATGACTGGATCCTTTCCGCTCTCTATGATGATGCCGGATTGATACATAACAAATTTTCCTATGATGTATGGAGAGAGATTGCACGGGATAATTCCGTGAAAAAGGATGACGGCACGACGATGGAGTATGTGGAACTGTTCTGCAATGATACTTATCTGGGTGTATATGGGCTGACGGAACGGATTGACGCGAAAGAATTATCGCTGGGGGACACGGAAGATATTTTATACAAGTGTTTCGGGACGGATCTGCCGGAGGAATCAGAGGAATGGCTGCCTGTTTTGGAACAAGAGTATGATATCAAGTATCCGGACGAATACGATTTTTCCCAATGGACGCCGCTTAAGAAATATCTGGAGGTTTTCACGGCAAAGGACGGTGTGGCGGATTATGAACAGGCGGTATCTCTGCTCAACATGGAGAATGCCGTTGACCATAATCTTTTTATTCTGCTTTCCTACGGATGTGACAATTATCAGTGGAAGAATAATTTTTATCTGGCGGAGTGGGGAGGAAACGCGGATCCTGACTACACCATAATCAAGGTGCCATGGGACTGTAATGCGACATGGGGGAACTTTTGGCGTTCCGGATCAGAATTTAATAACACCATATATGAACCGGAAAGGATTACGGATCCGAATCTCTGGAGCGAGGATATGAAAGCGCTGTTTTTGTGCCGCCCGGATGAGATCGGTACACGGATGAGGGAGCGGTGGTCTGAACTGCGCAGGGGTGTTTTGTCCCAGGAGAGGCTTGTGGGTATGCTGGATGACGATTTTTCCTATCTGCACGGTTCCGGGGCATACGACCGCAATTACCGGTTGTGGCCGAATGGCACCTCGTACTGGGATGACGATTATATATATGAGTATGTGGAGGGAAGGCTTAGATATCTGGATGATTATTGGGAAGCTCCGTATCTGGATGAAGTGCTGACGCTCGATTACTAGTGTGATTTTTTTGCGGAATATTTAGCATACAATAAAATAAAAAAAGACTAATGTAAAAACAGAAATGTGCCGATCTATAATATGTAACAGTACATAGACAAAGACAAATCAAACATTCCCTGGCCATTTTTGATGCCTGTATAAACCGAAATTTTACGGATGACTGCAAGGAAGCGGATTTCGTCGGGGGGGGGGTAAAATGCTCTCAGTACAGACAAACATGGCGGCGCTGAATGCTAACAGACAGTTTGGCATTACCACAATGAAAAGCGCCAAGAGAACAGAAAAGTTATCTTCCGGTTACCGGATCAATCGCGCCGCAGACGATGCGGCGGGTCTTTCTATTTCCGAAAAAATGCGCAGACAGGTGAGAGGCCTGACACAAGCTGCGGCGAACGCACAGGACGGTATCTCCATGGTGCAGATTGGAGAAGGCGCGCTTAACGAGGTGCACGATATGCTGCAGAGAGCCAACGAACTGGCGGTTAAGGCGGCTACGGGCACCCTGCAGGATGCGGATCGTGCGATGGTTGATTCAGAGATCCAGCAGTTAAAGGCTGAGATTGACAAGACTGCGCAAAACACCACATTCAATGATATTCCGATTTTTCCGGAGAATGGAAAATCTCCCATGACCGCAGGGTATGTGGAGACGAAATCCTACGATATTACATATGACCCGCAGGACGGCTCCGTGATGATAAACGGTGCGCAGGCCGGGCCGGGAGCAGCCGGGGCAGGCCGGGCCGCCGTTGAGGTTTCCAGTGGCAGCGCGCTTGCGGATCTGATAGCCAATGATATTGTGCCAAACGCAGTGAAACAGATCCTTACTGCATTCCCTTCCCTGAAGGGTGCGGTGGGAAACGATACCATAAAAATGTCTCTGGATGTGGCATATATTGACGGAAAAGACCGTACGCTGGCATATGCCTCCTTCCAGTACAGCATGGGAGGCGGGAAGCCTGTTTCCATGGGCATACGTGTGGATTCTGCGGATTTTAAGGAGTCGGATGTAAATGGCAGCGGTGCGCAGACGGAAGTCCTGAAATCCACGCTGGCTCATGAACTTCTGCATTCGGTGATGCAGTATACCCTGACGGACGGTATGAGCGGACGTAAAGGAGAGAAATATCCCACCTGGTTTGTAGAGGGGACGGCGCAGCTTGCGGGCGGTGGCTTTGTCACCGGCTGGAACGATACACTGTCTTATTATACGGCCAATCTGACCGGTGAGAATGATACCAGTCAGGATGCCAATATTGCCAATTATCTGAAAAAATTTACCATGAACGGCAGACCCTACGGGCACGGCTATCTGGGCGTGGCCTATTTGGGGTATCTCGCAGATATCAAGGCCGGCACGGGCACTAGCGGAACTGTCAGTGACGCCGGCATTGCACGGGGGATGGATCTGATCTTTGGTGACTTGATCGGCGGAAAAAGCCTTGCCGCAACACTGCAGGATCGCGTGGGGATTACGGAAGGACAGTTGAATCAGTTGTTTCGGGATGGGGACAGTAACCTTACGGAATTTGTCAGAAAACTGGCATGGCATTCCAATGGCGGCGCAGGTTCGGTAATTGCAGGCGGTTTAGCTGTGGGCGGCTCCTCTCTTTTGAGCTCGGGATTTGACCCGAACCAGCCGTTTCAGATTGATCCCTTCCAGATCAGGGTGGATTACAGCGGTGCGGCGGCTGTTGCGCTGCAGGTGGGCGCCGAGCCGGGAATCCATATCGAGTTTGATCTGTATCAGATGAGCACCCAGGCTCTCGGCCTTGAAGATATGAATGTTAAGACCACTGATGATGCGGATCTGGCAATTGACGGCATCAAGCTGGCGATCAACTATGTCAGCAATGTGAGAAGCTATTACGGCGCGATACAGAACCGTTTGGAACACACCATAAATAACCTGAACAATATCACGGAGAACACCGCGGCGGCAGAGTCGCGGATCAGGGATGCGGATATTGCGGAGGAGATGGTGCATTATTCCAACGACCAGATTATGATGCAGGCGGGTTCGTCCATACTGGCACAGGCAAACCAGCAGTCTCAACTGATTCTGGGTCTGCTGGGATAATATCCTGCGGAGGGGAGCCGGAGAATGGGTGAGATCATGAAAGTGCAGTGCGATGTCTGCGGTGCAAAATGGGAGTGCATGGAAGGCAGCGGCATACTGTACGGGAAGAAAGAGAGCATTATCGCCGCTTTTTCGGAGCGGGAGAGGGCACAGGTCGCCGCCCGGATCGAGAAGAGTGAAATTCCTGCATATGATTTTACATATCGGATTATGGTCTGTTACCACTGCCGAAGCGTGGTGAGCGTTCCGGTGCTCGTCACGTGGGATGACGAGACTTACGTGGGCGCGTGTCCCTCCTGCGGCGGGAAGGTGAGCGTACTTGTTTCAGACATGGAGAAGAGTGTCTGCCCGAAATGCAAAAGTGAGTCTCTTTGGGCAAAGATTGAGGGACACTGGGACTGAAACGTATGGGAGCGCTTTCGCATGACATGTGCAAACGCTGTCATAGGAGGACGCAGGAGAAGCATATATTAGACCAATGGAGAAGTGCCGGGGCCTGATGTATGCGTACGTTGAAAAAACAGGAAAACAGGATGCGAAAAAGATGCAGGGTGACTGCCATGATTATGGCGGCCGCCTTGTTTTGTTGTGCGGCGTGGTCTGTCCGCGCACAGGAGAAGGCGGAAAAGGAAGAACTGCGGCTTTATGCCCAGTCGGCGGTTCTCATGGATGCGGATTCGGGACGGGTTCTCTACGGGAAAAATCCGACGCAGATACTGCCTATGGCAAGCACCACGAAAATTATGACCTGTATTCTTGCCCTGGAGTACGGGAATACGGAGGAGATCGTGGAGGCTTCCTCCTACGCGGCCAGTATGCCAAAGGTAAAGCTGTATGTGAAGGAGGGGGAGAAATACCGGCTGGGCGATCTGCTGTATTCCCTGATGTTAGAGTCCCACAATGATTCCGCAGTCGTGATTGCGGAAGCGGTGGGCGGAAGCGTGGAAAATTTTGCTGCCATGATGAACCAGAAAGCAAGAGATATCGGGTGTTATGATACTTATTTCATCACCCCAAACGGGCTGGATGCGAAGGTGAACGACAGCGGGAAGGTACACTCTACGACGGCGGCGGATCTGGCGAAAATAATGGCTTACTGTGTGACGGATTCCCCGGAGAAGGAGCGCTTTTTGGAGATTACCCGCACGCAGAGCTATGATTTCATGAATGCGGACGGCACAAGAAGCTTTCACTGCAACAATCACAACGCTTTTCTGGGCATGATGGAGGAGGCACTTTCCGGAAAGACGGGTTTCACAAATAACGCGGGTTATTGTTATGTGGGGGCGGTAGAGAGCGAAGGACGCATTTTTACCGTGGCTCTTTTGGCGTGCGGATGGCCAAATAACAGGAGTTATAAATGGAGCGATATGAAGAAGCTTGTCTCTTACGGGATGGAGCGGTATCAGTATCAGGATATCTATGAGGAGCGGACGTTTGCGGATATCCCGGTGAAAAACGGCATTGCGGGAAAGGACGGAACGCCCTTTGAGGAAGCGTTAGTTTCCGTCACATTGAGGAAAGAGGAGGAAGGACTTCGGTATCTTCTCAGCGAGGAGGATCAGGTGGAGGTGAGGACACAGGTGGAGACGACGCTGGATGCGCCTGTCGCCGCCGGGATGCAGGTGGGCTCCGTGTCCTACTACCTGAACGGGGAATTGGTGAAACAATACGCTGTCTGCACGGATTCCGCAGTGGAAGAACGCAGCTTTCCATGGATTCTTGCCTATCTGTCAAAACTTATATTTTTTTTGTAAAATCTGCTAGTCGGAAACAGGATTCTGTGTTATACTACTTTCGTGCGTTATGCACATAAAAGATCATCTTTTATTTTTTATAATTATGATAAATGGAGGGCTGAAAAATGAGTACTACTTCTCAAGCGAGTCAAAGAATTACTGCTTTACTCGATGAAAACAGTTTCGTTGAAATCGGCGGCCTTGTGACAGCGAGAGCCACGGATTTCAATTTGAAACAGACTGAGACTCCGTCTGACGGTGTCGTGACCGGCTACGGTGTGATCGATGGGAATCTCGTGTATGTCTACAGCCAGGACGCTTCCGTGTTAAACGGATCCGTGGGCGAGATGCACGCGAAAAAGATCGTCAACATCTATGAGCTGGCAATGAAAATGGGCGCGCCTGTGATCGGGCTCATCGACTCCGCAGGCCTGCGCCTGCAGGAGGCTACCGATGCGTTGAACGGATTTGGTGAGATTTACAGAAGCCAGGCGATGGCCTCCGGTGTGATCCCGCAGATTACGGCTGTTTTTGGAAGCTGCGGCGGTGGACTTGCCCTGATTCCGGCCATGACCGATTTCGCGTTTATGGAGGAAAAGAAGGCGAAGCTGTTTGTCAATTCCCCGAACGCGCTTTCAGGAAATGAGATTTCCCGCTGCGACACATCCGCTGCGGCATTCCAGAGCGGGGAGACAGGCTTGGTGGATATGGTTGCCGATGAGGCGTCTATTCTGGCACAGATCAGACAGCTTGTTTCTATTCTGCCTGCGAACAATTCCGATCTGGCATGGACGGACTGCACGGACGATTTAAACCGCGCCTGCGCACAGATTTCCAATTGTGTAGGAGATACGGCGATCGCACTGTCCCAGATTGCGGACGACGGTCTCTTTGTGGAAGTAAAACAGGATTATGCGAAGGATATGGTGGCAGGCTTTATCCGCTTGAACGGTGCGACCATCGGCGCGGTTGCGAACCGCACGGAAGTATGCGACGAAAACGGCGAGGTAGTAGAGAAGTTCGATGCGGCGATCTCTCCCAGAGGAGCGGAGAAGGCGGCTGAGTTTGTAAACTTCTGCGATGCTTTCGATATTCCGGTGCTGACGCTCACCAATGTGACGGGCTTTGCGGCGACCACCTGTTCCGAAAAGAGAATGGCCAAGGCGGCGGGCAGACTTACATATGCCTTTGCCAACGCGACCGTTCCCAAGGTAAATGTGATCATCGGCAAGGCATACGGCAGTGCGTATGTAGCTATGAACTCCAAGGCAATCGGCGCGGATATCACAATCGCATGGCCTGACGCACAGATCGGCATGATGGATGCGAAGCTGGCGGCGAAGATTATCTGCGATGGACAAGGTGCCGATGCGATTGACGCCTGCGCGAAGGAGTATGAGGCTTTACAGAACAATGTGACCAGCGCGGCGAAGAGAGGCTATGTGGATCAGATCGTGGAGCCTGCAGATACGAGAAAGTATGTGATTGGTGCGTTTGAGATGCTCTCCTCCAAGACAGAGGGGCGTCCGGAGAAAAAGCACGGTACAGTCTAAGGGACTTCATATGTCCGTTTTGCAAATATTGTGCCCGCGTTTTTTACACGCGGGTTACGGAAAGGCATGTGTGTAAGTATGAAAAAACTATTGGTAATATTAGGAATGATTACCTGTATGGCCTGTCTTGCAGCGTGCGGTCAGGAGGAAACGGCCGCAAGCGGCCCGATCAGTACGGAGCAGGCGGTACAGATCGGTACTACCATTGTCGATCAGATGAACATGATCGTGAGCCAGGGCGCTATCGAGCAGTATGGCGGAGGCGATCCCGTTCTCGTAAACGGCTTTCAGGGTTGGGAGAGCGCACTGAAGGATATCGGCACCTACGAGGGTGTGGACGGCGCTTCCGTAGCGTTTGATGAAGGGGAAGTGATCATCACGGTCAATGTGCTCGGTTCTTCCCACAATGCGGAGGTGGAGATTATTCTCGACGATGCGCTGTCGACCTATATCGGAATTACCACCAATGTGGAGTATTCTTTGGGAGAGATCATGTTTAAGGCTCTCATGAATACCGTGATCGGTATGGGAACTGTGTTTGCGGTTCTGATCCTGATCAGCCTGATTATTTCCTGCTTCACTCTGATCTCTAAATTTGAGTCGAAGCAGAAGAAGGAGGAGCCGGCTCCTGCAGCAGCTCCTGTGGTGGAGCAGATTGCAGCCAAGGAGGAACTCTCCGACGATACCGAGCTTGTAGCGGTTATCGCGGCGGCTGTCGCAGCTTACGAGGGAGCTGCTTCCACTGACGGATTCGTGGTGAGATCCATCAGAAAATCTAATAAGAGCAAATGGCAGAATGCCTAAGATCATAGGAGGATATGAAGATGAAAAATTATACAATTACCGTAAATGGCAGCGTATATGATGTAGTGGTGGAAGAGGGAGCGACAAGCGGCGCACCCGCAGCGGCAGCGCCCGCAGCACCCAGAGCAGTTCCCAAGGCAGCTCCGGCTCCCGCAGCAGCACCCGCGGCAGGCGGCGCAGCAGGCAGCGTGAGGATTGAGGCCGGCGCGGCAGGTAAGGTGTTCAAGATCGAGGCTAATGTGGGCCAGGCAGTGAAGAAGGGTGACTCTGTTGTGGTCGTAGAGGCAATGAAGATGGAGATCCCTGTAGTGGCTCCGCAGGACGGTACTGTAGCAAGTATCAATGTGGCAGTGGGCGATGCTGTAGAGGCAGGCGCACTTCTCGCGACATTGAACTAATCATCGGAAGAAGCGGAAAGGGATAACGCTTCCTCTGAAACTAAAACTACAGGAGGTTAAGAAAATGTATATAGTTGAGACGCTTAACAATCTGATACATCAGACCGCTTTCTTCAATCTGGAAGTCGGAAATTATATCATGATTGTTGTAGCACTTGTGTTCCTATATCTGGCAATCGCCAAAGATTTTGAACCGCTCTTATTGGTGCCGATTGCATTTGGCATGCTGCTTGTGAATATCTATCCGGATATCATGGCACCTTACGGAGAGGGCGGCACCGGCGGCGGTTTGCTGTATTATTTCTACAAGCTGGATGAGTGGGCGATTCTGCCGTCCCTGATTTTCATGGGCGTAGGCGCTATGACGGACTTTGGCCCGTTGATTGCGAACCCGAAGAGTTTCCTTTTGGGCGCGGCGGCGCAGTTCGGTATCTTTACGGCATACTTCGGCGCGATCTTTTTAGGGTTTAACGATAAGGCCGCGGCGGCTATCTCCATTATCGGTGGTGCGGACGGCCCTACTTCCATTTTCCTTGCAGGTAAACTGGGGCAGACAACGCTGCTTGGCCCGATTGCTGTGGCGGCTTATTCCTACATGGCTCTGGTGCCTATTATCCAGCCGCCGATCATGAAGCTTTTCACGACGGAGAAGGAGAGAAAGATCAAGATGGGACAGCTTCGTCCTGTCAGCAAGCTGGAGAAGATTCTGTTCCCGATCATCGTTACGATAGTCGTATCCCTGATCCTGCCTACAACAGCGCCCCTGATTGGTATGCTGATGCTTGGTAACCTGTTCAGAGAGTGCGGTGTGGTGAGACAGTTGACGGAGACGGCTTCCAACGCGCTGATGTACATTGTGGTTATCATCCTCGGTACTTCCGTGGGCGCGACCACCAGCGCAGAGGCGTTCCTGAACATGGATACCATCAAGATTGTCATTTTAGGTCTGATCGCATTTGCGGTCGGCACGGCGGCAGGTGTATTGTTCGGTAAGCTCATGTGTGTGGCTACCAAGGGCAAGGTGAATCCGCTGATCGGTTCTGCGGGTGTTTCCGCGGTGCCTATGGCAGCCAGGGTTTCACAGAAGGTTGGCGCGGAGTATGATCCCACAAACTTCCTGCTGATGCACGCGATGGGTCCTAACGTAGCAGGCGTTATCGGTACGGCCGTAGCGGCAGGTACCTTCATGGCAGTGTTCGGCGTATTCTAAACGAAGTAAAATCCTTTGGATTTAACTTCTCGAGGATCGCTTCGCGACCTCGGCAAGCTGTGAACTAATTTTTTAGGAGGATAATATAATGGCAGAACAGATTAAAAAGCCGGTTGGAATCATGGAAACCGTTCTTCGTGACGCACATCAGTCTCTGATTGCGACCAGAATGCCTACTGAGATGATGCTTCCAATCGTAGATAAGATGGATAAAGTCGGCTACCACGCAGTAGAGTGCTGGGGTGGTGCGACCTTTGACGCATCTCTTCGTTTCCTGAAGGAGGATCCGTGGGAGAGACTGCGGAAGTTGAGAGACGGCTTTAAGAATACAAAATTGCAGATGTTATTCAGAGGTCAGAACATTTTGGGATACAGACCTTATGCGGATGATGTGGTGTACGCGTTTGTTGAGAAATCCATCGCAAACGGCATTGATGTCATCAGAATTTTTGACTGTCTGAACGATATCCGCAACCTGCAGGCGGCGGTAGACGCAACCAACAAGATTAAAAAGCAGGAGGGCAGAGGACAGTCGCAGATTGCGCTTTCCTATACCCTTGGAGATGCCTATACCTTGGAGTATTGGGCGGATATGGCGAAGAAGATTGAGGAAATGGGCGCAGATTCCATTTGTATCAAGGATATGGCGGGTCTGCTTGTTCCCTATCGCGCAGCGGAGCTCGTAAAGACGTTAAAGGAGAGCACAAAGCTCCCGATCCAACTGCATACGCACTATACGTCCGGCGTAGCGTCCATGACATATCTGAAAGCAGTGGAGGCAGGCGTGGATGTGATCGACTGTGCCATTTCTCCTTTTGCACTGGGTACTTCCCAGCCTGCAACGGAGGTTATGGTGGAGACCTTCAAGGGCACACCTTACGATACCGGTTACGATCAGAATATTCTGGCGGAGATTGCAGACTACTTCCGTCCTTACCGTGAGGAATGTATCGAATCCGGCCTGATGAGCACGAAAGTACTCGGTGTAAACATCAATACACTGCGCTATCAGGTTCCTGGCGGTATGCTGTCCAATATGGTAAGCCAGTTGAAGGAACAGAAGGCAGAGGATAAATACCAGGATGTGCTGGAGGAAATTCCGAGAGTCCGCAAGGATTGCGGCGAGCCTCCCCTTGTTACACCCTCCTCGCAGATTGTCGGCACACAGGCGGTATTTAATGTGCTGATGGGCGAGAGATATAAGATGGCAACAGGAGAGTTCAAGGATTTGCTTCGCGGTAATTACGGACAGACGGTTAAGCCTATGAGCCAGGAAGTAATCGACAAGGTTATTCCCGGCGAGCCGCGTTCTACCGCCCGCTCCGCTGAGGCGACCGGACACACTGAGCCCGAGCTTGCGGGTCTGGAAGCGGAGATGAAGGAATGGAAACAGCAGGACGAGGATGTGCTGTCCTATGCACTGTTCCCGCAGGTGGCGATCGACTTCTTCAAGTACCGCCAGGCACAGCAGGAGAAGGTTGACATGACCCAGGCGGATACAAAAAATAATGCTTACCCCGTCTGATAGTTAAGCGCATAAAGCCGAGCAATCACTCGAATTTGCTTCGCAAATCCTCGTTGTTCGGCTCACGCCGAATAGGCATGACAAAGTGATCCCGTGGAAGTAAACTTCCGGGATCACTTTTTTTGCCTGCTCGGCTTTGTGCTATTTTACATTTTCTTCAAAAAGGGCTTGACGTAGGTTACATAATATATTATAATAACATACGTTACCAAAAGATGTTGTAAAAAGCTACAAGAGAGGTACATTTTTATGGCAAGAAAAGAGACGATCACAAAAAATGACATACTGAACGCGGCCTTTGAGATGGCGCGGCAGGAGGGATTCGGCCAGGTGAGCGCGAGAACGCTTGCG
This sequence comes from Lachnospiraceae bacterium UBA3310, assembly GCA_002361355.1. Classification (GTDB taxonomy): domain Bacteria; phylum Bacillota; class Clostridia; order Lachnospirales; family Lachnospiraceae; genus UBA3282. The sequence goes on from DESQ01000033.1 coordinate 61,704, forward strand.
GCGAAGGCGGGATGCTCCACCCAGCCGATTTTCCGCGTTTATAAGAACATGGAGGAACTGGGGGAAGATCTCTTTGCAAAGGCGATCGAATTTTTTAATACCTACTATGAAGAATTTCCGAAGATCAACAATACGCCTTTTGTGAATCTGGGACTGGCCTACATCCGTTTTTCCCAGGAGGAACAACAGCTATTCCGCCTTTTATTCCTTTCGGAGAACCGGCACGGAAAAAGCCTTTACGATATGTTAAACGGCAAGAACGGAGCGGTGGTGCGGGAGATCAACAGTGCGAAAATTTTTGGCTGTAAAGATCCCAGCGGCATGTTCATGAAAATGTGGATTTTTATCCATGGAGCGGCCTGTATGACGCTGACAGGGGATTATGATCTGCAGGAGGAGGACACCATCAAACTGTTGGAGGAATCCTATAACGCTTTTCAAAATATTTGATAGCGCCGGGAGAGCGGTAACATGGCAATAGAAAATCGTTATGATATCATAACCAGAATCAACGAGTATTACGGCAAGATGAGTAAGGGACAGAAGGCCATCTCAGCGTTTATCTACGATCACTATGATCAGGCGGTGTTTATGACTGCGGCGAAGCTGGGAGATACGGTGGGCGTCAGCGAATCCACTGTGGTGCGTTATGCCATGTTCATCGGCTATGAGGGATACCCGGAATTTCAGAGGGACTTGGAATACTGGGTGCAGAATAAAATCAATTCCGTGCAGAAAATCGGCGCGAAGTATGGCAAGAGCAGCCAGTCGGAGATCTTGAACTCCGTGCTGCAGGCTGATATCGAAAAGATTCAGGATACGATCCACAATCTGGATCCTGTGGCTTTTGAGACAGCCGTGGATATCATTCTGGCGGCAAAGACAGTCTACATTATGGGTGTCAGAAGCTGCGAGCCGCTGGCGGATTTTTTGCAGTTTTACCTGAATATGATCCGCGGGAATGTGGTGCTTCTGCGGACAACCAGTGTGTCGGAAACTTTTGAGCAGATGATCCGGATCGATGAGCAGGACGCTTTCGTGGGGATCAGTTTTCCGCGTTATTCCATGAGAACCCTGAAAGCCATGGAGTTTGCCAATGACAGAAATGCGAAGGTGATTGCGGTGACGGATTCGGTGCATTCCCCGATGAATTTATATTCCTCCTGCAACCTGTTTGCCAGAAGCGACATGGTGTCTATCGTGGATTCCCTGGTGGCGCCTTTAAGCATGATAAATGCGTTAGTGGTGGCGATGTGCTTAAAACAGCCTGAGGAAGTGAAGGATAACCTGAAAAATCTGGAGGAGGCCTGGAACAATTATCAGGTTTACCTCAATGACGAGATTAACTTCATTGACGAGGAGCCGATGTTAAACTATCCACTGCGGAAGAAGACGGAATAAAAGCGTGAGAAGAGAGAACCGATGAACAGAGAAAAAGATCAGGTGGTCGTGGTCGGTGGCGGCGCGGCAGGGATGATAGCGGCGGTCGCGGCGGCAGATAGCGGGCGCCGCGTTGTTATTTTGGAAAAGAATGAAAAGCTTGGCAAAAAGATTTATATTACGGGCAAGGGACGCTGCAATGTGACCAATGCCTGTGAGCGGGACAAGTTTTTTGAAAATATAGTGAGTAATCCGAAGTTTCTCTACAGTGCGTTTCATGAACTGGATAATTACGCACTGATGGCGCTGTTGGAAAATAACGGATGTCATTTAAAGACGGAACGGGGAGAGCGGGTGTTTCCGGTTTCGGATCACGCGTCCGATGTGACGGCGGCATTTCAGAGGCTTTTACAGAAAAAAGGAGTGGAAGTGAGACTCCGCTGTACGGCGCAGGGGATCGCCTGTGCGGACGGATGGGTGACGGGTGTGCGGCTGACGGACGGCAGTGTGATTCCGGCGGGAAGCGTGATTGTGGCTACGGGAGGTCTTTCCTACCAGACGACAGGTTCTACCGGGGACGGACACCGCATGGCGGCGGAGCTTGGGCATAAGGTGAAGGCGTGTGAGCCCGCCTTGGTGCCGCTTGCAGTCACGGAGGACTGGTGTAAAAAATTACAGGGGTTATCTCTCAAAAATGTGTCCCTGACCATGAGCTGTGGAAAAAAGAAGCTTTATCAGGGATTCGGAGAGATGCTCTTTACGCACTACGGGGTGAGCGGGCCGCTTGTGTTGTCGGCAAGCAGCTTTTGCGGTAAAAGGAAGGGGGAGGAAGCGCTTCTTCTTTCGGTGGATCTGAAACCGGCGCTCTCCGAGGAACAGTTGGACAAACGTATTTTGCGGGACTTTGAGGAAAACCTGAACCGCCAGTTTAAAAATGCACTGAATGGGCTCTATCCGTCGAAACTGATTTCTGTTATGATAGAGAGGTCAGGTATTGATCCGGAGAAAAAGGTGCATGAGATTACACGGCCGGAGCGGCGTCGGCTTGTCGGGCTTACGAAGGCATTCACCCTGCACGTAAGCGGAAAGAGAGGGTATGACGAGGCCGTGATCACGCAGGGCGGGGTAGCGGTGAAAGAGGTAACGCCATCCACGATGGAGTCAAAGCTTGTGCGGGGACTGTACTTCGCGGGAGAGGTGCTGGATCTGGATGGATTGACGGGCGGTTTTAATCTACAGATTGCATGGTCTACGGGGTATCTTGCCGGAATGAGCTGTGCGGGAAAGGGAAAGGAGTAAATTACCATGGGATTTAATATAGCCATAGACGGGCCTGCGGGCGCGGGAAAGAGCACGATTGCAAAAAAGATAGCGGCGAAGAAGGGATATATCTATGTGGATACGGGGGCTATGTACCGCGCTATGGCGTTGTATCTGCTGCGGGAGAAAGCAACCCCCGACCAGATTGACGAAAAGTGCCAGAGCGCGGACATTACCATCGGTTATGAGAATGGAGAACAGGTGGTATATTTAAACGGCGAGAACGTGAATCCCTATATCCGCACGGAGGAGGTGGGACGGATGGCCTCTGTGAGCAGCCCGAACCCCAGAGTGCGTAAGAAACTGGTGGAGCTGCAGCAAAAGCTGGCGGCGGATGCGGACGTGGTGATGGACGGGCGTGATATTGGCACTTGTGTGCTGCCGGAGGCACAGGTCAAGGTCTATCTGACGGCGGACAGTCATGAGAGGGCGCTGCGACGTTATAAGGAGCTTACACAGAGGGGGGAAGCCTGCGATCTTTCGACGATTGAGAAGGATATCATCGAGCGCGACCATCAGGATATGACCAGGGAGATTTCGCCCTTAAAGCAGGCAGAGGACGCTGTGTTAATTGATTCTTCCCACATGACGGTCGACGAGGTGGTGGACGCCATCATCACATTATGTTAGTTGGAGGTTATTATGGAGGTAATTCTGGCAGAGCACGCCGGTTTCTGCTTTGGCGTACAGAGGGCGGTGGATACCGTCTATGAGCAGATAGAGAACCGGAAAAGCAACGGGCGGCCCATTTATACCTTCGGGTCTATTATACATAACGAGGAGGTTGTCAAAGATCTGCGAAAGAGAGGCGTTGCGGTGATTTCCTCCCTTGAGGAGGCGGAGGTGCTTCCGGAGCCTGAAAGGGGCACGATGATCATCCGTTCCCACGGAGTGGAGAAGTGTGTCTGTGAAAGATTGAAGGAGCTCGGATATGAGGTGATAGATGCCACCTGTCCTTTTGTCAAACGGATTCATGATATTGTAGAGCGGGAGAGCGCAGCGGGCAGGAGCATCGTGATTGTCGGTGATGAGGGACACCCAGAGGTGGAGGCGACCAGAGGGTGGTCGCAATCCCCCACTTACATCATTGAATCAGTGGAAGAGGCGGAAAAGTTCGTCTGCCGTGAGGGAGAGGAGCTGTGTATTGTTTCGCAAACGACATTTAACTACAAGAAATTTCAAGATGTGGTTGAAATTTTCGATAAAAAAGGTTACAATGGTAGTGTTGTGAATACTGTATGTAACGCTACGGAAGTGCGACAGGCCGAGGCCAGAGAACTTGCGGCACGGGTTGATGTAATGATAGTAATAGGTGGAAATCATAGTTCTAACACAAGGAAACTCTATGAGATTTGCAGGCAGGAGTGCCAGATGACCTACTATATACAGACACTCGAGGACTTGCATTTGCAATTACCTAAATCTGTCCGTCTGGTGGGTATTACAGCAGGGGCTTCCACCCCAAACAATATTATCGAGGAGGTTCAAAATTATGTCAGAATTAACTTTTGAACAAATGTTAGACGAGTCTTTTAAGACAATACACACAGGAGAGGTTGTTGAAGGTACTGTTATTGATGTAAAACCGGAAGAGATCATTCTCAACATCGGATATAAGTCAGATGGTGTTCTCACCAGACATGAATATACAAATGAGCCTAACGTTGATTTGACAACCATCGCGAAGCCGGGTGATACGATGGAGGTAAAGGTACTCAAGGTGAACGACGGAGAAGGCCAGGTTCTTCTCACTTATAAGCGGCTTGCGGCGGACAGAGGAAACAAGAGGATCGAGGAAGCTTATGAGAACAGGGAAGTGCTCACAGCCAAGGTGGCACAGGTGCTGGACGGCGGCCTTAGCGTGGTAGTGGAGGAAGTCAGGATTTTCATCCCTGCAAGCCTTGTATCCGACACATATGAGAAAGATCTGACCAAGTATGCGGGTCAGGAGATTCAGTTTGTAATCAGCGAGTACAATCCGAAGAGAAGAAGATACATCGGCGACAGGAAGCAGTTGATCCTTGAGGAGAAGGCGGAACTGCAGAAGAAACTGTTTGAGACCATTAAGGTTGGAGATACCGTGGAAGGCACGGTTAAGAATGTGACGGATTTCGGTGCATTCATTGACCTGGGCGGCTGCGATGGCCTGCTTCACATCTCTGAGATGTCCTGGGGCAGAGTGGAGAACCCGAAGAAGGTATTTAAGGTTGGCGATGTGGTAAAGGTGCTGATCAAGGATATCTCCGGTACGAAGATTGCCCTGAGCCTTAAGTTTGAAGATCAGAATCCATGGAAGAACGCGGCGGACAAGTATGCTGTGGGCAGCGTGGTGACCGGCAAAGTAGCGCGCATGACGGATTTCGGTGCATTTATCGAGCTGGAGCCCGGTATTGACGCTCTGCTTCATGTATCCCAGATTTCCAAGGAGCATATCGACAAGCCCTCTGACGTATTGAAGAGCGGCGAAGAAGTGACCGCGAAGGTTGTGGATTTTAATGAGGCGGATAAGAAGATCAGCCTGAGCATTAAGGCTATGTTTGCAGAGCCTAAGGCGGAAAAATCCGGGGATGAGGATGTCGTTTCTGTGGATATTGACGCGGTGATTGCAGAAGAGAGCGGGGACGTGGAATAATTTTTAAAATATGCATTTCGCGGGCTTATACATCATAAAAGAATAAGGGACGGTGAGTATTCATGGCATATGATTACGAGTACTTTAAGAAAGCGGTTTACGACCTTACCAAGATTGATCTTAACGCCTATAAAGAAAAGCAGATGAAGCGCCGCATTGACACGCTGATCTCCAAAAACAAAGTTGTGGGATATGATAATTATGTTTCACTTCTCAAGACGGACAAAGCAAGATTTGAAGAATTTGTCAATTATCTCACAATCAATGTATCAGAGTTTTACAGAAATGTAGATCAATGGCAACTTTTGGATAAAGACGTATTTCCAGATTTAATTAACCGTTACGGCAAAAACTTAAAAATCTGGAGCGCGGCATGCTCCACCGGTGATGAGCCGTATTCTCTGGTGATGGCATTGTCAAGACATTTACCGATCAACCAGATCCGGATTTATGCAACCGATCTTGATAAGCAGGTGATTGAGAAGGCGAAGCTTGGATTGTACGGAGAAAAGAGTGTGGCGGGTGTACCGGCGGATCTGAAAAAGAAATTTTTTACGAAAATTGGGCTCTCCTATCAGATTTCCGATGAGGTGAAGTCCAGGGTGGAATTTAGGGAGCACAACCTTTTAAAGGATACATATCCGACGGACTTTCATTTGATTGTGTGCCGCAATGTGCTGATTTACTTTACGGAGGAGGCAAAGGATGAAGTGTTCCGCAAGTTCCAGAGGAGCCTGAAACCGGGCGGATATCTGTTTATTGGCAGTACGGAGCAGATCATCAATTACAAGGACGTGGGGTTTGAACGGAAAAATTCTTTCTTTTATCAGAAACCTCTCTAAAATTTTAAGGCAGCGATTTGTCGCTGCCTTTTCTGCGTATATAGAAGGTTTTTTTAATAAGTTTTAGCCATCTTGCCAAGCAGATACTGGGCGTAGCGGGAGAAGAGCTCCCGATCCGTCTTTCGCTCATCCGTGAGTTCAAAGAAATATTCTTTGCTTTTGTAATCGCGCTTGAAGAAAGGTTCGACAAAAATATCCCACTGGGGCAGGAAGAGACCGTATTTTCTGGTGTAGCAGGTAGCGGCAGTCGCCTGAACGCGTTGTGGCTTATCCACGAAGGCGGATACGGATTTATGCAGGGCGGTATCTTCCACCGGCAGGTAATAGTAGTCTTTGTAATTGGAGTAGAAATATTTCATTTCTTCCTCGTAGAGAGGCGCTTTCAGGATGGCCTCTTTTTTTTCTGCGCTGAAATAACACCCGTTTGCCAAATTGGCGAGAGGAATGGGAAGGGCTGTGGGCAGAAGCAGTTTTATCAAAAGTTCTTTCCTGTCCTGGCCATTATAGTCAACATAGCTGTTTGCCTGTACTTTTTTAGCACGGATATCTCCGTTGAAAAGATCATAAAATGCCAGAAGGGGGAGAATCTGCATCATGCCCTTCATATCGTCGCTGTTATGTAAAAGCAGAAGGGAGAGGGCATCCTTCGACGGGCTTTTTACATAGTGGCAGTAAACCTCGATCAGATCCCCACCGCTAAACCGGTCTGCCCGGTGGATGCCAAGAAGATTTTCCAACGATTTCTGCTTGCAGTTGGGAACATGCAGAAACGCTTTGTAGGGAGAGACGCGTTTATACAGATCAATCCCCGCAAATCTGTCAAAATTGTGCGCAAGCCCATGCTGTTCACATTTTTGGAGCAGATAGGGCAGGTCAAAATTATTACCGTTAAAGTGAATCAGGTGGGTGTAGGAGGCCGCAAAGGAGAAAAAGGCGTCAAGCAGAGACGCTTCCTCCGTGGGATTCTCGCAGAACCACTGTCTGATCCGCCAGGAGCCTTTCGCGTAAAAGCCGGTTCCGATCAGATACAGGGAAGAACTTTTCGCCGTAAAGCCTGTGGTTTCGATATCTACGAACAAAATTTTCTCCAGAGGAGCAATTTGTTCGAGAGGATATTCAATTTTGAAGGATTCCAGTGTTTGATTTACGATTTGCATGTTTTCCTCCGTATTCATTTCTAAAGTACATCTTAGCACATTTTTTGAAATAGCAGTAGTTTTTTTCGTCGAAAAATAGTATATTTATAGTAGCGGTTCAATCGGACCCAGGGGAAGAATGAAACGTGAAAGGAGCAGGGTTACAGGTATGGCAAAACGAACATTTAACGGCGGCATACATCCCTATGACGGCAAGGATCTGTCAAAGGATAAGCCAATTAAGGAAGTGCTGCCCAAGGGAGATCTGGTGTATCCGTTGTCCCAGCATATCGGTGCACCCGCCAAGCCTATCGTGGAGAAGGGCGACAGGGTGTTGACAGGGCAGAAGATAGCGGAGGCGGGCGGTTTCGTGTCCGCGCCCATCTACGCGACGGTATCGGGCACGGTGAAGGCAATTGAGCCAAGGCGCGTTGTTACGGGTGACAGCGTGATGAGCATTATCATTGAAAATGATGGGCTCTATGAGGAAGTAGAGTATCCGAAGAGAAAACCGCTTGAAGAGATGACGAAAGAAGAGATCATCGAGTGCGTGAAGGAGGCCGGTATCGTTGGTATGGGAGGCGCGGGTTTCCCCACCTTTATCAAACTCTCACCCAAGGAGCCGGAGAAGATTGACTATGTGATTGCAAACTGCGCGGAGTGCGAGCCTTATCTTACGTCCGACTACCGCAGGATGCTGGAGGAGCCGGAAAAACTCGTCGGGGGACTTAAGGTTTCCCTGAAACTGTTTGATAATGCCAGAGGGATTCTGGCCGTAGAGGACAACAAACCGGACTGTATTGAAAAATTGAAAGAACTGGTAAAGGACGAGCCGCGCATCAGCGTCAAGGAGCTGAAAACCAAGTATCCACAGGGCGCAGAGAGGCAGATTATCTATGCGACCACGGGAAGAGCGATCAATTCATCCATGCTGCCTGCGGACGCGGGTTGTGTGGTGAACAATGTGGATACGGTTGTGGCGATTTACCATGCGGTGATTGAGGGAAAGCCCCTGATGAACCGTATCGTCACCGTGACCGGCGACGCCATTGCGGATCCCCGCAACTTTATCGTGCGGATCGGAACCAATTATCATGAACTTGTGGAGGAAGCGGGGGGCTTTAAGCAGGAGCCCGTGAAAGTGGTATCAGGAGGCCCGATGATGGGATTTGCCCTCTTTAATCTGGATGTACCCACCACAAAGACGGCTTCGGCGCTTCTTTGCCTGACCGAGGATGAGGTGTCGCAGATGGAACCCAGTGCCTGCATCAACTGCGGCCGCTGTGTGGAGGTTTGTCCGGGACGGGTCGTGCCGAAGATTCTGGCAGTTGCAGCCGCCCATGGAGATGAGGAGACCTTTCTTTCCCATGACGGTATGGAGTGCTGCGAATGCGGCTGCTGCAGCTTTATCTGCCCGGCGAAGCGTCCTCTGACACAGAATATTAAATCCATGCGCAAGCTCATGCTTGCCAAAAAGAAAAAGTGAGAAGAAAGGAGCATAGACTGTAGAGATGAGTGAATTATTGAAGGTATCGTCGAATCCTCATGTCAGATCAAAGTCAACCACTACAGGTATCATGATGACTGTGGTGATCGCCCTTCTTCCGGCGGCAGGATTTGGTATTTATAACTTCGGGCCGAAGGCGCTGCTTCTGATCCTTGTGACAGTGGCTTCCACGGTGTTGACGGAGTTTTTGTTTGAAAAAATCTGTAAGAAAAAGGTGACCATAGGAGATTTCTCCGCGGTGGTGACGGGGCTGCTGCTGGCGCTAAACCTGCCGGTCTCTGCACCGTGGTGGATTGGCGTGATAGGCGGCGTGTTCGCGATTCTGGTGGTCAAGATGCTGTTTGGCGGTCTGGGGCAGAACTTCATGAACCCGGCGTTAGGGGCGCGGTGTTTCCTGTTGATCTCCTTCACCTCCATCATGACAAATTTTGACTGTGATGCGTACACGGGCGCGACGCCTCTGGCAAACTTAAAGAGCGGTGAGGCTGTCAACATTCTGGATATGGTGATCGGCCGCACGGCGGGAACCATCGGAGAGACATCCATGATTGCGATTGTGATTGGCGCATGTATCCTGATCCTGTTCGGGATTATTGATCTTCGGATTCCGGGTACATACATTGTGACGCTGGCAATTTTTGTGAGTATTTTTGGGGCTCACGGGATGGATTGGCCTTACATATCTGCCCATCTTTCCGGCGGCGGCCTGATGCTTGGGGCTTTCTTTATGGCGACGGACTATGTGACCAGGCCGATCACGAAAAAAGGCCAGTATTTATATGGTGTTCTGCTGGGTATTCTGACGGGGATATTCCGTATCTTCGGCCCCTCCGCGGAGGGAGTGTCTTACGCGATCATCATCGGCAATCTTTTAGTGCCGCTGATTGAGAAGATCACTCTTCCGAAAGCATTTGGTAAAGGAGGAGAAAAGGCATGAAAGAGATGATGAAAAATACAGGGATTCTGCTGGCGATCACGCTGATTGCCGGTTTGCTTCTCGGCGTGGTTTATCAGGTGACGAAAGACCCGATAGCCGAGCAGGAGGCGAAGGCGAAGCAGGAGGCGTGCCAGGAAGTGTTTGCCGACGCGGCCTCGTTTGGCATGATAGGCGTAGAACCAGTGGCAGATGTGGGCTGGAATGAAGAGGGCTATTCGCAGGAGAGCATTGATGAAGTGATGGAAGCGAAGGACGCTTCTGGCGAACTGCTTGGCTATGTGATTACAGTGACGACAAAGGAAGGCTACGGCGGAGATATTCAGTTTTCTGTCGGCGTGCGTATGGACGGAACAGTAAACGGGATTTCGATTCTCGCGATTTCCGAGACAGCGGGCCTGGGTATGCGGGCAGATGAAGTGTTGAAGCCGCAGTTTGCGGGAAAGCAGGTGGAAAAGTTTGCGTACACCAAGAGTGGTGCAACCTCTGATGATCAGATCGACGCGATTTCCGGCGCGACGATCACCACAAATGCGGTGACCAATGGAGTCAATGCAGGATTATACTATTTCCAGACAGTGTTGGGAGGAGGTAGTGCAAATGAATAGTGCAAAAGAACGTCTTGTAAACGGTATTGTAAAGGAGAACCCGACCTTTGTCCTGATGCTTGGCATGTGCCCGACGCTTGCGGTGACCACTTCGGCGATCAACGGGCTCGGAATGGGGCTTACGACGATGGTAGTGCTTGCGCTGAGCAATGTGTTTATTTCTCTTCTTAGAAATATCATACCGGATAAGGTAAGGATTCCGGCGTTTATCGTCATCATCGCCTCCTTCGTGACGATGGTGGAGCTGCTGTTACAGGGATTTATTCCCTTCCTCTACGACGCGCTCGGCATTTACATTCCGCTGATCGTGGTAAACTGTATTATCCTTGGGCGTGCGGAGGCATACGCTTACAAGAATCCGGTGATTCCCTCTTTGTTTGACGGGATCGGCATGGGACTTGGCTTCTCCGTGGCGTTGACCTGTATCGGCGCGGTGAGAGAGCTTCTGGGTGCGGGTGAGATTTTCGGTATCCACGTAATGCCGGAAAGTTACGTTCCGGTCAGCATCTTTATTATGGCGCCCGGCGCGTTCTTTGTGTTAGCGACTTTGACGGCGATCCAAAACAAAGTAAAGATCGCCGGTGAGAGAAAAGGCAGGGATATGTCGAAGATTCAGTCGGGCTGCGACTCGGACTGCATGAACTGCTCCGACAGCGGCTGTACCCACAGATTATACGATGAGAAAGCGGGAGAGGGGGATAAGAAATGATAAAGGAATTACTTGTGATTTTGATAGCGTCCTCGCTCGTAAACAATGTGGTTTTGAGCCAGTTTTTGGGGCTGTGCCCGTTCCTTGGGGTGTCCAAGAAGACGGAGACGGCAACCGGCATGGGCGTGGCGGTTATCTTTGTCATTACGTTGGCATCGGCGGTGGCGGGGGCGATTTATCAGTTTATTCTGATTCCCTTTCATATTGCCTACTTACAGACCATTGTGTTTATTTTGGTCATTGCGGCTCTTGTGCAGTTTGTGGAGATGTTTTTAAAGAAGTTCATTCCGGGGCTGTACCAGTCGCTTGGCGTGTATCTGCCGTTGATCACCACCAACTGCGCGGTGCTCGGCGTGGCGCTGACCAATGTGCAGAAGAATTATGGAATACTGACCGGAGTAGTCAACGGTTTTGCGACAGCAGCCGGCTTTACGATTTCCATTGTGATTCTGGCGGGTATCCGCGAAAAACTGACTTACAACGATATACCGGAATCCTTTAAGGGGATGCCGATCGTTCTGGTGACGGCGGGGCTTATGGCGATTGCGTTCTGCGGATTTTCCGGACTGTTATAATAGGGGGACGAAGGTATGAGCATAGCGGGAATTTTGATGGCTACGGGGATTGTGGGAGCGGTTGGACTCTTTGTGGGACTGTTTCTTGGCGTGGCCGGTATTAAATTTAAAGTGGATGTGGACGAGAGGGAGGAGGCCATTTTGGGTGTTCTTCCGGGAAATAACTGTGGCGGCTGCGGTTACGCTGGATGTTCCGGTCTGGCGGCGGCTATCGTGAAGGGGGAGGCGCCCACAAACGCCTGCCCTGTGGGCGGTGAGAAAGTCGGCGTGCAGGTGGCGCAGATCATGGGCGTGGAAGCCGGTGAGAGCGTACGCATGGTGGCCTTTGTGAAATGTAAGGGCGATAAAGAACGCACCCGGGTGGATTATGATTATACAGGCGTGGAAGACTGCGCGATGCTCGCTTTTGTGCCAAACGGCGGGCCGAAATCCTGTAATGACGGCTGCGTAGGCTTCGGAAGCTGTGTGAAAGCCTGTCCTTTCGACGCGATTCATGTGGTAAACGGTGTGGCGGTGGTGGATAAGGAGGCGTGCAAGGCTTGCGGCAAGTGCGTGGCGGCCTGCCCGAAGCACCTGATCGAGCTGATTCCCTATGATGCGAAGCATGTGGTGGCATGCAGTTCCAAGGAGAAGGGGCCTGTCACTATGAAAGCCTGCGACGTGGGTTGTATCGCCTGTCAGTTGTGCAAGAAGAACTGTCCGGCGGACGCGATCGTGATTGAGGATTTCCATGCGGTGATCGATCAGGAGAAGTGTACCGGGTGCGGCACGTGTAAGGAGAAGTGCCCGAAGAAGGTGATTGTGTAATAAAATTTGTGGATTTATAAATCCATTGCAGGACAGTTATTCATATGTCGCCCCGCTTTCGCTTCGGTCGCAGCGCAGCAGACGCTAAGCTCGAAAGAACCTCGCTAAGCGCTGGCGCCGCTTTAGAGGCTCCGTTATGAATAACTGCCTGCATGGTCTGTGAATAAACAAAATTTTTATTACGCGGTAGGAGGCGTTGTGATGAAAGCGAATAGAGTATTGATAGCCGCGATATGTTTTTTGGCTGCGGCAATAGCTAATTTTGGTCTGGCATTTATGGGTAACAGTAATAACTTTGGCATTCGTATGTTGTGTGGTATCTTGTTTCTCGTTTGCCTGTTTTTTGCATGGAGAGAGTGGAATAAGCAGCGGGAAACGGTAAAAGAAGAATCGTGACAGATATGGAGGGATAGATGGGTAAGATTACGGTTACATTGGGGAAAACGGGAATTGTGACAGATAAGAATGCTTTTGGCGCATTGCCGATCCAGCGGGTTTCCGACGAGGAGGCGGTGAAACTTCTCAGGAAAGCCTACGATAACGGCATGACCTTTTTCGATACGGCGCGCTGGTATTCGGACAGCGAACATAAGGTGGGGCTTGCCTTTGAGGGAATGCGGGAGAAGGTGTATATCGCGACGAAGACCGGTTCGCAGAATGCGGAGGGTTTCTGGAAGGACTTAGAGACCAGCCTTGCCAATTTGAAGACGGATTACATTGATCTTTACCAGTTCCACAATCCCGCTTTTTGCCCGAAGCCGGGGGATGAGAGCGGCCTTTACGACGCTGCTTTACAGGCGAAGGAGCAGGGAAAGATCAGGCATATCGGAATAACGAACCACCGTCTTGCGGTGGCTCACGAAGCCATCGACAGCGGGCTTTATGAGACGTTGCAGTTCCCGTTCTGTTATCTGGCTACGGATAAGGATATCGAGCTGGTGGAGAAGTGTAAGGCGGCGAATATGGGTTTTATCGCCATGAAGGCGCTCTCCGGCGGCCTGATTACCAACTCTGCGGCGGCTTATGCGTATCTAGCGCAGTATGACAATGTACTGCCGATCTGGGGCGTACAAAGGGAGAAGGAACTTGACGAGTTCCTGTCTTATATAGACAATCCGCCTGCCATGACGGAAGAACTTTCTGCCATTATCAAAAAGGACAGGGAGGAGCTTCTGGGCGAGTTCTGCAGGGGCTGCGGTTACTGTATGCCCTGCCCGGTTGGAATCGAGATCAATACTTGCGCAAGAATGTCCCTGCTTCTTCGCAGAGCGCCTTCGGCTGGGTATCTGGGTGAAGAGTGGCAGGAGAAGATGGGAAAGATCGAGGAATGCCTGCACTGCAACCAGTGTAAGGGGCATTGTCCCTACAACCTGGATACGCCGACGCTTCTTGCCAAAAATCTGGAAGATTACAGGAACGTGCTGGCGGGTAATGTCAAGATATAAAAATATGCTGTAATAGGTTCTTGGCGTGGAACATAAGAGGAGGGAAATTCTTCCCTCCTCTTATGTTAGGCAGAAATTTTTGGAAGTGTATTGCGCTCCGTCCTTTGTGATCAGAAGATAGGCTATGTCTTTCTGACCGTCAAGAAATTGACGGCCTTTTTTTAACCCCATGCAGAGACAGGCGGTGGAGAGGGCGTCGGCCTTTGTGGAGGAGTCACAGATAATGGTCACACTTGCCAGTTCATTGTCTACCGGATATCCGGTGGCGGTGTCAAGGACATGGTGGTAGAGAACGCCGTCCTCATAGAAGCATCGCTCGTAGATGCCGGAGGTGACCACGGAAGTGTCGCGGATTTCGACGGTGTCCAGCGTTTTTCCTGTCTCGGCGAAAGGCTCCTGAATGCCGATGCGGAAGGGGGAGCCGTCCGGTTTTTCACCGATGGTAATGACGTTGCCGCCCAGACTGATGCAGGCGTTTGTTACGCCCTGGGAGACCAGATATTCTTTCAATTTGTCGGCAATATAGCCTTTGGCGATGAAGCCAAGGTCGACAGCAGCTTCCGGATCGGTCAGGGTGACGGTGCGGTAAACAGGGTTACCGGTCTCCTCCGAGAAAGCTGTGCCAAAGCGGATATGATCGTAGGAGACATGGGTGAGCGCTTCTTTGATATCGGTTTTCTCCGGCACGTGCGCCTCGCCTTCGGAGCCGAAATTCCAAAGCGCGCTGACAGGGCGGATGGTGGGATCTATGGCGCCCTCCGTCGTGTTGGCATAGTCCACCGCTGTCACAAGAAGGGCAGCCGTTTCTTCCGAGACTGTGACAGGTTCGCCCTTTCCGTGATTGATATTCCAGATGTCGGAGCCTTCCAGCGTTGCGCTGAACATGTGCTCATATTTGTCGATCAGAGCAAAGCAATCTTTCATTCTCTGCGAGCATTCCTCGCGATTTCCGTTTTCGTACAAGGTAATTTGAACCACAGTATCGAGATAGAAGCCCGTTTCCGTGACGGGCTCTGCGCTGCGGGCGCAGCCTGTCATGCAGGACAAAGAGAGTATCAGCGGGAAAATAAAAGTCAGCATATGTGTTAATTTGTGTGCTTTTTTCATCTGTTTTGGTGACTCCTGCCTGTTTTTTTGCTATTATATCACAGGAAACAGGAGGGCAGGAAGAAATGACAGAAATTTATTACATCGAGGACGATAAAGATATCGCAATGACCGTGAAGGAATATCTGGGTGGGAAGGGCTATTCGGTTTTCCTCTTCGACTCATTGACGTGTGCGCGCGAGGCGTTTGAGAACCATGTGCCGGGTATTGCGCTGATTGACTGGAATATGCCCGACGGAAAGGGAGATGATTTTTGCAGGTGGCTGCGTTCTCATTGGGAGGATCTGCCGGTTATTTTTCTGACTGTCCGAAATGATACGCGTGATATTATTTCCGGTTTCGAGAACGGCGCGGATGACTATGTGACGAAACCTTTTGAACTGGAGATCCTGCACTCCCGTATCAGGGCGCTGCTTCGCAGGACAGGAAATGTACAGGGCAGATATCTCTCCTGCGGTTTGGTCTGTATTGATACGGACAGGATGGCAGTTTTTTACGGGGAAGAGGAAATAACGGTCAGTCAGGCGGAATACCAGCTTCTGCTGATTTTGATGCAAAACAAAGGCAAGACTGTCACAAGGGAGCGCCTTCTGACTCAGATATGGGACAGTAACGGAAGCTATGTCAACGACAATACGCTGACTGTGACCATGAAACGGTTGAGAGAGAAACTTCATCACCCGTTCTGTATAAAGACAATCAGAAGTTTTGGCTATCGTATGGAGGATGAGGCATGATTGTTTGGGGCTTTATTTTGGGGTTATTGACAGGCGGTATGCTGCTTTTCTTTTCTTTCCTGTATTGGCGCAGGAAAATGTCTGTCCGCATTGAAACATTGACGGCCTATCTGGAGAAGATCAATACTGGCGGTCAGGGGATGCTTTTTGATTTTTCGGAAGATGCGTTTTCCAAGCTGCAGGATGAAATCTATAAAACGGTGACAACGCTTTACCAGACAAGGGATGCCGCCCTTGCAGCGCGGAATTGTTTCGCGGAAAATCTCGCCAACATTGCCCATCAGATGAAAACGCCGATTAGCGCGATCTCCCTGTCTGTCCAGATGGCAAAAGAAGCGTTGGGGGAATCCTGTGCTTTGGGGATAGAACGGCAGGTAAACAGGCTTACTTATTTGGAGGAGGCGCTGCTTTTGTTAGCGCGCATAGATGCCGGGACACTTGCGCTTGAAAGGAAGCAGACAGATGTTTTTACCCTGCTTTCACTGGCGGCTGACAATTTACAGGAGTTATCCGTGCAGACAGGGGTTTTGCTTGATGTGCCGGAAATGGGCGGGACGGATATCTGTGTGGATTTGGAGTGGACGATGGAGGCAGTCATGAATCTGATGAAAAATTGTATGGAGGCGGCTTGGGCGGGGACTACCGTTCACTGCTCCTATGAGGAGAATCCGCTCTATACGCAGATACGGATTTGGGATGAAGGGCAGGGATTCGCGAAGGAGGATATACCCCGTTTATTTGAGCGTTTCTATCGTGGGAGGCAGGCGAAAGATACGGGCATAGGCATAGGACTTTCGATTGCGAAAGCAATCATCGAAATGCAAAACGGCATCATTCGCGCGTACAATATTCCGGAAAACGGTGCCTGTTTTGAAATTCGTTTCTACAGTCACTGAGATGTCACTTTCCTCTGCTATCATAGACGTAAGCGTGGTTCTGATATCGTGGCCACAAAGAAAAAGGAGGAGTTGACAACATGGAAATACTCAGATGTGAGGGCGTTGAAAAAGTATTTGGAAAAGGAGAAAATCAGGTTACTGCTTTAGGTGGTATCAATCTGTCCGTTGAAAGGGGAGAATTTGTTGCGGTGGTCGGGGCGTCAGGCTCCGGGAAATCAACGCTTCTGCATATCCTGGGCAGCGTGGATAAACCGACAAAAGGCACGGTGACGGTGGACGGCGTCTGTATTGATAAGCTGAACGCCACGGAAGCCGCCATTTTCAGGAGAAGAAAGGTTGGTCTGGTCTATCAGTTTTACAACCTGATTCCGACGTTGACAGTGGAGAAAAATATTCTGCTTCCGATGCTTCTCGATAGGAGGAAACCGAATGTAGAATATTTTCAGACGATTGTTGAGACGCTGGGGATTGCCGATAAGATGGAAAGCCTTCCCAGTCAGTTATCCGGAGGACAGCAGCAGCGTGTCGCAATCGCGAGATCTTTGGTCTACCGCCCGGCGATCCTTTTTGCCGATGAACCGACGGGGAATCTCGACCGGAAAAATGCGGGGGAAATTATGGATCTGTTAAAGTTATCCAACCGCAACTTGAAACAGACTATCCTTTTGATCACGCATGATGAAAAAATTGCCCTGGAAGCGGATCGCATTGTGACCATAGAGGACGGCAGGATTGCAGGCGATCAGAAACGGAGGTGAGCGGGATGTGGAAAGCGTATTCCTTAAGCTATATGAAACATAACCGTGCTTCCGGCACGTCAATTATGGCGGCAGCTATGACGGCTTCGCTGTTTTTGTCCCTGCTGTGCGGTTACGTCTACAATTTATGGATCTATGAAATGGAGAGAGTCCTTCTGGAGGAGGGAGAGTGGAGAAGCAGCCCTGCTTACGATTTGCAAAGCGGTACGATGCCGAAGCTCCTGGCGGTGTATCTGGCGATCCTTACGATTGTCATGCTGTCATTGATTTTGATCATCCGCAACGCCTTTGAAATATCCATGCATGCCAGAATCCACCAATTTGGTATTCTTGCAAGCGTCGGAGCGACGCCGCGGCAGATCAGGGTTTGTCTGCTGCAGGAGGCGGCGGTTTTGGGATTACTGCCGATGATATTTGGCAGTTTGCTTGGAATCGTACTCAGCTATGGCGTCATAGAGGCAATCAATGTTTTTGCCGCCGACGTGGCAGGAAGGCACAGAGCGGTCTTTTCCTATCACCCGGCCGTATTTTTCGTCACCTTTTTAAGTTCCGCTTTGACCGTGCTTTTTTCAGCGTGGATACCCGCCGGAAAACTGAGCCGGATGACGCCCCTGGAAGCGATCCGGAATACGGACGGTTTTCAGATAAAGAAGAGGAAACATTCCCGCGTGTTAGCTCTGTTGTTTGGCGTGGAGGGCGAACTGGCAGGAAACGCGTTAAAGGCGCAGAGAAAGGCGCTTCGGATCTCCAATATATCGTTGACCCTGTCCTTTCTCGCGTTTTCCATCATGCTTTGTTTCACAACGCTTTCGGATATCAGCACAAGATACACTTATTTTGCGCGGTACCAGGATGCGTGGGACATCATGATAACGTTGCCGGATACGGAGATAACGGATTTTCTTTTGACAAAAGAATTACAGAATTATTCAGGCGTACAGGATGCCGTTGTATACCAGAAAGCGGAGGCGGTGACGTTTCTTCCGGAACAATTACAGAGTGATGCGCTGGTATCGCTTGGCGGGCTTGAGACGGTCGCAGGCATACAGGAGGCGGAAGAGAAGTTTCAGGTATCCGCGCCGATTGTCATTTTGGATGATACCAGTTTTTTACATTTCTGTGTACAGACCGGTATTACGCCGAAACTGGACGGCGCCATCGTATATAATCAGATTTGGGATAGTGTGGACAGTAATTTCCGCTATAAAGAGTATGTGCCTTTCGTCAAAGGAGACAGCCGGTCAACGACAATTTATGGGATTGGCAGTGATACTCAGGGCGTGAAAATTCCGGTTCTGTCTTACGCCCAGACCGTTCCCGCGCTGCGGGAAGAATATCAGGATTATGCACTCGTACATTTTATCCCGCTTACCTTGTGGGAGAAAATGGCAGAACAGGCCGGAGGAGCAGAATCCGACACTTATATCCGTATTCTGGCAAAAGGGGATGCCAGTCTTGCCGGTTTAAACAGCCTGGAGCAGGAAATCGTACGGTTTGTCTCTAAAGAATACAGGGTGGAAAGTGAAAACCGGGTGCAGGAGCGGCTTTCTAATGATAATCTGATTTATGGTATGAAAGTGATTCTTGGCGGTTTCTGCGTATTGCTTGCCGTCATCGGTATCGCAAACGTATTTTCCAACACGTTAGGATTTCTCCGTCAGAGAAGGCGGGAATTTGCCAGATATATGTCGATCGGTTTAACGCCGCGGGAAATGAAAAAGCTGTTTGGCATCGAAGCCTTTGTGATTGCCGGAAAGCCATTTTTGATTACGCTGCCCCTTACGTTGCTGTTTATACAGTTTGCCGTGACCGCAAGCTATCTGGAGCCCATGGTGTTTTGGGCGGAAGCGCCGGTTTTGCCTGTTTTGGCGTTTGCGGCTGCCATTGCCGCTTTTGTCTCGCTCGCTTATTATATAGGCGGAAAACGTCTCTTGCAGTGCGACCTGAACGAGACGCTGCAAAATGACGCTCTGGTTTAAAAAATGGGACAAGTTGCCAATTTCGGCATAACATGATACCATAATAGCTGGCAAATGCATTTTTATGTTTGAGAGAAAGAAGGAAAGACCTGTTATGAAATTACCCGGAGAAGAGGAAGCAGGGGGAGGCGGCATGGGGCCTTCCGTGATCTATATGGTAGTCGGTGTGTCGGCTTTCATTTTGATTACGCTGTTTGCCGTGTTCAGAGGAAACGACCACAAGCGAGGCGGCAGTGAATATCTGCAGGAAGTGCAGGAGCAGAAAGAGGAGGAAGCGAAGGCGCAGGAACTTGCGGCGGCGCAGGAGGAAGAGACGACGCAGGAGAAAAAGCTTCGGGCGGAGGATCTGGACTTTTGGGATATGTACCCGGAAGAAGAGGAAGCGCAGCCTGAAACGGGCGGGTCGGATGAAACGGAGAGCGCCTCATCCACCAATCCGTACACCGAGAAGGCGGAGCGGGAGATGGAGGCCGAGAGACAGAAGGAAGAGGAAGAGCGTAACGATCCGGCCACAGACGGCAAGCACACCCTGATTACGAACCGTGACGGCACGGAGGAATGGGTGCTGATCAGTCCCTATCTCACAAAGAATACCTTTGACTTCACAAAGATGGAGGATAAGGCAGGTTTGAAACGGTATATGGAGAACGGTAGAAAGACTTCTTTTGTGGGCGTTGACATTTCAAAGCACACGGGAAAAGTTTCTTTTGACAGGATCAAGGCGGCGGGAGTGGATTATGTGATGATCCGTCTGGGAAGCCGCGGCTACAGCACGGGCCAAATCACGCTTGACGAGAACTTTAAGGAGAATATAGAGGGCGCCATCGAGGCGGAGCTTGACGTGGGAATTTACTTTTACTCACAGGCGATTTCGCAGGACGAGGCCATTCAGGAAGTCAATTTTGTGGTGCAGAATCTGGAGCCCTACAGAGCCCATGTGAAGTATCCTATCGCGTTTAACATGGAATTTGTTTCAAACGATAAATCCCGGATCGAGGGGATTGGCCGGGAGGATAAGACGGCGGTGACAGCCTCTTTTATGGAAGGGATCAGGGCAGCCGGGTATGTGCCCATGATTTACGGGGATAAAGAGTGGCTGATCAAGGAGATTGACATGACAAAGCTGCAGGATTATGACGTGTGGCTTTCCCAGGAGGAGGAAATTCCCGATTATCCTTACCGGTACTCCATGTGGCAGTATAATACGGACGGCGTGGTGAACGGGATAGACGGCGGCGCGGATTTAAATATCTGCTTTGTCAATTACTCGGAACGATAATGCAGGAGGCCGGGAGCCACCTGAACAGAAGCATATAGGTCGGCGTAGACGTTGGGGGATATCCCTTCCATGTAATTGGGGGTATAAGCCTTATCTACGCCGGCTTTTTTTAACAGGTCAATGGCCTTGTTGTACGCGATGGCAGCTTCCATTTCAGAGGCATACACGCCCACGTTGACATAGCCCTTTACGTGGATTTTCACCTGATAGAGGGTGCGCCCTTTTTCCTGGATGGCATTTACGCCGTGAAATTTGTTAATGATTTCAATATTTTCATATCGCAGATCGTTGCGGTTTTCGTTGATGAAGCGGTAGTCCCTTCCCTCTACGGCGTAGTTTTTAATCCCGTAGCGGTTCATGATATTGACCTGCATCCCGTAGTCGGCCACGAAATAGTGTCCGCCGCGTCTGGAAATTTTGCGGGAGGAGTAGTAGAACAAATCGTCCTTATCAAAAATAAAATAATCATTCGGTGAAAAGTAATAATAGAAAAACCGGGGACGGATATAAATGGGGGAGGAAAGATAAATCCCGTTGTCCCGAAAGTTAATCAGGCAGACCCATTTGGCGAAGGAGAGAGGGGAGTCTTCGGAATAGTCCTCCAGCCGGAGAGAGGTGTCCTTTAAGAGCGCAGAGGCGGTGCAGTAGATCTCATGCGCTTTTTGTTTTTCGTCGTGGCTTCCAAGGCTGATATGTTTATTGCGATAAGTTAATGAGGCGCGGAAATAAGTGGAGCCATCCTTGCGTTTGGCCGTGTAAACACCCGCTAGTGGCTGGTTCATGAGAAAATCTCCTTTAATCATTCTTTTCTATAATTGTACCATTTTTGAGAAAAAAAACAAATTCAGAAATATTTTTCCTTATTTCTGCATAGAATACTGTTGAGAAGTCTTTGGACAGCCTATTTGCAGAGTTTATGTAAGGAGAAAAGATGTACAGGAAATATATAACAGGTTTCCTGCTCGCGGGAATGACGGTTATCTCGTCATGGCTCTGTGTCAGGGAACTGAAAATTGATCGAATATCGGCCAAGCCTGCTTTTCGCATCGAATATCTGGACGCTTCGATGGAGGAGGACAAAGAAAGCTTTGTGGAAATGCTGGAAAGCGTGTCCTCCGGTCAGAGAGTGGTAGACTACGAGGTGCTGGAACGGACGAAGAAGTATCAACTGTCGGACAAGGACTATGATGCGCTCGTCCGGATTGTGGAGGCGGAAGCAGGCGGAGAGGATCAGGACGGAAAGCTGTTGGTGGCCAATGTGGTCTTAAACAGGGTAAACAATGATCTGTTTCCGGATACGGTGTGCGAGGTGGTCATGCAGAACGAGCAGGGGATCGCGCAGTTTTCGCCGACCGTGGACGGCAGGTATCAGAATGTCCGTGTCAGCGAGGACACGAAGGCGGCGGTGGAGCGCGCCCTGTATGGAGAGGATATTTCTCAGGGGGCGTTGTATTTCTGTGCCCGTGAGAAGGCGGATTCAGACAGGATGAAGTGGTTTGACAGGAAGCTCACCAGACTCTTTTCTTATGGGAATCATGAGTTCTTTTTGTAGGATTTATTGCGTGGGTAGAAAAAGTGTGGTAAACTGTACTGCGACAAACAAGCGAGAAAGGTGAAGATACCATGGAAGTATTATACAGCAGTACGAGAGACGGCGAAAAAAAGGTTACGGCATCCCAGGCGATTTTGCAGGGGCTGTCTGAGGACGGAGGTCTTTTTGTGCCGGATCACATTCCCACCCTTGCGGTTACGATGAAAGCGCTTGCGGATAAGAGCTATCAGGAGACGGCCTATGAAGTTATGCGGCTTCTTTTGACGGATTTTACGCAGGAGGAGCTTAAGGACTGTATCGCCCGCGCCTATGATTCCAAGTTCGACACGGAGGAGATCGCGCCCCTTGTGGAGGCGGAGGGGGCCTACTATCTGGAGCTGTTTCACGGGGCTACGATTGCCTTTAAGGATATGGCGCTGTCGATTCTGCCCCATCTGATGATTACCGCTGCGAAGAAGAATCATGTGGACAATGAGATCGTGATTTTGACAGCTACCTCAGGCGATACCGGAAAAGCGGCGTTGGCGGGATTCGCAGGAGTGAAGGGGACGAAGATTATCGTCTTTTATCCGAAGAACGGTGTCAGCCCCATTCAGGAGAAGCAGATGGTGACCCAGAAGGGGGATAACACCTTCGTTGTGGGGATTCACGGCAATTTTGATGATGCGCAGACGGGCGTGAAAACACTTTTCAATGACAGGGAACTGGCAGAGGAGATGGCGGCGCAGGGATTACAGTTTTCCTCGGCAAACTCTATCAACATTGGCCGTCTGGTGCCGCAGGTTGTCTATTATGTCTATGCCTACGCAAAACTTTTGAAAGAGGGAAAAATTGCGGATGGGGAGAAGATCAACGTGGTGGTTCCCACCGGCAATTTCGGCAATATTCTGGCGGCGTTCTACGCGAAGAATATGGGCGTGCCGATTGCGAAGCTGATCTGCGCATCCAACGAAAATAAAGTGCTTTACGATTTCTTCACAACGGGAGAGTATGACAGAAACCGCGAGTTTAAGCTGACCAGCTCCCCCTCCATGGATATCCTGATTTCCAGCAATTTAGAGCGGCTGATTTATCGGATTGCCGGAAACGATGCAAAGAAAAATGCAGAGATGATGGCGGCACTTTCGTCGGGCGGAAAGTACAGCATCACACAGGGGATGAGAGAGCAGCTTACGGATTTCTACGGTAATTTTGCCGATGAGAATGAGACTGCCGCGCGAATTAAATCTATGTACGGGAATACCGGCTATGTGCTCGATACCCACACGGCGGTGGCCAGTGCGGTTTATCAGAAATATGTGGCGGACACGAAAGATCAGACAAAGACGGTGATTGCCTCCACAGCAAGTCCTTTTAAATTTACCAGAAGCGTCATGAATGCCATTGATCCGAAGTATGACGCCATGGGGGATTTTGAGTTGGTGGACGAGCTGTCAAAGATCGGAAATGTGGCTGTGCCGAAAGCCATTGAGGAGATCCGTACCGCGCCGGTGCTTCACGACCATGTATGCGATAAGACGGAGATGAAGGCGGTTGTGAAACAGTTCCTCGGTATAGAATAGGCGCGGAAAGTATAAAGGATAAATGAAAAAGAAGCATCGTTTCCCAGTGATTACGAAACGATGCTTTTTCCGTTACATTTTATAGAAAATTTCTCGGAGAACCTGTTTTATCAACTCGTCCGTTTTCCGAGCGCCGTATAATTCCTGTCCACACAGATGGTCTTGTAGGCGGGACGGATGATCTTGCCGTTGTTTGCAAGCTCCTCCATGCGGTGCGCGCTCCAGCCGACGATTCTGGCGATGGCAAAGATCGGTGTGTAAAGTTCCATCGGCAGATTCAACATGCTGTAGACGAATCCGGAATAGAAATCTACGTTGATGTTGACGCCCTTGTAGATGGGACGTTCTCCGGCAATGAGTTCCGGCGCCAGACGTTCCACCAGAGAGTAGAGAGCAAATTCTTCCTGCAATCCCTTCTCGTTGGAAAGCTTTTCCACGAAGGACTTGAAAATGATGGCACGGGGGTCGGACTTGGAGTAAACCGCATGTCCCACACCGTAGATCAGGCCCGCATGGTCAAAGGCTTCCTTGTGCAGAAGCCTTTTCAGATAGTCGGCTACCTGGCCTTCATTGCTCCAGTCGGATATCTCGCGTTTCATTTCGTCGAACATCTTGACCACTTTAATGTTGGCGCCGCCGTGGCGGGGCCCTTTCAGGGAGCCGATGGCCGCCGCGATGACGGAGTAGGTGTCCGTCAGGGAGGAGGTGACAACGTGGGTGGTAAAGGAAGAATTGTTACCGCCGCCGTGCTCCATATGCAGGATCAGGGCGATGTCGAGAACTCTTGCTTCCAGAGGGGTATATTTGTTGTCAGGACGCAGGATATGAAGAATATTCTCCGCGTTTGACAACTGTAATTGAGGCTGATGGATATAGAGGCTTTCCCCGTTGTGGTAGTGGTTATAGGCCTGATAGCCGTAGATAGACAGCATCGGGAAAAGGGCGATCAACTGGAGACACTGCCTGAGCACGTTTGGCAGGGAAGTGTCGTCCGCCCTGTCGTCGTAGGAGTAGAGCGTCAGTACACATCTTGCCAGTGTGTTCATCATGTCGTTGCTGGGTGCTTTCATAATAATGTCGCGCACAAAGCCGGTGGGCAGGGAGCGATAGCTGTTCAAAAGCTTCGTAAAGCTTGCAAGTTCCTCCGCGTTTGGCAGTTTATCAAACAGAAGGAGATAGGTAACCTCCTCGAAGCCAAAGCGGTTGTCGGCGGAAAAACCGTCAACAAGATCCTTGACATTATATCCTCTGTAGAAAAGCTTGCCGTGGGTGGGCACCTGTACACCATCCACGATCTTGTTAGCGCGCACATCGGAAATGTTAGTCAAACCGGCCAGTACACCCTTACCGTTTAAGTCTCTCAGTCCGCGCTTTACGTCAAACTTCGTAAAAAGCTCCGTATCAATAATACCGGCCTGTTCGCTCATGTTGGCAAGCCGAACAATTTCGGGGGTAATTTCAGAAAAGCTATTCTGTTCCATAATTATGTACCTCCTTTTTTAAATACTTCTCAACAGTTTGTGACAAAAAACGGTGCAGGAACGGCTCGCCCTTGCACTGACTCCCTTATCATACCATGAAAAAAAGTGCGGAAACAAGGGAAAACAGAAATTTAACAAAATTTTAGGAAATTTTTCCTAATTTTTCCCATTTTCTATTTGTCTTTTTACAATGGGGGCGGTATAATGGTATTGAAAAATGGGTGCAGGGTATACTGCGCTTATATGGATAGAAAATAAGAGGAAGGAGCATGCTTATGAACACAGGTGCGATATCATCTCAAAAAAGTCTTTTCTGGTCTTACTCACATCTAGCCAGCGGGAAGCGGATCAATACCGCCAAGGACGATGCTGCGGGGCTTGCCATTGCAAATAAGATGAAGGCGCAGGAGACCGGTTATAAAGTCGGCGCTGACAATGCGGGTATGGCGATAGGCGCTTCCAATGTGGCGGAGGGCGCTCTGGGCGGCATGTCGGATTATTTACAGAGAATCCGTGAACTTGCCGTGAGATCCATGAACGGTATCAATTCCGATGCGGATAAGCAGATTTATCAGAAGGAGATCGACCAGCTCAAGCAGGGGATAGAGGGGCTTGCAAGAAATACTTCTTTTAACGAGCAGACGCTTTTAGACGGCAGTATGGCTGATATGGCGATTGCGACTTCGCCAAACGGCGGCGGTATGCACATTCAGATGGAGAACTCCACGCTGAAAGCTCTGGGTATTGCCGATCTGGACGTTACTTCTAAGGATTTCAGTCTGGATGCCATCGACCGGGCCATGGATATGGTGACCGAGCGCAGAGGCAGTCTCGGCGCGACTACAAACGCTCTGCAGCATACGATAAATTACAATAATTCCGCGGCGGTTGAGCAGCTTTCTTCCAGAAGCCGGCTGGAGGATCTGGATTTCCCGAAAGCGATTGCGAAAAAGAAACAGGATGAAGTGTTCGGGCAGTATCGGATGGCTATGCTCAGAAGACAGATGGATCAGAAGAGAAAATCCATGACGGCACTGTTCTGATTTTGTAAGAAGGTGCGTGAAGCGCACTTTGGTCTATTGACTTTTTAAAGTCGGTCTGCGATAATGTTAAAGGTGTACATGCGAGGGACATTCGGGATTTCGGAGAGCCATTCTCCGGGCATTCCGTGAACCAATACAATTTTTAAGGAGGAGAACGTAAAATGGCAACAAAAGCGTATTATCCCATTTCCGAGATTGGCGCCGGCAAGGCTGGTTTTTCCAAGACCCGTTCCATTATTGAGGCGGCTTTCTACGGGAACAACGTAGTTAAGGTTAACACCTTGAGAGAGGCTTATGAGCTGGCAAAGAATTCACCTGGTACTGTGGTGACGGATATGCCGGTTAAGGACGGCGAGACTTTTGGTCTTCCCGCTGATGCAAAGGTTCTGTTATTCAACGACGGCGCTGTAACCGGCCGTTATGCGGCGGCACGCCGTATCAAAGGCGAGCCCGGTGTAGATGAGACGAAGTTAGATAAAGTGGTTATGGATGCGATCTATAAGACCCGCTGGAAAACCATGTACCATGCAGAGTGCTTCGTTGGCCTGGATCCTGAGTTCATGGCAAAGGCACACCTTCTGATTCCGGAAGGAGAGGAGAACCTGCTTTACAACTGGATGATCAATTTCCAGTATATGTCTGACGAGTATGTAAAGATGTACAAGAAGTCCCAGCCTATCGGCGGCGGCAAGGAGCCTGATATCTATATCTTCTCCGATCCCCAGTGGATTCCCGAAGAGGCTCCCGATGTGGATTATAGCTGCTTAAGCGATCCGCTGACTCTGTGCTATTTCGATACCAACCAGAACTGTGCTGCAATCCTTGGTATGAAGTATTTTGGTGAGCATAAGAAAGGTACTTTGACTATGGCATGGGCTCTTGCTAACAGAAACGGTTATGCATCCTGCCACGGCGGTCAGAAAGAGTACTCCTTAGAGGGCGGCAAGAAGTTCGTTGCTTCCGTTTACGGTCTGTCAGGTTCCGGTAAGTCCACCCTGACTCATGCAAAGCATGGCGGCAAGTACGATCAGTTCGGCGGCATCAAGGTGCTTCACGACGACGCTTTCATCATTAACAGTGACACCTGTGCATCCATTGCACTTGAGCCTACTTACTTTGATAAGACGGCAGATTACCCGACAGGCTGCCCTGATAACGAGTATCTGTTATCTGCTCAGAACTGCTCCTGCACCATGGACAGCGAGGGTAAGATTCAGCTTGTTACCGAGGATATCAGAAATGGTAACGGCCGTGCGATCAAGTCCAAATTATGGTCTCCTAACCGTGTAGATAAAATAGACGCACCTGTTAATGCGATCTTCTGGATTATGAAAGATCCTACCATTCCGCCTGTATTGAAGCTGAAAGGTTCTGCGCTTGCATCCGTTATGGGTGCTACGCTTGCTACCAAGACTTCTTCCGCGGAGCGTGTTGCGGCAGGTACCGATATGAATGCAATCCGTATCGTTCCTTACGCTAACCCGTTCAGAACTTATCCGCTGGTAAATGACTATGAGAAGTTCAAGAAGCTGGTTGAGGAGAAGAACGTTGACTGCTATATTGTAAATACCGGCGACTTCATGGGTCACAAGTGCCAGAAGGAAGATACCCTTGGCATCCTTGAGACGATCGTTGAGGGCAAGGCTAAATTCGAGCAGTGGGGGCCTTTTGAAGATATCGAGATCATGAACGATTGGAGCGGCAAGACAGGCGACTTTACACCGAACCTGAACGACGCTGATTACAAGGCTCAGTTAAAGGGCGCTCTGCAGACCCGTGTAGATGCGGTTAAGGGCTTCGCTGAGAAGAAGGAAGGTTATGACAAGCTTCCTGACGAGGCGCTGGCAGCTCTTGAGAAGCTGGTTAACGCTCTGTAAAAATTAGATTTATTGAAGATGTAATGAGTATACAAAAAAGGCGTATGTTTGTCGACATACGCCTTTTTTTGCATTTATACAGGGAAGGCCGGATATACGGTCAGGAGAGAAACAAGTTCTTCAATGGCAAAAAATTCTGTTGTATTCTGCGATGAATTCGGATATAATAGACTTAACCTGAAATGTGCGATAAAGTCTTGTTATTTTGAACCTACAGATACTTTAAACGGGATTCCTACATTGTCATATAGATGTCAGGCCTCCAGCCTTTTGGGCACCTAGCAGTGGAAGACAGAAGTATGGTTGCGGTTACCCACCTAGCGTTGCTAGGAGTCAAAATACAAGATCCGGCATTTTGGGGACATATACGAAAGATGGAAAAGCAGTCGTCTTGTGCGGCTGCTTTTGCAGGTATGGAGGAGATTGAAAGATGCGCATAAGAATCGGAATTTTAGGTTACGGAAATCTGGGACGCGGCGTGGAATGCGCCATAAAGCAGAATCCGGATATGGAGCTTGCGGCGGTATTTACAAGAAGGGATCCGAAACAGGTATCCATTCTTACAAAAACAGCTTCGATCTGCCACGTATCGGAGGCGGCAGACTGGAAAGACAAGATTGATGTGATGATTTTGTGTGGCGGAAGCGCGACGGATCTGCCGACGCAGACACCGGAGTATGCGAAGATGTTTAATGTGGTTGACAGCTTTGACACGCATGCGAACATACCGAAGCATTTTGAAAATGTGGATGCTTCTGCGAAAAAATCGGGAAAAATTGGCATTATTTCCGTCGGCTGGGATCCGGGCATGTTTTCCCTGAACAGGATGTATGCTTCCGCCATTCTGCCAAACGGTAAAGACTATACGTTCTGGGGAAAGGGCGTCAGTCAGGGACACTCTGACGCGATCAGGCGGATCGAAGGCGTGAAGGACGCCAAACAGTATACGATTCCGGTGGAAGCGGCTTTGGAGGCTGTGCGGGCGGGGAAAAATCCCGAACTTTCCACCAGAGAAAAACATACCAGAGAGTGTTTTGTGGTTTTGGAAGAGGGAGCGGACGCGGCAAAGGTGGAGCAGGAGATCAAGACGATGCCCAATTATTTCGCAGACTACGATACCACGGTACATTTTATCAGCGAGGAAGAACTAAAGAGAGATCACGGCGGCATACCCCACGGCGGTTTTGTGCTTCGCAGCGGAAAGACCGGATGGGAGGAAGAAAACAGCCATCTGATCGAATACCGGTTGAAGCTGGATTCCAATCCGGAATTTACCTCCTGCGTGATTGTGGCTTACGCGAGGGCGGCTTACCGCCTTTATCAAGAGGGACAGAAAGGCGCAAAGACGGTGTTTGACATTCCGCCGGCTTATCTGAGTGCAAAAAGCGGAGAAGAACTCAGAGCTTCTATGTTGTGATGAGATTGTAAACAGACAGAGGATGAAAGGAATGGAATGAAAGTAATCAAAGGAACCACACTTGTTATGGTGTGCATTTCCGCTTTGTATCTGGCGTTATCGGCTTTATTTTCTTTTACGGATGTCGCTTTCCGCGCGTGGGCACAGATGCTGGGGCAGTTGATTTCCGGCATCGTTACGCCGATTATGATCCTTGTTTTGGCGCTGGCGCTTCTGTGTGGCAATGAACATGTCTGTCAGGCGGTCAAGACAGCCT
The DNA here is from genome assembly GCA_002361355.1 of Lachnospiraceae bacterium UBA3310. Lineage (GTDB taxonomy): Bacteria > Bacillota > Clostridia > Lachnospirales > Lachnospiraceae > UBA3282. The sequence goes on from DESQ01000033.1 coordinate 91,546, forward strand.
GCATTGTAGCGGCTGTGATTGTGTGCGGTATTTATGTGTGCTTTGCCATGTTTTTTATTCTGCTGGGGAGTCAGGATGAGAGAAGGCTCACCAGACATCTTCTGGTGACGGATGAGTCCTTTTTAAGTGAGACGAATCCGGTCTATTACCGCCCGAAGGCGTTTTTCTTTAAGCGGCGGACACAGATCACGGAAGAAGATCAGGCGGCGTATCTGGAGGAAAAGTATCAGAGACCGTTTGGCGTGTCTGAACAGGACGGCGTTATCTATGATTTGAGGTTTCCGGAGGTCGAGGTGTCCGTGTGGCAATCAGGCATGGCTCTGGAAGATAATTATGTGGAGGAACTGACGCTCACGGATCTTCTTGCGGTGTACCGCAGTGTGGATATGAAGCGGGGATATCATATCGTAGAAGTAAATGGCCGGGAGTATCTGTGTATGGAGGCATCCGGCTATGACGACATACCGGCGCTTTCCGAGGATGTTGTATGCCTGATGGCTGGTGTGATGAGCGGAGGGTTTTCCAGGTTCGGGGATGCCGCGGAAATCTATCAGGAATATAAAGGCGAGGTTTATTTTTCTTTCGGCAGGAAAGAGGGCTATATGGGGAATGTTCCCTTTGGCGGGAAAAACGGCGAATGGCCGATAGACGTTGAGGCTGTCGCCCATGTCGCTTACCGGAAGTATTTGAATGACGAATTTGGGGAGAGCCGCGAACGGTATCCTGACAGGGAAGAGGACGGCAGTGGCTCAGAGGAGAACATTTCTGAGCCGACGCCTGAAAGTGAGCCGGAAACAGATCCTGAACCCGAACCGGATTACCGGGAAGCGGCGGCGAAGGCCGTTTATGACACGGTATTGGCAAAGGAGGGATTTTCCTATGAAGTCTGTTATAATGCCAAAGGGAATCTCTATCTTGATTTGGGCGTTAAGGCATCGGAGGAGGACGGGAAGGTTTATACTTACAGTCTTGTGTATGACCGCCCTTCTAAAAACGGCGCCTGTGAACTTTTGGTGTTGTACCGGTCTGTAGAGGGATCGGACGATGAGGCGATCGTGGATATGTATGCGGTGGAGACAGCTACCGGGAAGGTAGCCGCCTCCGGCAGGAAAGCGTGGAGCGACGTTGGGACAAAGGAATACAGGGAGATGACCGGGGAGTGAGCGCGGAGACGAACCGGAACAGATCGAAAGCGGCGGCGGGTACATCAGTACCCGCCGATTTTCGCACAGGGGCGGCATCGACATGGCCGCTCACCGCTGTCAGGGGCGATACGCCGGAGGCTCTTTTTGCGGGAGCGCGGGAGGCAAGGAACACAGTCAAAATTCCAATCAGGATTCCAGCAAGAATACTTGGCGCACTGATGGCAAAACCGCAAAGTGCGAGGGATTCTGGTCATGGGAGCCGTCTTTCCGCAATCAATTTATAGAAATGATATATCGTGATGCTTATTTTTGCAAGAGCGGAAAGTTGGATTGAGAGGGTGCATCCTGCAAAGATATGTGATAGAATTTTAATTATAAAATGCAAAAGGAAGGCGTTAGGAAATGAGGGGAGCTGACTTTCGAGTGGTGGATTTGAGAAACCGCTGCAAACAGGGTCAATGTTATATTGTTGACCCTGTTTTAAGATAAGTTATAAATCTAAGTCGGTTGTTACAATACCAAACGATTCCAGTTTTGCTTTAAGCACCTTTAACTGATAATCAAGTTCCTTTTCGATATCTGTGGCTTTTTTGATACGTTGTAGGCTGGTGTAGCTGTCAATCAAATTATTGATCATTTCTTTATCACTCGGCATAGGATCACCTGCTTTCTATTTGGATCGTTGATAGGATATTTTGCTCAAATTCTTGTACTTGTATTATATCAAACGGCCTGTGGAGTGTAAAGGTTAATGAGGGAAAAAAGAGGTTGGAAGAACCATGCACTCTGGAGTTATCATAATTCCATTCCCGTCCACATAAACATAGAGGAAGGAATGTAAAGGACTTTCGTATGCAGTTTAACATGCAAAGACTCGCGAAACTTTCGCTTATTTTTTTCGGTCTGCTGTTTATTGTCTGTCTGATTCTTGGAAGAAGGGAGAAAGAGACGGAAATACTGCCGCCGGAGGGGGAGAAGATCACGGTGGAGGATGTGGAGATCCTGTTGGATGCACTGGAGGTCTCTTTTTCCATGCCTGAATCCGGCGGGGATGCAGAAGCGCAGATTGACCAGGAGGCGGGAGGAGAAGAAAGCGCGGCATATTTTACATACGGGCAGTACGAGGCACTTTGCCGGCAGATTGGGGAGGAAGAGTGGCGGCTGCCTGATTACAGAGAAAAGTATAAGCCGGAGCAGTCTCTTTTAAAAGAGGACTGGTATAAAGCTTTCCGTCTGCTTCTGGCGCATCTGGATGCGGAATCTTCTATCTGGGAAACTACAGTTTTTGTGCTGAAAGTGGACAGCGAGGCGGGGGAGGCCTACACGGAAAACGGCGCTATACAGGGCGCGTGCCGTTATCTGTCGACGGCCTTTGCCGGGAATGAACTACAGGAAATGCGGGTCTATATGAAGGGAGACACGCTTTTAACTATTGTGGAGGTTTTGCCGGAGGATCATTATCTGGGAAGTGTGTGGGTGATGGAAACGACGGAGGGAGAACTGGATTGCTTTTATCACCGGACTGCATTTCGGGCGGCGGTTTCGGGAGAGGAAGAGGTGCGTCTTCCCGAGCGGGAACAAGTCGCCGACCTGACTTTTCGTGATGGATGTATTGTGGAGGCAAAAGAGCACAGGGATAAGATTCACGGTAAGTTGCTGCGGGCTTCCGCAGAGGAACTGGAGATCGAGGACTACGGGAGTTATCCTTTATCGGAGCAGATGGAGGTTTACAAGCTCTACGGCAGCCTTGAGACGTTAACGAGAGCGGATTTGCGGGTGGGATGCGCGGACACGGATTTTGTGGTTGAGAAAGGGAAAATCGTCGCCTGTCTGGTATCGGAGGCGGCAGAGGCCGATCAGATCCGCGTCCTTTTAAAAAATACGGCGTCCGGCAGTAATTTTCATGAGGAAGTTTCTATAGAGGTGGACGGCGAGGAGACAAGGCTTCCTATGGAGCAGATGGCCGTCGGGGAACGCAGGATTTATCGGAGCGGGAATCTTACGGATAAAGTTTCTGTGGAGATGAAGGGAAGCACGCGCGAGAATCATGCCTACCGGGGAGCCATTGAATGTCTGCGGATGGAGCAGGGAATTGTGGTAGTAAACGAACTGCCGCTGGAGGAATATCTCTATGCGGTGGTGCCCAGCGAGATGCCGGCCTCCTATCCGGAGGAGGCTTTAAAGGCGCAGGCGGTGTGCGCCAGAACGTATGCTTACCGCTATATTCTGCGGGCAGGCATCCCGGAACTTGGCGCTCATGTGGATGATACCACAGCCTATCAGGTATATCACAATATTGGAGAGAACGCGTCGTCCACCATGGCGGTCAAGGAGACGGACGGGATGCTGCTTACCTACGAGGGAGAGGCGGCCGGAAATTATTATTATTCCACTTCCTGCGGGGCGGGGACGGACGTGATAAGCTGGCAGGGCGGCAGCGGAGAGGAAATTCCCTATTTAAGCGGCGGGCGTGTGAGTGTGCAGGGGGATGGCACCGAAGAGGACAGGGAGAAAGCAGAGACGCCACAACCGGATGCGGATGCTTTGCGTGACGAGAATGTTTTTCGCCAGTTTATCACCGAAGTGCATGAGGAGGATCTGGAAAAGGAAGAGCCCTGGTACCGATGGACATACCTTGTGGAAGAGCTGGATGAAGAGACGCTTCTTGCCCGTTTGCAGGAGAGGCAGGAAAAAGCGCCTGCTTTTGTGCTAACAAAGGCCGAGGGGGCGTATTATGTGTCCGAGCCGGTTAAAAAAATGGGAAGAATAAGAAAGATTGAGGTCACCAAAAGAGGAGCGGGAGGTATTGCGCAGGAGCTTACGATTGAGGCCAAAGAGGGGACGTTTAAGGTGCTCTCCGAATACAATATCCGCTATGTGCTCTGCGATGGGAAAAGTGTAGTCAGAAAGCAGGATGACAGCACGACTGTGCCGGGGATGCTTCTGCCTAGCGGCTTTTTTGTGATTGATCCGGTCTTTCGGTCTGGAAAAAATGGAGAAAACGTGGTAGGATATACGTTGTCTGGCGGCGGGTTCGGCCATGGCGTCGGCATGTCCCAGAATGGGGCAAAAGCGTTAGGATTATACGGCGCATCTTACGGGCAGATTCTTTTGCAGTTTTATCCGGGATGTGAACTTATGGACTCCGATGCATTGAGAGAGCAGTAATTTATTGTAATGATCTGATAAAACGATCGGGAGAACGATGAGAACAATTTACAGATTATATTATATCCTGCGGGATTTTAACTGGCAGATGACGAAAAAAAATATCAGTGCTTTTGCGGCCAGCACGGCCTTTTTCCTCTTTCTGTCCATGATACCGCTGTTGATGGCGCTGTGTGCCATTCTGCCTTATACAAGGCTGACGGAGGCAAATTTAATCAGCGCGGTTACCAAGTTTACGCCGGATGCCGTGGATGGCATGGTGGTGGGAATCGTGTCGGATGTTTATGCCAGATCGGCGGGGACGATCACGGTCTTTGCGCTGGTGACCATCTGGTCGGCGGCAAAGGCCATGCTTGCGTTAATATACGGTTTAAATGCAGTCAACGATGTGGAGGAGAAGAGAAATTATATTGTGCTGCGGGCCATCGCCTGTTTTTATACGGTGATCATTCTGGCGGCGACTCTGGTGGCGCTTTTTGTGATGGTGTTTGGCAATGTGATCGTGGATATCCTGCTGCGGGACATACCGCCGCTTCATCTGGTGGTGCATGTGATCATGCGGTTCCGCTTTCTGGTTTCATGGGTGATATTGACTTTTATTTTCGCCATGATTTATGCCTATGTGCCGAGCTGTAAACTGCGGTTTAAAGCGCAGCTTCCGGGGGCGGCCTTTGCCGCAGTTCTGTGGAGTATTGCCTCTTTTGCCTTTTCCGTCTATGTAGATCATTACGATAATTTCGGCACTTATGGGAGCTTGACTACTGTGGTCATTTTGATGTTCTGGTTTTATATGCTGATGTATATTCTGATGATCGGAGCGCATATTAACCGCTATTTCGGGCCGGTTTATAAATTTTTCTTCGGGCGGCTTGACAAGTCGCGGTAAAGACACTAGAATAGCAGATAGATTTAGTTTAAAAGACAGATTTATCAGGGAAATGCAAGGAAGGTGTCAGTAGGAGATTATTTTCCGACAGAGAGAGGGAATCATCGGCTGTGAGTTCCCTTCGGTTCAGATAATGATCCGAATTTCCCACCGGAGCAGCCTGGGTGAAACGGTTGGTCTTTGCAGATCAATCTAATAGCGCAGGACGTGCGGCACGTTACGCCGAAGGAAGCGTCCGCTTTTCAATTTTGCAGCAGGCAGAAATGGAGGCGGGAAATTGGGTGGTACCGCGGATATGATTCGTCCCATGTGTCGAGAGGCACGTGGGATTTTTTTGCGCGCATAAGCAGAGTCAGATTAAAGGAGGAGAATATGAAAGAGAAATTAGAACAGATCAAGGCGGAGGCATTGCGGCAGATCGAAGCCAGCGATGCGCTGGAAAAACTGAACGAGGTCAGGGTCAATTACCTTGGTAAAAAGGGTGAGCTGACGGCGGTATTAAAAGGCATGAAGGATGTGGCGCCGGAAGACCGTCCGAAGGTGGGACAGCTTGTCAACGAGACAAGGGAAGAGATCGAAAAAGTGTTGGAAGCTTCCGTCAAAAAGATGGAGCGGGCTGTCAGGGAAGCGAAATTAAAGACAGAGGTTATTGATGTGACCCTGCCGGCGAAGAAGAACAATGTAGGACACCGCCACCCGAACACGATCGCGCTGGAAGAGGCGGAGAGAATCTTTATCGGCATGGGCTATGAGGTGGTGGAAGGCCCGGACGTGGAGAAGGATTATTATAATTTTGAAGCGTTAAATATTCCGGCGGATCACCCGGCGAAGGACGAGCAGGACACGTTCTATATCACGGGAGATATCCTGCTACGGACGCAGACTTCCTCTACGCAGGTGCATGAGATGGAGAAGGGTAAACTGCCGATCCGCATGATCGCGCCCGGACGCGTGTTCCGCGCAGATGAAGTGGATGCGACGCACTCCCCGTCCTTCCATCAGATCGAGGGTTTGGTGATTGATAAGAATATCACGTTTGCGGATCTGAAAGGGACGCTGGCGGAGTTTGCAAGGGAGTTGTTCGGGGAGGATACGAAGGTGAAATTCAGACCCCATCATTTCCCCTTCACGGAGCCCAGTGCAGAGATGGATGTGAGCTGCTTTAAGTGCGGCGGCAAAGGCTGCCGTTTCTGTAAAGGGGAGGGCTGGATTGAGATTTTAGGCTGCGGCATGGTGCACCCGCATGTGCTGGAAATGAGCGGCATTGATCCGGAACAGTATACAGGTTTCGCTTTCGGCGTAGGCCTGGAGCGTATTGCGCTCCTCAAATATGAGATCGACGACATGAGGCTGTTGTATGAGAACGATATCCGTTTCCTGAAACAGTTTTAACGTAGGTAAAAATCATAGCAGAGTGAATGGAGGAAATTATGAATACAGCATTATCATGGATTAAGGCATATGTGCCGGATCTTACCTGTACGGATCAGGAGTATATGGACGCGATGACGCTCACCGGGACGAAGGTGGAAGGGTATACCAGGCTGGACAAAAATCTGGAGAAAATCGTTGTGGGACAGATTCAGAAAATCGAGAAGCATCCCGACGCGGATAAACTGATTGTCTGTCAGGTGGATATCGGCAAAGAGGTCATTCAGATCGTTACAGGCGCGCCCAATGTGAAGGAGGGCGACAAAGTTCCCGTTGTTTTGGACGGCGGTAAAGTGGCAGGCGGCCACGACGGCGGCCCTCTTCCCGAGGACGGCATTAAGATCAAAGCAGGGAAACTGCGCGGCGTGCCCTCAAACGGCATGATGTGTTCCATTGAAGAGTTAGGCTCCGACAGGAATTTCTACCCGGAGGCGCCTGAGATGGGCATTTATATTTTCGGGGATGACGCGGTGGTCGGCTCTGATGCGGTGGAGGCTCTGGGTCTTCACGATACGGTGTTTGAGTATGAAATTACTTCAAACCGCGTAGACTGTTATAGTGTCATCGGTATTGCCAGAGAGGCGGCGGCAACCTTCCGCAAACCCTTTGTTCTGCCGGAGGTGACGGTGAAAGGAAACGGCGAGAACGTGGAAGATTATATTTCCGTGGAAGTGCAGGATCAGGAACTGTGCCCGAGATACTGTGCGAGGGTCTGCAAAAATATTAAGATCGGCCCTTCCCCCAAGTGGATGCAGAGGCGTCTTGCCGCCAGCGGCATCCGTCCCATCAACAATCTGGTAGACATTACCAACTATGTGATGGAGGAGTACGGCCAGCCCATGCACGCCTACGATCTGGATACCATTGCAGGACATAAAATTATTGTCCGCCGTGCCAAGGACGGCGATGTGTTCCGGACGCTGGACGGGCAGGACAGGAAGTTGGATAAAGATGTGCTGATGATCTGTGATGCAGAGAAGGAAGTCGGCCTTGCAGGCATCATGGGCGGGGAAAATTCCATGATTACCGACCATGTGAACACCGTGCTCTTTGAGGCGGCCACTTTCAACGGGGCGAACATCCGTAAATCGGCGAAACGCGTGGGCCTGCGAACCGACGCTTCCGGCAAGTTCGAGAAAGGGCTTGATCCTAATAGCGCGGAGGCGGCTATCAACAGAGCCTGCCAGCTCATCGAGGAGTTTGGCTGCGGCGAGGTGGTGAGCGGCATGGTGGATATATGCGGAGAGATGAAGGAGAAGGTGGTTCTGCCCTTTGAGCCGGAGCGTTATAATAAGCTTCTGGGTACGGACGTTTCCGAGCAGGAAATGTTAGAGATTTTCAAAATGCTTGAGGTGGAGTATGATGCGCAGAAGAGAACGCTCACAGCGCCTACTTTCCGTCAGGATCTTTTGAGACAGTGCGATATCGCGGAGGAAGTGGCAAGATTTTACGGCTATGATAAGATCCCGACCACTCTGCCCACCGGCGAGGCGACTACCGGTAAGCTCCCTTTTAAACTGCGGATCGAACAGAAGGCGAGGGATATCGCGGAATACTGCGGTTTTTCACAGGGCATGTGCTATTCTTTTGAGAGTCCCAAGGTGTTTGACAAGCTGCTCCTTGCGGCCAACGATCCGGCGAGGAAGGCGATTACCATCGCCAATCCGCTGGGGGAAGATTTCTCCATTATGAGAACCCTTTCCCTGAACGGGATGCTGACAAGTCTTGCCACCAACTATAACAGAAGAAACAAGGATGTGCGTCTCTATGAGCTGGGGAATATTTATCTCCCCAAGGCATTGCCTCTGACGGAACTTCCGGAGGAGCGTATGCAGTTTACGCTTGGTATGTACGGCGACTGCGATTTCTTTGACATGAAGGGTGTGGTTGAGGAGTTTTTGGAGAGTGTCGGCATGCAAATGCACAAGAGAGGCGCGTATGATCCGAAGGCGGGCAGAAATTATCTGCATCCGGGAAGACAGGCAAATATTTTATACGGGGATGAAGTAATCGGCTATCTGGGCGAGGTGCACCCGGAGGTTTGCGACAATTATGATTTAAAGACCAGGGCTTACGTGGCGGTGATCGACATTCCGGCGATTTTGCCCCATGCGACCTTTGACCGCAAATATGAGGGGATTGCGAAATATCCGGCGGTGCTTCGCGATATCAGCATGGTAGTGCCGAAGGCGGTGATGGCGGGACAGATTGAGGCGGTGATCGCCCAGCGTGGCGGAAAGATTCTGGAGGACTACAAACTTTTCGATATCTATGAGGGTAACCAGATCAAGGAGGGCTTTAAGTCCATGGCCTATTCCATCACTTTTCGCGCGAAAGACAGGACGCTGGAAGAGGCGGATGTGGCGGGTGCCATGAAGAAGATCCTGAACGGCCTGGAAGGCATGGGCATCGAGTTGAGAAGCTAGGAGATGCCGGTTGGCGCTGGTTTTAGACAGTGATATCTTAGAAAGAGAGGCTAAGAGGTATGGAACAAAAAAATACATGGGAAACCTACAACGCGAAGCAGCTTGGGGAAGTGGATGCCTTCGCCAGAGCGTATATGGATTTTCTGGATAACGGAAAGACGGAGAGAGAGTGCATTGACCAGATTGTAAATACGCTGGAGGATGCGGGTTATCGGGAGTTAGAGTCTCTTGTGAAAGACGGGAAGAAGTTGAAGGCGGGAGATAAGGTTTACTCCGTATGGATGAATAAGTCCATTGTCTTTTTCCAGATCGGCAAAGAGAAGATGGAGAATGGCATCAATATTCTGGGTGCGCACATTGATTCTCCCCGCCTGGATGTGAAACAGAATCCGCTCTATGAGGACGGCGGTTTCGCCTATCTGGATACCCATTATTACGGCGGCGTGAAGAAATATCAGTGGGTGACGATCCCTCTTGCCATTCATGGCGTGGTGGTGAAAAAAGACGGCAGCACGGTGGAAATCAACGTGGGTGAGAACGAGGATGATCCCGTATTTTTTGTATCGGATCTGCTGATCCATCTGGCGCAGGAGCAGATGGAAAAGAAGGCGAATAAGGTCATTGAGGGCGAGGCGCTTGACATCATTGTGGGAAATAAGCCGCTTGTCATTGACAAGAAGAAAAAAGCGGACAAAGAGGAAAAGGGTTCTGATAAGGACGCTGTGAAGAAAGGGATACTTGACATATTAAAGAAAGACTACGACATGGAGGAGGAGGATTTTATCTCCGCCGAGCTGGAGGTAGTGCCCGCCGGAAAGGCCAGAGAGGCCGGCTTTGACCGCAGTATGATTTTCTCTTATGGGCAGGATGACCGCGTGTGCGCGTTTTCCTCTTTAAAGGCAATGCTGGAGATCGGCCAGACGGCAAGGACAGCCTGCTGTATTCTGGTGGATAAGGAGGAGATCGGCAGTGTGGGCGCAACCGGTATGCAGTCTAAGTTTTTCGAGAATGCGGTTGCGGAGGTCATGAACCTTCTTGGCGAATACAGCGAGATGAATCTGCGCAGATGTCTGTCTCATTCCTGTATGTTGTCCTCCGATGTGAGCAGCGCCTTTGATCCCACTTATGCGGCAAGTTTTGATAAGAAAAATGTGGCGTATCTTGGCGGCGGCATGGTGTTTAACAAGTTTACGGGCTCCCGCGGGAAATCCGGCAGTAACGACGCAAATGCGGAGTATCTTGGCCATATCCGCGCGATTTTCGAGAAGGAGAAGATCAATTTCCAGACAGCGGAGCTGGGGAAGGTGGATCTTGGCGGCGGCGGCACCATCGCCTATATCCTTGCATTGTATGGTATGAATGTGATTGACAGCGGCGTTGCGGTACTAAATATGCATGCGCCCTGGGAGGCTACAAGCAAGGCGGATGTGTACGAGACGAAACGCGGGTACGTGGCGTTTTTGGAGAATGCGGATTTGTCATGATGAGAGAGCTTAAAAAATCGGATTTCTATTTTGACCTGCCCAAGGAACTGATTGCGCAGGATCCGCTGGAAGACCGCTCCGGTTCCAGACTTCTTGTGTTACACAGGGAAACGGGGACAGTGGAGCATCATACGTTTACGGAGATCACGAATTATTTGAGGCCGGGCGATTGTCTGGTCTTAAATAATACAAAGGTGATTCCGGCAAGACTATTGGGCGTTAAGGAGGACACGGGTGCGGCCATAGAGGTGTTACTCCTGAAACGGCGGGAGAACGATGTCTGGGAGACGCTGGTGAAGCCTGGGAAAAAGGCGCGGCCGGGGACAAAACTCATCTTCGGAGACGGCGGCCTCAAAGCGGAAGTGTTGGATGTGGTGGAGGAGGGCAACCGTCTGATCCGGTTTTCCTATGACGGTATTTTTGAGGAAGTGCTCGACCGTCTGGGAGAAATGCCGCTGCCTCCTTACATAACGCATAAATTGCAGGATAAAAACCGCTATCAGACCGTATACGCCAAGTATGACGGTTCTGCGGCGGCGCCGACGGCGGGACTGCATTTTACAAAAGAACTGCTTGCAAAGATAGAGCAGATGGGTGTGAAAATTGCCTATGTGACGCTCCATGTGGGGCTCGGCACGTTCCGTCCCGTGAAGGCGGACAATATTTTGGATCATCATATGCATTCCGAGCACTATCAGGTGACGCAGGAGACCGCTGATCTGATCAACCAGACAAAAGCGCAGGGCGGACGGGTGATCTGCGTGGGCACGACGAGCTGCCGCACCGTGGAGAGCGCGGCGACGGCGGACGGCATGGTACAGGCGGGTTGCGGCGATACGGAGATCTTTATCTATCCCGGCTACCAGTTTAAGGTATTGGACTGCCTGATCACCAATTTCCATCTGCCGGAATCCACCCTGGTGATGCTGGTTTCTGCGCTGGCGGGCAGGGAGCATGTGCTTGCGGCGTACCAGAAGGCGGTGGAGGAGCGGTACCGGTTCTTTAGTTTCGGGGATGCGATGTTAATCCTATGATTGTTTCTTAAGGGAAAATGACTCCCAGGATATGCTGTACGTTTTGCAGGATGGAGGAAACCGGAGGATGAGTAGAGAAAAAAAGGAAAGTATTCTGTTAGAACTCTGCGTGATTGGCGTTTCACTGGCAGCGCTTTCACTGCTTATCTATTTTGTGATTGCAGTGTCCTTTCAGAACGGTGAGGCTTCCATAGGCGTGACGATGCGGATTGCACAGCATCTCGCGGGACGGATTTTTGAACAGCCGACGGAGGAACAGATCAGAACCACGTCATGGATTATACGCTATTGCGCGCATCTGGGCCTTTTCTTTGTGGTGGGGGTTGTGACAACCTTTGTGAGCATGGTAATTTTCAGAGGGTATTACAGGATACTCGGCGTGATTGGGGCAGGATTTGTCTGTTATGTCCTGGCCTATTATACGGAATACTATAAGCAGTTTGTGGAGGGGAGACATTTTCATCAGTCGGATGCGGCGCTTAACTGGTACGGAAGTCTGGCGGGCATTTTCTGTATGGTGGGTTCCTATTTCCTGAACAGACTTCTGGTAAAACTTTCGTAAACGGTGTTTGCAGGGCATTATTGGCTAAGACGGCCAAGATCTTTGTAAAATAAAGGGTAGCTGATGTTTACCACATCACTGCCCTTTATTTTTGTCTCACCCTCTGCGATCAGGGAGGCGATGGCAAAACTCATGGCAATGCGGTGGTCTAGGTGGGAGTCCACTTCTGTGCCGTGTAAAGGCTGCCCGCCCACAATAATCATGCCGTCGTCCGTGCCGGTGATATCGCAGCCCATGGAGCTTAAATACCGTACCATCACGTCGATGCGGTTGGATTCCTTCACCTTTAATTCGGCGGCGTCGCGGATGACTGTTGTGCCCTTGGCGCAGGCGGCCATGATATTGATGACAGGCAGTTCATCAATCAGGGTGGGGATCAGATCGCCCTCAATGGTGATGCCATGGAGAGAACTGTGTTTGACCAGAAGATCAGCGGTCGGCTCGCCGTCATAGTTTTCGTTTAAAAGAGTGATATCTCCGCCCATTTCTTTTGCCACTTTCAAAATGCCGTCCCTGGTGGGGTTGATGCCTACATTTTTAATCAGGATTTCTGAGCCGGGCACAAGGAGTCCGGCGGCAATAAAATAGGCAGCGGAAGAGATGTCTCCGGGCACATGGATTTTCTGTCCCTGTAAACGGGGTTCCGGACATATTTTAGCTGTTTTATCTTCGGAACTTAAGTCCGCGCCGAAGGTGCGCAGCATGATTTCCGTATGGTTACGGCTTAAAGCCGGCTCTGTGACAAGGGTTTCGCCTTCGGCGTAGAGTCCTGCCAGCAGGACGGCGGATTTTACCTGCGCGGAAGCAACCTTGGAATGGTAATGGATGCCGTGCAGGGGAGCGCCCGTAATATGAAGCGGCGCGCAGTCATTGCCGTTTATGCTGACAAGTTTTGCACCCATCATGGACAGTGGCTCCATGATCCGCCGCATGGGCCGTTTCTGAATGGAGGCGTCGCCGGTTAAGGTGCTCTCAAAGGTTTGTCCGGCAAGGATACCGCTGATCAGTCTGGTGGTGGTGCCGCTGTTACCCATGTCCAAAACACAGGAGGGGGCAGTCAGCCCGTGTAGTCCCCGGCCGTGGATCAGAATTTTCTCAGGTGTATTTTCAATTTCGATGCCCATTTTCCGAAAGGCGTCTATCGTAGAAAGACAATCCGCTCCCTGTAAAAAATTTGTGACTTCCGTTGTGCCTTCGGCCAGTGAGCCGAACATCACCGCGCGGTGGGATATGGATTTGTCTCCGGGGATCGTCACTTCCCCTCTCATCTGTTTTACCGGTTGAAAAATCATAAAGCAGCCTCTTTTCAAATTTTTTTATGAATCTTATAGCCGTGTTGTGTCATCACTTCCACAGCCCTTGCAAGTGTATTTTGCTCATAAAACTCGATGCGAAGCGCGCCCTCAGCAAGCTCCCTGTTGTGGTTAATGCCGATGTTTTTGATGCTCACATCATGCATGGCAAGGAGAGAGGCAATGGCGGCGATGGCGCCCGGCTTATCCGCGATATCCACGGTAAATACATACTCGGCTTTGATGGGCCCGTTTGGCGAGCTGATGAAGGACTCCCTATAATTTCTCGCCGTGTCAAAAAAGCGATAGAGGGTGTCTTGTTTGTGATTGTCTATGTCGTCTGCGATCTCACTAAGGTATTGGATGTATGTCCGGAGCAGTTTTGAAATATTATCCGCGTTGGTCAGGCAGATCTGCTGCCACATTTCGGGAGAGGAAGAGGCGATCCTTGTGATGTCCTTGAAGCCGCCTGCGGCGATCCTCTTCATAGTGCCGTCCTCGGAGTCGCTGTTTTTGACTACATTGACCAAAGATGCGGCGATCACATGGGGCAGGTGGGAGATGGCGGCAGTCACATGATCGTGTTCCTTGTAAGACAATACCAACGGAATAGCGCCGATGGTCTCTACCAGTGTCCGGTAATGGTCTATCTTTTCTTTAGGCACTTCATCGGAAGGCGTCAGAATATAGTAGGCGTTTTCCAGAAGGGATGCCTTGGCATTCTGGTAGCCGAAACGCTCGGAACCCGCCATAGGATGGCCGCCGATAAACTGCGATTGCAGATGTAACTCTTCGATTTGCTTGTGTATTCCCGCTTTGACGCTTCCCACATCCGTAAGAATCGTGCCGGGTGAGAGAAAACGTTTCAGTGTAATCAGATTCTCCGCATTGTGGGAGACCGGCGCACACAAGAACAGATAGTCGCAGTCTCCGAAAGACTCGTCGATGGCGGGACAGATCTGGTCTATGATCTGTTCCTTTTTTGCCAGCTTAAGAGAAGCGGAATTGATATCATAGGCAATCAGTTTTGTGTCAGGCAGATGGCGTCGAAGGGCTTTGGCGATGGAGCCGCCGATCAGGCCGAGCCCGATAAAGCCGCAGGTGAGTGTGCTCATAAAATCATTACCTTTCGCGATTATTGACGGTTATTTCCGCTTTTTAAGATATCACAAAACGGAGGGGAAAGCAAGGAGAGGGCGGGACAGGACAGCAGTCGGTTGACAATATATAGTGTAAAAGAGCAATCCCTGTGTTACAATAAAAATGATGATATTATTCTTAGTAAAGAAAGAGGGAATATGATATGTGGTTTGTGTTTGCTTTATTGTCGGCAGTCTTTGCGGCGCTCACCTCCATACTTGCCAAAGTCGGTATCGAGGGCGTCAATTCCAACCTTGCAACCGCCATCAGAACGGTAGTCGTGGTGATTATGGCGTGGGGCATGGTTTTTTTGACAAAAACACAGGGAGGCATTTCGGAGATTAGCAGAAAAAGCTGGCTGTTTCTGATTCTGTCCGGTCTTGCCACGGGCGGATCGTGGCTGTGTTATTACAGGGCACTGCAGATCGGGGAGGCGTCGAAGGTTGTCCCCATTGATAAATTGAGTGTGGTTATTACATTGGTTCTGGCCTTTGTATTTTTGCATGAGGAATTTACGGTAAAATCTTTGCTGGGGTGTGTCCTGATCGGGGCGGGCACGCTGATTATGGTGGTGTAAAAGGTATCATGAGGCAGGTCATTTTTTAATGGCTTGCTTTTTTTTGGGAAACAGGGCATACTGTAGATAAAAGTAACAACAAAAACGTCGCAAGTTTGAGGTGGCTATTTTGATAAAAAGAGACTTTTATTTAAACAGATTGATTCATAATATGTGGAACGGTGAGATTAAGGTGATAACCGGTATACGCAGATGCGGAAAATCGGTGTTATTATTTGAACTTTTTTATGATTATCTGCGGGAACAGGGTGTGAAAGAAGAGGAAATCATAAAACTTGAACTCGATCAGAGAAGATATTATAAATACAGAAATCCGATCACGCTTTGCGAGTACGTGGAGTCTGTCGTTCTGAATAGCAGGGAAAAGAAGTTTTATCTTTTTATTGATGAGGTTCAGCTTACCACTAAGATGATTGACGAAGAAAACGGCGGTATAGAAGTTACGATTTATGATATGCTGAATGAATTGAAGGCTTATAAAAATCTTGATGTCTATGTTACGGGAAGCAATTCCAGAGGTCTGTCAAAAGATGTTGCGACAGAGTTTAGGGGCAGGGCATCGCAGATACAGGTGTTTCCACTTTCCTTTGAAGAGTACTATTCTTATGTTGGAGGAGATACAAGAAAAGCGCTGGATGATTATATGCTTTACGGAGGAATGCCGAGAGTACTTGCTTTGGAAGATGAGAAGGATAAAAAAGAATATCTGTTATCTTTATACAGTGAATTATATATCAAAGATATTGTTGAGAGAAATCATATTGAACGAGAGGATATTTTAAATAATATTTTAGATTTCCTTGCTTCACAGATCAGTTCCTTGACAAATCCGACGAATATTGCCAATGCCATAGCAAGTATGAAAAATGAAAAAATAAACTCTGTCTTAGTGGCAAATTATATTCAGTATACGATGGATTCCTTTTTGTTGGAGATGGCAAGACGATATGATCTGAAAGGAAAAACTTATTTTAAATATCCGAACAAATATTATTACACGGATATTGGTCTGCGCAATGCAAGATTGAATTACAGGCAGTATGATCCGGGGCATATCATGGAGAATATCATTTATAACGAACTGGTAAGACGCGGATATTCTGTGGATGTAGGTGTGATAACTGACCGGTCAGGCGGAGCCAATGTGCAGAGAGAGATCGATTTTGTAGTCAATGATGCAGACCGAAAGACTTATATTCAGTCTGCGTTTCAAATAGATACGGAAAAAAAAGAGTCCTCAGAACTTGCGTCACTGATGCTTACAAAGGACTTTTTCAGAAAAATAGTGATCCGAATGGATGTACCGCATAATTTTTATGACGACAATGGTATTTTCCACTGTAATTTAATAGATTTTTTGCTTGGAAAAGCAGAACAGTTTTAGGAAAGGAGAAGTGGGAAAAATGAACATAACAACGATTGATATCGTCGGACTTGGCGCGCTGGGCGTTATGTACGCGGATTTTTTCACAAAAAAGCTGGGAAAAGAAAAGGTGCGTATACTGGCGGACAAAGAAAGAATTGAGCGGTATAAAAAAGAGCAGATTACCTTTAACGGGGAGATCTGTGATTTTCAGTATTGCGATGCCGCAAAGGAAAGCCGCTCTTCTGAACTGATGCTTTTTGCGGTAAAATATGGCGCGCTGGAAACAGCTATGGAGGAAAATGCGCATCTGATCGGGGAGAATACCGTCCTGTTGTCCGTGCTCAACGGCATCCGCAGCGAGGAGGATCTGGGACGGAGATTCGGCAGGGAAAAGGTGGTGCACTGTATCGCGCAGAAAATGGCGGCCATGAAGGAGGGAAACGCGGCAGTCTGCACCAACAAAGGAGAGTTGGCAATCGGCGTTCCAGGCGACGGCAGGGAGGAAAATCTTGCGGCGGTGAAAGACTTTTTCGACAGGACGGGGTTTGCCTATTCCTGTCCGGCGGATATGCGCCATGCAATGTGGGGAAAGCTTCTGTGCAATGTGGGCGTAAACCAGACGGTATCTCTCGTGGAGGGGACATACCGGAGTGTCCAGCAGGAGGGCGAAGCCCGCGAAATGATGAAGGCGGCGATGCGGGAGACGATTCTTGTGGCGAATGCGGAGGGGATAGCGCTTTCGGACAAGGATATGGCGGATTGGATCGCCGTTATCGACGGGCTCAGTCCGGACGGAGAGCCTTCCATGCGTCAGGACAGCAAGGCTGGCAGGAAGACGGAGGTGGTGCTTTTTGCCGGGACGATCTGCGATCTGGGGAAAAAACACGGGATTGCCACACCGGTGAATGACCGGTTTTTGAAAGAAATTGAGTGATTTTTTATCTTTTACATAGAACAATCTGTGCAGAATGTATAAATAGTTGTTGAAATTGTTCTGAAAATTTAGTAAAATGTATTTACAACTTGTGTCATGATTTTGTGTGGCTTTGGTTGTAAAAATAGAACAACAGAATTGGAGGGTTACAGGGCATGAATGTTTACACAACGGATAAGATTCGTAATGTGGTTTTACTGGGGCATGGGGGCTGCGGTAAGACCAGTCTGGTGGAGGCGATGGCTTACCTTTCCGGCATCACATCCAGAATGGGCAAGATAGACGACGGGAACACGGTGAGCGATTTCGGTAAGGAGGAGCAGAAACGTCATATCTCCATCGCCACGTCTGTTGTTCCGATCGAGTGGGAAGGCACGAAAATCAATGTGCTCGATTCCCCTGGTTTTTTTGATTTCGTAGGCGAGGTGGAGGAAGCGGTGAGCGCGGCGGATGCGGCGATTATCGTGGTGTCCGGTAAGGCCGGAGTGGAAGTGGGCACAGAGAAGGCATGGGAAATCTGTGAAAAGTATAAACTTCCCCGTTTTGTATTCGTGACGGATATGGATATCGACAACGCATCCTTTAGACAGGTTGTGGAGGATATGACAGAGAAGTACGGCAAGAAGATTGCGCCATTCCATTTGCCGATTCGTGAGAATGAGAAGTTTGTGGGCTATATCAATGTGATTACCGAGCAGGCGTATCGCTGGGAAGGCAAGGAAGTGGTGGAGTGCGAGATGCCGGAGTACAGCAAGGCGAATCTGCAGTTGTGCCGCGACACTTTGATGGAGGCCGTTGCGGAGACCAGCGAGGACTTTATGGAGCGCTACTTTAACGGTGACACTTTCTCCGAGGCGGAGATCCGTGCAGCGCTTCGCACCAACGTGATGGACGGCAGCATTGTACCTATGTCCATGGGTTCTAACATACTCTGCCAGGGTATCTTCACACTGCTTGACGATATTGTGAAGTATATGCCCAGTCCGGAGAACCGGGAGATGGCCGGTATTGACTTAAAAACCAATGAAATCTTTGAGGCGAATTTTGACTTCTCCAAGGCAAAATCGGCTTATATTTTCAAAACCATTGTAGATCCTTTCATCGGTAAGTATTCGCTGATCAAAGTTTGCTCCGGCGTATTCAAGAGCGATGATTTGATTTACAACGATGAGAAGGAAGTGGAGGAGAAGATCAGTAAGCTCTATGTGTTACAGGGCAGCAAACCCATTGAGGTGAAGGAGCTTCATGCGGGCGATATCGGCGCTATCGCGAAGCTGACGGCGGCGAGAACGGGCAACACACTCTCCACAAAGGCACGTATCATCAGATACGGAAAGACAGAGATTTCCACGCCTTATACATACAAACGGTATCGGGCGAAGAATAAAGGGGACGTAGATAAGGTTTCCCAGGCGTTGCAGAAGATGCGGCATGAGGATCAGACGCTTCAGGTGGTAAACGATGCGGAGAACAAGCAGTCGCTGCTTTACGGTATGGGCGATCTGCATCTGGAAGTGGTTGTCAGCCGTCTCTTAAATGAGTACAAGGTGGAGATCGAGCTCTCCGAGCCAAAGATCGCTTACAAGGAGACGATCCGCAAGAAATCCGATGTGGAACACAAGTATAAAAAGCAGTCAGGCGGACATGGTCAGTATGGTCACGTAAAGATGCGTTTTGAGCCTTCGGGCGATCTGGAGACACCTTTTGAATTTGCGCAGGAAGTGGTCGGCGGTGCGGTGCCGAAAAACTACTTCCCGGCAGTGGAGAAGGGATTGCAGGATTCCGTGCAGGCAGGGCCTTTGGCGGCTTACCCTGTGGTGGGCGTGAAGGCGGTTCTCTACGATGGCTCCTATCATCCGGTAGACTCCTCCGAGATGGCGTTTAAAATGGCGACGATTCAGGCATTCAAGAAGGGCTTTATGGAGGCGGGGCCGGTGCTATTAGAGCCCATTGCCAACTTAAAGGTGACCGTGCCGGATTCCTATACCGGTGATGTGATGGGAGATCTGAACAAGAGAAGGGGCAGAGTGCTCGGCATGAATCCCGCAGGCGACGGCAAGACTGTGGTGGAGGCGGATATTCCGGTGGCGTCCCTCAGCGGTTACTGCACGGATCTTCGTTCCATGACCGGAGGCCGCGGAACTTACAAGTATGAGTTTGCAAGGTATGAGCAGGCGCCCAGCGATGTGCAGGAGAAGGAAGTGGCGGCGAGAGCGAAAGCTGTTGCGGAAGCGAATGCGGATGCATAGTTGCATAGCGAGGGACAAAAGATGATGAAAATTCAGGTAAAGGCGGGGTTGTTTCTTTCCTTTTTCCTGTGTATGAAGGCGGGCTTTTGCGTGTATGCGCAGGAGCCCGTCTTTGAGAAGGACGGGGAAGTGTATTTGATTCAGTCTGCGGAGGATATGCGGACGTTAGCTCTTCTGATAAACGGAGGAAAAGAGGTAGAGCCGGGTGTGGCGGCTCACAACGCGTCTTACCGGCTGACGCGGGATATTGATATTTCTGCGTACTGCATGGGGGAGGAGGGCTGGGAGCCCATCGGTTACCGGGATGTTGCAGATGAAAGCCTGAAGGATATTTATTGGGAAGAAACGAAGGAAGCAGGAGAAGACGGGGAAATCCAGACGAAATACAAACCGAAGAATGTGGGATATTTTAACGGCATTTTCGACGGCGATAATCATGTCGTTACGGGACTTTATATCAATCGCCCGGAGGAAGATATGCTGGGCCTGTTTGGAGAAAGGTTTAATTTGGGTGATTGGGACAGTGTGGGAAATAAAAGCAGAGAATCTACCGTGATTAAAAATCTGTATATTAAAGACTGCGATATCACAGGTTTTTATTATGTCGGCGGTGTGATCGGCGGGATGTACTATGATTGGGAATGGGCGGATATCTGCATAGAAAATTGTCATGTGACAGGGAAGATTTCTGCGAGAAGGGCAGGAGGCATCGCCGGCTGCGCTGCTGTCGTAACAAATTCCGGATTTACGGGAACGGTGGAGGGTACGCAAATAGGCGGCATAGCGGCAACGGCCGATTATATTGAGGGCTGCGCCGTACATGCTGCGCTAAACGGTTCTGTTGAAGTGGGAGGGGTTGCTGGGAAAGCTAACTGTGTGCGTAATAGTTATGTGGTCGGTGCGGTAAGGGGATATGACAAAGTGGGCGGCATTACCGGCAAAGGCGCATGTCTCACCGGATGTTATACCGCAGCTGACGTGGCGGGTTACAACCGCACGGGCGGATTAATCGGTTATATCTACGAAATGTATTGTGAATCCACGGCTTCCACGCTGAAAAAATATTCCGGTGAAGTTACCATCCAGAATTGTCTGATGGGTGGCTGTCGGATGGAAAGCGAACCGAAAAGAGGTATCACAACTGAGTTTGAGCGTATCAATGAGTATCGTCATAATGGATATATTTATGGGGTGCCAGGAGAGAAAATCGAAAGTCGTGTCATCTCCCCTTTTTATTACAGAGACGGCCTTATTGTGGAGGGCTTTGATTATAAGGATAAGTGCCTGTTTTGGGAAATGTACTGCGAACCCTTTGACTGCACCCATTTGGAGGAGACGGATTTTAAAGATCTGCTGGCAAGACCAGAGGAAAAGTGGGCGGATGTGTGGTTCTGCGCCGCTGACTACGCATGGCCCATTCTGGCATGGGAGAAAGACAGCCGGTTCGGTTATACGGTGACCGTCACGGTGCAGGAGGGGGACAGCCTGTGGAAAATCGCCGACGCGGTGTACGGGGATGGACATTTTTGGACACAGATTTATGAGGAGAATAAAGAGCGTATCGGCGGGGACGCGAACCTGATTGTTTCGGGGACGGATCTGGAAATCACGGTGAACGCGTCGCAGGCGGATTATGCGGCAGAGGGAGAGACCAGAGAGCAGGAGAAGGAATTCCTGGCGAAGGGAAAGGAGCAGGGCATAGCCAATGCAGAGTTAAAGAGTTTTTACCGCAGACTGCTTGCGGACGATCTGTGGGAAAGTGCGGAATTTTGGGGATTCAACAGGCAGATAAACGATTGGGTGATTGCCGATCTGGACGGAAACGGGCAGAGAGATATGCTTGTGGTGGCAGGCGAGGGAGGCGCACTTTGTCCCGGTGAGGTATGGCTGTATTTTAATGGTGAGCCGGTACATATCCTGAAGGATGAAAAAGATTATTACGAGAATCATTTCTACTTCGGCTTCTCTTTTTGGGAAGATCCATGGATGGCGGATGTGGACAACGACGGCAATCCGGAACTTCTGTTTGCGGTGGGAAACGGCGGAAACGGCGGACCGGGCGGCAGGAACACATGTCTGTTCCGGCGTACAGGGGACAAATGGGTGGAATGTCTGGAAGAGCTTCCCAAGGATTATGGGAAGTGGGATGAAATCGAGGCCGGACTGTGGGTTCAGGTAACATGTATCGGCGCGGATCGGTACGAGGCATATTGTCCCTATCTGGACGAACACATAGAATTTGACGGAAAAAACAACCGGGAAATAGGGGAGGACGAGTTTGGACGCGTGGGCGGCTCTAATGTCAGGGACTTCTATGATTTTAAATGTGTGAAATATAAAGGGAAAAACGCCTTACAGTGCAGGGAATATCTGTGCGGAGAGGGCGGGAATGTGCACTGCGTTGGGAACGCGGTATTCCTTTTGGCGTGGGACGCGGACGGCGTATGCCATGTGGCGGACTGGTGGGTGGAAGGAGAATGGTGGTAGCGGCTTTTCTCCCGTTAGAAAACAGTTGACAAATCCCGCCAGTATAATAAAATAGGAAGAGTATGAGTAAAATGCTTAAAACTGTGGCAGACAGGCGTTTTTATGCCGCAGATTGTGATAAGTTGAAACGAGAAAAGCCGTGTGCGGCGGGAAAGGATTGAATGGCGAAATGGCAGAAATTTACAATCACAGAGAAGTGGAGACAAAGTGGCAGAAAATCTGGGACGATGAGAAAGCGTTTCAGACTTCTGAGGACTATTCCAAACCGAAATATTATGCGCTGGTAGAGTTCCCCTATCCTTCGGGGCAGGGACTTCATGTGGGACACCCGCGTCCCTATACGGCGCTTGACATTGTGGCGAGAAAGCGGAGAATGCAGGGATACAACGTGCTCTATCCCATGGGTTGGGATGCCTTTGGGCTTCCCACGGAAAATTATGCGATCAAAAACCACATTCATCCGAAGATCGTGACGCAGAAAAATGTGGCGCGGTTCAAAAGCCAGCTTCATTCGCTGGGGTATTCTTTTGACTGGGAGAGAGAGGTCAACACCACCGATCCCAACTATTATAAGTGGACTCAGTGGATTTTCCTGAAACTGTTTAAGGCGGGACTTGCCTACAAGTCTGAGATGCCGATTAACTGGTGTACCTCCTGTAAGGTTGGCCTTGCCAACGAGGAAGTGGTGAACGGTGTCTGTGAGCGCTGCGGTTCCGAGGTGGTGCGCAAAGTCAAGAGCCAGTGGATGTTGAAGATTACGGAGTATGCGGATAAGCTGATCGAGGGTCTTGACACGGTGGATTATGTGGAGCGCGTCAAGGTGTCCCAGAAAAACTGGATCGGTAAATCGACGGGCGCGGAGGTAGACTTTTCGATCAAAGGAAAAGAAGATAAACTTCGCATTTATACGACGCGCTGCGATACCCTGTTCGGGGCTACTTACATGGTGGTATCGCCGGAGCATCCGATCATTGATAAATATAAGGACGAGCTCAAAAACTGGGATGAAATCTGCGCTTACCGTGAGCAGGCTGCCAGAAAGTCCGATTTCGAGAGGGCGGAGCTGGCAAAAGAAAAGACGGGCGTGTGCATCGACGGCATGACGGCGGTTAATCCGGTGAATGACAAAGAGATTCCCATTTATATTTCCGATTATGTGCTGATGAGTTACGGTACGGGCGCGATTATGGCGGTGCCGGCGCACGATGAGAGAGACTGGGATTTTGCCAAAAAGTTCGGTCTGCCGATCATTGAAGTCGTTGCGGGCGGAAAGGACGTACAGGAGGAAGTTTACACAGATGTGGCCGATGGTAAACTTGTAAATTCCGGCTTTTTGAACGGCTTAAGCGTGGCGGAGGCCAAGGAAAAAATGATCGCCTTTCTGGAAGAGAAGGGTGTGGGCTGCGCCAAGACCAACTTTAAGCTGCGTGACTGGGTGTTTTCCAGACAGCGTTACTGGGGCGAGCCGATCCCGATTGTGCACTGTGAAAAATGCGGTTATGTGCCCCTTGATGAGAGCGAGCTTCCGCTGGAGCTTCCGGAGGTGGAGAGCTACATGCCTACGGACACAGGCGAGTCTCCGCTAGCAACTATGACTGAATGGGTCAATACGACCTGCCCGTGCTGTGGCGGCCCTGCAAAGCGGGAGACGGACACCATGCCCCAGTGGGCGGGGTCTTCCTGGTATTTCCTGCGTTACACAGATCCGAAGAACGATAAGGCGCTGGCAAGCAAGGAGGCGCTGGATTACTGGATGCCCGTGGACTGGTACAACGGCGGTATGGAACATACCACGCTGCATCTGCTTTATTCCCGGTTCTGGCACAAATTCCTCTATGACGAGAAGGCAGTGCCCTGCCCGGAGCCCTATGCGAAGAGAACGTCCCACGGCATGATCCTTGGCCTGAATCCGCACTGTTTTTCCAATTTGCCGGCGGCGGAGCAGGAGGCGCTCGTAAAGGAGCATGGCAGTGAGAAAGCGGCGAAAGAGGCGCTGAAAGAGAAATACGGCGAGATGGCGGATCACCCTGTTGTGAAAATGTCCAAGTCTCTGGGCAATGTCGTGAATCCTGACGATATCGTGACGGAGTACGGCGCGGACACCCTGCGCACTTATGAAATGTTTATCGGCGCCTTTGAACTCAGCGCCGGCTGGAGTGAAGACGGCGTAAAAGGCTGCCGCAGATTTTTAGAGAGAGTGTGGAAGTTACAGGATATTCTCACAGACGGGGACGGTTACTCTGCGGATATGGAAATCAAGATGCACCAGACCATCAAGAAGGTGAGCAGCGATTTTGAAAATCTGAAATACAATACGGCGATTGCGGCGATGATGACTTTAGTCAATGAATTTTACAAGAAAAACGCGGTGACGAAGGGAGAATTTAAGACCCTGATTACTATGCTCAATCCGGTTGCGCCCCATATCACTGAGGAATTGTGGCAGGCGGTGGGCTTTACGGGCCGGGTATACCAGACCACATGGCCCGAGTACGAGGAGGCAAAAACCGTAGAATCCACTGTGGAGATCGTGGTACAGATCAATGGGAAGAACAGGGCGACGCTGACCATTGGCAAGGACGATCCCAAGGATGATGTCATTGCCAAGGCAAAAGAGGCGATTGCGGATAAGCTGACAGGTACGATTGTGAAAGAGATTTATGTGCCGGGCAGACTGGTAAATATCGTGCAGAAGTAGGGGACAGAAAATGAGCACTTTATCTGTACTGCTAATGGCGTTTTCTATCTCATCCCACGTAATGACGGCGGCAGGCAGCGGTAATCCGGTGCAGAGCGAATTGGTAGAAATGGCTGCCATGCTGCCGAGAGAAGACATTTGCAACATGTGTCTCGATAGGGGTAAAGTGGAAGATTACAATGGAGACGGTGTGCCTGAAGTCTATCTGACATCAGGAGGCGGCTGGCATTATTGGGTGTGTTACTATCTGGACGGTGAGATGCGCATGGTAGAGGGCCTGGAACCGTGGGCGTATTCGAGCGATCTTTACAGCACAGAGGATGGACATCTGGTGTTATATACATGGCCGCATACCATGGGATCGGATGGATTTTACACCTATAGAATTTATGAATGGACGCAGGACGGGTATCGTCTGGCAGAGGATTTGTGGAGTGAACCCGACGAATACGACTGGGATGCCGGGAAGGTTCTAAGCTGCTTGTATTTTTCGTCCGATACGGCATTTGACCTGCATGATAGGCCGGATAGGGAAGCGTATGCCGGGTTACAGATCACGCAGGAAGAATATGAGCGGAGAATTAAAAATCTCGGAAATATGACATCTGTTTTTGAGGATGGGTTGGAATGGTGGATTTCCTTGCAGGGGAATGGTTGTGAGGATGATTCTGTGCTGGATGGATGTTACAGGCAGATTCAGGAAGAAATACTGAACTGGCAGGGATAACGGCTGGCGAGGGAATAATATGTTTGTTGATTATCATGTACATACGCAGTACAGCGACGATTCCGATTATCCGATGGAGGATGTGGTAAAGGATGCGATCCAAATGGGAATGGACGAGCTCTGTTTTACCGATCATGTGGACTATGGGGCTAAAGTAGACTGGGACAGCGGAGAGGAGATTCCTTACTGCGAGGGTCATGCAATGGTGAACGTGGATTATCCGGCCTATGTGGAACAGATCAGAAGTCTGCGTGAACAGTATGGAGATATGCTTACGATCCGAATGGGGCTGGAATTTGGGATGCAGGTTCACACCATTCCGAAATTTGAGGCGTTATATGAAAGATATCCCTTTGATTTTATCATTCTGTCGGTGCATCAGGTAGAAGACAAAGGGTTTTGGTCGCAGGAATTTCAACAGGGGCGCACGCAGAAGGAATACAACGAACGTTATTATGAGGAACTGCTTGCCCTGGTAAAGCGGTATCAGAATTACAGCGTGCTGGGACATCTGGATTTGATTGTCAGATATGATAAAATGGGAATTTATCCCTTCCGCTATGTGAGACATTACGTGGAAGAGATTCTGGACGAAGTTATAAAGAATGGCAGAGGCATAGAGGTCAATACCTCGTCCTACCGCTATGGATTGAAAGATTCCACGCCGTCTGCAGAAATCTTAAAGATGTATCGCGATATGGGCGGAGAGATCATTACGCTTGGAAGCGACAGCCATGCGCCGGCGCATCTGGGGACGCATATGAGGGAGGCAAGGGAACTGTTAAAATCCCTGGGATTCCGAAAGTTTTGTACCTATGAAAACATGCAGCCTGTCTTTCACAACTTATAAAAAGGCAGAGGGCGGTGCCTGCGGCGCATCACCCTCTGTTTTTGCGAAGTCGCATCATCTTGTCGATGGTGGCGGCATCTTCCGCGGTAGACTCTTTTTTGATCACGTCGACGATTGTCTCGATTTCTTCTTCGGAAAAGGTAATATGATCCGCCTGTCCCCTCTTGGCGACAGCCATCAGAAAGGGCAGCATTTGCTGGCGTTGCAAATCGCGGCTCTCAAAGACGAGTGCCTGTAAAAATTCAAGTTTTTTTCTGTCAATGCCGGCAAGAGCCGGGTCGTTCATCCATTCACTTGTCATAGGACGCTCCTTTTTCAAACATTTCATACATTTCCCGCTGCTCCGGGGTAAGCATACTCATCAGCATATCCATCATGGGGGAAGCGGCATTTTGGCTATCGTCTGAGGAACCGGAAAACTGACCGGCGAGACCGTCCATGGAAAGGTCGGGAAAAATTTCCTTCATGGCGTTCATGGTCTGCGTCATTTCCTGCACGGTTTCAAAAGTCTGCAAAAGATTTTGTATCTGTTCCAACTGCCTGATTTCCTCCGGGGTAGAGTAGATGGACAGTTCTTTGCACAACTTTCGCAGATCGGGCTTTTCCGGTTGGGAAAGCCCGCATCCGCTCAGTGTTGTGGGGTGTCGTTTCGTATAGTTAAGCGTGTATTGAAACTCCATATATTTGATATAGACTGCCAGATGCTTTTGCATGGAAGGCTCTATGTAGGGGAGAAGAACCTTAAGCTTCTGGATTTGATTGGTGGTGTATAAGGCATCGAATGCCATAACATTTGACGCATCTTCTTTTTTCTCTGCCATAAGCTATGCCTTTCTGATGCCCGTATTTTCTCTACAGTATATGACACATGAGAGAAAAATAGGCTCCTTTAAGAGCCGGAGCCTATTTTCCGGACGTGTGTTAAAGATGTGATCGTGCTAAAACATGATGTTGTCTGCTATTAGTTGTTGCAGCAGGCAGATAAGAGGATCAGAATCCAGATCCAGGAGCAGCAGTTATTGTCGCCGCCGAAAAGGCTGTTGCCGAAAAGGCCGCCACCGCAGCCACAGCCGTCGCCACCGTTATTGCAGCAGGATAAGAGGATCAGAATCCAAATCCAGGATCCGCATCCGCATCCGCTGTTAGTAGGGTTGGGAGTACTGCATCCGCAGTGAGTTGCTGTAAGATCGCTCATTTTTAATTCCCTCCAAATGTTAGTTATGGTTTATCTTATGTGGGAGGGAAAAATGTGTGTCTGCGGAGAAATAAAAAGGACAGGGAACGCTTGAAACATATGTTCGCCTGTGGTAAGATATCCATATGTACGGAAAAGAGGAAATCAAACAGCATATGACAAGGGCGGATGTGGCTTTGACAGGGATCTGCCTTTTAGCGGCGGCAGCGCTTGCATTGTGGTTTGTTGTTGGGAAAAAAGAGGGACGGACGCTGCGGATTTCTTATGACGGGGAAGTGGTCGTGACAGAGGCTGTGGACGCGCATGTCCGGCCAAGGGGCGGCACGGTTTACTATTTATTTGTCTTTGAGGAGAGCGGGGCGGCCTGGGAAAGGTTTGAGGCGTATCCGGAAATTCCTGATGGTGTAAGTTACAATCTCTTATCTGTCTCCGGATCAGAGGTTTCGATGGAGGCCGCTGACTGCAGGGATCAAGTCTGCGTGCACCATATACCTATTTCGGCTGGCGGAGAAACTATCATCTGTCTGCCGCACAGGCTTATTGTGGAAATTGTGGGCGGAAGGGATGAGGAGCCGTTTGATGGGATGGTGAAGTGATGAGAAGGACGGTGGAACTTGGTTTTTTGCTGGCGCTTGCCCTGATTTTGTCCTATGTGGAGTCTTTGATTCCGTTTTCTTTCGGCATTCCGGGGATTAAGCTGGGGCTTCCCAATCTGATCGTGCTGTTACTTTTGTATGATAAAACAGGAGGCGCACGGGAAGCCTTTATCGTGAACGCCCTGCGGATTGTCCTGTCGGGGTTTCTGTTCAGCAATTTATATGCGATTTTATATGCCTT
This sequence comes from Lachnospiraceae bacterium UBA3310, assembly GCA_002361355.1. GTDB lineage: Bacteria > Bacillota > Clostridia > Lachnospirales > Lachnospiraceae > UBA3282. The sequence goes on from DESQ01000033.1 coordinate 120,034, forward strand.
ATCGGGGGCGGGGTTCAGCTTTGCTGCCATGCTTATAGGGAAAAAATGCGGCCGCTTTTCCATGATCGGGGTGAGTGTGCTGGGCGGGGTATTCCACAATATGGGACAGATTGTCGTAGCGATGCTGGTGGTGGAAACCTTTGCGGTTTCCTATTATGTGCCCTTTCTGATTGTGGCAGGCACGGCGACGGGAGCGCTGCTGGGGGTTGCAGGGATGGAGATTGCTCCCTATCTGCGGCGTATGTCGTCGCGTCATTGACATAGGAAAAGCCGATTTTTGGGAGGCAGAGCGGGAATCGGAAAAAGAATGAGAGGAAAATGATATGTACGCCTACATAAAAGGGACACTTACGGAGATTACAGAGGACGCCGTGGTCGTTGAGACCGGCGGGATCGGCTACAATATAAAGGTTTCCACCACCACAGCGGATTTGCTGCCGGGGATTGGCAGTGAGGTGAAGGTCTATACCTATACGCTGGTGCGGGAGGATGCTTTCAGCCTTTACGGTTTTTTGACCAGAGACGATCTGGATATCTTTAAAAAGCTGATTACGGTGAGCGGTATCGGGCCGAAAGGGGGACTTGCGATTCTTTCGGTGATGAGCGCGGATGCTTTGCGTTTTGCCGTGATGGCGGGAGATTCCAAGGCCATTGCGAAAGCGCCGGGAATCGGTGCAAAGACGGCGGAGAGGGTCATTCTGGATCTGCGGGATAAGATTTCTGTGGAGGATACGCTGCGCAGTGTGGGTGCTGCGGGGGATGCAGCAGACGTTTCCGCAGGAACGGCGGACAACAGGATGAAGCGTGAGGCCATAGAGGCTCTGGTGGCGCTGGGGTATTCGGCTTCCGACGCTACGGCCGCCGTAAAGAAAGTGGATGTTGGAGAGGATGCCACGTCCGAGAGCATTTTGAAGATGGCGTTAAAATATATGTTCTAAACAGTTCAGCCAGAGCGAATCTTGCCGGAGGATGATACATTGATTTTTGGAAAGCATATTAACCGCTATTATATCAAACATGGGCCGCTGCTGCTTGTCGGTATTGCAGCCCTTATTTTCGTGGATTATTTTCAACTGATTCTGCCGGAGCTGTACCGCATTGTTGTGAACGGCATGAACGGCGGTCTGGTGGAGTCTGGCGGGAGGCTTGTGCCCTTTACGGTGGATGTCCTTCTGGATGAGGTGTGCCTTCGGGCGATTGTGATCATTCTCGTCATGGTGGTTGGGCGGTTTTTGTGGCGCGTCAGTTTTTACGGGGCGGCGATCAGGGTGGAGACCGACCTGCGCAATCAGATGTTTGACCACTGTAAAAATCTTTCGCAGGATTATTTTCAGGTCAACAAGGTGGGAAATCTGATGAGTCTTTTCACCAACGATCTGGATACCATACAGGAGTGTTTCGGAGACGGGATACTGATGTTTTGCGACGCTTTGTTTTTAGGCCTGCTCGCGTTTTATAAGATGTGGAAGATGGACAGGGTGCTGACGGGGCTTTCCATGATTCCAATGGCGCTCCTCTTTCTGATCGGGACGGTGTTGTTTAAGGCCATGAAGAAAAAGTGGGAGATCCGGCAGGAGGCGTTTTCAAAACTGTCCGATTTTTCGCAGGAGAATTTTTCGGGAATCGCGGTCGTCAAGGCCTTTGTGAAAGAGTATCTGGAACTGAAAGAATTCCGTAAGCTTAACGTGGAAAATGAGGAGGTCAATGTAGCCTATACCCGGATTTCTATGCTGCTCGATATTCTCACCATACTGCTTGTGGAGTCGGTGATCTGCGTCATACTGGGGTATGGCGGGTATCTGGTTTACTGCGGCAGGTTTGACGCCGGACGGCTTGTGGAGTATATTGTGTACTTTGACTCCATCATATGGCCTGTGATGGCGGTTTCCATGCTGATCGAGAAGACCTCGCGGGGAAAGGCTTCCCTGAACCGGATCGGGGAACTTCTGGAGGCAAAGATCACGGTGAAAGACCGGGCGGACGTGACGGATCTGACAGAGATGAAGGGAGAGATAGAGTTCCGGCATCTTTCTTTCCGCTATCCGGACGGGGAGTCAGACGCCCTGCGTGACGTTTCCTTTACCATTCATGCCGGGGAGAGCGTGGGCGTGGTGGGAAGAACAGGCTCAGGCAAAACCATTCTGGTAGATTTGATTCTGCGCGCCTACAATGTGCCGGACGGCGCGCTCTTTATTGACGGGCATGATGTGAATACGGTTTCCATCCGTTCCGTGCGGGAGGGATGCGCTTATGTGCCGCAGGATAATTTTTTGTTTTCCGATACGATTGAAAACAATATTTCCTTTGCGGTGGATGAGACGGACGACGCCCTTGTGGAGCATGCCGCGAAGCTTTCCGATGTGCATGACGACATTATGAACTTTACGGCGGGCTACCGGACGGTTTTAGGAGAGCGGGGCGTGACGGTGTCTGGCGGGCAGAAGCAGCGGATTTCCATTGCCAGGGCGGTTCTCAAGGACTCGGCAATCTTAATTCTGGACGATTCTGTCTCAGCAGTGGATATGAAGACAGAAAAAATCATTTTAAAAAATCTGTTGGAGGAGAGAGCGGGTAAGACGACGATCCTGATCGCCCACCGCATTTCCACGGTGGAGCATATGGATAAGATTATCTATATTGACGAGGGCCGGGTCTGCGCGGTGGGCAGCCATGCAAGCCTGTGCGAGAGCTGTGAGGATTACCGGAAAATGGTTGATCTGCAGCGCATGGAAGAGGAAGCGGGAGGTGAGGCAGATGTATGAGTGGTATCCACTGATCGCAGTGGGAGCGATTGTGGGAGTGTTTGCCGTCGTTCTTCTTGCCGCGTATTTTTGTGTAAAGGATAAGAAACAGTCCACGGGCTTTGAGCGGCAGATGGGTGATAAGGAGATTATGAGCCGCCTGATGCAGTATGCAAAGCCTTACCGGGGGCAGTTTTTGCTGGTGGGCGGCGTGATGCTTTTTTCCATCGCCTACGACATGGTTTCTCCACTCATTATCGGGTGGATCGAGGAACTCGTTGCTGGAGATTTCGCTATGCGCCAGATTTACAGGGCGGTTTCGCTCTATGTGGTCATTCTTCTTGTGTCCATGCTGTGCAGTTATGTGCAGGCGGTGGTTTTGCAGAAGACGGGACAGAGAATTATTTCGGTGATGCGGGAGGATCTGTTTGTCAAGATTGAAAGCCTTTCCCATGAACAGTTAAATGCGATTCCGGTGGGAAAGCTTGTGACGCGCGTGACCAACGACACCAACGCGATCTCGATGATGTTTACCAATCTTTTGGTAAACCTCGTCAAAAACGTTTTTGTGATTGTCGGCGTGTTTGCGGCGATGCTTCTGCTCAATTATGAGCTGACGCTCATGATTCTGTGTTTTGTGCCGTTTATCGTTTTGTTTACCGTTATTTTCCGCAAGTTCTCCAGACGCGCCTACCGGAAAGTAAAGGACTGCACGACGGACATCAATACCTACCTTTCCGAGAATCTTTCCGGCATTAAGATCACCCAGATTTTTAACAGGGAAGATACGAAAATGCAGGATTTTCAGGAGAAGAGTAATGCCCTTGGAAGAGCGAAACAGGAGCAGATATTTGTATTTGGTATTTTCAGGCCTCTGGTATACATGCTTTACGTCAGTTCCGTGCTCTGCCTGTTATATCTGGGCGGCAGAGGCTATCTGAAAGAACAGACTTTTATGGGACAGGTGATTACCAGCGGCACACTGGTATCTTTCTATCTGTATATTATGAAATTTTTCAACCCAATCCAGAGTCTGGCGGAGCAGTTTAACTGGCTGCAGTCGGCTCTTGCCTCCGCGGAGAAGGTATTTACCGTCATGGATCTGGAGCCGGCCATACAGGATGCGCCGGATGCCATCGAACTTTCCGGGGTGCGGGGAGAGATTGAGTTTCGGGACGTGTGGTTTTCCTATGTAGAAGGGGAATGGGTGTTAAAAGGCGTTTCTTTTCACGTAATGCCGAAGGAGACGGTGGCCTTTGTGGGCTCTACCGGTTCCGGGAAGACGACGATTCTTTCCCTGATCTGCAGAAATTATGAGTTTCAGAAGGGCGAGATCCTGATAGACGGGATAGATATCAGAAAGATAAAAATTTCCTCCCTGCGCCGGTTTTTCGGACAGATGTTGCAGGATGTATTTCTCTTTTCGGGGACGATCCGCAGCAATATTGTGCTGCGCGACGAGGGTATTCCAGAGGAAGAGATTCTGGAGGCGTGTCGTTATGTGAATGCGGATCACTTTATCAACAAGCTGGAGAAGGGGCTTGATGAGGAAGTGCGGGAGAGGGGAAATAACTTTTCCGCAGGGCAGAGACAGCTTTTATCCTTCGCGAGAACCATCGTTCACAGGCCTGCTGTCATGATTTTGGATGAGGCCACCGCCAACATTGACACGGAGACGGAGCTGTTAATACAAAATTCGTTGGAAAAGATGCAGAATATAGGGACGATGCTGATGGTTGCCCACAGGCTTTCAACCATTCAGCATGCGGACAACATTATCGTTTTGTCCCACGGAAGGATCATCGAGCAGGGCAGCCATCAGGCGCTTTTGGAAAAGCGGGGAAAATACTACAGGCTGTATCATTTGCAGTACAGGCGTGAAGAGATGGCGCGGGAAAAGAGCGGAAAGCCTTAAGCCTCTTCGCTTTCAGGCGCTTCGCTTTCCTCCTCATACGCGGTAAGCAGGCGCATGCCGGCGGTTTCTGTCACGGGGAGAGAAAAAATGACGGATTTCGCTTTGGAATTAAGACCCGCATCCTTCATGACGGATTGCATAATGGCATTTTTCTGCTCCTTTTTTACAACGATAAAGATGATTTCCTTCTCGGCGGCCAGCGTGACACCCAGGAATTTGTCGGCACTCTCCATACCGGTTCCCTTGGCGTGGATGACGGTACCGCCGCCTGCCTGCATCTTCCTTGCGGCGTCCATGATCAGTTCCGTGTAGCCCTGATTGGCAATGATGACTAAAAGTTCAAATTTGGTGTCCTTCAAAACCGATTCCTCCCCATGTTCAAAGGTTTGATCCCCTGTCAGGAAACGCAGCGCCTTAAGGCCGCCGATGCTGGCAAGGGGAATGATAAATGCGATGCCCGTACCGGGTACGTCAATCTGCATTTCCCGTTCCAGGCCCGTTTTGATTTTTTTCCATGTTTTGCGGGCGACGACAGAAAAGATAACGGCTTTTTCCGTGCCGTCCAACCCGAAATAATCGAGAAGTTCATTGTTTGCCGTCCCGTTGCCGAGGGTGATAAAATTGACCGGAACGCCGTATCTGTCATAAAATGCCGCAAAGTCTCTGGTGCGGTCTCTGGTGATGATTGCGGTCATAAGATAAAGTTCGCTCATGGGAACCTCCGTTTCCTGTTTAGAGCTCTATGATGAGATCTTCCGATTCAGCCATAGCGGCTGTGGCTAATTCTGTGGTCAGCGTTACCGTGCGGCGTCTCTTGCTGCCAGCCGCGCTTCTGTATCGGGAAAGAATGCCGAGGAGCTGTATGGTGATGAGCGGCGTCATGGCAACCATGGCCACAATGCCAAAGGCATCTGTCACAATATTGCCGCTGACAGCGCCGCAGGCGCCCTGCGAGAGCGGAAGCAGAAAGGCTGCCGTCATGGGGCCGGAGGCAACGCCGCCGGAGTCAAAGGCAATGGCGGTGTACAGCTTCGGGACAAAGAAGGAAATGCCAAGCGCAAAGGCGTAGCCGGGAATTAAAAACCACATCACAGAGATACCGGTCAGCACACGCAGCATGGCAATGCCCAGGGAGACAGCGACGCCCACGGAGAGACAGGTACCCATGGATTTGGCGGAGATAGCGCCATCCGTAATCTGTTCTACCTGTTTGTTTAACACATAGACGGCAGGCTCCGCTTTTACGATGAAGAATCCCATGACCATGGCGATGGGAATGAGAATCCAGGGGTGGGAGGAGGAGCCGAGCATCTGTCCCAGATAGTTACCGGCAGGCATAAATCCCACGTTTACGCCGGTCATGAACAGAACCAGCCCGACATAGGTGTAGACCAGCCCGACGATCATCTTGGAGAGGGTACGCTTCGACAGCTTTAGAACAAAAGCCTGGAAAAGACCGAAGAAGAGTACGATCGGGAAGAGGGAGACGGCGATCTCCGCTATGTAGGTGGGAAATCCCTGGTGGAACAGCGCCCACAACGCCACGGAGTCCTCCACGGAGGGAATCACAGGCGGGACATAACTGCTTCCGGCGGGATGGTAGATCATGCCAAGGATCAATACGGATATAATGGGGCCGATGGAACACAGGGCGACCAGTCCGAAGCTGTCGTCCGCGGCATGGCGGTCGTTTCGGATGGCGGAGACGCCCACGCCCAGCGCCATGATAAAGGGCACGGTCATGGGGCCGGTGGTCACACCGCCGGAATCGAATGCCACACTCAAAAAATCATCCGGCACGAAAAACGTCAGGATAAAGGCAAGGATATAAAAGAAGATCAACAGGGGCGGAAGCGGGATGCGAAACAGCATACGAAGCAGGGCAATTACCAGAAACAGCCCAACGCCGCAGGCTACGGCGGCGATCAGAATACCGCCAGGGATAGAGGGCACCTGTCCCGCCAGCACCTGGAGATCCGGTTCCGAGACCGTGATGATAAAGCCTAAGAGAAACGACAGGGAAACGATCAGGGTGAGTTTTTTGCTCCTGGTCATGCAGGTGCCGACCTTTTCGCCCATAGGTGACATGGAAAGCTCCGCGCCCAGGGTGAAGAACATCATGCCGAGCACCAGCAGGACGGCGCCAATCAGAAAGCATAAGAGAATGCTGGGGGCGATCGGCGCTACGGAAAAGCACAGAAGAAGAACGATGACAATGATCGGCAGTACGGCGGTAAGCGCTTCGTGCAGCTTTTCCATCAGTTTTTCACGTAAAATAATTTTAGTCCGCAAAGGTTCACCTCTTTATGATAAATTCGGTTTTTATTATCTTATAATGAATTGCGTTTCATGACAAGGGAAAAAAGGGACTATTTTCGCCCCGGCTTGCGAAGCAGGTGTGAAAATGCTATGATTGTGGACGGAGAGAAAAAGAGATGCCAAACAGAATGATTGAGACAAATTTAATAGAAGAAGACAGGAAAATAGAGGGGTCGCTGCGGCCACAGGCCCTTGTTGACTATATTGGTCAGGAAAAGGTGAAGGACAATCTCAAGATTTATATTGAGGCGGCGAAACAGCGTGGGGATGCTTTGGATCATGTGCTCTTTTACGGGCCTCCAGGACTGGGGAAGACGACCCTTGCCGGCATTATTGCCAACGAGATGGGCGTGCACATGAAAGTTACCAGCGGCCCTGCCATTGAGAAGCCGGGGGAGATGGCGGCGATTTTGAACAATTTACAGGAGGGGGATCTGCTCTTTGTGGACGAGATTCACAGGCTGAACCGTCAGGTGGAGGAGGTTCTGTACCCTGCCATGGAAGATTATGCCATTGACATCATGATCGGCAAGGGTGCGACGGCCCGCTCCATCCGTCTGGATCTGCCTCATTTTACGTTAGTTGGCGCGACTACCAGGGCGGGACTTTTGACGGCGCCTCTGCGGGATCGTTTCGGCATGATCCACAGGCTTGAATTTTATACGGTGGAGGAGCTTAAGGTGATCATCCTGCAGTCGGCGAAGAAGCTGGGCGTTTCGATCGACGAAAAGGGCGCGGTGGAGTTAGCCAGAAGAAGCCGTGGGACGCCCCGTCTTGCGAACCGGATTTTGAAACGGGTGCGGGACTTCGCACAGGTGAAGTACGACGGTGTGATCACGGAGGAGATCGCCAAGGTGGCGTTAGATCTGATGGATGTGGACAAGATGGGCCTGGATCATGTGGATCGGAATATTCTGGTCACCATGATCGAGAAATTTAAAGGCGGCCCGGTGGGGCTTGACACGTTAGCCGCGGCCATCGGGGAGGATGCCGGGACGATCGAGGATGTGTATGAGCCTTATCTCATCCAGAACGGTTTTCTGAACCGTACCCCGAGGGGAAGAATGGTCACCGATCTGGCCTATCGGCATTTTGGGCTTGAAATTCCCTCCTGAGACAGCTATAATGAGGTTGATAGTGTAAGTAAAGCGATGAAGGAGCGCTCCTTATGTCAACAAAAACAGATACGGAAGTGATAATCGCCGGCAAGGTCTTTACGTTGAGCGGTTATGAAAGCGAGGAGTACCTTCAAAAGGTGGCTTCTTACATAAACAATAAGATAGCCGAGTATAACAAGATTGACAGCTTTAAACGGCAGCCCATGGATACGCAGAATGTGCTGTTACAGTTAAACATTGCGGACGACTATTTTAAGGCGAAGAAACAGATCGGGATTCTGGAAGAGGATCTCAAGAGTAAAAACGATGAGGTGTATGCGTTAAAGCATGATCTGATCGCGGCGCAGATGAAACTGGAAAATACAGAGAAAAATATCAAAAGTCTCCAGGAGGAGGCGAACGAGAATGCAAAGCAGATCGTCCGCATGGAGACAGAACTGAAAGAACGAAAAAAATAAAATGGCATGGAGCAGATCAGAAGGTCTGCTCTTTTTCTGAGAATAGGATTCGGAGCGGAAAGCATGGCAGAAAGGGTGGAGCTTCTGGCACCGGCAGGCAATTACGACGCCTTTTTGGGGGCGTTAAATGCCGGTGCAGATGCAGTATATCTGGGCGGCGACCGGTTTGGCGCGAGGGCATACGCGGATAATTTTGACCAGGAGCAGATTGTCCGTGCGCTTCATGTCGCCCATTTTTACGGAAAAAAGATTTATCTGACAGTCAATACGCTTTTAAAGGAACGGGAACTTGCAGAACTTTCCGCCTATCTTACGCCCTTTTACGAGGCGGGGCTTGACGGCGTGATCGTACAGGACTTCGGTGTCTTTTGCCATATCAGGGAGCACTTTCCTGACTTGCCCCTGCATGTGAGCACGCAGATGACGGTGACGGGCGTACGCGGGGCGGCGCTTCTTAAGGAACAGGGCGCATGCCGCATTGTGCCGGCCAGGGAACTTTCACTGGAAGAGGTGCGGAAAATAAAAGAGGAAGCCGGTGTGGAGGTGGAGTGCTTTATCCACGGCGCCATGTGTTACTGTTATTCCGGGCAGTGCCTTTTCAGCAGCATTCTGGGCGGCAGGAGCGGTAACAGGGGACGGTGTGCCCAACCCTGCCGGCTGCCCTATGAGATTTATGACGAAGGTAAACGGCTTTCGGGGAGCGGTTACCCCTTAAGCCTGAAGGATATGTGCACCCTGGAATATCTGCCAAAACTTCTTGCGGCAAGGATCGACTCTTTCAAGATTGAGGGGCGGATGAAGCGGCCGGAGTATGCGGCTGGCGTCACGGAAGTCTACCGAAAGTATATTGACCTCTATTATAAAGAAGGCGCGGCGCGTTATCAGGTAGATCCCGCCGACATGGACAGGCTTCGCAGACTCTATATCCGCAGCGAGATCCAGACAGGTTATTATGACCGGCATAACGGAAAAGAGATGATTACGCTTGCCGCGCCCGGTTACAGTGGAAGCGATGAGGGCATTTTGGCGCGGATCAGGGAGAACTATATAAAAGATCCGGAGAAAATGCCTGTGCGGATGCGGGTGACAGTGCAGGTGGGAGAACCTTTGCGCCTTCAAGTGGTTTCTGAGGGAGATCCGGCGCTTTCTACCACAGTTTCGGGGGAGCGGGTACAGCCCGCAAAAAATGCGCCCCTCACGGAGGAGACGGTGAGAAAGCAGATGGGAAAAACAGGGGAAAACCTTGTGGCTGTCTCATCCTGTGAGATTTCCATGGAGGGGCAGGGGTTTGTGCCGGTGAGAGCCCTGAATGAGCTGCGGCGTGCGGCGGTGGAGGCCTTTGAAAAACTGGTCAGTGAGGAAAGAACCATATACCGACCGAGTCAGTCGACAGCAGGAAGCCCAGGAGCCGCCCGGAGGATAATCAAAGCGGACGAAACTTTTTCACAGAAAGAAAAAAGCGCTTTGGAAGGCGGGGTGTGGAAATCACGGAAGCCTGCCACAGACTGTCTGGTAAGCACGTTGGAGCAGCTACAGGTTGTGGCTAAGTGGGGGCAGTGCCGCCGCATCTATATCGAGAGCGGTCTGCTTTTGCGGGAAGCCGGGGAAATATGGCGGATTATGGCGGATACGGGGGCACAATGCTATGTGGCCCTCCCCTATATTTTGCGGGAGCGGGATACGGCTTACCTGAAACGGCTTTTTTCCTGCCTGAGAGATGCGGGGACGCGGATTTCGGGCGTACTTCTGCGTAATTTGGAGGGGTTAGCCTATATGAAGACGCTTCGGGAAAAGGAAACGGCAGCTTTCGGCGCGTATGATTTGATCCCGGATGCGGGGCTCTACTGCTTTAATTCGGAGTCAGTCCGGTTTTTGTCGGCGTTTGCGGGAGAAATCACCCTGCCATACGAGCTGAACGCGGGGGAGGCGGGGCATCTTGCCCGCGCGGCAGGGGCGCAGGGAATGCGTGCGAATCTGATTGTTTACAGCCGTATTCCCATGATGGTTACGGCAAACTGTCTGCGAAAAACGGCAGATTTATGTCCGCCTCAGGGGAATGAGCAGCAGCAAGTTTTCCTGAAAGACAGACAGGGTGCAATATTTCCTGTGGTGATAAACTGCGATCACTGTTATAATGTGTTATATAATTCTGTTCCCTATTCCCTGCACGGGGCAAAAAAAGAGCGGGATAGAATCGGCGCTGCGGCCTTCCGCTGCGATTTTTCGACGGAAACCGGAGTGCAGTGCGGACAGATTCTGGAGGGGAAATTCCCTTTTGAGGACTATACGGCCGGACATTGTAAACGCGGCGTTGAATAGAAATACAGCATTCTCTGCATGAATCGAATATATGAAATTAAAGGATTGGATCGTATGGAGTTATATATCACAGAGCTTTCGAAATATTTTATAACGTTGTTTATCGCCTGTTACACGCTGGAATGCTTTCTGGTGTTTCGGTTTCAGGATGAGGAGCAGAGAAAGGGCGGGTATATCCGCCAGAATATCTGGATGTTTCTGGTGCATTTTTCCTGCTTCCTGGTGATTTGTTTTGAGACGGGACAGATTGAGTATCTGCTTTTTTACGTGCTACAGCAGATCCTTCTGTTTGCGACCGTTATGCTTTTTCGCATGATTTATCCGAAGGGAAACCTTCTGATTGTCAACAATATGTGTATGCTTTTAAGTATCGGTTTTGTAATTCTCACAAGGCTTTCCTATGAGCGGGCGATCAAGCAGTTTTTCATTGTGACAGCTTCCATCATTATCGGTATGGCGATTCCCTTTTTCATCCGAAACCTGAAATTTTTAAGGAGCCTTACCTGGGTTTATGCGGGCGTGGGAATTGCGGCGCTGGGCGTTGTGCTGATTCTGGGGTCTGTCACTTACGGCTCCAAGATATCCTACTCCGTGGCGGGAGTGACGTTCCAGCCGTCGGAGCTTGTAAAGATTCTGTTCGTTTTTTTTGTAGCCAGTGCGTTTAGCGAGACTTGGGATTTTTTGCGGGTAGCGGTGACCGCGGTGTTGGCGGGCGCTCATGTGTTGATTCTGGTTGCCTCCAAAGATTTGGGGAGCGCACTGATCTTCTTTGTGGTTTATGTGTTTATGGTGTTTATCGCCACAGGGCGGTGGATTTATCTGTTTCTGGGTGTGGCGGGAGGATCAGCAGCGGCTGTTGTGGCTTACCGGCTTTTTTCCCATGTGCAGGTGCGCGTGCAGGCGTGGCGGGATCCTTTCAGTTGTATTGACGATGCGGGCTTTCAGATTACCCAGTCTCTTTTTGGGATCAGCAGCGGCGGATGGTTCGGGCTGGGGCTCTTTCGGGGAAACCCAACGTCGATTCCCCTTGTGGAGGCGGATTTTGTGTTCTCCGCGGTGGCGGAGGAGCTTGGGATTCTCTTTTCCATGTGCATGATTCTGATCTGTATCAGCAGTTTTATCATGTGCATGAATATTGCGTTAAAGCTCCAGGATCGGTTTTACAGGCTGATTGCATTTGGACTGGGCGTCACCTATATTTTTCAGGTGTTTTTGACGGTGGGCGGAGGAACGAAGTTTATCCCCATGACGGGAGTTACCCTTCCTTTTATCAGTTACGGCGGGAGCTCTGTGCTGACAACGCTCATCATGTTCTTTATCATAGAGGGACTTTATATTATCAGGCGGGATGAAGGAGACAGACGTGCCAAAAACAGAAAGCAGAAAAATAAGAGACAGAGAGAGCGGAGAGAGGGAAACAGGCCGCAGGATGGGGAAGACGAAGAAGAAGCGTAACAGGCAGATTATGGCGGTTACCTGGCTTTTTGTAGGCCTGTTTTTTGTGATGATGAGCTATACCTGCCACTATGCGGTCACCCACAGACAAACGCTCATGAACAACAGCTACAATACCAGACAGGAGATTTTGATTGCCCAGAACAGCAGGGGAACCATCTATGCGGCGGGCGGACAGACACTGGCGGAAACGGAGACGGACGAGGCGGGGAAGGAGACCAGAGTATACCCTTATTCCAACATGTTTTCACACGTGGTCGGATATGCCTCCAACGGAAGATACGGGATAGAGGCGCTTGCCAATTATTACCTGATCAACTCCAACACCAGGCTTTCTGAGAAAGTTGCCAGTGATGTGGCGGGTGAAAAATATCCGGGTGACAGCGTGATAACAACGCTGGATGTAGATTTGCAGCAGATCGCCTACGATTCTCTGGGAATGTACAGCGGGGCGGTCATTGTGTCGGAGCCGTCCACGGGGCGGATTCTCGCCATGGTGTCGAAACCGGATTTTGATCCAAACGAGATCGATGCGATCTGGGATGATCTCATAAACGATAAGGAGAGCAGCGTGTTGTTGAACCGGGCAACACAGGGACTTTACCCGCCCGGCTCTACCTTTAAGATCGTGACAGCGCTGGAATATATCAGGGAAAATCCTGACTCATACAGTCAATTTTCCTATCAGTGTAATGGACACCTTACCCATGGAGAGGAGCGGATTAACTGTTATCACGGCACGGCTCACGGGAGTGAGGATTTTTCAAAGGCTTTTGCGAAATCCTGTAATTCCGCTTTCGCAAGTATCGGACTGGAACTGAACCGGGAAAAATTCGGGGAAACGCTGGATGATCTGCTGTTCAATCAGGAGCTTAAGGTGGATTTTGCCTATAACCAGAGTAAGCTTGTCATCAATGCAGATACAACGGATGCGGATGTGATGCAGGCGGCAATCGGACAGGGAACGACGCAGATCACGCCCCTTCAACTGAATATGATCACCGCAGCCATCGCCAACGACGGGATATTGATGAAGCCTTACCTGGTAGACAGGGTAGAGACAAAAGAGAGGAATGTGGTGAAGCAGTTTTCACCTGACTCCTACAAGAGGCTTATGAGCGAAGAGGAAGCGCAGATCATGACGGGGCTGATGGAGGAAGTGGTGAAGAGCGGCACGGGAACGAAGCTTTCCGGACTTTCCTACACGGCTGCCGGCAAGACGGGCTCCGCCGAGTACAACAAGGTAAAAAGCGATTCTCATGCGTGGTTTACGGGATTTGCGCCTGTGGAGGATCCGCAGGTGTGCGTGACGATTATCATAGAGGGGGCGGGCAGCGGCGGTGATTACGCCGTGCCCATCGCCAAGAGAATTTTGGATGCCTGTTTTGAACAATAGTACATTGTGATCAGAAGATAGCGGTTATGGCAAGGTCAGGCTTGTCGGAGAGATTGAGGAAGCTTCCGTCATCCCGTTCGAGAAGCGGTCTTGCAAGGTTGTCTATATTGATGACTTTGATTTTCGCCTCCTCATCGTTGCTCAGGCGCACCGTAAAGCCAAGCTGAGTAGCCGCAAGGTGATAGAGAATCGGCTGTAAGATGTCTTTTTCGTATTTCTCATAGCCCTCCCGCTCAAAGTTTTCAATGACCTGAAAGGGATTGAGTGGCTGCCTGTAGGTGCGGGCGGAGGTCATGGCCTCGTAGGCGTCTATGATGGCGATGTACTTGGCAAAAATGTCGATTTTGTCACCGCGGAGTTTCGAGGGGTAGCCGGAGCCGTCACAACGCTCATGGTGCATCAGCGTCGCCTTGATCACATGCTCGTTGAGATCCTGGTTTTTGATGAGTTCAAAGCCGAGCATGGTGTGTGTTTTTAACTGGGTATATTCTACATCCGTTAACTTTTCGGGTTTCCAGAGAAGCTCCTGGGGAAGCTTGAGCTTTCCGATATCGTAGAAGAAACCGCAGTAAATGAGGAGAATCACATCCTCCTGGGAAAGACCCCACCATGTGCCGAAAACGCCGGCAATCAACGCAGAATTTAAGCAGTGGGCGTGGGTCATGGTGTCTTCTCTTGGCAGCATATTGTAGAGAAAATCGAGGAGCGCTTCGCCGGTTCTGGCGCAGGCATGTATTTTAAGGTAGAGATCCTGAAGCTGTCCGATTCCCTTTAATTCGCCGGTTTCCACAAACCTGTTCATGAGTTTGGCGTAGATGGGCATACAGTTGTTGTAGGTGAGCTGAAAGGTCTGGAACTCTTTGCTCAGACGTACTTTTTCAAAGTGCGTGGTGGCGAAGTCGATTTCTTCCATAATCGGAACGCAGATGATGGAGTGGCGTTCCAGTTTTTTGATCACGGTCTCGTCGACCACGGTGTTTTTGGGGAAGATCAGTTCGTTTTGATAGTTGAAGATGTCTTCGGCGATTATCATGCCGTTTTCCAGTGTCATGCGGGCAACGTCTTTCATGCAATAACCTCCTATATATTGTAGCAAAAGCCCTTTACATTATGTAGAATGACATAGATATGGTAATTCTGCTATCTAGTATAAAACATCTGGTTGAGAAGTCAATCCCTCTTCCGGCGAATTTATGGGGAAAGGAGCAAGGGTCCTATGAGTATATGCGACACATGCGGCAATTATCAATATGATGAGGATTATGAGTACTATGTATGCATGGTGGATCTGGATGAAGATGATATGAGTCATTTTCTGCAGGGCGGCAGTTTTGACTGTGCGTTTTATCAGCCGGACGACGAGTACCGGATTGTGCGCAAGCAGATGTGAGGGAAATTTTTCTGTTTTCTTTCGGGAAAATATGCTAAAATAGCTTTAGCTGTCTGAAAGGGCATGAAGTCTGCATGAAATTTTATAAAAACCTTTATATTGGAGATACTGTAAAAAAGCCCGAAAAGGCCATAAAGAAGCTGAAACGCCACAAAAAGCAGCCAAAGCTGTATGTGATCGTTTATGACAGGGATGTGAAACATCTGGCTGTCTATCACAGTCTGATGCTTTCCCAGTGGTATTATAAGGAAAATCCGCCCGGCTGTATTGTGGGACTTGCTGGCGGCAGGGAGGAGGCCTTTGACGTGATAGAACGGATTGCGAAGGAGGCTCTGGAAGCCACCGGGGAAGTATCGCTTGTGTCTTATCTTTCCAGGGAGGATCCGGAGAGTTTTGAAATTTGAGAGAAAATGGGGAGCGGCCTGAAAACAGACGGTTGGAGATGAAATGTTACATATTCTGCTACTTATTTTAAAGATTATAGGAATCCTGCTTCTGTGTTTTCTGGGTGTACTCATTCTGGGCATGGTCTGTGTCCTTTTTGTGCCGGTTCGCTATCGGATCGAGGCGGCAAGAAAGGAGGGCGAAGGGGAGCCGCCGGTCGTCCTCCTTGTGAAAGTTACC
Organism: Lachnospiraceae bacterium UBA3310; assembly: GCA_002361355.1. Lineage (GTDB taxonomy): Bacteria > Bacillota > Clostridia > Lachnospirales > Lachnospiraceae > UBA3282. The sequence continues at coordinate 135,769 of DESQ01000033.1, forward strand.
TGGCTTTTGCATGTTGTCAACCTGCTTGTCCGCTTTGACGGGAATCTTTTTGTGCGTGCGCGGCTCATGATATTTACGCTGTTTCGGCTGCCGAAAAAGGAAAAGAAGAGAAAAGCAGGCGTGCGCAGGAGGAAGGAAAAAACCAGGAGAGATGAGACTGTGAAAACTGCCGTTAAAGAGCCGGCCGAAGAGAGCGAAAAGGGGACGGATGCGGAAGAAAGCGCACCGGCACAGAGAAAGACAACGCCAGAGAGCACGGTAAAGACAGAAAAGCCAGAAGAAAAACCGGAAGAAAAACCTTCGTTTTTGGACAAGCTGCGGGCCATTCCGAAGATTTTGCGCGATATTTTCCTGAAAATGAAAAGCCTGTTTGAAAATATACAGTACACAATACAGAAGTTTTGTGATAAAATAAAGTCCGTGTCGGATACGATAACGTATTACCGGGGCATAATTGAAGAAGAGGCTTTTCAGCGATCTTTTGCCCTTTGCAGGGAAGAGCTTGTGCGGATCGGAAAGAGTTTAAAACCTCAGAAATTTCAGGCGCAGCTTGTGGCAGGCATGGACGATCCGGCAGCGACCGGGCAGATTCTTGCTGTCTGCGGCATGTTATATCCGTTACTCGGCGGACATGTGGATGTGGCGGGTGACTTTGAGAAAAAGCGGCTGGAGGGTCATGTGTTTGTGAAGGGGAAGATCCGTCTCTTTACCTTCCTGCGGGTGGCAGTTAAGGTCTATTTTAATAAAAATATCAGAAAACTTTATCAATTGTTGAAAAAGGAGGCAGCGTAAATGGCTGAGAATAATTTTAGCGGTGTGGTAGAATCCCTGATGAAGGGGATGAATGCCGTGATCGGAACCAAGACAGTGGTAGGCGACGCTACTCAGGTTGGGGATACCATCATCCTGCCTTTGGTGGATGTGAGTTTCGGCGTGGGCGCGGGCGCAAGCGCCGGTGATAAGAAAAACGGCGGGGGAGGCGGCTTTTCCGCGAAGATGACGCCCAGCGCCGTGCTGGTGATCAAGAACGGCACAACGAAGCTTGTCAATATTAAGAATCAGGATACGGTGACCAAAGTGCTCGATATGATTCCGGACATTGTGGAGAAGTTTACCTCTCCCAAGGAGGAACTGCCGGATGATGAGGCGGCTGTTGATATAGCATTTCCGCAAAAACAGGAGTAGAAGCACCTTTTTTGCGCCGCTGCATATAGTATCATAAGAGCATAAGCAGGGGTGGCCTATGAAAAAGATGATTGGATTTGTGGCGTTGTGTGTCGCGGCAGGTATGCTGATCATGCTTTTTCTGGTGAATCGCTTTCTCGGTTTTTTGCTGATTCTGCTGCTTTTGCTGATTGGGTATGGCTTTTTTTGCTGTTGACGGAAGGATATGAGGAGTACCATGGAGAATTTGGAAGAGATACTTTTGGATGAGAAACAGACGGCAGATTCCCTGCAGGCATTGAAATCATGGCTGTTTCAGGAGAATATCAGACTTATGACGGCATCCGCCGAACTTGAGGAGAAGCAGGAGAAGTTCGAGCGGGAGAAAGAACAGTTTAAGGAAGAGATGAAGAACTTAAACCGCAAGATGTCTGCGCAGCAGCAGCGGATCCGTGAGGATAATCAGCTCGTTGGCGAGAAGCTTGAGATCATAAAGGACGGTTTCCAGAAGCTGGATATGGATCGCAGAAGATTGGAAAAGGAGTGGGCAAGGCTTGCGGCGCAGAAGGAACTCATGGAGGAGCGCGGGCTCTATGACAGCTATCCTGAGACAAGCATTTTCTTTTATGGTGTCAAAAGTCCCATGACTCTGAAAAAGCGGTATAAAGATCTGACAAAAATCTTTCATCCGGACAACCTGGCCGGAGATACGGAAGTCATTCAGCGGATCAACAGAGAGTACGATCAGTTGAGAAGAGAGTACGAGAAGTTCAGACAGGCATAATTCCGGATACAACAAAAAGACCAATCCGTTCGGACTGGTCTTTTTTAACAATAACCATCATCAAAATTATGCGCGCTCTACCGCGCCGGATCTTAAGCAGCGTGTGCACACATGAAGCTTCTTGTTGCCGCCATTTACCTTGCATTTCACATTCTGAATGTTGGAATTCCAGATTCTGTTTGATCTTCTATGAGAATGGCTGACGTTATTTCCGAAATGAGCGCCCTTACCACAAATATCACATTTAGCCATCTTAGCACCTCCTAACAAACATATAATAGATAAATCAATCCGAGGCCGCGAAGCGGATCTCGCAATCGAGCCTGCTCGATTTGTTTACGCAACATTTGTATAATAGCAGAAAGTGGAAGAGATTGCAAGTATAAATTATAGTTTTTTTTCGGTTTCTTTTTTGCGAATATCGGGTTATAATAGCAATATATCTTTAGCATAATAGGAGGTAGTCTATGAAAGTCTCTTCAATGGATACCCATATGGGAAATATTTCGATCGACCAGGAAGTGATTGCGCAGTTTGCAGGCAATGCGGCGATGGAGTGTTTCGGTGTGGTCGGTATGGCGAGCATGAGCGTCAGGGACGGGCTTGTTAAGCTCCTAAAGAAGGACAGCATGACGCGCGGCATACAGGTTTTTTTGAATAACAATAAGCTTACCATCAATTTTCACATTATTGTGTCTTACGGCGTGAGCATTCTTGCGGTGTCGGATAATCTGATCGACAGTGTAAAGTATAAAGTGGAGGAGTTTGCCGGGATAGAGGTGGAAAAGATCAACATCTTCGTTGAAGGTGTGAGAGTGATTGACTAGAGGGAGGAACAATAAAGTGGATTCAAATACGATAGATGCCGGATTGATGGCCAGAATGTTTCTGGCCGGGGCTAAAAATCTTGAGAGCAAAAAAGAGTGGATTAACGAATTAAATGTTTTTCCCGTGCCGGATGGCGATACGGGTACCAATATGACGATGACGATCATGGCGGCGGCGAGAGAAGTGTCGGCCCTCTACGATGTGGGGGATATTGATATGGTTTCTCTGTGCAAGGCCATCTCCTCCGGCTCCTTAAGAGGGGCGAGAGGAAACTCGGGCGTGATTTTATCCCAGCTTTTCAGAGGCTTTACGAAGGGCGTAAAGGAGTGCCAGGAGATCACGATTCCTGTGCTGGCTACGGCCTTTGAGAAGGCGGTGGAGACAGCCTACAAGGCGGTTATGAAGCCGAAGGAGGGCACGATCCTCACGGTGGCAAAGGGCGGCGCGGCGAAGGCCAGAGAACTTGCCGATGCCGGAATGGAGGATATGTCCGGCTTTTTGGAGCAGGTGATTGCCCATGCGGACGAGGTGCTTGCACAGACGCCGGAGCTTTTACCGGTGTTAAAACAGGCGGGTGTCGTTGACTCCGGCGGTCAAGGCCTTATGCAGGTGCTGAAAGGGGCTTACGACGCTTATCTTGGCAAAGAGATTGACCTGACGGTAGACAAGACTGCCGCGTCTTCCGGAAGTGTCTCCGGGACACCTGGTTATGAAGCGCAGGCGGGCGCAGAGATCAAATTCGGCTACTGCACCGAGTTTATCATTATGTTAAACAAGGTGTTTAATATCAAGACAGAGCTGGATTTCAAGGCGTATCTGGAGTCTATTGGGGATTCTATCGTGGTGGTTGCGGACGAGGACGTGGTAAAGGTGCACGTACATACCAACGATCCCGGTCTGGCAATCCAGAAGGCGTTAAAGTATGGCGCGCTCTCCAATATGAAAATTGACAACATGCGTCTGGAGCATCAGGAGAAGCTCTTTCAGATGTCCAAACAGGAGGAAAAACCGGTGGAGGAGGATGATCTGCCGGGGCCGAAGAAGGATGTCGGTTTTATCGCCGTCTCCGTGGGGGAAGGAATTGCCGGTATCTTTAAGGGGCTCGGCGTAGATTATATTATTGAGGGCGGTCAGACGATGAATCCCAGCACGGAGGATATGCTGAATGCCGTCGATAAGGTGAATGCGGATACGATCTTCATTCTTCCGAACAACAAAAATATCATACTGGCGGCAAATCAGGCGCAGTCCCTGGTGAAGGATAAAAAAATTGTGGTGATTCCCACCAAGACAGTTCCTCAGGGTATTACGGCAGTGATCAACTATGTGCCGGATTTATCCGTGGAGGAGAACGAGAAGACTATGCTCTCTGAGATGCAGGCTGTTGCCACGGGACAGATTACCTACGCGGTTCGTGATACGAACATCGACGGGCGTCAGATCCGGCAGGGAGATTTCATGGGAATTGGCGATCACGGCATTCTCTCCGTGGGAACTGCCATCTCCACGGTGGCGCTTGAGATGGTGGAAGCCATGATGTCGGAGGAGAGGGAGTTAATCAGCGTCTATTACGGCGAGGAAATCACAAAGGAGGACGCGGAGAAGCTGCAGGGTCAGATCGCGGAGAAGCATCCGGCATGCGATATTGAATTGCAGTACGGCGGACAGCCGATTTATTACTATATCATTTCGGCGGAGTAGCTGCACGGTTATGGATATAAAAACTTTGAAGGGCGTCGGTGAGAAAACCGCCGCCCTCTTTGAAAAATTGCATATACAGACGGCGGAGGAACTGGTCTTTTATTATCCGAGGGATTACGAGCAGTTTGCGGAGCCGGTTTCCTTAGATGCAGCGCAGGATGGGGAACTGACGGCGGTGGAGGGAAGAATTCCGGGCAATGTGGCCACCAGACATGTGAGGGGGCTTTCCATCACCACCTTTCAGGCCGAATGTGCGGGCGGCGTGCTGTATCTGACCTACTTTAACATGCCTTATCTGAAAAACAGCTTAAAGCGCGGCGCTTTCTACATTTTCAGGGGATGCCTGCACCGCAGGGGAGAACGGTTCGTGATGGAGCAGGCGGGTATTTATAAGCCGGAGGAGTACGGGAAGCTGACAGGCTGTATGCAGCCCCGCTATTCCCTCACAAAGGGACTCACGAACAATGCCATAACCAGGGCAGTGAAGCAGGCGATGAAACTGGTGGATCTCTCCGAGGATCCGCTTCCCTTGAAAATACGGGAAGAACAGGGATTCCCGGGGCTTTTGGAGGCTGTGGAACAGATGCATTTTCCGGAAAGCAGGGAGAAACTTCTGGCGGCAAGGTCACGGCTGGTGTTTGACGAGTTCTTTCAGTTTATCCTGATTCTGCGCAGAATGCGGGAAGACAACGAGCGGGTGGGGAACGCGCATCCCATGATTGAGGTTGCGCAGACGAAACGGCTGATTGAGGCGCTTCCCTACCGGCTGACGAATGCACAAAAGCGGGTGTGGGAGGAGATTCAGGCGGATATGACATCAGAATTTGCCATGAACCGGCTGGTGCAGGGGGACGTGGGCTCTGGTAAGACGATCCTTGCCTTTCTTGCGCTGCTCATGTGCGCAGCAAACAACTGTCAGGGAGCTATGATGGCGCCCACGGAGGTTTTGGCAAGACAGCACTACGAGAGTTTGATGAAACTGAACAGAGAATATGGGCTGCAAATCCATCCGGTTCTTTTGACCGGATCGGTCGGCGCAAAGGACAGGCGGGAGATATACGCGCAGATTGAGAGCGGAGAGGCGGATATTGTGATCGGCACCCATGCGCTGATCCAGGAGAAGGTGGCATACAGCAACCTTGCCCTTGTCATCACCGACGAACAGCACCGTTTTGGCGTCAGACAGCGGGAGAGCCTCGCAGACAAAGGCTGTGCGGCTCCCGAAAGGGGAGGCGCCGTCCATGTGCTTGTCATGAGCGCAACGCCGATTCCGAGAACGTTGGCGATCATTTTATACGGCGATCTCCACATATCCGTTCTGGACGAGCTTCCGGCGGACAGACTGCCCATCAAGAACTGCGTGGTAAACACTTCCTACCGGAATACCGCCTATAAATTTATAGAAAAAGAGGTGGGGCAGGGGAGACAGGTCTATGTGATCTGCCCCATGGTGGAGGAGGGAGAAGCGTCGGAACTGGAAGATGTGGGTTCCTACGCGAAGAAACTAAGAAGCGCCCTTTCTGAAACTATCCGCATCGGCACGCTTCACGGCAGGATGCGTCCCGCCCAGAAGACGAAGGTTATGGAAGATTTTGCGGCGCACAATATCGATGTGCTGGTGTCCACCACGGTGATTGAGGTGGGGATCAATGTGCCAAACGCCACGGTTATGATGGTGGAGAACGCGGAGCGGTTCGGCCTGGCACAGCTTCACCAGCTCCGGGGGCGTGTAGGACGGGGAGACCAACAGTCTTACTGCATATTTATCAGCAAATCACAGAGTCCGCAGACCATGGAGCGGCTTAAAATACTGAACGAGTCCAATGACGGCTTTTACATTGCTGGTAAGGATCTTTCCCTGCGCGGGCCGGGAGATCTGTTTGGCATCAGGCAGAGCGGTGACATGCACTTTGCGCTGGGGGATATTTACCGGGATGCGGCTGTTTTGCAAAATGCAAGCGAATGGGCCGACAAAGTCCTTGCGGAGGATGCGGATTTAAGCGCGCCGGAGTACGCTATCCTGCGGGAACATCTGTCAAGGCGGGAGATAAATGAGGTTGACTTTAGGAGTATCTGACGGTAAACTGAGGGAAGAACAAAGTAAGAAAGGATAATTATGAGTAAAAAAATCGCGGTCGTAACGGACAGCAACAGCGGCATTACCCAGTCGCAGGCAAAGGAACTGGGTCTTTTTGTGCTTCCTATGCCTTTTATGATCAACGAAGAGACGTTTTATGAGGATATTACGCTGACACAGGAGCAGTTTTACCAGAGGCTTTCCGAAAACGCGAATGTCATTACCAGCCAGCCGAGCCCGGAAGAGGTGATGAAGCTCTGGGACGAAGTGCTTCAAAGCTATGACGAGATCGTGCATATTCCCATGTCAAGCGGTTTGAGTGGCTCCTGCCAGAGCGCGAGGATGCTTGCCGAAGAGTATGAGGGCAGGGTACAGGTGGTCAACAACCAGCGGATATCCGTGACCCAGCGGCAGTCGGCGCTGGATGCGCTTTTGCTGATAGAGAAAGGGATGGATGCGGCGGCTGTCAGGGAAGCTTTGGAGGCGGATAAATTTAATTCCAGCATTTATATTATGTTAGATACGCTGTACTATTTGAAAAAAGGCGGCAGAATCACACCTGCCGCGGCTGCGCTCGGCACCATTCTCCGGCTGAAACCTGTTTTACAGATCCAGGGCGAAAAATTGGATGCCTTTGCCAAGGCGAGAACGGTCTCACAGGGAAAGACTATAATGATGAATGCGATCAAAGCGGATATGGAAAAACGCTTTGGCGGCGCGGCGGCTGATAATATCTGGCTGCAGATCGCCTACACCTACGACAGGGAGGCGGCGGAGCAGTTCAAGACGCAGGTGGAGGAGTTCTTTCCGGGATTCGATGTGCATATGGATCCACTTTCCCTCAGTATCGCCTGCCATATCGGGCCGGGGTCACTGGCCGTCGCCTGCTGCCGGCGTCTGCGCTGATCAGTGCAAACAGAAACAGAGGAAAATCAGAAGATGGAAGTATGCAACGAAAATAAGAGGGAATTAGACCGTCAAAATGAATATATAGAGAAGAGCCGGGTCTATGTGACGGCCTTTCAGGTGGAACATGGACGGCTGCCGAAGGCCTGTGTGGTCACGTTCGGCTGTCAGATGAACGCCAGGGACTCCGAGAAACTGACCGGCATTCTTTCTAAGGTGGGCTATGAACTGACCGATTCGGAGGAGGAGGCGGATTTTATCCTCTATAATACCTGTACGGTGAGGGATAATGCCAACCAGCGGGTCTATGGGAGGCTGGGACATTTAAACAGCCTGAAAAAGAAGAAACCGCATTTGAAAATCGCGCTCTGCGGCTGTATGATGCAGGAGCAGGCGGTTGTGGAAAAGATACAGAAAAGCTATCGGTTTGTGGATTTGATTTTCGGAACCCACAATCTTTTTCGGTTTGCGGAACTTCTTTCGGCTATGCTGGCATCCGAAGACATGATTGTGGACATCTGGGAGGAAACGGATAAAATCGTGGAAAACCTGCCGGTAAAGCGCAAGTACAGCTATAAATCCGGCGTCAACATTATGTTTGGCTGCAATAATTTTTGCAGTTACTGTATCGTGCCCTATGTGCGGGGACGGGAGAGAAGCAGGGAGCCGGAAGAAATTCTTGAGGAGATTGAAAGACTGGTTGAAGACGGCGTTGTCGAGGTGATGCTGCTTGGCCAGAATGTCAACTCTTACGGCAAAAATCTGGAAAATCCCATCACCTTCGCAGAACTTCTTCGCAGGGTGGAAAAGATCGAGGGACTGCGGCGGATCCGCTTCATGACCTCCCATCCAAAGGATCTTTCGGAGGAACTGATTGAGGTGATGCGGCAATCCCCGAAGATATGCCGGCATCTGCATCTGCCTTTACAGGCGGGCTCAGACCGGATTTTACATGCCATGAACAGACGTTACACCAAGGCGCAGTATCTGGCTCTGGTGGACAAGATCAAACATGCGATCCCCGACATTTCGATCACCACGGATATCATCGTGGGATTTCCGGGAGAAACCCTGGCCGATGTGGAGGAGACCATAGACGTGGTGCGGCGTGTCCAGTTTGACAACGCCTTTACGTTCATTTATTCCCCGCGGACGGGCACGCCTGCGGCGGCCATGGAGGATCAGGTGCCGGAGGAGGTCGTGCATGAGGGATTTGACAAACTTCTTGCCGTGGTGCAGGAGACCGCGAAGGAACGGGCGGCGCTCCTGCAGGGAAAGGTGATGGAAGTCCTTGTGGAGGAGGTAAACGAGCAGGATCCGGCTTTTGTGACGGGGCGTCTGTCCAACAACATGCTTGTGCACTTTAAGGCGGACAGGAGACTGGTCGGTAAACTTGTCATGGTGGTACTGGATACCTGTCATGGCTTTTACTATACGGGAAGAATGGTTGACTGGCTGAGTCAAACCAAGCATACGAGATTAGGAAAGATGGTTGATAACCAATGGCTGAACTGACACCCATGATGAAGCAGTATCTGGAAACGAAAAAGGAGTATCCGGACTGCATTTTATTTTACAGACTGGGAGATTTTTACGAGATGTTCTTTGAGGATGCGCTCACGGCCTCAAAGGAGTTAGAGATTACCCTGACAGGAAAAAGCTGTGGACAGGAGGAGCGTGCGCCCATGTGCGGCGTTCCCCATCATGCGGTGGACAGTTACCTGAATAAGCTGGTTTCCAAGGGCTATAAGGTGGCGATCTGCGAGCAGGTGGAAGATCCAAAGAATGCAAAGGGAATCGTAAAGAGGGAAGTGATCCGTATTGTGACGCCGGGCACGAACCTGAACACCCAGGCGCTTGACCATACAAAAAACAATTATCTGCTCTGCGTAACCTACTTTCCCGGCAAAATCGGGATCTCGGTGGCGGATGTCACCACGGGGGATTACTATCTGACAGAGGTGGAGGACATCAGAAAGCTCCAGGATGAAATCAACAAGTACGCCCCATCGGAAGTGATCTGTAACGAGCCTTTTTTTGTCAGCGGATATGATATTGAGGATTTGAAAAACCGGCTGCATGTGTCTGTTTACTCCCTCGCGCCGCACTATTTCGACGAGGATGGCTGTAAGAAGACGCTGATGCGGCATTTTCATGTCAATACCCTGCAGGGGCTCGGCATCGGGGATTTTCCGGTGGGAATGATCGCCGCGGGAGCCCTGCTGCAGTATCTCTATGAGACGCAGAAGACATCGCTTTCCCATTTTGTACATATCTATCCCTATCTGAGCAGCAAATATATGCTCTTAGACAGTTCCACAAGAAGGAATTTAGAGTTGGTTGAGACCCTGCGGGAGAAGCAGAAGAAGGGGTCTTTACTGGGCGTGTTGGATCGCACGAGGACAGCTATGGGCGGGCGACTTCTTCGCAAATACATAGAACAGCCCCTGATTGACAGGGAAAGAATTGCAAAGCGTCTGGATGCGGTGGAGGAGCTGTGCAAGCGCAGCGTTGACAGGGAGGAGCTGCGGGAGTATCTGCAGGCTATCTATGACCTGGAGAGGCTTCTGGGGAGAGTGAGCTATAAGACAGCAAACCCAAGGGATCTGATTGCACTCAGAAATTCCCTTGCCATGCTGCCATCCTTAAAGGCGGTGCTCGGTGATTTTACAGCGCCTCTTTTGAAAGAAATCTGTGAAAATATGGATTCGCTTGCGGATATTCACAAGCTGATTGCGGATGCCATCACGGAGGAGCCTCCGATTGCAGTCAAGGAGGGCGGTATCATCAAAGAGGGCTTTAACGAGACCATAGACGTCCTGAAAAAGGCGAAGACGGACGGGAAAAAGTGGCTGGCGGATCTGGAGGAGGCTGACAGGGAGCGCACGGGTATTCGAAATCTGCGTATTAAATACAATAAAGTGTTCGGCTATTATTTCGAGGTGACCAATTCCTATAAAGACCAGGTGCCGGAGGACTATGTGCGAAAGCAGACGCTTGCAAACGCGGAGCGCTACACTACGCCGCGCTTAAAAGAGCTGGAGGACTCTATCCTGAATGCGGAGGACAAGCTTTTCGGGCTGGAATACGATCTGTTCTGCGAGATCAGGGAGGCGATAGCCGGAGAGGTGGAGCGGATTCAGAAGACAGCCAGAGCGGTGGCGAAGCTGGACGTATTTACTTCCCTTGCCTTTGTGGCGGAGCAGAACCATTATGTGCGGCCCGCCCTGAATGAGAAGGGGATCATCGACATTACGGAAGGGCGGCATCCCGTAGTGGAACAGATGATTCAAAATGATATGTTTATCGCAAACGACACCCATCTGGACGACAAGAAGCATTGTATCGCCGTGATCACAGGCCCTAATATGGCGGGGAAGTCCACCTATATGCGGCAGGTGGCGCTGATTGTGCTGATGACCCAGATCGGCTCCTTCGTGCCCGCGAAGAAGGCGGATATCGGGATTGTTGACCGGATCTTCACCAGGGTGGGCGCTTCCGATGATCTGGCAAGCGGCCAGTCTACCTTTATGGTGGAGATGAATGAGGTCGCGAATATTTTAAGAAACGCCACGCCGGACAGCCTGTTGGTGTTAGACGAGATCGGGCGCGGCACGTCCACCTTTGACGGCTTAAGCATTGCCTGGGCCGTGATCGAGCATATCAGCAACCGCAGGATCCTTGGGGCGAAGACGCTGTTTGCCACCCATTACCACGAACTGACCGAGCTGGAAGGCAAGATGGATAACGTGAACAATTACTGCATTGCCGTCAAGGAGAAGGGGGACGACATTGTATTCCTCCGGAAGATCGTCAAGGGCGGGGCGGACAAGAGCTACGGCATTCAGGTGGCAAAGCTGGCTGGCGTGCCGGATATGGTCATCGACCGCGCCAAGGAGATCGTGGAACAGTTGAGCGACAACGATATCACTGAGAAGGTGCAGAGTATTGAGATTGACCGGGGAAAGGCGGAAAAACGAAAGAGCGTCAGGTATGACGAGGTGGATCTGGAGCAGATTTCCCTGTTTGATACCGTGACGGACGAGGATGTGGTGCAGGAGCTCATGGAAATCGACGTGAGCAATTTGACGCCCGTGGATGCGCTCAACACGCTGTACCGGCTGCAAAATAAGTTGAAGAATCGATGGGGTCACAATGGCTAAAATAAAGATACTGGATAGTCAGACAATAGATAAGATCGCTGCGGGGGAGGTGGTGGAGCGGCCTTCCAGCGTGGTGAAGGAACTGGTGGAGAACGCCATTGACGCGGGTGCGGATGCCGTCACGGTGGAGATCAAGGACGGCGGCACCAGCTTTATCCGCGTGACTGACAATGGCAGCGGCATTGAAAAATCTCAGGTGGAGAACGCTTTTCTGCGTCATGCCACCAGCAAGATTTCTTCCGCGGAGGATTTGGCCAGCCTGGCCAGCCTAGGTTTTCGTGGAGAGGCGCTTGCCAGCATCGCGGCGGTGGCGCAGACGGAGCTGATCACCAAGACGCCGGAGGAACTGACGGGGGTGCGTCTGCTTGTTGAGGGCGGCGCGGTACGGGAGCGGGAGGAGATCGGCGCGCCCCAGGGAACAACCCTGATCGTGCGGAATCTCTTTTACAATACGCCTGCCAGAAAGAAATTTTTAAAGCAGCCCCGGACGGAAGGGGCTTACGTGGCGGATCTGATGGAACACCTTGCCATGTCGAACCCGAAGGTATCTTTCAAATTTAACCTGAATGGACAGACAAGGTTTTACACCACGGGAAGCGGCGATCTGCGGGAGATTGTGCATCGCATTTACGGAAAGGAGATTTCCGGAGAACTTACGGACTTTCGGTGCGAGCGGGATGGCATGACGGTGACGGGACTTTTGGGAAAACCCGTGATCAACAGGGCAAACCGTTCTTATGAAATTTTTTATATCAACGGCAGATATATCAGGAGTACGCTGATTGGCAAAGCGGTGGAGGAGGGTTATCGGGAATACCTGATGCAGCACAAGTTCCCCTTCTGTATCCTGCATTTTCAGGTGGATACGGAGAAGATCGATGTCAATGTCCACCCCTCCAAGATGGAGGTGCGTATTGCCGACGGGCCTGCTTTTTACGAGGAAGTGCGGGCAGCCGTTGAGGAGGCGCTGCGGGGCAGGGAGATGATTCCGGAGGTGAGCCTTTCCACGGAGAGGGAGAGGAGAGCGGAGGCGAAAAAGGAAGAAGCGTGCAACACGCAAACGAAGGAGGTGCCGCCGGAGCCTTTTGAGGCAAACCGTATTGCAAGGGATCGTGAGAGCGCGGCAGCCCGTCTGTCGCCGATTCAGGCGATTTACGAGAAGAGCAGACCGGCGCAGGAAAGCGTTCTGCGCCAGACGGTAGATTACGTGGCGTCAGCAAAAGAACAGGATGCCCCTGTAGAAAAAACGGAGCAGATGGAATTGTTCGACGACAAGCTTCTATCCGGGAAGGCGAGAGAGCGCTATGAGATCATCGGACAGCTCTTTGAAACTTACTGGCTGATTTCTTATCAGGACAAGCTTCTGATTGTGGATCAGCATGCGGCCCACGAAAAGGTCAGGTATGAACGTCTGATGCGTCATTTTAAGGAGAAGGACATTGTCTCACAGAATATCAATCCTCCCATGATTGTGACGCTTAACAACAGGGAGAAGGAGTGCTATCTTCTGCATGAGGAGGAATTTGCCTCCCTTGGCTTTGAGATTGAGGCCTTTGGCGGGAGCGAGTATGCGATCCGGGGCGTACCCATGGATCTCTACGGCTATACGGAGGAGACGTTTTTTTACGAGATCCTGGATGAACTGGCGGCGGAATCCGTGACAGGCACGCCGGAGAGCATCCGTATCCGCATCGCTACCATGGCGTGTAAGGCGGCAGTCAAGGGAAACATGCGGATCAGCCGTCAGGAGATGGAGGCGCTGCTCGACGAGCTTCTGACGCTGGACAATCCCTATAACTGTCCCCATGGAAGGCCGACCATCATCTCTATGAGCAAATATGAGTTAGAAAAGAAATTTAAGCGAATTGTGTAGGAGGAAGACGGCGTGAGGGCGAGTAAGCACCCCCTGGTGGTTTTGACAGGGCCGACCGCGGTGGGGAAGACGGCGCTTTCCGTGGCGCTGGCAAAGGCCATAGACGGGGAGATCATCTCCGCGGATTCCATGCAGGTGTACCGACATATGGATATCGGCTCCGCCAAGGTGACAAAGGAGGAGATGGCGGGCGTGCCCCATCATCTGATCGATGTGCTGGATCCCACGGAGGAGTTCAATGTGGTGCTGTTTCAGCAGATGGCCAGACAGGCGGCGGAGGAGATTCTTGGCCGGGGGCATATCCCCATCGTTGCAGGGGGCACCGGTTTTTATATTCAGGCGCTTCTCTATGATATTGACTTTACGGAGAACGACGAGGACACAGCCCTCAGACATTCTCTGGAGGAGGTCGCGCGGCAAAGCGGCCCTGAGGCGCTCTACGAAAGGCTTCGCGCGGTGGATCCGGAGTCCTGTGAGAGCATCCACGCCCACAATGTCAAGCGGGTGATCCGCGCCATCGAGTTCTATGAAAAGACGGGAAAAAAGATATCCGACCACAACAGGGAGCAGAGACAAAACGAGTCTCCCTACCAATTTGCTTATTTTGTCCTGAACGATGACAGAAACCTGGTTTACCAGCGGATTGACGAGCGGGTTGACCGGATGATGGAACAGGGGCTGGTGGAGGAAGTGCGCGCTTTGCAGGCGATGGGATGTAAGCGGGATATGGTGTCTATGCAGGGATTGGGGTACAAAGAGATTTTGTCCTGCCTTGCGGGAGAGATATCGTTGGAGGAAGCCGTTTATCGGATCAAACGGGACACCAGACATTTTGCAAAGAGGCAGCTCACATGGTTTCGGCGCGAAAAAGAGGTTATTTGGGTGGAAAAAACCGATTTTGACCATAACAGTCAAAGCATACTGGCTTTCATGCAGGATTTCCTGCGTGAAAAAGCAATCATCCTGTAAGCATTTGTCGAAAAAGTTCGACAGAATTTATAAAAAATGCACAAAACAAAAAAAGTACGGAATGGAGTTTCAAATGACAGAATTGTGTGAACAATATAAAAAATTTGGTATCTCAGAGGCGGTTTATCGTTTTGGGGAGGCGGTTCTTGCCTCCCTCGAACCGCGCTTTGCACAGATTGACAAAAACGCAGAGTACAACCAGCTCAAAGTGATCCGTGCCATGCAGGAAGCAAATGTGGGAGAAGCCTGTCTTTTGGGAACTACGGGCTACGGCTACAATGATTTGGGGCGCGATACACTGGAGAAAGTCTACGCCGCCGTCTTTCAGACGGAGGATGCGTTGGTGCGGCCCCAGATCACCTGCGGTACCCACGCGCTGGCGCTGGCGCTGATGAGTAACCTTCGGCCCGGAGATGAACTTCTCTCTCCGGTGGGCAAACCCTATGACACGCTGGAGGAGGTCATCGGCATCCGCCCGTCAAGAGGCTCCCTTGCAGAGTACGGCATCACCTACAGACAGGTGGATCTTTTGCCTGACGGCGGCTTTGACTACGAGGGCATCCGCGCTGCCATAGGAGAGAAAACGAGACTGGTTACCATACAGCGCTCAAAGGGATATCAGACAAGGCCTACGCTGTCCGTTTCGCGGATTGGCGAATTGATTGCTTTTGTGAAACGGATCAAACCGGATGTGCTGGTGATGGTGGACAACTGCTACGGGGAGTTTGTGGAGATTACGGAGCCCTCGCAGGTGGGGGCGGACATGGTGGTGGGGTCTCTTATCAAGAATCCCGGCGGCGGCCTTGCGCCCATCGGCGGCTACATTGCGGGGAAAAAAGAGTGTGTGGAGAATGCTGCCTGCCGACTGACTTCTCCGGGACTGGCAAAGGAGGTTGGCGCCTCTCTTGGTGTGCTTTGTGCCTTTTATCAGGGATTGTTCCTTGCGCCCACGGTGACGGCATCGGCCCTGAAAGGGGCGATTTTTGCGGCGAATATCTATGAGAAACTGGGATTTGCCGTGGTGCCTGACGGGCAGGAGAGCCGCCACGATATCATTCAGGCGGTGACCTTTGGTTCTCCGGAGGGCGTTATCGCTTTCTGCGAGGGCATTCAGGCCGCCGCTCCTGTGGACAGCTTTGTGAAACCGGAGCCCTGGGACATGCCGGGCTATGATTCCAAGGTGATTATGGCGGCGGGCGCTTTTGTGTCCGGTTCCTCCATCGAACTTTCCGCAGACGGCCCTATTGCGCCGCCCTACGCGGTTTACTTTCAGGGAGGCCTCACCTTTCCCCACGCGAAACTGGGCATTTTAAAGAGCCTGCAGAATTTGGCGGATCGTGGAATCTGCCAGATCTGACGGAAAAAATTCCCTTTTTTTGTGTACATCAAAAACCGATTGTGTTAAAATGAGCGTTGGAGAAAGGAGATTGTACTTTTTATGCGCAAAAACAATTGGGCCTGTTTCCTGCTGATTCTGGCGGGAATCGTGATCGGCGGCTTTATCGGAAGCCTTTTCCCCTCCACGTGGCTGAATTACGGACAGTCCTTCGGTCTGTCGCAGCCTCTGGTGCTGGATCTGGGCATCCTGAGCGTCACCTTTGCCCTGTCGATTAAGATCACCATAGCAAGTATTCTCGGAATTGCTGCGGCGGTCGTGATATACCGCTTGATATAGCCCGGACTTTTGGAGAGAAGCTGTCGGGAAAGAGACTGCATGAAATCAGGCAAGTGTGAGAACAATGAATATTACAGGCAGCAAAATCTTCCATATGAGAAATTTGCCGCCTACGGAAGCGAGAGCCTTACGGACTCGGAACTTCTGGCGATCCTTTTCAGGACGGGAACGAGAGGGATGAGCGCCAGGGAACTGGGAGAGCGGGTGCTCGCGCAGACAGCCGGATATGGGAACGGACTGCTCGGACTGTACCGCATATCCGTAAAAGAATTACAGAAGATAGAGGGGATCGGGGCGGTCAAGGCGGTTCAGCTTAAGGCTGTCGCGGAGCTCGCAAGAAGAATGGCGCGGGCGAAGGCAAAAAACGGGCTGTCCTTCCACGATCCGGCGTCCGTTGCGGACTATTATATGGAGCGTTTCCGCCATGAGAGCGTGGAGTATATCCTGCTTTTGTTCTTGGATTCAGGACTCCATCTGATCGGGGAGGAGATTGTCTCCAAGGGCACGGCAAACGCGGCCCTCCTGTCGCCCAGAGAAGTGTTTATTCAGGCGTTTCAGAGCGGAGCGGCAAATATTATGCTGCTGCACAACCATCCGGGCGGGGAACCCATTCCCAGCGAGAATGACATCCGGATCACGGAGCGTATCGTGCGGACGGGCACTCTCACGGATATCCCGCTTGTGGATCACATTATTCTGGGAGATAACAGCTATTTCAGTTTTAAAGAGAGTAAACTACTGACAGATATGTCATAGAAAGGGGTAAATTTACCTTGGCAAATAACGCATTTGGAATTGACCTTGGCACCAGCAATATCAAGATCTATAACCGCGCGGATGACGATGTGTTCGTGGAGAAGAACATGATCGCCATCGAGAATAAAAAGACGCTCTTTGCTTACGGCGACGCGGCCTTTGAGATGTACGAGAAGGCGCCCAGCAATATCAGTATCACCTACCCGCTCAGTAACGGCGTGATTGCGGATATTCAGAACATGGAGACGCTGATCAAGTACTTTTTAAACGGCATGATGCGTAATAACGTCCGCCCTGCCGACTACTATATCGCTGTCCCGTGGGATGTGACGGAAGTGGAGAAGCGCGCGTTCAAGGATCTGATCAAGGAGTCCAACGTGAAGGCAAGAAAAGTCATGATGGTGGATAAGGCCGTTGCGGATGGACTTGGACTTGGTATAGACGTGAAAAACTCACAGGGCGTTCTGGTGGTAAACGTGGGCTTCGACACTACGGAGATCTCCATTCTCTCCCTCGGCGGCATTGTTTTAAGCCGCCTGATCAAGGTGGGAGGCCGGAAGTTTGACGAGGCGATCAAGGCTGCGATCCGCCGGGAATACAGCCTGATTATCGGCGGAAAGACGGCGGAGATCGTGAAGATTTCTCTGAACGAGCTTGAGCAGGAGAGAGAGGGCGCTGTGGTTTACGGCCGCGATATCGTGACGGGGCTTCCCGTGGAGAGGGAAATCCCCACCGACCTTGTGAACGAATGTCTTGTGGAGCACTTTAATTCCATCATAGACAATATTAAGGTGATTCTGGAACGCACCCCGCCGGAGCTTGCGGCGGACATTTACCGGCACGGCGTATACCTGACGGGCGGCGCTTCCCAGGTGAACCGGCTGGCGCTTCTCATGAGCAAGGGCACGGGACTGCAGGTGAATGTCTCTGAGAATCCGGTAACCAGCGTAGCGCTCGGCCTTGGGAAGATTATCAAGGAAGACAACTACAAAACGATTGCATACGCGATAGAAGGAATGAGTAAATGAGTCCGATCGTCAAGAAAAAAGGAGAGAAATTTACGTTACCCGGTAAATATCTCCTTTTTATTTTAACAATCCTCTGCACGGCTATGGTTCTTCTCACTTTCAACACGAAAGTGTTCAGCGGGCCGCTTTCAGCCGCCGCAGGTTATATTGTGGTTCCCTTTGAGGAGGGGATCAGCGTGGTGGGAAGCTGGCTGTCCGGCCGTTCTGAGGAACTGGTACAGATCAGGGAGCTCATCGCCCAGAACGAGCAGTTGAAACAGCAGGTGGATGAGCTGACCATCGATAATACAAGGCTTCAGCAGGATCGATATGAACTGACAAACCTGCGGGAACTCTACAATCTGGATGCCCAGTACGACGAGTACGAGAAGACGGGCGCACGCATCATCGCCAGAGATTCCGGCAACTGGTTCTACTCCTTCGTGATCAACAAGGGCGCCAGCGACGGCATCGCCGTTGACATGAACGTGATGGCGGGAAGCGGGCTGGTTGGCCGCGTGGTTGACGTGGGGCCCAACTGGGCGAAAGTGAAATCCATCATTGCGGACGATTCTAACGTGAGCGCTATGGTGCTCTCCAGTTCCGACCGCATGATCGTTTCCGGCAATCTCAAGCTTTACGCCTCCGGCGTTATTGAGTTTGGACAACTGGTGGACAGCGGTGATGTAGTGGTGGAGGGAGACAAAGTGGTCACCTCCGATATCAGTGACAAGTATCTGCCGGGTATTTTGATCGGTTACATCAATACCATAGCTCCGGACGCCAACAATCTCACCAAGTCCGGCTACATAACGCCGGCTGTGGATTTTGAGCATCTGGAGGAGGTGCTGGTGATCATGGAGTTGAAACAGACAGTTCCGTGAGTGAGAAGAAACGGAGAGTTTATGAAACTGAAACGCGGCATTATTACTGCATTATTGATTTTTATATGTTTCCTGTTACAGTGCACGGTGTTTCGCGCGCTTGCTTTCGGCGGCATTGTCCCGAATCTTTTGATCGTGCTGACGGCCTCTTTCGGTTTTATGCGCGGGGAGAAGACCGGCTTGCTGATCGGTTTTTTCTGCGGGCTTCTGGTGGATATTTTTTTTGCCAGCGTGATCGGATTTTATGCGCTGTTATACATGTACATTGGTTATATGAACGGCAAGTTTGCGGCGATTTTTTATCCGCAGGACATCAAACTGCCGGTGGCACTAATTTTGTGCAGCGACTTTCTCTACGGGATCGGCTGCTATGTGATTTTGTTTCTTCTGCGGGGACGGTTTGAATTTACATATTACTGCCTGCACATTATTTTCCCGGAAATTGTGTATACCATCGCGGTTACACTGCTTTTATACCCGCTCATTCTCTGGATCAACACGGGGCTTGAGCGCAGTGAGCTAAGGAGCGGAAAGAAGTTTGTTTGAGGAACTTTTAGAGCAGTTTAAAGAAAATTTCATGAATATGGTTACCTCACGTCTGCTCGTTTTGATGATTGTGATTTTAGGCATGGGAGGGTTTCTCATTTCCCGTATTTTTCAATTACAGATTGTGGACGGGGAGGAGTATTATAACAACTTTCAACTGAAAATCACGAAGGAGAGAACCCTTCCTGCAACCAGGGGCAATATTCTTGACAGGAATGGAAAACTTCTTGCCTACAATGAGCTTGCCTACTCTGTCACCATTGAGGATGTGTATGAATCGGGACGCAGGAAAAACGCAAACCTGAACGATACGATCCGCAGGCTGATTGCCATGATCGAGGAGAACGGGGATCACGTGATCAGTGATTTCCGCATTGAGGTCGACAGAAACGGTGAATATGCATACACCGTGGAGGGCACACAGCTATTGCGCTTTTTGGCGGATATTTACGGCTATGCGTCCATAGATGACCTGAAAGAACGGGAGAGGACGGCGACGGCCGACGAGGTGGTCAAATACCTGTGTGGGACAAGCCGTTACGGCATCGGCGACTATACGGACGACGAGGATTCCTCAAGCTTTGTGGAAGGGCTCGGTTTTTCCAAAGAAGAAGTGTTAAAGATCATTACGATCCGCTATGCCATGAGCGCAAACAGCTATCAGCGTTATATTGCGACAACGGTGGCCGAGAATGTCTCTCAGGAGACGGTGGCGGTCATCATGGAAAATGAGGACAGCCTGGACGGCGTATCCATCGCGGAGGGAACCGTCAGGAAGTATAACGAAAGCATTTATTTCTCGCAGGTAATCGGTTATACGGGCAGGGTGGATCAGGAGGAACTGCAGGAACTGCAGGCTAAGGATCAGACCTACGACCTGAACGATACCGTTGGAAAATCCGGGATTGAAGCTTCTATGGAGATGGAACTGCAGGGAAAGAAAGGTTCTGAGACCGTCTATGTGGATAACATGGGTAAGGTGGTGGAGACCAGCGACCGGGTGGAACCGTCGGCGGGAAATGATATTACCCTGACGCTTGATACCGACCTGCAGAAGGTATGTTATCATATATTGGAGTCGAAACTTGCCAGCATTCTTCTGGCAAAAATACAAAATATCAAAGAGTATATGCCTCCGGAAGGAGGCAGCGGCGGGGATATTCCCATCCCTATCTATGATGTGTATTACGCCTGCATCAACAACAATGTGATTGATACCTCCCGTTTTACCTCGACATATGCGGGGGAGACGGAGAAAGCCGTGCAGGCGGCTTATCTGGATAAGAAAGCGCGTGTTTTTGCCACATTGCAGGACGAACTCACGGAGAGCTGCTCTCCCTATGAGCTGTTGACAGAGGAGTATCAGGTCTACGAAAGCTATGTGGCGTCCGTCCTCTATGACAGGGATATCCTGATGGAAGATGTGGTCGATAAGAATGACGAGACCTATATCGCGTGGACGACGGATGAGGTGATCAGCCTGAACGAGTATTTGAACTATGCCATTGCGCAGAACTGGATCAATGTCGCAAAGCTGGATATTGACTCGCGCTACTCGGACTCCGTGGAAATCTACAACAAGATTTTAGAGTATATTTTTAATGTGCTGGATCATGATGTGGATTTTGACAAGAGGATTTACCGCTACATGATCCTGAACGACGAGCTTACGGGCAGACAGATCTGTGAGCTGCTTCTGGAGCAGAATATTGTGGATCCGCCAGAGGAGGAGATTGCCCAACTGGAAGCGGGTTCCATGACGCCCTACGCTTTCATCAGAAACCGTATTGAAAATCTGGAGCTGACGCCGTCACAACTGGCGTTAGACCCATATTCCGGATCTATTGTGGTGACCGATGTGAACAGAGGGGAGGTTCTTGCGCTCGCCTCTTATCCGAGCTATGATAATAATCGTATGACAAACGGCGTGGATGCGGCGTATTTTGCAAGCCTGAGAAATGATTTATCTTCTCCGATGTTAAATTATGCTACCCAGCAACGCACGGCGCCGGGATCCACTTTCAAGCCGGTATCTGCCACGGCGGGGCTTATGGAGGGCGTGATCACGCTGACGGAGACTATTAACTGCGTAGGACTGTTCGATAAGGTGCCGACGCCGCCCAGTTGTTGGAACAGACACGGGCACGGGGCGCTGAATGTGACGGGAGGCCTGCAGCATTCCTGTAACTGGTTCTTTTATGAGGTGGGATACCGCATGAGCATTGTGGGGGACACCTACAACGACAGCGTCGGTCTGCAGAAATTGGCAAAATATGCGGATATGTACGGCCTATCCGAAACTTCCGGGATTGAGATCGAGGAGTACGCGCCGGAGATTTCCGATATTGACGCGGTTCGTTCTGCTATCGGACATGGTACAAACAACTATACCACGGCCGGGCTTGCGCGATATGTTACAACCGTTGCCAACAGCGGGACATGTTATAATTTAACTCTGGTGGATAAGGTGGAGGATCAGAACGGCGAGCTGGTTGAGGATAACGAAGCAACCGTAAGGAACCGGATTGATATGGATCCGGCATACTGGGATGCAATCCATACCGGTATGCGCAGGGTGGTGGAGGGTAAGAGCTATTTTGCCGACTTGGACGTGAATGTGGCTGGCAAGACCGGTACTGCGCAGGAGAACAGAAACCGTCCGAACCATGCGCTTTTTATCAGCTATGCTCCCTATGAGGCGCCGGAGATCTCGGTGACGGTGCGTGTGGCAAACGGTTATACATCAGACTATGCGGCACAGATAGCCAAGGATGTATACGAGTATTATTACGGACTGAAAGATGAAAGTGAAATCATCACCGGCACGGCAGGCACTCTGGCCGGCGGCGCAATCAACGCCGACTGACGGTGTGGGAATAGAGGTGTAAATATGAAAAATGCAGTGATTATAAAAAGCTTTCCGAACGGCCTTACCATCTTTTTGGACAGTGAACTTCCCTTTTCACAGCTTTTGGAGGAAATCGCGATGAAGTTCAGTGAGTCCGCCAATTTCTTTAAGGATGCAAGCATGGTGGTTTCCTTTGAGGGCAGAGAGCTGTCGGAGCAGGAGGAACGCCAGATTGTGAATACGATCACGGCTAATTCCAGACTGAACATCGTCTGTATTATGGGAAAGGATAATGAGACAAACCGCAATTTTGTGAAGGCGCTTCAACAGTTTTCCTTCCATCAGGAGGTGCTGGAGAATGCGGGGCAGTTCTACAAGGGAACGCTGAAAGACGGTCAGATTCTGGAGACGGAGAACAGCATTATTGTGCTGGGGGACGTGTATCCCGGCGCCTGCATCATATCCAGCAAGGATATTGTGGTGCTGGGCGGTCTTTACGGACAGGCCTACGCCGGCGGAAACGGCGAGGAGGGTCATTTTGTGGTAGCGCTTGAAATGTCGCCGGAGAAACTAAAAATTGGCGATTTCAAATATAAAACTTCAGAGAAACAGAGCAAATGGTCGATTAAACCGAAAATTCAACCGAAAATTGCTTATGTGAATGACGCCAGAGTTACACTAGCGCCGATTACCAAAGAATTACTGAGCGACCTACCTTTCTGATGGAGGGCCGAGCCTGCGTAAGCAGCGCTCGTGGAGTTAATTTCGGAGAAATTTACTCCGGCGCTCGGGGGACGATAACAATTCATGTAATGGAGGATTTGCTATGAGTGAAGTGATTGTCGTCACGTCAGGGAAAGGCGGGGTGGGAAAGACCACCACCTCTGCAAACGTTGGAACAGGTCTGGCAGCCATGGGGAAGAAGGTCATTCTGATTGACACGGATATCGGCCTTCGCAATCTGGATGTGGTGATGGGACTGGAAAACAGGATTGTCTATAATCTGGTGGATGTGGTGGAGGGAAACTGCCGCATCAAACAGGCAATTATACGGGACAAGCGTTATCCGACCCTGTTTCTTCTGCCGTCAGCGCAGACAAAGGATAAGAGTGCGGTGAACCCCTCCCAGATGGTGCGTATGATCAGCCATCTGCGGGATCAGTTTGACTACATCATTCTGGACTGCCCTGCAGGCATCGAGCAGGGGTTCCAGAATGCCATTGCGGGCGCTGACAGGGCGCTTGTGGTGACGACACCGGAGGTTTCCGCCATCCGGGATGCAGACAGGATCATCGGCCTTCTGGAGGCCAATGAGATACATAGGATGGATCTGATCATCAACCGAATCAGGCAGGATATGATCAGGCGCGGCGACATGATGTCCTCGGAGGATGTGGTGGATATTCTGTCACTGCCGCTGATCGGGAGAGTGCCGGACGATGAGAATGTGGTGATAGCCACAAATCAGGGAGAACCGCTTGTGGGGAGCAATACGCTGGCGGGGAAGGCATACCAGAATATTTGTTACCGTGTGATGGGCGAGGAAGTTCCGTTTTTGGATTTTGACAGGAATGTTTCGTTCTGGACTAAGGTAACCGGTATTTTCCATAAAGGTTAGGGGGGATCAGGGTGTTTAAAAATCTGTTAAAACGGAAAAGTTCCAGGGAGATAGCCAGGGATCGGCTGAAAATCCTGCTTATTTCCGACAGGGTAAACTGCTCTCAGGAGATGATGGAAATGATTAAAAACGATATCGCCAAAGTGATATCCAAGTACATGAAGATAGATGCCAAGAGTATGGAGATCCAGATCACACAGACAAACGGCAAGGGACACGGGATTAAAAATCCTACGCTTTACGCGAACATACCGATTTTAGATTTAAAACAATAACTGATAGAGCAAAGCTCGATCGCGAGGACTGCCTGCGGCAGCCTCGGTGGAGAGGAAAAAGAAATGTTAAAGCACTATCACATCAGGGATTATGACTTTAAACTGATTATTCTGGTGGTGGCGATCACCATCATCGGCGTTCTGGCTATTGGCAGCGCCAAGGAATCTTTGCAGTCAAGACAGCTTGCGGGGGCTGTTTTTGGCTTTTTCCTGATGCTGGTGATATCTCTGTTTGACTATTCCGTGCTTCTTAGGTTTTACTGGATCATGTATGCGGCTAACATTGTTCTTTTATGGCTGGTGCGGGTGGTAGGCGTGGAAGCCGGCGGCGCGCAGAGATGGCTAAATCTTTTCGGCATCCAGTTCCAACCATCGGAGACGGCTAAAATACTATTGATTTTATTTTATGCACAGTTTATCATGAAACATAAGGAAGAGATGGGAACTCTCCGGATTGTGGGAAGCTGCGTGGCGTTGTTTGTGCCATCGATCTATCTGATCCTTAAGCAGCCGGATCTTTCCACCAGTATCATGGTGGTGCTTCTCTTCTGTGTGGTGATGTTCGTGGGTGGCGTGAGCTGGAAGTATGTGATTCTGGCAATTTCTGTGGCAGTGCCTGCCTTTATCATTGCGCTGACGCTGATTTTACAGCCGGAGCAGGAAATTATCGAAGACTTCCAGCAGCGGCGTATTCTGGCGTGGCTCTATCCGGATGAATATTCCACCACAGAGGCGTACCAGCAGACCAATTCCAAAATGGCCATCGGTTCAGGCATGCTTTACGGCAAGGGCTACAATACAAACGAGATCAGTTCCGTGAAAAACGGCAATTTTATCTCGGAGGCGGAGACGGACTTCATCTATGCGGTAATCGGAGAAGAATTCGGTTTTGTCGGCGGCTGTGCCGTAATTGTGCTGTTGATTTTCATCTCAATAGAATGTATTATGGTAGCAAGGAAGGCAAAAGATTTAGCCGGTACAATCATTGCGGCGGGGGTTGCGGTGCTGGTCGGCTTTCAGGGTATGCTGAATATTGCGGTGGCTACCGGGGCAAGCCCGAACACGGGGATTCCGCTTCCTTTTGTAAGTTACGGGCTCACTTCACTTGTGAGTCTCTACATCGGAATCGGTTTTGTACTGAATGTACGACTACAATGTAAAAACGACAGGGGTGTTAGCAAAAATGAATATCGCATTGATCGCACATGATGCAAAGAAAAAACTGATGCAGAATTTCTGCATCGCTTATCGGGGAATTTTGAGTAAAAACGAGCTTTATGCGACGGGAACGACCGGAAGGCTGATTGAGGAAGTGACGAATCTGAGTATCCACAAGTATCTGGCGGGTCACCTGGGCGGCGCGCAGCAGATCGGCGCGCAGATTGAGCACAACCAGATTGATCTGGTGATTTTCTTAAGAGATCCGCTCTATCCGAAGTCCCATGAGCCGGATGTCAATAATGTGGTCATGCTCTGTGACAGGCATAATATTCCTCTCGCCACGAATCTGGCGTCCGCGGAGCTTTTGATCAAATCTCTCGACAGAGGAGACCTTGAGTGGCGTGAAATGTATAAGTGATCAACGAAAAAATATAGGAAAGCGTTGTGCCCTTCTGTTGGCGGTATCCCTTGTGCTTACGGGCTGCGGCAGCACAAAGTACGACATGCCTTACAAAGAGCAGGGAAGCGTCAGCAGCTACCAGCTTTTTAATATCGCGAACAGGGAGACGATAGAGCCCTTCGCGAAGGATCTTTGCGTGACGGCAAAGGATGTGACGGCGGGCGGGCCGGACTTACAGCAGGTGGGGGCGGCGGCGCTCTTTGACACAAAGGATCTGGAGACGCTGTATGCGAAAAATGCGCATAACCAGATGAACCCGGCCAGCCTGACGAAGGTTATGACGGCGCTTGTGGCGTTGAAGTACGGTTCCCCGGACGATGTTTACACGGCCTCGGAGAATGTGCTTGTCACGGAATCGGGCGCGGTGCTCTGCGGCATAAAACCGGGAGATAAGATGACGCTGGATCAGGCGTTACATGCGCTGTTAATCTATTCCGGTAATGACGTTGCCATTCTGATTGCGGAGGGAGTTTCCGCTTCCGTGAACGGGGGCGCAGGCTCTGTGGAGGAATTTGTGGCGCTTATGAATCAGGAGGCGCAGGAGATCGGCGCTACCAACTGCCATTTCATGAATCCAAACGGCCTGACGGAGGAAGGGCATTATGTAACCGCCTATGATCTCTATCTGATTTTTCAGGAGGCTTTGAAATACGAGCTGTTCAACCAGATCATACAGATGAATTCCTACAGCACTGTCTATACGGCGGCTGATGGTTCTGAAAAGGCGTTGGAGATGGAGACTTCGAATCTCTTTCTGCGGGGAACCTATGAGACGCCTGCGAATGTGACTGTGGTGGGCGGAAAGACCGGCACTACCAACGCGGCAGGGCATTGCCTGGTGCTGCTTTCCAGAGATAAAAACGGGGCTTCCTATATCTCGGTTATTATGAAGGACGAGTCCCGGGACGGGCTGTATACAGACATGAGTGATTTGCTGTCCATCATCAAATAAGGTAGTTGTTTTTTCAAGTGGATTCCTGTATAATTGGGAATAGGGAAGTTTAATATTTTACAGTAGGAGGGTATCGACATGGTTCAGTTTATTGTAGGCAGGGAAGGAAAGGGAAAGACCAAGCATTTACTGGATAAAGTAAATACGGAGATCAAGGATGTACAGGGCAATGTCGTGTATCTGGACAAGAGCACAAAACATATGTTTGAGTTAAATAATAAGATCAGGCTTATTGACGTGTCCGAGTATCTGGTGACGGACAGCGATGAGTTTATCGGTTTTATCTGCGGTATTATCTCGCAGGATCACGATTTACAGCAGATGTATTTTGACAGCTTCTTAAAAATCGCATGTATGGAAGCGGATGAGCTGGAGAAAGTGATTGACAAGATTGAGAAAATCAGTGAGAAGTTCCACGTAGATTTTGTGATCAGCGTATCGCGTGATGAGAGTGAGCTTCCCGAAAACATGCGTAAAAATGTTATCGTATCCCTCTGATATGTACATAATCTATATAGACAATGCCATAAAACCTCGGAGGTTTCCGGGGTTTTATTACATAGAAAAGACGGGGAAGTAAGAGGAGCAGATTTTTGGCAGACAATCGAAACAAGATAACTAAATACAGAAAACCTGTCAATCTGAATATTGGCATGATGGTTTTTGCTGTGATTCTTGTCTATGTGGTGATCTGCGTGATCATGTATTTTCGGACAGATCATATCGTCCGCTATAGCGTACAGGAGGGGTCACTTACCTCAAACAGCATTTACACGGGAATCGCCCTCAGGGAGGAGAAGGTGGTGACAGGGCAGGATGCCGGCTACGTCAATTACTTTGCCAGAGAGGGTGAGCGCACGGCGGTGGGAGATCTCGTCTATACGGTGGATGAAACCGGACGGCTTTCCGATTATATCAATGCGGGATCAAACGGGGAAAATTCGCTTTCCGACAGCGATCTGTCCCAGCTTAAGACGGATATCACATCCTTCATACACGGCTTTGACAGGAAGCAGTTCGACGAGGTGTACAATTTCCGGCATAATATGGAAAGTATGGCTGTCAAGCTGGCAAACTACAATATTTTGGAGAACGCGGACGCCTTAAACGACGCCTCCGGCACGGTGCTCATCAATTACCGCCTCGCGGTGGACAGCGGTATCGTCCTCTATTTTACGGATGGTTATGAGAACCTGAAACTGGAGGACATGACGAAGGAACTTTTTGACGAGGAGAACTACGAGAGAAATTATCTTGTAAATAACGGGCTTGTTGCCGCGGGAGATCCTGTCTACAAGCTGTCCACAGGGGAAGACTGGTCTGTTGTCATTCAGGTGGACAAGGAACTGGCAGACAGGCTTGTGAATGATGAAAAATATGTGGAGGTGCGTTTCTTAAAGAATCAGTACACGGCTTGGGGACAGGCGGCGGAGTACACCAACGAGGCAGGTGATACCTTTGTATCCCTCACCTTTACCAATTCCATGATTACCTTCTGCACAGACCGCTTCCTTGATATTGAACTTTTGCTGGACGAGGAGACAGGTTTAAAAATCCCCAATTCCGCCATTGTGACAAAAGAGTTCTTTATCGTGCCGAAATCTTATGTGACAAAGGGCGGCAGCAACGGAAACGACGGTGTGCTGTTGGAGACATACAACGAGGAGGGCGAGGCGACCACGCAGTTTGTGGAGACGGAGATTTATGAGGAGACGGAGACGGAATATTATCTGGACGATTCCACGCTCCGCGCTGGAAATTACATTGTCATGCCGGAGACCGGGGAAAAATTTGCGGTGGGTAAAACCGGGTCTTTGCAGGGCGTATATAATATCAATAAGGGATATGCGGATTTTAAGCAGATCAGTATCCTTTATGACAATGACGAATATTCCGTGGTGAAGTCCAACACGACTTACGGCCTGAATGTGTACGATTATATTGTGTTGAACGCCGATTTGGTGAAGGACAACCAGTTTATTTACGAGTGAGGTTAGAGCGATGGGAATCAGAGAGAATCTGGACACGGTGAAGAGCCGTATGGAGAATGCCTGTAAGGTTTGCGGGCGGGATACTTCGGAGGTGAAACTGGTCGCGGTGAGTAAGACGAAACCTCTTGCCGCTCTGGAGGAAGCCTACGCTTACGGCTGCCGTGACTTCGGGGAAAACAAGGTGCAGGAACTGGTGGACAAGTACGAAGCCCTGCCGAAAGACATCCGGTGGCACATGATCGGGCATTTACAGCGCAACAAGGTAAAATACATTGTGGATAAGGTTTTTTTGATTCATAGCGTGGACTCTCTGAGACTGGCACAGGAGATCGAGAAAGAGGCGGCGAAAAAGGAAATAACGGTTAATATTCTGGTGGAAGTGAATGTGGCAGAGGAAGAGAGCAAGTTCGGAACGACCTCCGGGGAGGCCTGCCTGTTGGTGGAAGAAATTGCTAAATTACCCCATGTCCGGGTCAGAGGATTGATGACAATAGCACCATATGTAGAGGTTTCGGAAGAAAACAGACGATATTTTGAAAAATTAAAGCAAATTTATGTTGACATAATACATAAAAACATTGATAATGTTTTTATGGAGGAACTTTCTATGGGAATGACCGGAGACTATGAAGTCGCGATTACAGAAGGCGCGACCTA
Source organism: Lachnospiraceae bacterium UBA3310 (assembly GCA_002361355.1). Lineage (GTDB taxonomy): Bacteria > Bacillota > Clostridia > Lachnospirales > Lachnospiraceae > UBA3282. The sequence goes on from DESQ01000033.1 coordinate 165,064, forward strand.
CATCAGAGTCGGTACCGGTATATTTGGAGAGAGAGAATATACGGTGATTTAAATTTACATAAAATCAATGCGTAGATGGAGGATTTTGCAATGGGTGTTATGGACAAGTTTATCAGCGCCATGAAATTGAGCGAAGAAGAGGACGACGGTTACTACGACGACGATTTTTATGATGATGAGCCTGAATCGGCGCGTAAATCCGTTCCTTCAAAAGATACGGAATCCGGTGAGGAGGATAAAGTTCGTAAGTTGACCCCGAAGGTGACGCCCCTTCGTCAGACTAAAAAGATGGGCGCCGGCATGGAGGTTTGTGTGATCAAACCGACTACGGTGGAGGATGCGAGAGAGATCACGGAAACGCTTCTGGCGAACAGGACAGTGGTTCTGAATCTGGAGGGCCTGGATGTGGATATCGCACAGCGGATTATTGATTTCACTTCCGGTTCCTGTTTCGCGATGTCAGGTAATCTGCAGAAGATATCACATTACATATTCATTATCACGCCGGCCAGCGTAGATATATCCGGCGACTTCCAGGATATCCTGTCAGGCTCCTTCGATGTGCCGATTGACAACGGATTTTAAATCGAGCAGGGGTTTAGCCCCTGTTCTTTTTTTCTATGCGCGAGTTTGCGAGTGAAAATGAAAAAACACAGGAGAAGAAACCATGGCGAATCGAATGACTATTAACTATGAGAAAAAACCTTGTTATGATATCGTGTTTGCGAGGGATTTCAGTTTGCTTACCGATGAACTTTCGGCTTTTGGGGTGGAAGGGCGCCGAGTGGCGGTCATCTGCGACAGCAATACGGAGCAGCTTTTCGGGGAAGAAGTGAAAACCCTCCTTTCGGGTAGCTGCAAAGAGGTGATTCTGCATGCTTTTCCCGCAGGGGAAGCGCATAAGACGCTGGACACGGTGAAGGATATCTATAAGAGGCTGATTGAGGAGAAATTTGACAGGAAAGATTTGCTTTTAGCGCTGGGCGGCGGCGTGGTGGGCGATATCACCGGTTACGCGGCGGCTACTTATCTGCGCGGCATCGACTTTATCCAAATCCCCACAACCCTGATTGCCCAGTCGGACAGCAGCATCGGTGGGAAGACAGGGGTGGATTTCGACGGCTATAAGAACATGGTGGGGGCATTTTATATGCCAAAGCTGGTCTATATGAATATCGGGACGCTTAAACGTCTGGATGACAGACAGTTCTATGCGGGCTTTGCCGAGGTGATGAAGCACGGGCTGATTAAGGATGCGGCATTTTACGAGTGGCTGTTAGACCATATGTACGAGATTCATGACCGGGACATGGATGTCCTGGAGGAGATGGTGATGAGAAGCTGCAGCGTCAAGAAACTTGTGGTGGAGAAAGATCCGACAGAAAAGGGGGATCGGGCGCTTTTGAATTTCGGCCATACCATCGGCCACGCCATCGAGAAGGCGAAAAATTTCGAGATGATGCACGGGGAATGTATTGCCCTCGGCATGGTGGCGGCTGCTTTCATCGCATGGAAACGGGAGAGTATCTCCATGGAGGAATACTACGAAGTGCGGGATATGTTCGTTCCGTTTCATCTGCCGATCAGCATCGACGATATTGATCCGGAGGAAATACTTGCGCTGACCAAGTCGGACAAGAAGATGGACGCAGGGCAGATTAAGTTTGTGCTGTTGAAAAAAGTAGGCAAGGCTTATGTGGACAGAACCGTTACCGACGAGGAAATTGTGCAGGCAGTGAAAGAAATTTGTTTCAGTGAAGAGGATAGGAAGGAATGAGCATAAAGAAAAAGCTTTTTCTGCTTCTGGATCTCATGATGATCGCCGGGCTTATTTTTTTCGATCAGTACACCAAACATTGGGCGGTAGTTTTTTTGAAAGATAAACCGGCATATAACCTGATCAACGGGATTCTGGAGCTCAATTATCTGGAAAATCAGGGCGCGGCATTCGGTGTGCTCCCCAACCAGAAAATCTTTTTCATTTTTGTTGCAGTGGTGATTTTGTCTGCGGTCGGTTATGTGCTCATCAAGCTGCCGGATCACAAAAAGTACACGATCCTGCATTTTCTGTTCAGCCTGATCGTGGCAGGCTCTATCGGCAATATGATAGACAGGGTGCGCTACGACTATGTGGTGGATTTTATCTATTTCGTGCGCATCAATTTCCCGATTTTTAATGTGGCGGATATCTATGCCACAGTCTCCGCTGTGATTCTGTTATTTCTGCTTCTGTTTGTCTACAAGGAAAAGGATTTATACTTTATCAGCTTTAAACAGAAGCGTTACCGGGAGTACCATTAGTATGGGACAATTATTTAGTTATCAGGTGGGGGTGGGGGAGGAGGAACGGCTTGACAAGTGGTTGAGCAGTGCGATTCCGGCCCTGTCCCGTTCTTATATTCAGAAGTGTATCGGGGAGGGACAGGCCCTTGTGAACGGGAAGCCCTGCAAGGCAAACTACAGGCTCCGCGTGGACGACGAGGTGCTGTTCCAAATTCCGGAAGCGGTGGAGCCTGCCATCGAGGCGGAGGACATTCCACTGTCCATCCTCTACGAAGATGAAGATGTACTGGTGGTGGATAAGCCCAAGGGAATGGTGGTACACCCTGCGCCGGGCCATTACAGCGGTACGCTGGTCAATGCGGTTCTTTATCACTGTAAGGGGCAGCTTTCCGGAATAAACGGTGTGCTCCGGCCGGGGATTGTCCATCGGATTGACAGGGACACCACCGGTTCTCTTATTATATGTAAGAACGATTTTTCCCATCAGGCTATCGCTGCACAGTTGAAGGAGCATTCCTTAAACCGGACTTACCGGGCTATTGTGCACGGTGTTCTGACAAAGGACGAGGGCGTTGTCAACGCGCCAATCGGCAGAGATGAGCGGGACAGAAAACGGATGGCTGTCAATGAGAAAAACGGAAAGGAAGCCATCACCCATTACCGGGTGTTAAAGCGGTTTCGCGAATATACTTATATTGAGTGCAGACTGGAGACGGGCCGTACCCATCAGATCAGGGTGCATATGACTTCCATAGGGCATCCGCTTCTCGGAGATGCAGTTTACGGGCGGGGAAAGAGCTCGTTCCATCTGGAGGGACAGACACTTCACGCATACACGCTTGGGTTTGTGCATCCCACAACGAAGGCGTACATGGAGGCGGTAGCGCCGCTTCCGGCGTATTTTACGCATTTGTTGGAGATTTTATAGATTTCTTGAAATGCGGATAATGGGGAAAAGCGGTTTGAATTGACAAATTATAAACAAATAATAAAGAAAGTGTTAAAATATCTTGAAATAGCAGGTATAAAATGCTACTATTAAAAATATGGTTTTTATTAAAATCTGAGGGATTATGAAATATAGAAGAAATGAAATTATAGATATTTTGTTAAAAAGCTATGTGGCCTATTATGACATAACGGATTATGGGACAAAAAGCGAACCTCTGCGGGCGTTGTGTGAATATTATGAGCATGCCGAGAAATACATGGTTTCCAAAAAGGTATCGCTCTGGTCTGCAGACAGTGAGGAGTTTATCTATCTTTTTGATATTCCGCATTTTACCCTGGAAGCGTTTGAACGCTGTAAGGAACTGGCATACCGGGACGGTATGGATCGTCTTCACATCGGGCCTGGCCACATGTATTCCTATATTACGCCCATCATTGTCTGTGACACCTGTGATGAGGAAGCGGTAAAGGCATTGAAAAAGTGTCACATATACAAAAGTTTTCATTTTTCGCTGCACGGCTGGATGGACTTTCACGCGGCGGCGGTCATCGGGGATAGTGACCGGATTGAAAGTAACCGTGCCGGGCGCACGACGGCGAAAATTTTGAAAAGAGTATTATATTCCAAAAATTCTAAAAGAAAGGGAGAGTTTGTATGAATTCGTTATTACTGTTAATCATCTGTATTGCAATTCTCGTCCTCGGATACATATTCTACGGCGGATGGCTTTGCAAGCAATGGGGCGTGGGCGACAGCAAGAACCAGACGCCTGCGCATGAGATGGAAGACGGTGTGGACTATGTACCGGCCAAAGCGCCTGTGCTGATGGGTCATCACTTTTCCTCCATCGCAGGAGCAGGCCCGATTACCGGCCCTATCGGTGCGGCTATGTTCGGCTGGGTTCCTGTCATTCTCTGGATTTTAGTCGGCGGTATTTTCTTCGGCGGCGTCCATGACTTTGGCGCGCTTTTTGCATCCATCCGTCACAAGGGACAGTCCATCGGTGAGATTATCTCCACCAATATGGGTAAGAGGGCAAAGATTCTGTTCACCATCTTTGCTTACCTGACCTTGATTCTTGTGGTTGCGGCATTCGCATCCATCGTGGCTACGACCTTTGGCGCGGTGGTAGATGAGGCCGGTGCAATCGACAAAGCGGCGTCCGCGACTAATGCGTCTGTCGCTATGGTATCCCTGTTATTTATCGTAATTGCCATCGTTTTTGGCTTTATGGTGTATCGCCGCAATGCTTCCATGGCTGTTTCCACGATCCTTGGTGTGGTTGCCATCGCGCTGTGCATGGTGATTGGCATGAACTTCCATCCGATCTATCTGTCCACAAAAGCATGGATGATTATTGTAGGTATCTACATTGCGATCGCATCCGTGACGCCTGTGTGGATTCTGTTACAGCCCCGTGATTACCTGAGTTCTTTCCTGCTTTATGCGATGCTGGCAGTGGCTCTGGTAGGCGTTATTATTTCCCATGCTGGCATGGGCGGCGCTGACGGTCTTGCCGCTTTCAACGGTTTTGCTGTTGATAACGGAAACGGTATGCAGTATCTGTTCCCGGTGCTGTTTACTACTGTTGCATGCGGCGCGATTTCCGGTTTCCATTCTCTGGTATCTTCCGGAACGACATCGAAGCAGCTTGACAAAGAGACGGACGCGAAGCCCATCGCTTACGGCGGCATGCTCTTAGAGTGTGTGCTGGCAGTGATTACGGTATGCGCAATCAACTTTGCATATAAGAATGGCATTACATCCGGCGCTACGGCAATCTTTGCCGGCGGTATTTCCCAGATGTACGGCGGCGTTTTCGGTGAGGGTGTTGTCAAAGTGCTGAACACCTTATTGGTTCTGACGTATTCCGCATTCTGCCTGACCTCTCTGGATACGGCGACCCGTCTGGCACGTTTCATGTTCCAGGAGTTCTTCCTTGAGCCTGGTCAGACTGTGGACGATATCAAGGAAGGTTGGAAGAAGACGCTGGTAAATCCTTATGTGGCAACAATCATCACTGTTATTCTTGGTATTGCGCTTGGTATGACAGGTTATGGAAAGATCTGGGGTCTGTTCGGCGCGGCGAACCAGCTCCTTGCAGGTATCGGTCTGCTGGCAGTGGCAACCTGGCTCGGCAATGTAGGTAAAAACAACAAGATGTTCCTCATTCCGATGGCTTTCATGATCATAGTGACGATCTGCTCCCTGTGTGTAACCGTGAAGAATCAGGTTGGCATCATCATGGCGGGCGGCGCTGACTGGGGTCCTTATGCACAGGCCATTCTTGCAGTGCTTCTGGTTATTCTGGCTATCTTCCTTGTAATTGAGGGTATTCAGACCTTGAGCAAGCAGAAGAAGAAGGCGTAAACGTATCACTTAACAGAATACGAGTTAACAGGAAAGGCTGTGTATCTTCGGATATACAGCCTTTTTATGCTGACTTGTCAGAATATGACAGTAAACATTCTGCTTCTATTGCAATTTTTGTGCAAATTATATATAATAGAGGTAACATTGAATGCAAGAACAGAAAGGGGCTGTTTATATGAATACGATTATTACGATAGGTCGTCAGTTTGGTTCCGGGGGCCGTGAAATCGGGAAAAAGGTAGCGGAGCATTTTGGAATTAAATTCTATGATAAAGATCTTTTGACAAGGGCTGCAAAGGAGAGCGGTTTCTGTGAGGAGATGATTCAGAGCCATGACGAGCGGTCGACGAACTCTTTCCTCTATAATCTGGTGATGGATACCTATTCTTTCGGTTACAATTCTTCCTCCTTTGTGGATATGCCCATCAGCCATAAGGTGTTTCTGGCGCAGTTCGACACGATTAAAAAGATTGCAAGCGAGGGCCCCTGCGTGATTGTGGGCCGCTGTGCGGATTATGCATTGCATGATTATCAGAATTGTCTGCACATTTTCATTCATGGGGATGAGAAGTGTAAGGCGAAGCGGATTATGGAGCGCTTCGAAGATATCAATACCGAGCAGAAAGCCATTGATATGATGAATAAGAAGGATAAGCAGAGGCAGAGTTACTACAATTACTATTCCTCAAAGAAATGGGGACGCGTTGACAGCTATGATCTTTCTGTCAACAGTAGCCGGCTTGGGATCGACGGAACGGTGAAGCTGATCACGCAGTTTGTAGAGGATTTTGAAAACAGATAGGCCAAAAGAAGAGAAGAGGGAGTGAACCGGTTTCGCTCCCTCTTTGTATGTAAATGGATCTGGCTAGTGGCCGTTACGTTCCCGGTAATCCTCGGTACTGTTATACTTGGTCACGTAAGTCTGGTAGTTGTTTTGCCTATCCCGCACATTCTTGTGTGTTCTGACACGGTCGTATGCCGCATGATAATCCCTTACGCTGTCTATATTTGCAGAGCTGTCTCGCCGTGCCTTAGCCTTGCGCAGCATATAGAAAAAGATAAGGACGACAATGAGAGCAGTAAAAAGAAGTACGCTTACCATATTTCCCTCCTATGATTTTTTCGGTTCGGAACTGTCCGTGTTTGTGTCTGGCTGCTTTGGGCCGGATTTGCCGCTGTTTTTCTTTTTGGCAGGCGGCACATACTCCGTAAAAGCCATGGATTCCTCGATCCTGCCGACCGTCATATAAGGGGCAAGATCCGTGGGCAGGTTTTTCTTTCGCAAATACCGGTCTACAAGAGATTTTACGCCCGCATAGAACACCGCGAAAATCGGCACTCCCACGATCATGCCAAGCACCCCGAAGAGACCGCCGAAAATAGTGATCGAAAAGATAACCCAGAAGCCGGAGAGACCTGTGGAATCACCGAGGATTTTAGGACCAAGGATATTGCCGTCAAACTGCTGGATCACAATAATCAGGATGCCAAAATAAAGCGCCTGTTTGGGATCTACCATCAGTACCAGGAGGGCGCTGGGAATACCGCCGATCCAGGGGCCAAAAAAGGGAATAATATTGGTCACGCCGATGATTACACTTACTAAAATGGAATAGGGCGTGCCGATAATACTGGTGCAGACAAAGCAGATGATGCCGATGATAATGGAGTCTATGATCTTGCCGCCGATAAAACCGATAAAGGTGCTGTGGATAAAACGGAAGTTCGAGACCAGTTCATTTCCGGCCTTGCGGTCAAAAATCGCATAGACAATTTTCTTCGCCTGTCCGGCAAATTTCTCCTTGCTTCCGAGCAGGTAAATGGAGATGATAAAACCGATCACAAGATTCCAAAGCGCTTTAAATATGCCGATTACACTTAAAGAGACCGTTTTTAAAATCTCATTGATTTGAGGCAGGAGATTGGTGTTTACATATTCTAATATTTTCGCAGAATACTGGTCGATCAAGGCGTCCACCGTTGCTTCCAGATCAGGATTGTCTTTCAGCAGAAGAAGCGCCCAGTTTGAGAGGTTGTTGACATAGATAGGGAACTGGAAAATAATGCTCTGTACGCTTCGGACAACTTCTGGGATAATCAGGGCAAAGAGCTCGTAAACAACTACAAGAACGATCACCAGTGTTGCGAGGATAGAACCGGCCCTGACGCGGCGTTTTACTTTCGGCGTCATGGTAAGCCCCGCCTTCGCACAGAGCGGGCGGATCACTTTTTTTTCAAGCATATTCAAAATCGGCGTGAACAGATAAGCCAGTACAAAGCCGTCAATAATCGGCATGGCAATTGTGATGAATCTGTCAATGCCGCCCATAAAATTAGCGCCGTGGAAAAGCATATAGTAAAAGAGGATTGCACCCGCAAGAGCCAGAAATCCGGTCAATCCCCAGTATAAATATTTTTTGTCAAATTTAAATTTCATTTATAAAGCCTCTCAACTATTTCCTATTATTATATATGGGTGAAACAATATATATTATTATATCAATTCGAAGGTGGGGACACAATAGAAATCCCCCGTGGATTGTAAAAAAATAGTGCGAAAAGAACAAATATTCTGTATAATATAAGAGTCGCATAAGAAAAACAAGCGGCTGCGAAGCAGACATTTGTTTTTCTGCGACGATAACGAGCAAATGTCCGACGAAGGCGGACAGGAAAGCGCGGCAGCGCGAATTTGCGAGTTGCAAAGGAGCAAGAAATACATGAAACTGCAGCAGATTTTAAGTCTTACGAGAAAGGCCGTGGACGATTATCATATGATCGGGGCGGGAGATAAGATTGCCGTCGGCATTTCCGGAGGGAAAGACAGTTTGACGCTGCTCTATGCCCTGCAGGGGCTGCGGCGCTTTTATCCCATGCCGTTTGAACTTGTTGCGGTGACGGTGGATCTGGGCTTTGGAAATCTGAATCTTTCCGGAATAGAGAAGTTGTGCCGGGAACTGGATGTGGAGTACCATATCGTAAAGACGGACATCGGCAAAATTGTTTTTGAGGACAGGCAGGAATCGAATCCCTGTTCCCTGTGTGCAAAAATGCGAAAAGGCGCGTTAAATGACGCCATGAAGGCTACAGGATGTAATAAGGTTGCCTATGCGCACCATAAGGATGATGTGGTGGAGACTATGATGATGTCGCTGATCTATGAGGGACGGTTTCACACGTTTCGTCCTGTAACCTATCTGGATCGCACCCAGATAACGGTGATCCGGCCGTTAATCTATATGAATGAGGCGGACGTGATCGGTTTTGTGCATAAGTATAATGTGCCGGTGGTGAAGAGCCCCTGTCCGGCGGACGGGCATACCAAGCGGGAAACCGTAAAGAATCTGGTGCAGCAGATCAATCTGGAGGCGCCGGGCGTCAAAGAACGAATGTTCACAGCTATTTTAAACGGAAATCTGGATGGCTGGGAAAAATTTGAGGAGAGGAATCGCTATGGCGGGAAAAAACCGTACTTATCATGAAAAGAGAGCAACAGAGTATGTCTTACAGCTTCGGAATCTTTTAAAGGAACTGCCGCCTTATATGACGGATTATTTTCGGGCGATCGAACAGAAATCAAGCGCGAAGACAAGGATATCCTATGCCTATGATTTTCAGGTGTTCCTGCGTTTCCTGATCGAAAAAAGTCCGGTTCTGACGGATAAAAGTATGCGGGAAATCACCCTGCATGACCTTGACGCCCTGACCGCGTTAGATATTGAGGAGTATCAGGAGTATTTGAAATATTATGAGTCGGAAAACGGCGAACAGAAAAACGGCGCGAACAGTATTGCGCGGAAAATGTCGTCCCTCCGCAGTATTTTTGATTATTTCTTTAAGAAGGAACTGCTCACAAGAAATGTGGCAATGCAGGTGGATATGCCAAAGATCCATGAGAAAGCCATCATTCATCTGGAGCCCGACGAGGTGGCTATTTTTCTGGACAGCCTGGACAATTACGAAAAAGAGCTTACCGGTAAAAAGAAAGACTTTTTCTTAAAGACAAAGGTGCGGGATATTGCCATTGTCACCCTGTTTCTGGGTACGGGCATCCGTGTGTCTGAGTGCGTGGGATTAGATTTAAACGATATCAATTTCCGCGAAAACAGCATCCGCATTATCCGTAAAGGCGGAAACGAGGCGATTTTGTATTTCGGGGATGAAGTGGAAAAAGCCCTTAAGGACTACATAGAAGGCCCCCGTGCACAGATCGCAGCACAGGCCCTTCCGGGGGAAGAAAACGCGCTGTTTTTCTCCCTGCAGAAAAAGCGGATCAGCGTCCATGCGGTGGAGAATCTGGTGGAAAAATATGCGAGAGAGTTTGTCCCCCAGAAAAAAATTACCCCTCATAAGCTCCGGTCTACCTTTGGCACGGCGCTTTATCAGGAAACGGAGGACATCTATTTGGTGGCGGACGTTCTGGGACACTCAGATGTGGGAACGACAAGAAAGCACTATGCGGCGATCAAAGACCAGAACCGGAGAAAAGCCGCACGGGCGATCAATTTGAGGGAAAATTGAGGGGCTTACTCTGATACGGAAAAGGAAACGAGAGATGGAAAAGATATCAAATGGAGTCAGGGGTGTCTCCTGTCTGGCTTTAGCTTTATGCGGTGTTTTAGTGGCAGGCTGCGCCAATGCCGGTACGGAACATGAAGAAATGCCGGATGTAGAAACAAAGACGGCAAAGAGAACCGGGACAGAGGCAACGATAGAAGAATCAGGGAATGAAGGTGACGCCAAACCGACGGCACAGATCAGAAAGAAAAATACACTGACGGCAGAACAGGCGGATGCGTATCAGCAGATGACGTTATATATTCAGGAGGGATTTCGCACTTATGAGGTAGAAGGAACTTATCAGGCATATTTCCAGGAGATAGAGAAGTTAGACGACGGCACCTTCGAATGCAGTATTTTGCTGGAAGGGAAAGAAACGGATGAATTGTGGAGTGAAGAGGTTGCCTATTCCTATGATGAGGAAAATGCATGGTATACTTTTGAAGGGATTTTCGAGCCGATTTTTACGAAAGATCCTTTCGAAGGAGTCAGTGAAGACTCTGATTTTGTAAAGGAAGTGCGTAAGAATCATGTTTATTCTGCAGAAATAGCCAAAAAGAAGGATATTTCTGCACCCATACACTACATTTCCGAAAATGGGCCGGTGGAACGTGATATGTGGAAGAGACCGCCCGATTCTGAATGGGTCGACAGATATGTACGCACTTATCTTTACACGTATTATGATGACAGACTGGATATTGATATTACCATAGAATATCCACAGCTTTCTTTATCTTCCGGGTATGATGAACTGGAAGAAAAAATCAATACAAAACTTAAGAATGCCGTTTTCTTTCCCTATGGATATAAAGAGGGAGAAAGCGTCTGGAATCCTCTTGATGAGGCGTATGCCGACATTACCAGGAATTATGTGATTACGCGGGAGGACGAGAACTATTTCTCCATGCGTATTTTTGAAGATAATTATTATCGTGGGGCAAATCATCCGAATCAGTTTGAGAGAGGCTTAACCATCAATATGAAAACCGGTGAGGTTTTGAGACTACAGGATGTAGTTGGCAGTGACCGTACACCCATGTCATTACTTGATACAGGCGCATTTCATTGCTTATGGGCGTGGAAAGACGGCAATGAAAGTGATGAGGAAGCCGCTGAAAACTGGATGAACCAATTACATGATTCCTGGTTTCATATGGAACTGTCGTCATGGGATCCCTATTTTTATCTGACGCAGGACGGCTTGGGGCTGATTACTGAAATTTCAAGATATTATACGCCTATAGAGGCAACCTTTGCGGATCTGGGGTTTGAACCGGAAATCGCTACGGTAGATTAAAAAGAAAAGCTTGTAGATAATGGATTGAGGAATGAAACTGTACCAACTATGAAATAAATGTGTATTTGTTTCATAGTTGCTTACTACTTCTGGAGGGCTTTATGCTGTGCTCTAAGGCGCTACACAGCGGCTTTAATAATCATAATCGGCTGGTATTATGTCTTCGAAAGACTCTAAGTCTTCGTCAGGTAAAATGGATTCATCGGGTTTAATGTTTCCAGTAAAGTCATGCCTTACAGCATATTCATTTTCACTGGGCATTGGCCCATTGCAAAAATCTTCGTCATTTTTGAGATACTCAATAAAATTTATGTTATCTTCAACTTTTTTTGCCTTTTCGGTTATATCCAAATCCCAAGTATCCCGTATATCTTTAATGCCGCCCTGTTTATAGCTTGGCCTGTATTCATAGTATCCTTTCCCAAAGAAAAAAGGATTCAACTGATAATATCCTTTGTCGATTTTTTTAATCAGCCTCTTTTTTTCCAGTTCTTTTATGGTTTTATAGAAATAACTTTCCTGTATCCCTAATTTGTTTTGTATCTTCTTTTTGGTGCGTGTATCAAGCTTTATAATCATCCCACCGTTTAAGTCATTTACGTCGGCATAACCGACATATTTTGTAAGTAATATTATAAATTTAAACTGTTTGTTTGAAAGCTCGTCGTCAATGAGGTCTAAAATCTTATCTGTGTACATTTTAACGTATTCATTTTCCTCGTTTTTTTTAATGGCCTGTGTGTCAGTTCTTGTCTCGACTGAAAGAACTTTTCCCTCTGCATCTTTAACAACTTTTTCCGTATTTGTTTTCATAATAGCATTCATATTAAGATTTACCTCTTTTATTCAAAATATTACAAACAGCTTGATAATATTAAAGATAAAATAATAAGTTGTTTGCTGTATTTATGAGGGATTCAAGACCAAAAACTGTCATGCGAGGACAGTTTTACTGTCCATATAGGACAGTAAATATTTCCTGATAGGACAGTCTTTCTGTCCTGCACGGACAGTCTTTTAACCCTTTTTCACCCTAAAGCGCGGTTTTCTTCTTCCAGTTCATAATATTGCTGTAATGTCATATATCCTTTTTGCACCGCTTCAGGCGTATCATCTATCAAATCAATGTTCTTTTCTTCTTCATCCCAAATCGGGATAAATTCCGTCTGTGGCAACACGCCAAGAATGTTACAGGATTTTTTTACATAATCGGACACTGTTAAGTGATAATAATCTGCTAAATTCTGTAGGGTGTAATATTCGCCGTCCGTCAAATTTACATTCAACCGATGAAGTTTTTGTTTTTCTATGTTTCTATTTCGCATAATCGCTTTCTCCTTTTAAAATAGCTATGATACTTATGATTGTACTCAAGTTTATAGTGCTGTCAATATTTGTAATAAAAATATACAGAAACTTGATTATCAAAATTCTGTATGCTAACATATAGGTACAGGCGGCGGATCCGCCGCCTGTAAGTTAGATATATAAAGTTTAGAGTACAAAGTTAAGTTGAGCGTTCCGGCATAGCCGGGACGCTTTTTCTATCCCCCAAAAATTTTGAAATCAGGTGCATAGGATAAAAAGAAGCGCCTGGTCATTAAAACCAGGCGCCCATAGACGTTTTGTTAATCAAGCTTATGGTCAGCGAAAGGAGTTGTGGACATTAAATAAGCATTTTCACTTACGTCATTCCAACATACATCAACATAATATTTTGTATCTCCAATGAGTACAAAATTCCATGCGTGCCCCGCTCCGTTATTCACCGTTCCAAAGCAATAATCTGCTCCAACACCAGCGATAGTGCATAACTGAACGAATGCATCAGCATACCCCTCACAAATGGCCTTCCCAGTAGTAAGGCATCTTCTGTCACTATAAGTTATTTCAGAATAACCTCTGTGTGTTTCCCCGGGTTTCCAAATAGCAGCATCGTGGTCATATTCGAGTACTCGACAAAGATAATTATTTATTGCAACCGCTTTGTCGTAGTCGCTCATATCATCTGTAATTCCAGTGGCGTCATAAGCCTGAATAATGTAATCAGGCCATGTCCCGTTATCGGTAGACGTATACCACATGGTCAACCCGCCAGGGGTTGTCCCCCTTGCAACAAAAGTGCTTCCATCGGAAAATGTTTTTGTTGCGCCGTCAGTACTTGTCTGTGCCGCAGGCGCAGGGGTGGCTTCAGGTGTTGCTGTTGCCGCAGGAGCAACAGGGGTTGCGGGTGCAGATGTATTGTTATCTGTAAGGTATTTCCCTGATACATAGCCTGTCTGGCCGTTGTAATTTATTATGTACCACCCTGCCGCTGTCTTTCCTGTTGTCGTGACTGTTTGGCCTTTTGTCAGGCTTCCTAACCTTTTTGTAGATGCAGAATCCCCTGCTCTCACATTCACGCTTGCTGTTGCATACATTGTGGTGCTTGCCGGTGCTGTTTCTTCCGCATGTACGGCTATAGCTGTCTGGGGCAATGTCCCCATTAGCATTACCGCAGATAATGCGATAACTGCTACTCTCTTCCTCATTCTCATTTCTTGTCCTCTCTTTCGTATGTATTTATAATAAATTGATTTATTATAGTTGAATATAACAATTATAACATTATTCCGCGCATTTGGAAAATAATTTTATATGAGAGATAATAAAAACTGCATAACGTCTTTCATGCCCTGCTGATAGGCAAGTCGTACATGCAATGCTGACTCCTCATGTGAGATTGTATCATATTCGCCTATGATGTCCTGTGTCTCTTGGTCTAGTGTCTCTTTGTAGATTTTTTCAAATTTCTGATAGGCTGTGTCCAGCCGTTCCAGAACATCTTGATATTTTTTATCCTGCTGAATAATATTGTCTAATCTTTCATTTGTTAAATGCTCGGTTAATATATCCAGTACCTCTTGAATCATGTTATAGTATCTCCTTTCGTATAGTCGTTAAAACAATTATAGTCGCTACATTTAGTATATTCAACCACAATTTTTGTCATCATAATAAAAATGTAAAGTCCAGCTAAGAAATGTCAA
>DESQ01000001.1 GCA_002361355.1 Lachnospiraceae bacterium UBA3310
AACTTAATTTATGTTATACTAGTTGCATCCGGCACTTCCAGTATTACACTCAGCTATAACAACGCCATGTCTACGGTGGAGCAGATGATGACGGAGACTGCCGTTTTGGCGGCGGGACGCGCCCAGCAGGAGCTGACGGCTTACAAGAATGCCGTTATGGAGATCGGGTGTATTCCGGATCTGGCGGATCCGGATGTGCCGTTAGAGGAGAAGCGTGCCATCATTGATGACCGCGTTGCCATGCATGGTTTCCAGAGGGGAAATATCATTGGCACGGACGGCATCAGTATTTTTGACGGTAAAGATTATTCCGACCGTGAGTATGTACGGCAGGCACTGCAGGGCAACGTCTATGTGTCGGAGCCGTTGATCAGCAAGATCACGGGAGAGTTGTCCATTATGGTTGCAGCGCCTCTTTATGCCGAGGAAGCTTATGGTAAATCCATCGTAGGCGTGGTCTATTTTGTGCCGCGGGAGACCTTTTTGAATGACATTGTGTCTGCGATCCAGATCGGGGAGAACAGCAGGGCCTATATGATCAATAAATCCGGGGATACGATTGCCGATATCACCCTTGACACGATCACTGTCCAGAATATAGAAACAGAGGCACAGAGCGACCCGTCGTTTGCGGAACTGGCGGCAATCCACTCGGAAATGCGTCAGGGGAACACCGGATTCGGAAGCTATACGAGCGGGGAGGAGCAGATGTTTGCAGCCTACGCGCCTGTGGAGGGGACAGACGGCTGGAGCATTGCAGTGACCGCGCCGCAGCTCAATTATCTGGCTTCCACGCGGGACGCCATGGTTGTCAATATCGTGGTGATCGTGACTGCCATGCTGATTTCCATCATCGTAGCTTTGGTATTGGCAACCAGAATCAGCAGGCCGATGAAAGCCTGTGCAGACCGCATGAAACTGCTTGTGGAAGGAGACCTCGAGACGCCCATGCCCAGGATCACCAACAAAGATGAAACGGGTATGCTTGCCAAATCTACCGCTTTTCTGGTTGAGGGACTGAGCATGGTGATCAATGATATCGGGTATCTGTTAAATGAAATAGCGAATCAGAATCTGGATGTCCACACCGAGCATGAGGATGTGTATGTCGGCAGTTTCCGGAATATTTTACTTTCCATGCGAAACATGAAGGAGGCGCTGAGCGGCGCCATGCGTCAGGTCAACCATTCCGCGGGGGAGGTGTCTGACGCCAGCAGCCAGTTATCCGCAAGCGCCCAGATGCTCGGTCAGGGCACTACGGAGCAGGCAAGCTCTGTGGAAGAGTTGGCGTCCCGGATCAGCGTCATTTCCGAACAGGTGAAAAATACGGCAAAAGGAGCGCGGGACGTTCGCAGCCAGACCCATCAGACCGGCGAGGAGGTTCTTCTTTGCAATCAGAAGATGCAGAGTCTGGTGGAGGCCATGCAAAAGATTCAGGCAAGCTCCGATGAGATTGAAAAGATCTTAAAGACCATAGACGACATTGCCTTCCAGACCAATATACTTGCTTTGAACGCAGCCGTGGAGGCGGCGAGGGCGGGCAGCGCAGGCAAAGGGTTTGCCGTTGTCGCGGAGGAGGTTCGCAATCTGGCAGGGAAATCGGCGGTAGCCGCAAAAAACACTTCGGAACTCATCGGGAACTCTACAGACGCGGTACATATCGGCATGGGAATTGCCCAAAATACGGCTGATGTTTTGCTTGAAGTCGTAGACAGCATTCAGGCGGTGGTTGAGTCCATTGATCAGATTGCGGCGGTGGCCGGCGAGCAGTCGGAGGCGGTTGAACAGGTTTCCGAGGGAATCAACCAGATTTCGGTTGTGGTGCAGACCAACAGTGCGACCGCAGAGGAAAGCGCGGCGGCAAGCGAGGAGCTTTCCGCAGAGGCCACTTGCTTAAAGGAACTGGTGGATCAGTTTACGCTGGCGGCGGAATGATAAAAAATAAATTGGAAAAGCTCTGTCTGCACAGAGCTTTTTTCTATTAAAGATGAATTTTAAGTCCTATCCGGTTAATTCTTTGTAAGTGCGAACAATCAGAACGGCTGCGACAAGGAATGTCAGTAGATCGGAAACCGGCATGGAGAACAGGACGCCGTCCAATCCCCAGAACAGCGGCAGCAGAAGAGCGAATCCGACGCCGAACACTACCTCGCGGATCATGGAAAGGGCGGTGGACTGCGCCGCTTTTCCCATGGCCTGCAGAAAGATGAAACAGGCTTTATTGATACAGGCCATAATGATCATGCACAGGTAAATACGGAATGCTTTCACGGCAAAATTGGTATAATAACTGCTCTCATTGGCGGCGCCAAAAATGGAAATCAACTGCCGGGGGAACACTTCAACCAGGATAAAGGCGGCCGCACCCACAGTGGCTTCTGCAATCAAAAGTTTGGTAAACAGATCTTTGACACGCGTTTTACATCCTGCGCCGATATTGTAGCCGACAATGGGGATACAGCCCGCCGCCATTCCGACAACGATAGAGATCACAATCTGGAAAAATTTCATGACGATACCCACCACAGCCATGGGAATTTGCGCGTACTGCGGCTGCCCGAATATCTCGTCTGCGGCGCCATATCTGCGGAGCATGTTGTTGATCGCGGCCATCGCCGCAACCAACGAGATCTGGGACAAAAAACTGGTAATGCCCAGAAGAAGCGTTCTGCCACAGATTTTACGGCTGAGTTTCCAGTCTTTTGCCGACGGCCGGATCGTCTTCATGTGCCGGATATACCATACCGCCAACAGGGCCGTGATAATCTGGCCGATCACGGTTGCCACGGCGGCGCCCATCATGCCCCATTTACATAGAAAAATAAAAACCGGATCGAGGACAATATTGGCGGCCGCGCCGGCAAGGGTGGAAGCCATGGCAAACTTGGGATTTCCGTCCGCGCGGATCACGGGATTTAATGCCTGCCCGAACATATAAAAGGGAATACCCAGGCTGATGTAGAAAAAGTATTCTTTTGCATAATAAAAGGTTTCTTCGTTTACAGTTCCGCCGAACATGGCGATAATCTGTGACTGAAAAAGCAGATAGACTGCGGTCAGGAGCAGACTGCTTGCGATAATCATGACGACGGCGCTGCCGACGCTTTTTGTCGCATTCTCTTTTTCCCCCTTGCCAAGACAAATGCTCACAAACGCACAACAGCCGTCGCCGATCATGACGGCAATCGCCAGCGCCACCACCGTAAGGGGAAATACGACTGTGTTTGCCGCATTTCCGTAAGAG
Source organism: Lachnospiraceae bacterium UBA3310 (assembly GCA_002361355.1). GTDB lineage: Bacteria > Bacillota > Clostridia > Lachnospirales > Lachnospiraceae > UBA3282. Next base: position 3,245 of record DESQ01000001.1, read on the forward strand.
CCGAGATAGCTGGCATTGGCGATGAAAATCTGGTCGACGATGTTGTAGAGCGCTCCCACCAAAAGGGAAATAATGCAGGGAATTGCATATTTTTTCATTAACTTTCCGGTAGGTTCTGTTCCTAAAAACTGGTTAGACTGTTCCATGGTATTCACCATTCCTTTCTCAAAATAAAAAACGTGCAGTCCATACGCAACCGGAATTACGCATGTGCTACACGTTGTACTATTATTATACCTATCTGAAAAAATTTTTTCAAGGAGTTTTTCAGCAAAAGATTTTAAAAGACGGAATATTTTTTATGGCAGGAAGGTTCTTTTTCTGAATTACATTGACAGTTTTTATGGAAAATTTTATAGTGGATTTAAAGGGATTTCACAGTGGCAGGAGAGGGTGGATATGGGCTTTTTTAGTCAGGCAGGAAAGAAAAAGAAGAAAAAGGAAAATAAGTATACAGAGGAGTTCCAGATGGCGGAGACGGAAGAGGAATCTTTCGGGGGAAGCGAACTGGAAAAAACCATGTTCCTTACGCCGGAGGAACGATACAGTTCGGAAGGAAAGATCGGGGGCCGTGCGCCCAGGGAGGAAGGAGAGGTATCCGATTATGCGAACAGGAGAATTGTACGCGGAGATCCGATTCTCATAAACGGGCCTGATTATCTTCTGCGTATCAGCGAAACCAGGATGGAGGCGCTGGTGACTTTATACCGCCGCTTTTCCGTAGAGGAGCTTCGCACGCTGCTTAAGGAAAACGGGATTGCTCATGGAATCAGAAAGAAAGCGCTGGAAGAACTTGCGGAAGGAACGCAGAACTATGAAGAGGTTCTTGTCGCAACCGGCACTGCAGCAAAAGACGGCCGCGACGGTTATTTTGAATATCATTTTAATCCGCATCCTGAGACAAAACCGATTATTCTGCCGGACGGCTCGGTGGATTACAATGTGCTGGGAAAGATAGAACTTGTAAAAAAAGGACAGCTTCTTGTCACTTACCATTCGGCACTTCCGGCTGAGACTGGCATGGATGTGCTGGGAAATATCATAGAAGCCTATGAAGGAAAAGAACTGCCGCCCTTACAATGTAAACGATGCGAACCGGATGAAACCGGCTGTCAGTATTATGGGAGTACGGAGGGAAATGTCACGGTGGACGGGAGGCTTTTGACCGTAACGCCGATTTATGTGGTGGATGGTGATCTGGACGCTGCTACCGGGGATGTGGATTTCCACGGAGATGTGTTTATACAGGGCAATGTATTTGCCAGCGTCACCGTGAAAACGACAGGAAACATTACCGTGAATGGACACGTGGAGACTGCGAGTCTCTTTGCGGGAAAAGATGTCATCCTGAAAAATGGAATGCAGGGTTCGGGCAGCGGCGTCATTCGTGCGGGTGGCAATGTTATGGCGCGTTTTCTGGAACAGACGCAGGTTTATGCAGGGAAGGAAGTGAACACGGGAGCCATATTGAACTGTGAAGTGGAGTCGGGACAGACGGTGGTGGTTGCCGGTAACCGGGGCACGATCATCGGCGGTGCCGTTACGGCGGTGGAGCAGATTACGGCGGCTTCTATCGGAAACCGCGCCGGGGTGACGACGCAGCTCGTGATCGGTCTGGACTGTGAGTTCAAAAAAAAGATGGGAGACATCGACCGCCTGACGGACGAATATCAGAGTAATATGACAGATGCCGAACGTGCCCTGGAGCGTCTTGCCGTTCAGTTGAAGGCACAGCCTGCCCATCCTGTCTGGAATCAGCAAAAAGCGGAGCAGATGCGCAGGAAGATCAATTACCAGTTGAAATTGAAAGAGGTTGCGGCGAAGCGGGAAGAATTGATCGATATTAACCGGCGTTCCGCGGAGGGAAAAATTATTGTCAGCGGGTATGCCTATGTGGGATGTGATATCGTCATAAACGGTGTGAAAGAGACGCTGCATTCGGAGTATAGGGATGTGACTTTTAAGAAGAGCAGGCAGGAGATAAGAATCATATCGAACAGGCAGTGAGGGATCGGGAAAGGCAGAGATGCGGGAGCAAGTATACTTTTTTTTGATGCTGTTTGGCATTATACTTTGGGGAATACTATTCATAAGTTATATCATGCAATACCGAAAAATCCATGAGGAGGTAGACGGCGTACAAAGTATAGACGGCATAACCTATCTGATCAAAAATACGGATGTTACCTATGTCATGTATAAACTGAATTCTACCTGCATCAGCAGAATCATAAAAGATAAGGAATTTGAAGTCGTTGGTGAAAATGAGGGGATTCTCACATTTGGCGGCGTAAATTATGATTTGTGTTTGCGGGGAAGCGAGAGAGATATGAACATCGGTGCGGCGTACAGGATCAACTGTGAGCAGCGTGATCAGGATGTAATCATGAAGGTTTCCTTTGTAAAGAGGGATTTTAAATGGTGGTCGCCAAGTACATCAGACCCCGGGCTTGTACTGAATCAGGCATACCATCGTTTTTTCAAGGAGATATTTGACGTACAGGTGATTTCTGCAAAAGGACAGAATAAGGTTTGAAAAAAAGGGGGATAATTTTCTTTAACTACAAAGTAAAAGGAGTTGACCCCAATCCATGATTGAATCAGATACGATAAAGCTTTTGCGTGAATGCGATGCCGGTATTAAGATGGGAGTCGCATCGATTGACGATGTGCTTGCCTATGTGCACGACGAGACTTTCCGAAAGCATCTTGCAGATTGTAAGGAGAAACACAATAAGTTAAAAGAGGATATCCAGATTCTTTTAGCAAAATACCATGATGAAGGAAAAGAACCGAATCCGATGGCGAAAAGTATGTCATGGGTGAAAACGAATGTCAAACTGGTTATGAATGAATCGGATGAAACCATTGCCGATTTAATGACAACCGGTTGCAATATGGGGGTAAAAACCCTCAATAAGTATCTGAACCAGTATAAGGCAGCCGACGAGAAATCCAAAGACATTACAAAGCGGCTGATCAACTTGGAAGAAAAACTTGTCGTCGATATCCGTGGATTTCTATAATTGCATAAAAATGCACAAATTATGGAGGCGATAATTACCAATTTTTGACGGATTGAACGAAAACGCGGGAATCTTGCAAAGGAGCGTTGACAAATCAATTTTGATATCCTACCATAAACATGGTTAGATGATACTAACCATGTTTTTTTACATGGCAGTTAGCAAAAACTAATCCAATACATAGGAACTGGAAGAAGGAGAAGGAGGTACATTATGTTTGGATTTTTGGATAAAATAGACAGGAAGCATATGGGTGTTTTTGCAGCGGGCGTTTTGTTCGGCACGGCGGGAATTAAGATTTTATCCAGCAAGGATGCCAAGAAGGTATATACGAGCGGAACGGCAGCGGTACTCAGGGCAAAGGACTACTGCATGAAGACGGCGGCTGCGGTGCAGGAAAACGCGGAGGATATTTATGCGGAAGCTGTACAGATCAACGAGGAAAAGGCGAGGCAGGAAGCGGAACAGGTGATTTCCGACGAGGATAACTGGGAAGAGGAAACGGTTTCCCGGGAAGAAAACATATGAAGTTTGTGATCTGCCACGACATTCCGGGACGGATGCGGATCCGGGTGCTGCAGGCAGGCGAAATGTCCTGCGGCGAGGCGGATGCATTGGAGTATGCGCTGACCATGCTGCCGGGGGTAACGAAGGTATCCGTGCAGAGGCGGACTGCAGGCGCAACGGTGTGCTACCGTGGGAAAAGGGAGGAACTGCTACGCAACCTGCGGGCGGCTTCCTATGGGATAGAAAAAGTTCCGGATAATTTTCTGCAAAATTCCGGCAGGGAACTGAATGAAAAGTATAAAGAAAAACTGATTGGAAAGGTTGTCCTTCGATATGGCAGTATGGTATTTGTCCCGTATCCGGTCAGGGCGGGGCTTGTTGCTTTAAGATCGCTGCATTATGTGGGGCTTGGACTGAAAACACTTTGCCGCGGCAAGCTGGAAGTGCCGGTATTGGACGCCACAGCAATCGGCGTTTCCGTTCTTCGCGGCGATATGAAAACGGCAGGCTCCATCATGTTCCTGCTCGGGATTGGCGAGCTGTTAGAGGAGTGGACACACAAAAAATCGGTGGGCGATCTGGCAAGGAGCATGTCCCTTAATATCAGCAAGGTGTGGCTTAAGCGGGACGGGCAGGAAATATTGGCGCCGGTATCTGACATAGCAGCCGGTGATGAGATCGTAGTGCGCATGGGCAATGTAATTCCGTTTGACGGTACGGTGCTGTCGGGGGAGGGAATGGTCAATCAGGCGTCCCTGACCGGGGAATCTGCGGCAGTCTTCAAACAGGCCCGTGGATATGTGTATGCGGGAACTGTGCTGGAAGAAGGGGAATTGTCCGTCCGGGTGGAAACGGTGGGCGGGGAGAGCCGTTTTGAGCGGATCGTCACAATGATTGAAGAATCGGAAAAATTGAAATCTTCTCTGGAGGGGAAAGCGGCACATCTGGCGGATCAACTGGTGCCGTTTATGCTGCTTGGAACCGGCGCTACCTATGCCTTTACCAGAAACGTCACGAAAGCGCTGTCCGTGCTGATGGTAGATTTTTCCTGCGCGTTAAAGCTGGCGATGCCCATTTCTGTGCTTTCGGCTATGCGGGAGGCAAACGAACGCCATATCACTGTCAAGGGCGGAAAGTTCCTTGAGGCGCTTGCCGAGGCGGATACCATTGTCTTTGACAAGACCGGTACGCTGACGAAGGCAAAGCCGGTGGTAGCGGACGTGATTCCTTTTCAGGGGGATAAGCCGGACGAACTGTTAAGGGTTGCCGCCTGTCTGGAAGAACATTTTCCACATTCGATGGCGAGAGCCGTGGTGGAGGCGGCGGGCCAGAAAGGGCTGGAGCACCATGAAATGCATTCCCAGGTGGAGTATATTGTGGCGCATGGCATTTCTTCCCGCATCGGGGAAAAGAAAGTGATCATAGGAAGCTATCATTTTGTCTTTCAGGATGAGCAGTGTACGATTCCAGAGGGGATGCAGGAACGGTTCGACACGCTTCCAGCAGAGTATTCCCACCTGTATATGGCGGTCGATTCCGTGCTGGCGGCGGTAATCTGCATTGAGGATCCGCTGCGGGAAGAGGCAGCGGACGCAGTCAGCGCACTGCGGGAGTGCGGGATTGGAAAAATTGTGATGATGACCGGCGACAGCGAACGGACGACCCGCGCCATTGCCAAGAGAGTCGGCGTTGATGCGTATTATTCGGAGGTGCTGCCGGAGGACAAGGCGCGTTTTGTGGAGGAAGAGAAAAGAGCCGGAAGAAAGGTCGTCATGGTCGGGGACGGAATCAATGACTCGCCCGCATTGTCGGCGGCGAATGTGGGTATTGCAGTCAGTGACGGGGCGGAAATCGCAAGGGAAATTGCGGACATTATGGTCGGCTCGGATGACCTGCACGCACTTGTGACCTTAAAAATGTTGAGCAATGCGCTGGTTGGGCGGATACGGAAGAACTACAGGGTGATTGTCGGTTTTAACACGGCGCTGATTTTACTTGGCGTCGGCGGTTTTTTGCAGCCGGCATCTTCGGCGCTGCTTCACAATACTTCGACTTTGGCGATCAGTTTAAAAAGTATGCAGGATCTGCTGGACTGATGCAGCTACACCCTAAAAAGGACAGGATATGGTTGTTTGTGCTTTGACGGCGGCCACTGTTAGGTGAGCAGCCTTTTTGAGAAATGATAGTTAGAATTAACTAACCCTTAAAGGAGGTGCAGGTTTGAAACAGAAAAAATCAGTGGAAGATTACCTGAAAACGATATACATTCTTTCGCGGAAAAAGGATGTGCATGGGGCAGATATCGCAAAGGCGATCGGTGTTTCACGGCCGACTGTCTGCGTGTCCTTAAAGGCGCTGACGCAGGAAGGGTACATGAAGGAACATTTGAGCAGACATGAAACGTTAAAAGAACTGTCCGACCGGTTTGACATTTCGCTGACGACCATGAAAACCTGCTTTAAGAGCGTGTATGGCTGCTCTGTCTATGCCTATATGAAATCCTACCGGATGCAGGCAGCCATGCTCCTTTTGCGTGACACGGCAGACAGCATCACGGAGATTGCGGCCAAAATGGGATATGACAATCCCAGCAAATTTTCCGAGACTTTTAAAAAAGAATTTGGCCAACTGCCTTCGGATTTCAGAAAATCGTTGTCCAAATAGGAGATAGTTGGGCCTAACAGAGTGGCGTGGGAATGGAATTTCCGTAAAATAGAGACTGGTTGGTTAAATAAAACTAACTGATCTCTATTTTTGTGAAGGAGGTTTCATATGGAAATTTTAGAACAACTGTCTAAGGGTAAAAAGGCCACGATCTGTATGATTTCGGGCAGTGCCCATTTTAAGAGCCGTGCGGTATCCGTCGGGCTGATTCCCGGCAATACCGTGGAGGTGATGCTGAACCAGAAAAAACGCCCCCTGCTTTTATATTGCAGGAATACAGTCCTCGCCCTCGACCGGGACGACTGTAAGCAGATTCAGGTGGAGGTGACGGCATGAGCGGGATTCATACGATTGCGCTGCTTTCCCAGCCAAACGCGGGAAAGTCAACGCTGTTTAACGGGCTGACCGGTTCCAGGCAGCATGTGGGCAACTGGCCCGGTAAGACGGTGGAAAAGAAGGAAGGTACATTTAAGGCCGGAGGGAACACCTATACGGTGGTGGATCTGCCGGGCTCTTACAGTCTTTCCGCCAACTCGGACGAAGAGATTGTGACAAGGGATTACATTGCCAGTGGCAAAGCGGATCTGATCTGCATTCTGGTGGACGCGTCGCAGTTGGAGCGGAGTATGTTCATGCTGGCGGACTATATCGGAATCAAAGTGCCCACGGTTCTTTTGCTGAACATGATGGACGTGTCCGGACAGCAGGGACAGCAGATTGATTACAAGGCGCTTGAAAAGGAATTACATATCCCGGTACTGCCTTTTGTGGCGGCGGATAAAAAGAAATACGGACCCTTTTATAATCTGCTCCAAAGGACGGATCTGCCGGACTGGATCTTGAGTGAGGAAAGGCTGAAAGGCTATTATGAGAAGGAGATCGGTGGGGCATATCAAAAAATACGGGATTGACCCGTCCCCGCCAGCATGGA
>DESQ01000037.1 GCA_002361355.1 Lachnospiraceae bacterium UBA3310
CGGAACCATATTGCACATCTGATCAGCGTAATTCCTTCTTGTCCTTCTTGTCTCATACCCTGCTGCCAGATACCCTGTTGCTCCTATTCCATTTACATTCATTTCCTTTAATCCTCCATTATTTTTAATGTTACGGCCCCTCTGTCAATCAGAGCCGATCCTGCTCTCTCAATATAAGTCCAAGCAGTTTATTACTCCATACAAAGGCGCTTTATCTATGTTCCACGGTCAAATTCCATACCGACCTTCACCTCCTCTCGCTGCTCCCTGATTTCCCAATCCGCCGGGGATGCCTGCCCTGTCAGCCCTCTGTGGCTTATTGGGGATATGCGTCCGATAATTTCTTTTCTTTCTTTATATTTTTCTGAATAATCAGTTTCGCAATAACCGCCACTGCCACAAAAATAAGCATAACTATGCCATAAACAAAAATACTTGTGTACCACGGTGCTGATTGCATAGCATACAAATCAGAATGTGTCCTATAATCCCAAAACGCATATATTCCGTGACCAATGAAAACTCCTACAAAAGAACCGATTACTATATTTATAATTTGATTCAGTTTCTTTAACATCAAAATACCTCTCTTCCAACTGCCGTCACCGCCTCCCCCTGCTCCCCAATCTGCCGAAAAGCCAGGGATTTCTACCTTGTATTGTTGGGTTATAGCTTATCGGAGATATGCTGCCAATAGTTTCATTTCTCATTATTTCTTAACTTTTCTATATTTTCCAGATAAATAGAAACTTCACCACAATTAGGGCAGATTGCAACTTTGGGCTCACCTATACGCCCACCCCACCACTTGTTTTCATTATCTGTCAAAACAATCCCGTATGCTCCACCTTTTACTTTTATGCCACAGCCCTCAACTATTGTGCTGCCACAGCGAATACATTTACGCATAAAACCTCCTTGATATTCTCACTAAATTCCCAATCCAATTATTTGATAAAGCCTGCCCCTCTCGTCCTCTGTGGCTTATTAGAGATATACGTCTGCAGAATTTATCTCTTATTCATGAAATCCCAATATGCCTGCATACTGTACTGGTAATATGCCGCAGCCTTCTTCTGGCTCAGCAGCTTCATGTCACTTATGACATTTTTGAACATATCCATGAAATCCCGCCGGTCATTTAATCCCATGTTCCCGGCTTCCAACGGAAGAGATGTAAAGCCTCCTAACTTTTTTACGCCCGTATGTGCTTCCAAAGCCCTCATTTCCACAACAGTCGCTGACTTCGGGTTTACCTCGTTGATATGTATGGTCTTTTCAAATTCATCCCCATTCTCATCAACTCCTTTGGCAATCACTATCGGATCATCCTCTGTTGAATTTTCCGCGTACTTGAGATAATAGGACAGCCCCGTGCCGTTCCCTCCCGTCCATATCATATCTTCATCTGTAAAAATATTATAGACTTTAGGTGTACTCGCCACATTGTTTACCGACTCTGCAAAGCTCTTTCCTGCCGTATTCTGCTGTGCTTTTCTTGCTCCCTGCCATGCCGGATATCCTGTTGTTCCTATTCCATTTACGTTCATTTTTCAAATCCTCCATTGTTATTAATTATTTTAATGGCAGCCCTTCTGTCGTTCAGAGCCGCCCCTGCTCCCATGTAATAAGTCCGAGCGGTTCATTACCTCCATGCAGACATACCGCCTAACTTCCCCTGTCAAACTTCATGACAAACACCTCCCTTCGCTGAAATTACTGCAATTACTTTTTTCATTCCGCACTCCCTTTATGCGGTTCCGCCGAAATGATCTCCCCCTGCACGTTGGATTCATCCGAATCCCTATCCAGCTCATCTTCGTCAAGCTGCGGCTCCACCGCTATCGGGTCATCATCATAGACCGCCGGACTGCCATCCTCAATCTGATGCACGGCATCCGGGACGGGGCTTCCCTGTGTGGTGCATCCACTGACTGCGGGAATCATCATTGCCGTAATAAGTAATGCCGATATTCTGCTGACACGCATTTTTCATGTTCTCCGTCATAAATTGAGGGAACCGGCCATCTGCTGATAATACGAACCGGCCCTCAAAAAAGTTTCATTCCTCTTATCTGCTGCGGCGGCCCCTCTCCTCCGGGTAAACCGCAGAGGCAAAGCATTATGCGCCTCTGCGGAATAGGGTGTAAGCAACATCTCTTTATGCCTTTATGTCAAAACTGCCCCCTGTGGGTGACGATGTTCCGGATACCGCCGCAACAATATTCTGTGTAACGCTTTTCACATCCGTGCCAGTGGCAGATACCGTGAACGTACCTTCCATCCGCTCTTTTCTTTCTGCCCGCCGTTCCTCCGCCTTTTCTTCCTCCGCCTTTTTCTCCTTGCGCCTCTCGGCGGCCTTTTCCTCGGCTGCTTTCTTCTCTTTCGCCCTCCGTTCCGCATTCTCTCTGGCTATCTTCCCATCGGGGTCATTTGTGCCGGAAGAAATTCCCGTTATATTCCCATTTGCGTCAATCTCATAGGAAATACTCGTCAGTGTTCCCTGCGCATGGGATACCGCATAAGAGGCGCAGTCCGGCAATGCCGCCAGATTTTCTTCCAGATACTTTGCTTTTTCCGGGTCGTTCATACATTTCTTCAGGAAAGCGCTCGACACGGATACCGTTGTCGGAACGCCCTGCATGGAGGTTGTACCCGAATTCATATAGCTGTACTTGCCCTGCAGGTATTTGGAATAGTCATTGATATTGCTGTACCCCGTCTTAATCTGCTCCGATTTTGTTCCCCCGGTTGGGGTTTTCAGTTCCACCGTGCTTGTTGTCACATTTCCTTCCTTTGCAGTATTTGTGTAGCCTTTCCCATAATCGCTGTAATTGTTTGTGATCTCCATTGACATAATTCTCATCCTCCTTCAAAAAATTTTACCTGCGGCCCCTCTGTCATTCGGAGCCGCCCATGCCCCCTTGCGGTAAGTCCGGGCATGATCTTCCTTACTTCAAAATGCCCGCCGCCTCATATGCAGCAATCGAAACTGCCTTTTTGGTCATGCTGTCCTTATAATGTCTCTCGTCCGTTTCCTGCTCCATCAGCCTGCGTTTCAGGGCAGCTTCCTCAGCCAGCCTTTCATATTCTGCGTGCTTTGTTTCCCTTGCTCTGCGGGCTTCTAT
>DESQ01000049.1 GCA_002361355.1 Lachnospiraceae bacterium UBA3310
ATAAATTTCCGTGCCCTACGACAAAGTTTTCTCAATTACTCACCTAAGGTGATCGCTGCCTGTGCCGCCGCGAGCCTTGCAATCGGCACCCTGAACGGTGAGCAGGACACATAGGTCAGTCCCACCTTATGGCAGAACTCCACGGACGAGGGATCGCCGCCGTGCTCGCCGCAGATACCCAGCTTGATATCAGGTCTGGTCGCACGTCCCTTCTCTGCCGCCATCTGTACCAACTGGCCCACACCGTTTTGATCCAGCCTTGCAAAAGGATCGGACTCGTAAATCTTATTCTTATAATAATCTCCTAAGAACTTGCCCGCATCGTCACGGGAGAAGCCGAAGGTCATCTGTGTCAGGTCGTTCGTGCCGAAGGAGAAGAACTCCGCCTCCTCGGCGATCTCGTTTGCAAGAAGCGCTGCACGGGGAATCTCGATCATCGTACCAATATGGTACTTGATGTCGGAATTTTTCTCTTTCTTAACGGCTTCCGCCACTTCCACAACCACATCCTTGACAAACTTAAGTTCCTTCTTCTCACCTACCAGCGGAATCATGATCTCAGGCTCGATATCAAAGCCCTTCTCATTCTTCACCTCAATGGCTGCCTCCATGACGGCTCTTGTCTGCATCCTTGCAATCTCAGGATACGTCACTGCCAGACGGCACCCGCGGTGACCCATCATGGGGTTAAATTCATGGAGAGAATCGCAGATCTCCTGCACTTCCTCAGCAGTCATCATCATCTCCACCGCCAGATCGTCGATATCGCCCTGCTCCGTGGGCACAAACTCATGAAGCGGGGGATCCAGGAATCGGATGGTTACCGGTCTGCCCTCCATCACCTCGTACAATGCCTTAAAGTCGCCTTTCTGATAAGGAATCAGGGCATTCAGCGCTTTTTCTCTCTGCTCCGCAGTTCTCGCCAGAATCATCTGACGGATCTTGGGGATCCTGTCGGGATCAAAGAACATATGCTCCGTTCTGCAAAGCCCGATGCCTTCCGCACCGTACTTCACGGCATTTGCCGCATCCGCAGGGGTATCTGCGTTGGTGCGCACTTTCAGTTTACGGTACTTGTCCGCCCACTCCATGATCCGTCCGAAGTTGCCGCTGACGGAAGCCTCCACCGTCCGGATATCGCCTTTATAAATTTTACCGGTGGAGCCGTCCAGGGAAATATAATCGCCCTCATGGAACACCTCTCCGCCAAGCTGGAACACTTTATCCTCTTCATTGATAGCAATATCGCCACAGCCGGATACGCATGCCGTACCCATACCGCGGGCAACCACCGCCGCGTGGGAAGTCATGCCGCCCCTCACGGTGAGAATACCTTCCGCCGCGTGCATACCCTCGATATCCTCCGGGGAGGTTTCCAGACGTACAAGCACAACTCTCTCACCCTTCTCATGGGCTGCCTTGGCCTCGTCGGCCGTGAAATACACTTTACCTGCCGCAGCGCCGGGAGATGCGGGAAGCGCCTGTCCGATCACCTGTCCCGCCTTCAGCGCATCGGGATCGAAGGTGGGGTGAAGGAGCTGATCCAGAGACTTCGCCTCGATTCGAAGCACCGCCTCCTCAGGCGTAATCTTTCCTTCATCAACCAGATCACAGGCAATCTGCAAAGCCGCAGGCGCGGTACGCTTGCCGTTTCTGGTCTGTAAGAAGAAGAGCTTGCCCTCCTCGATGGTGAACTCCATATCCTGCATGTCGCGGTAATGGTCTTCCAGACGATTTGCAATCTCCATAAACTGTTTATAGCACTCAGGCAAATCCTGCTCCAGTCTGGTGATAGGCTGGGGTGTACGGATACCTGCCACCACATCCTCGCCCTGCGCGTTGATCAGGTACTCGCCGTAGATACCTTTCGCACCGTTGGACGGATTTCTGGTGAACGCCACGCCTGTTCCGGAAGTGTCTCCCATGTTTCCAAACACCATCGCCTGCACATTCACCGCAGTGCCCCAGTCGCCGGGAATATCGTTCATACGTCTGTATACGATGGCTCTCTCATTATCCCAGGAACGGAACACGGCTTTCACCGCCTCCATAAGCTGTACCTTAGGATCCTGCGGGAACTCCTCGCCCTTATTTTCCTTATAGATATTTTTAAATCGGACAATAATTTCCTTCATGTCGTCCGCCGTCAGATCGGTATCGTACTTCACACCTTTAGACTCTTTGATCTCATCCAGAATCCTCTCGAAGAAGGACTTCGGGATCTCCATAACCACATCGGAGAACATCTGAATGAATCGGCGGTAAGAATCATAAGCAAACCGGGGATTTCCGGTCTTCTTTGCAAAGCCCTCCACGGCCGCATCCGTCAGACCCAGATTCAGAATGGTATCCATCATACCCGGCATGGAAGCTCTTGCTCCGGAACGCACCGACACAAGAAGCGGGTTCTCGGTGTCGCCAAACTTCTTGCCCTGCTTCCCCTCAAGGCCTGCAAGCGCCGTAAAAATCTGCTCTTTGATCTCGTCCGAGATCTGTCTGCCGTTATTGTAGTAATCCGTGCAGGCCTCCGTCGTCACGGTAAAGCCCTGCGGAATCGGCAGTCCCAAATTCGTCATCTCCGCCAGATTTGCTCCCTTTCCTCCGAGGAGATTACGCATGTCCGCGTTACCCTCCTCAAACAAATACACCCATTTCGCCATGTTTTTGCTATCCTCCATTCCCGATATAAAATTGTGACTCTAAACTAGCATATATTTTACCATATTTTTGAAATTTTTACACTGTTTTTTTAAATTATTCACAAAAAGAAAGACAAATATCCTGAGATATTTGTCGATTTAGAGCATAACATCAAACCTGTTTGATTTTGGCCGGAAGAAAACTGTCAAAAATGAACACATCGTACTCTCCCTTTAGCGCCTCCAGATCCTGCTGGCTGCGGATCGTCCACGCCGCGGCGGGATGTCGGTAAAGCCTCCTGCATATCCTTCTGCCGGGCTCCTCGCTGAATTTATGGTTGTAGGCGATAAAATCCGGCTTCGTCAGGAAATTAAACAAAAGATGGGTCATCAAAAAATAGAGAATATTCCAGTATTCTCCCTCCCTGCGGAAATTGGAGGATAGCTGCCCCCTCACCACGTCCCTGTGATTCCTGCGAAACCACCAGAGCACCATGGGATTAAAGGATTCAATGCAGTAAGCCCCCTTGTAAGCGCGAAGCATCCTGTCTATGACTCTGCAACAGGACACATCGGCGGTCTCCGCCTTAATTTCCACGATCAGCGGCACTTTGCCGTCCACCATCTCAAGAAGTTCTGAAAGTTTCGGAATCCGCTCATCACTGTCACAGAGTTTGTATTTCTGTAGTTCGTCGTAAGTACAGCCTGTAATCTTTCCCTCCGCTTTACAGATTCTGTCAAGTTTAAAATCATGAAAGATAACCGGTACGCCATCCTTCGTCACCTGTACGTCCAGCTCCATGCCAAGTCCTTCCTCCACCGCTTTTCTGAAAGCCGCCATGGAGTTTTCCGGCGCGTCCGACGCGTTGTCATGAAGCCCTCTGTGGGCAAAATACACTTTCTTGAAAAGCCCGGTATCCGGCCGGTTAAACATGCGCGGCATAATCGCCAGCATATACAGAACAGCGAGCACCGCAATACAGATCAAGGTAATTTTTAACACCGTCAAAATCATCGGTTTTCCCCTTTGCTACAGTTAGTTAAAGCAAATCTCCAATGTCACTGCTATTGTACATCCCTGCCGTACGTTTTTCAACCTTCTATTTCTTAAATATGTCATAAGAACCCGGAGGGTTCCGCCAGCCTGACCACATCCCCCTTTTTTATCTCCTTGTCCGCCGACTGGATAATCTGGCTCTCCGTCGTAATCGCCCCTTCCACCGCCGCAAACTTCTCATTTTTGTCTACAATGCTGACGTTGATTTCCTCCACATAGTACTCCGTACCCAGAATACCTTCCCGCTCGCCCACCACATACACGTAATTAGTGCCTCCCGAATTTTCATGCAGAGCCAGAAGAGGAATACAGCCAGGCTGTTTCTCCCCGGCTTTTACGCAGGAGATGGTACCCGACTGACCGGGTGTGCCCGTCTCCTCAGGAAGACGTATGATTGCAGTAAAACTGCCCGGCGCGTTCTCATTCTCCGTCAGATAATCCACGGTTGCAGCAAACTCGTTCCTGTCTCCCAGCTTTAACTTCACCTCGTCATTTAGGTTTACATAAGTTTTATCTTCCTTTGTCAGCGTGGCACGGAACTGACAGGGCACTTCATTGTCAGCCATCAGAAAAGACGCTGTGTCGGGTACTCTGCCGCCCGCCTGCACATAGACATCTGTCACCATACCGCTTAAGGGAGCCGTGATCTTTCCCTCCCCGTTCAGAATCTCCTGATAGGCCGCCAGTTTCTCCTGTATGCCAGCCACCTCCGCCCGGTAGACGGCAAGCGTGGCATCCTCATCCTCCTCGGACACAGTGTCCTCCACCTTCCGCCCGGCATCCTTTATGATATTGTCCCTGTTCCACTTCGCGTCCGCCTCCGCGTAAGCCGCCGCCTGCAGTTCCTGTTTCAGCCGTTCTTCCTCCTGCTCCCTGGCTTTCCGCTCCGCCTCCATCTCCTCCTCCGTCTTTCTCTCCCCGTCTTCCTTCTCCCAGTCATTTTCATGCGCCCGGTTCTCCGCCTGCAGTTCGTCCAGTGCCTCCTCGGCCTGCGCCACGCCCTCTGCCGCCCTGCCCACAAGGGTGTCCTGATATCTGGCAAGGGCATCATAGTCCTCTCTGGCTCTTGCCTCATCCAAAGCCTTTTTTTCCTGCGCGAGTTCTCTGTTATGCAAAATCGCGTCAATCTGTAACTGTGTTTTCTGACAGGCCAGCTCCTGATCCGCCATAATCTCCTTCATGTCCTCCAGATCCACCGTGAAGAGAAGATCCCCCTCTTCCACTCTGTCACCGGCCTGCACAGAAACCTCCTGCACGCGGATCCCACCAAGAACCGTCACCGGCAGTTTGGCTCCTGCCTCCACAATGCCCTCGGCCTCCACCCTATGCTCGATATATTTGGATTCCATCGCGCAGGTAGTCACTAACGGCAGTCTGGATGCATACACACTCTTGGAAATCAAAGTGCACAGCCACATGAAAATCAGAAAAAAAATGAGTCCGGCGCCGATTTTCTTCTTGCTTTTGAACATGATCTGTTTCTCCTTATCCATTCATTCTTTTAATCCCGAATAAATAATCCCCTGTTCCAGATAGTCCTGGCCCAGCACAAACACAAAGGCGGCCGGAATCAGGGTGATAAACGACGCGCACAGCGCAAATCCCGCCTGTGTCCACGAAATCTCCGGCAGATACAAAGACAGGGGCCACAGCGCCTTATCTTCCAGAAATGCCAAGGGCTGTTCCATCAGATTCCAGTATTCCAAAAACCCTAACACAATGGCAGACAATAATCCACTTTTTCCCAGTGGCAGACCGATTTTTATAAAAATCAGAAGTTCTCCCGCCCCGTCAATGCGTGCCGCCTCCAAGAGCTGTACGGGGATTGCCCGGAATCCGCCATAAGATAAAAAGATCGGGAAAGTAGAGAACACTGCCGGCAGTATGATTGCCCCGTGGGTATTTAACAGCGAAAGCCGATCCAGCACCAGATAGCTTGACAGCATGGTCACCTGAAAGGGCAGAAGCATCAGCACCACATAGAGGGCAAAGAGCGTCCGGCTGCCCCGCACCCGGTAAGCCGCAAAGGCCCAGGCCGCCGGCACGCCCACCAAAAGCTGCCCTGCCAGAATACAGGCCACCAGCTTCATAGAATTCCAGAACAGCACAAAGAAGGAGGGCGTCATAAACAACAGCCTTCCGTAATGCTCGAAAGTGGGATAATCCGGCATCAGCTTCCACCGGATAAACCCCTCTCCCCCGCCAAACACCGGCCCCAGATACTGCCCCAGTTCCATGCTGTCCATCACCGATCCCGTCAGAATCAAAACCACCGGAAAAAAGATCAGGAGCGCCGGCAGAAGAAGGAGCGCCGCCGTTATGTACTTTTTGACCTGCCGTATCATTGTGCTTTTCCCTGCGGCCATGCAACCATCCCTTTCCGTCTCCGCCGCTTGTTTCATTTACCACAGACATCATTCTTCTTTATCCCACAGCCTCTGCAAAAACAGAATCGCCACAAGCAAAACCACGCCCACACATACCGCGGCAGCCGCCATCTTGTCAAACTCCATGTTCACAAACCAGTTGTTGAACAGATGCTGTAAGAGATAAATATCTTCCTGCGGATAAGCCCCCGCCACCAGATAAGCCTCCCTGTAAATTTTAAAGGAGTTTAGGAAGGACAGAATCACAATCGTGTAAAAGCTCCCCTTCAGATTCGGCAGGATAATATGGCGGATGCATTTCCACCGCCCTGCCCCATCCACCTTCGCGGCCTCTATGTACTCGTTCGGGATCGACAGGATACCCGCCAGCCAGAGCACCACCGTGTACCCCGTATTCTTCCACAGATAACTCGCCACCAGCACCCAGAAGGAAGCGCCCGTGGACAGATAATCCACCGCGACCGTTCCCCGCAGACCCGTGATCTCCCCCAGCCTTGTCAGCGCCAGATTAAAAAAGCCCTGCCTGTAAAAGACCATTTTCCAGACCAGCACAATGGTGGCCGTGGGCATGGCCAAGGGAAACAGGTAAACCGACTTAACCAGCCCCGCGTTTTTAAAACCGCTTAAGGGAAAGGCAATCAAAAGCCCCACAAGCACCAGCAGCGGAATACAGACAAAAGTAAAGCGCAGCGTGTTTCCCACCGCCAGCAGAAAAGCCTGATTATGAAAGATCACACTGTAGTTTTTCAAGCCCGTAAACTCCCCCGTAACCGCCGTCTGCACGGAGCGCTTCATCACGTCCAGAAAGGGCAGCAGCACAAACAGCGTTACCCCGCACAGACTCGGCAGGAGAAACAGCAGGAAAGGAAGTCTGTTTTTACTCCGCCATGATAATTGCACTCTTCTCCCGTATCGCATTCACTGCCTCCTCCAGGCTGCACAGACCGTCCAGATAGACCTCTGCGGCGTCGCGGACCGCATCCTCTAAAGCCGCCTTTTCCAGATAGGGCGTGTACAGCGATTGCAGCGTATCGCTAAACTCCGCAGTCTCCTGTTCTGTGGGCACATACAAATCCACAATTAAAACCTTGATTTCCCCGTCCTCATCAGTGCTATATCCATAATTGCCATAGATTTCGCCGGGCTTGCGCAGACTCTCGGGCACCCGTCCACCCAGACTCTCCATATAAATTTGTAGTCCCTCCTCATTGACCGGGAAACCGATCGGATAAATCATGCTCTGCATCTCTGTTGAAAGAATCGACTGCATAAAGTCTCCTGCAAGGTCAGACTTTTGGGACGCAGCGTTGATTCCCATCAATGTCACAGGTGTAAAGGCGTCCGCCGCACTGCCGGGAATCTGTGCCATCTGGCTGCCCACCCCGCTTTTCTGCCGTTTTACTGACTGTAAAAGACCATAATTATAGCCGTTGGTCAGCGCGCCCATGCTCACCAGCACATTGCCTCCCACGATCTGGGTCGCGCCGCCGCCAAGATCATTGTAGGCCGAAACCTTGTCACTACTGTTGATCCCCTGCTCCCGATAGCCTTTATATTTCATCAGCACCTCATTGGACAGTCCCTCCATGCAGGCGTCGTAAATGCGCTTCATCTGGGTCAGGTCATCGGCAATTCTCTCCACGTCAGGCTCTCCCGCATCCGTGACCCAGTTTGGCGCAGACACCGGGAAAAGCGCGTCAAACAGCATATCCTTGCTGTACAGCTCCATAAGCTCCTCACCGGGATGCTCCTCCCGCAGCTTCTCAAACATATCCGCCAGCGTGGAAAGATCCGACACATCCGTCATATTTTTCTGGTCCGTGTAATACATCTGCAAGGTAAATGCCGCCGGTATCATGGAAATGCTCCCGTCATCCGTAAAACTCTCTTTGATATTCGGCAGAAGCTTTTCCTGCGTTTCCAACTCTGACAGGTAGGGACTGATGTCCAAAAGCACGCCCTTCTCTCTGTAGGAATCTACCGGCAGACCGTCCAGAACCAGGAAGTCGGGCCCCTTGCCCGCCATAATCTCCGTATTTAACTTCTTGATCGCATCCTCCTTCGTGGCGCCACCCTCCTCGGAAAGTCCCACCCGGTATTCCACATAGACGTCGGGATTTGCTTCCTGATAGCGCGTGATCGCCTGCCTGAGTATGTCGTTTTCCGTCAGGCTGTAGGCGGAGAGCGTCTGGGAAGGCGTGGATGGCATATTCGGGTCGTAGGTAAAGGAAGAAAGTTTTCCCTCGGAAAAAGCTGCCAGAAAGCCGTCGTCCGCCGTCCGCATCATGACAGACAACGACTTGCTGGGATCGCTTAAGCTGCAAAGTCCGCCGTTGATCACCTGCTCCATCACGGCGCCGCCGATCACATGGCGGTGCAGCCCCTTCGTCCCCGCCAGATAGATCCCGCCATCCTCCGCGGGAAAAATAGTGTAAGTGGAAGTAACGACACCGTTGTCCTGCTGATAGTTCTTCGCCACAAAATCCGAGAGCACGTCGTCCTCAAGTTCCTCCCCCGTGTCCAGATCATACAGAAAAACCCCGTCCGCTTCATTCTTTACCGCCAGATAATGCTCCCAGACGCAAAAAATGTCAGGCATAATATCGATCTGCATCAAAAGACAGCTCTCTCCCGTCTCCTGGTCAATCTCGTATACCTTCCCATCCCCCATTGATAAAAAGAGCCGTTCCCCATCCTCCGAAAAGCACAAACTGGAAAGCGATATGGTCTTCCAGACAGACACAGGGAACCGTCTCATCTCCCCCTCTGGAGAAATCATACACAATTCTACCGCCTCTGTTTCTCCTTCTTCCGTCGTTTCCGGACTCTCCTTCTCTTCGTCCAGACCCAGACTCTGTCTCAACGACTGATAATCCTGACAAAGAAGCGCTACCGTCCCGTCGGGCGCGCCCTTCAAATCGCTCACCACGAACGTCGTCACCAGATCCTGCCACCCCGGCAGGATGTCCGCCTCCCAGGTCTTGCCGCCGTCCGTGGAAACATACCGTCCCTCCGACCCGTTTTCCAGAAGCTCCAGACGACCGTCCGACAGCATGACCAGATCCGTCACCTCTGCGATGTCCAGAGTTTGAGAGGATTCCATATACCGGCCCATGGCCGTGTCGCCGCTTTCCACCCCGTTTACACCGTCCGTTTCCCTGTTCTGTCCGTTCCCGTCTGCCCCGGCAGAGCCGCCGCATCCCATCAGGGATACGGCCATCACGCCTGCAAGACATACCGCCAGCCATTTACTTGATCTGTTCATGTTTACCTCCGTACAAAACTCTACTATTATAGTATAGTTTTTGACATTTTTCCTTTAAGTTCTACTCCGCCGTGTAAATTTCTACCTTTGCCATAATCTTCTGCACCGCCTCGTCAAGCGACAGATACCCGTCCAGATACTGCCCGCCGATGCTGATCACCGCATCCTCCACCACAGGATCAACCACATAGGGCGTGTATACGTTGCAGCAACGGTCATACAGAACCTGATACTCCTCCTTCGTGGGCATATAGATATTCATACTGAACTCCCTGCCGTCTCCTGTACTGCCGCCGACGCTGCTCGACACCTCCCCGTAGTCCACATCCATCCCGCCATTTTGCAGTACCTTCCACTGAGGAGAAAGCTGCTCTTCCAGAGCCTTCTGATTGGTCATGAAACCTTCGTAGAGAAGGCTCTGTACCTGCGTTCCCATGAGCACATCGAAGAACTGCTCCGCCTCCTTCTGATGTGCGGAGGATGCGTTCACCCCCACCAGGATGGAGGGAACAAAAACGCCCTCGCTCATCCCATCAAAAAATTGAAACACCTCGTCGGAAAATCCATCCACATGATACATGGACATCACCCGCTGATAATCATAGGTATCGTACAGCAAACCTGCTGCAAACATGCCGTCTCCCATCAGGAAATCGTAGGTCGACTGCCCCACTGCGCCCAGATGATGATAATAGTAGCTTCTCTCCGAAGCGCTTTTCTGATAATAAGTCTTTTGAATGGCATACGACTCGATCAGTTCATCAGGCAGCCCCTCGTTTGCGGCCCGATACATCCTCTCCGTATCAGACAGGTACGCCCTTAACAGCGCTTCGTCAATCTTCTCGGACGCATCCACAAAGGCCGTTGCGCCCACAGGCAGGAACCGACGTACGGTGGACTCTCCGGAAACGAGATCACAGATTCCCACGTCGGGATTCTCTTCCCTGAGCCTTTCCATGGTATCCGCAAGAGACGTATAATCCGTGACGCCCTCCACATCGGCCTTTCTGCCGCCCACCATAGGAAGGGAGAAGGACACCGGCATCAGATAGACGCCTCCGTTTTCCGTAAAGGATTCTACGATATTGGGAAGCAGTGCCGCGTCTCCAGTAAGCCCGTCGATATGCGGCTTTAAATCCATGAGAATCCCTTTTTCTATATAGGATTTTATGGGAAGCTCATCCAAAATGATCACATCCGGGCCCTTGCCGGCCATCAGCTCCGTGTTCAGTTTCTTGATGGCATCCTCTCTGGACTGACCGTCTGCGCCGTTAAGCGCCACCTCATATTTCACAAAGGTGTCCGGATGCTCCGTCTGGTACTGGGCGATGGCCTGCCGCACCGCATCCCACTCTTCCAGCGCGTACACCGTCACCAGATCCTCCGGCACTGTGGGCACATTCGGATCATAGGTGTAGCGGATCAACTGCCCACCCGAAAAGAGCACCAGAAATTCATCCTCCGGAAGCGTAATCATACCCCTGAGATTCATAGCCGGATTGCCGAAACTGGAGAGCGATCCGTCGATGATCTGCTCCATCGCGCTGCCGCCGATCACATGGCGGTACACGCCGCCTTTTCCCGCTATATACACGACCTCCTCTTCCCCCGGGACTACATAGACCGTGAAGGACTCGTCCGCATAGTACTCACCCAGATAGTTCTCTTCCATAAACTTTTTCAGCACGTCGTCCGCCACGACCTTTTCTTCCTTCATATCGTAGAAGGTGACGCCCTCATTGGCTGTCATGAGTATCATATAATCGCCCTGAAACTGCACCAGATCCGGCTGAAACTCCAGCGTCATATAGTTGCTCAGAGAGCCGTCCTCCAAATGCAGCTCGTAGAGACAGCTTGCTCCCGACACTCTCACAAACAGCCGGTTTTCAGGGGACACCCAAATATCGGATACCAGTTTCCCGTCGGTGGGCAGTTCCTTAATCACCTGCGAGCTGCCGTCCGGCCTTCCCACCAAAAGCCCTACATGAAACTCCCCGGTGCCGTTGGTGTTCGGCGAAGACAAGACATAGACCGTGCCGTCCAGTCCCGCCCGCATCTGGAAAACATAATTATCCTCCGTAAAGGAATCCAGATCCTCAATTCCCGGTATTGGCTTCGTCTCCCAGGTCTCCCCGCCGTCCGTGGAAATGATCTGTCCCGCCTTCTCATCCAGTACCAGAAGCGTGCCGTCCGAAAGTCTCGTCACGCCATAATCTTTTGTCACATACTCGGAGAGATCGATGGTGGATTCCATGTACCTGCCCATGGCCGTGGCCTCACTGTCCTCCGGCGCACCGGTTTCCCCGCTCTGTGTTCCTGTATCCGCTGCATCTGCTCCGTCCGCATCCCCGGAAGCTGTTCCCTGCGCCGGCGCATTCGTCTGTCCGTTTCCGCCGCAGCCGCCAAGCAGCCCGGCCGCCGTCACAAGCGCCGCTAAAACCGCCAGCGCCTTCGTTATCTTTCCTTTTTCATCAAACAAATATCGTTTCATATCCCCGCACCTTTTTTAACCTTTTTATTCTACCAGACTTATCTCTAAACAATCTCTAAAATCTTTACTCATACTCTTCGATGATCACCCTCGTTGCCACAAAAGTTTCCCCTTCAAAATTCCCCTCGATCTCCACGCCCTGTCCTTCTTCCAGATCAGAAAACGAGGCTTCCTGCATATCAATCCCCGCACCGCCTCCCTGAATCTTCCAGTGCTCCACCTTCGTATCCACCGTAAATTTCACCGGAATCTTTTTGGCGTCCTCCACTTGTAGCAGCGTGACCATCCCGTCCTCATCTGACTGCGTAGTCTGGGCCAGAATCATGCCGTCCTCCTGCGGACTTAGTACCGTGCCGCCAAGGGACTCCGTTCCCTCCGCCCGATTCAATGTCTGCCCGACAGATTCCGTTCCCTCCGCGTACTGTTCCTTTTCCCCCGCCTCTTCGGCCTCCGGCCTCCAATCCGACTCCTGCCCGGTTTCCTTCTCTGCGTCCTCCTGCGGATGAGCATCCTGCTTTTCATCTGTCAGCTCTAATTCCTTTACTTCCGTCTGCGGCTCATCTTTCACTGCGCCCGCACATCCTGCCATTAGCATTCCCATACTTAACGCCATTCCGATCACTGCTATCCTTCTTCTGTCTTTCATCCTGCTGCCTTCCTTTCATTCTTTTGTTTTAACAGAATGATAACAACCCATCCTCTAAATTCTCTCTAAAAAAAATGAAGATTTCATTATGACATCTTTAAGAAAAACACAGAAAAAAGACGCTCTGACATTTACCGTCAAAGCGCCCATTTCCCTTTTCCGTTTTCTATTTCCTCAAATGCTTCTTGAGTACATCCATAAACAATTCAATATCAAGCGGCTTCGCAATATGATCGTTCATGCCGCTCTTTAAAGCCGCCTCTTTGTCCTCTTCCAGCGCGTTGGCCGTCATTGCGATAATCGGCAGCGTCTTGACATCCTCCCTTGGCAGGGAACGAATCGTTCTGGTCGCCTCGTAACCGTTCATAATCGGCATCTGTACATCCATCAGCACCACATCGTAATAGTATTCCTCCGACCTTTTCACCATATCCACGGCGTCCGTTCCATCCGGCGCAGATTCCACCTCAAACCCGCTTTCCGTCAGGATCACCTCTGCGATCTCACGGTTCATCTCGATATCTTCCACCAGAAGAACCCGCTTGCCGCTAAAATCAACTGCCTGCCAAACAGCCTGGTCACTTTCCGTTTTCAGTTCCATATTGTTGGCAGCCAAAAGCGCCGATTTCAAATCCGACATAAAGAGCGGTTTCGCACAAAAAGCAGTAACGCCCGCCTCTTTGGCTTCCTCCTCGATATCCGTCCAGTCGTAGGCCGTCAGAATAATAATAGGCGACTCATCCCCAACCGTACTGCGGATCTTTCTGGCAGTCTCCACGCCGCTGGTCTCCGGCATCTGCCAGTCGATAATGTAGGTGTGGTAGGAATCTCCTTCATCCCGTGCAACTTTAGCGCGGTATACGGCTTCCCTGCCGGATGTTGTCCATTCAGCGCGCATGCCAATCGTCTTTAACATCTTGCTCACGCTGTCACAAACATTGAAATCATCATCTACCACAAGTGCGCGCAGACCCTCCAGCTCCTTGATCTGTTCCGCGTTTTTCTCCACGTCCTGCAGCTTTAAGCTGAGATTGACTATAAAGGTACTACCTTTCCCCGCTTTGCTCTCAACGGTAACCGTACCGTTCATCATCTCCACGATATTTTTCGTAATGGCCATGCCAAGACCCGTGCCCTGAATGCCGCTTCTCGTGGTCGTCGATTCTCGTTCAAAGGGTTCAAAAATATGCTGTACAAACTCCTCCGACATGCCGATGCCGTTGTCCTTGATGATAAATTCATAATCGCCGTATCCATGTTTAAAAGTAGTGTGCTGCATAATGCGGAACGTGATCATGCCGCCCGCCGGCGTATATTTCACCGCATTGCTCATAAGGTTGATAAAGATCTGATTGAGTTTAAGCGGATCGGTAATCACATCCTCATTTGTTACCTCAAAGGTATCAATGAACAGCTCAAGCTGCTTTGCTTTCACCTGAGGCTGAATAATATTGACCAGATTGTGCATCAGCTCGGAGATATTGCATTCCTGCTCATGAATCTGCATCTTACCGCTCTCAATACGGCTCATATCCAGAATGTCATTAATCAGACTGAGCAAGTGATTGCTGGAGGAGAGAACCTTCTGCAGGCACTCCTTCACCTGTTCTCTGTTATCGATACGGCTTGCTGCAATCGTGGCAAAACCGATAATGGCATTCATCGGTGTACGGATGTCATGACTCATATTGGACAGGAACGTGGTCTTCGCCTCATTAGCCTGTTGGGCATGCATCAGCGCATCCTGCAGCGCGTCAGTCTGCTCCTTCTGCTTGATTACCTGTTCCGTGATATCTCTGGAAACAACCAGCACAATCACATCGCCCGAAATATCGTCCTGCGTCATGATAAAGGTCTGACGCATACACATATGATGCTCATCGTTGCCCGTCATGCCCCAATAATCCACGTCGACTTCCACTTCGCCTTTTTCAAAGCATTCCTTCAAATGATTCACATTCACCACGCGGCTGTAATCTTCAAGAGATTCCGCAAGGACATACCGTTTCCATCTTTCAAAGCACTCCGACGCCTTACAGGGCGCCTGTAACCCCGCTCTTTCCAGCAGAGAAATCTGTTCTCCCTCTGCATTTTCACGTACAATATCCTGCTCAATCAAATCCCTTGTGAGGTTAAATTCAAACGAACTGAACGCGTTGGAGGTAATGGCAATCCGGTACTGCATCTCCTTACGGTTCATCACCGCCATTTCCTCTTTTCTTCTCTGCTCGCGCAGCTTCATCTCGGAAATATCCTGGCGCAGATACAACATCTTGACCACCCTACCCTCTTTCCGTTCGATGCAGACGACAGTCATCTGTTCCCATGCCTCCTGTCCGTCCCGCATCACATGACATTCATAAGTAAAGGTATCCTGATCGGCCAGATTTTCCACGATCGATTCCGCCTTCAGCGTCTGCCTGAAATTCTCCTGCGCCTCCTCGCCGATGATCTCCCTGCTGTGATCCTCCACAATATCCGCATAGGCGCCCTCCGTCATCGCCTGATTATCCGAAAGCTTCATTCCCGCAGTGTAGGAGTAAACACCTGTCTCCAGATCCACCGTCAGATATTTAGAGGAAAAGAGCGTATTTAATCCCTTCAAAACATAGCTGATCTGACGGTTTTCCACTTCGAGCTCTCTTCGCCGTTTCACAGAATTTACAACGACTACGATAAAGTAAACGGCAAAAAGCATGATCAATGCCACTTCCAGACCAATCCCCGCTTCGTTTGCCCTGTTGATCATACCTTTTGTGACATTCGGCGGAAACGTTTGTACCAGTACAAAATCATAATTAGTAAGATAGGTCACGCAGATAATATCCGTCGCGCTGCCCCCCTCGCAGATAAACGCGCCCTGACCTCCGTTCTCAAATATATCTCTCACCCCATCCGCCGTAAGGCTGTCAATAAAGCCCCTGCTCTCCAAAACATCCGGCAGGCTGCCTTCCCCGTAATCCTGGTCATCGGAACTGGCTATCACTTCTCCGCTCGGCATACACAGCCAGGTGGGGCAAAACTCTCCGAAATATGTGGTGTTCAAAATCTTATTCAGATATTGTTCCGCCACATAAGATCCCCGGATGATGCCGATAATTTCCCCGTCCGACCGCACCGGCGCATAAAACATAATTCTCTTTTCTTCCTCCGCAAGGCGCTCGTCAAATACAGCCGTAATCCCGCTCTCGCCCTTCATGCCCCGCTCATAATATTCACGGTCTGAAGAATTCACAGTCCTGCCGTCAGACAAATGAGTAACACCTTCCGCATCAGTAAACCGAACCGTATCAAAAACAGAACTTTTCTCTATTCCCTTAAGCGTATCCGCAGAGACAGTGTCTCCTCCCAGATAGATGTCAAAAAAATACCCGTAAGTAGTGATAATACGCAGCCCGTTTTCAAACTGATCGGATATCTGCTGCGCCATCTGCCGCGTCGAATCCTCCGCATAGTTTTTGTTCTGCTCTATGATTCTTGCTTTATTCTGCGCCGTATAGATGTTAAATAAGATAACTACCAGTACCAGCAAAGGAATGGAATAAATAATCGTATGAAATACTTTTTTCCTATTCATATTCATGATCTGCATCCTCTAAAATTTTATGTATTAGTATCTGTAATACTTCAATGTCAACAGGCTTGACAAAATGTTCGTTCATCCCCGCCTGCAATGACTTCTGCCGATCCTCCTCCATCGCATCCGAGGAGAGCGCGATAATCGGTATCCTGGAAATCTTTTCGTTTTCCAGTCTGCGAATCGCTCTGGCCGTCTCGTAACCGTTCATTCCCGGCATCTCGATATCCATCAGTACCAGCGCATATTTACCGGGCTCGGAAACCTTCAAAAGTTCATAGGCGCTCACACCGTCACAGGCTGACTCCACCCGGTATCCCAGATTCTTGAGTAGTTCTTCCTCGATCTCCCTGTTGATACCGTTATCCTCCACCAAAAGAATGCAGCTCTTGTCCTCCGCATCCCCCGGCGCGTCAAGGGTTTTGCCCTCCTGTTCCATATAGGAACCCCGCATGGGATATTTGATGGGAAGGCTTACCGTAAACGTGCTTCCCTCCCCCACTTTGCTCTCTACCGTGATGTCACCGCCCATGACTTCCACATAGCTTTTCACTACCGCAAGCCCGGCTCCCGGCATACCGTTGTACACCGCATTCTTTTCCTGTCTGGCCGGCTCAAAAATCGCTTCCAGACGTTCTTCCGGAATGCCGCATCCGGTATCCGAAATCACAAACCGGTACATCCTGCGGCCTTTCCTGTCACTTTCGCTCTCTCTGACCATAAGGCTCACCTGTCCCCTGGCCGGCGTATATTTGACCGCATTGTCAAGCAGTTGGTTCAAAATCTCCCGCAGCCTGATGTAATCGACCTCCACCGTGAAATGGGAAAGTCCCGTCTTGTCCAGATTGAATTTTATATTCTTTGCCTTGATCGGCCGCTCGGCACCCTTCTCAACCTCCTTCAGGAGTTCTCCGAGGTGGTACTCCCGCTCCGTCAGCTCCGCTCTGGACGGCTCGCTCAGATTATCTTTTAGAAATTCGTCAAAGACTGCCAGAAGTTCCTCTCCGGAATGGTTGATCTTTTCAATGCACTCCCCTACCTTACCCGGATCCCCGACGCATCCCTTCAAAAGCTCCGCATAACCGATAATAGCATTTAGCGGCGTCCTGATATCATGGGACATATTGGCAAAAAAGGTATTCCTTGTAAGCCGCTCTGTCTCCGCCTGCCGAAGGGCCGATTTTAAAAGCGACTGTCTCTCTACCTGCTCCGTGATATCTCTTGACACAGAGAGAGCAATCACATCGCCCGTATGCTCGTTTTTCTCCAGAAAAAACGTGTAATGGCTCAGACGCCTTCTGCCGTACATATCCATAACCCAGCTATCGTATGTCTGCTCCCGCTCCCCCTCTTCATAACAGCGGATCAGTCTCTCTATGTTAAAAAAACGATGATATTCATTCAGCTCGCCCGCCTCCGTAAAGTCCGCCCAGAATGCGGCAAAATCAGAGTATTTTTCAAAAGGCTGTATTCCCATAAAAATGAAGAGATTCTGCACTTTTCCCTCCGCGTTCAACACGGATGCCGAGATAAACTCATCCCTTGTCAGATTGATCTCCACAAAAGAAACCGCATCGTAGAGAAGCGCCCTCCTAAAGTAATCTTCCCGCAAACGTGCACCGTAAAGCGCCTCGTTCACCCGTTCCAGTTCCGCCATCCGCTTCTGTATCCGCTCCGTTGCATCCTCGATAAAAACGTAAAAGAGATCGCCGTAAGCTGCCGTGTGAACAAAGTGCCCGTAGTCCTCCACCCAGCGCACCATGCCGTCCTTTCGGACAATCCGGTACTCCACATAATCAAGATTATCGCTGCCGTGAGCGATCTGCGCTTTGATGCTTTCCTCCACTTTATCAATATCCGCCGGATGAACAATCCCCTTAAAGGTATACCCTGTCAGTTCTTTAAATTCCTCCAGCGTATCACAGCCGAAAATCCGCAGCATCGCACCGTTGATGTAAACCAGTTCCTCGTCGCCGTCCGCATGGTAAATAAAAAAGCCACCGGGCATTCCCTCTGAAATCTGCTCGATAATGGGCAGTGTATGTTCATCAAAACTGATTGTAAAATCTTCTTTATCTCTGTATTGTCTCACTGCCTTTCCTCCCAGATTCGATCATAACATTTAATCTGGAAAAAGAAAAGAGCCTAAAATTTTTTAATTTAGAGATATTTTATAGAATTGTGTGATAAAATAATGGCGAAAGGTGACGGCTATGCGAATACTGCTTGCGGAAGATGATGAAAAACTGAACGAGACTCTTGTTTACGGGCTTACACATGCCGGTTTTATCGTGGATGCCTGTTTTGACGGGGAAGACGCTCTTTTCTACGGAGAGCAGAATATCTATGACGTTATTCTGCTGGATCGTATGCTGCCCTCCATGCAGGGCACTGACGTGCTTGCATCCCTTAGGCAAAAGGGCGTTACGACTCCGGTCATTCTGATCACCGCCCTCGGCACACTCTCTGACAAAGTAGAGGGACTGGATCTGGGTGCCGACGATTATCTGGTCAAACCCTTTGCACAGGAGGAACTTTTTGCCAGGATCCGCTGTGTCACCAGAAGACCCCGCCAGATCCTGGACGAGGAATTTCTTTCCTGCTTGGACATCTCCTGGTTTCCTGCAGAGAATCGTCTGAGCGGCCCTGCCGGAAGCTGCACCCTCTCCAAACGGGAGGCGGCGCTTCTGGAGGCTTTTTTAAAGAACGGTAACACCACTCTTCCCAGAAGCCACCTTCTTTTAAAGGTCTGGGGGCCTGACAGTGATGTGGAAGAAGGGAATCTGGATAACTATATTCATTTTCTGCGCAGACGGTTGAAAACCGTCGGCAGCGTTCTCACCATAAAAACGGTTCGCGGCATCGGATACTCTATGGCAGGAACCTTATAACGTCCCCTGTTTCCGTTCACCCGACAGGAAGGAAAAAACATGTTTCGGAAAGTACATCTGTATCTGACAATGCTGTGCGCCGGCATCACGACGGGCATTATCCTTGTGATGTCCCTGTTATATCTGTATCTCTCTGAAAAAGAACTGTATGAAAACCAATTCCGATCCTTTCAGAACGACATAAACACTATAGCAACCAGCTTGGAACAGCAGTCCGTGATCTCCATGGAATGGCTTGCCAAAATGGAATCCCGCGGCGGCTATACTTTTTATGCCCTTGATAATGGCGTCCCCTTTCTCTATAACCGTCTCACCAATGTTTCCGACATTTCTGATCCCCCGGATCTTCTGGATGTCTGTCTTGCCGCCTACCAGGCCAGCGACGACTACACCTATATTCAGGAGGAACTAAACAGCGGCGGCCTCTATAATACCTGTTTTCATGCGGAATTCCCCTTCAATCCCACAGGCGGGAAACATGAATACTACGCCGGTGTCATTGAACTTGACAAAGGCTCCTCCTCCCTGCAGGTTGTAGTGCTCTCTCCCCTGCACTTTTTACAGGAACAGCTTTCCAGACAGAGAATCCGGTTCCTTCTGATCGACATGGCCGCCATCCTGCTTTTGACCCTCTTTGCCTTCTTTTTCACAGGCCGGCTGCTAGAACCCGTCATCGAGAGCCGAAAATCGCAGGCCGCTTTCGTGGCGGCGGCCTCCCACGAACTGCGCACTCCGTTAGCCGTAATTCTCTCCGCCGCCGAATGCAGCCGGAACGCCGATAAGGAACACCGCATAAAGTTTCTGGATACCATCAGGCAGGAAGGTATGCGGATGACATCTTTAGTCAATGACATGCTCACCCTAAGCGCCTCCGACAGCCAGAATATTTCCATCCACCCGGCTCCTGTTGAACTGGACACACTGCTCATCAACGCCTGCGAGGCATTTGAGCCTCTTGCCGCCGGGAAAAAACAGGCGCTCACCGTCACTCTGCCGGAGAGCGCCCTGCCTCCCTGCACAGCCGATGCCGACCGCATCATGCAGCTTCTAACGATCCTGCTGCACAACGCCGTCAGCTATACACCGGAGGGCGGCTCCATCGGGCTCTCCCTCATCTATAGAAAAAATCACTTTTTTCTCTCGGTTTCGGATACCGGCCCCGGCATTTTGCCTGAAGACCGGAAAAAAATCTTTGACCGTTTCTACCGGGCAGAAAAATCCCGAAGCGCCAAGGGACACTTCGGGTTGGGGCTATCCATTGCTTCTGAAATTGTAAAACTCCACCACGGCGCCATAACCGTCAGCGACCGCGTCGGCGGCGGCAGCGTGTTCACCGTGATGCTGCCGTAATCTGGCCAGCCTATTGACCGTATCTGCCGTCTTCCGTATTACTCGCCTCCCAGTCCTCAAAGTGATACGGTTCTGCACTGTTATAAAATCCGATGATATAGACATAAGCCGGTATGATACATACAGCAATCAGATGTAACATGCTTTTCTCTGCATCTTTGAGACGCATGATAGCTGACACCAACAAAATCACAATCCCAATAATTCCCACAGTGGCTCTTCCTGTGTCTCCAAGCGCGTCTCCTGTCTGTATGTTTACGGCAAGTATAAGGAGTAACAAATGAATCACCGCCATTGCGATCCAGTATGCTTTTCTATCCATTTTTCCCTGCTTGATTTTATCCATCTTTCACTTATCTCCTTTTTTTCGTATGCCCCTTCTGTCATTATACCTTTTTTCTCCTATCTGACATCTTTTTTACGTAATTCTTTTATGATGTCCTTCAACCGGATTTCTTTCTTCCCGTTTTCAGGTTTCTGTTATTCTAAAAACAGGAAAGCGCTCCGATGGATCACTTTCCTACCCTGGTATTGACACGCGCGCTGGGAATCTTAAAAAATACATAGGACTGCGCCAGTTTGGTGGATGCTTGCGAGAGGACGGCAGGGTTGGCATCCAGTCTGGTATGCTCCCCTGTGGCGCGGGCAATCGCCTGCTGTTTCAGGATCGCGCTGCTCACTACCTTTCTTTCAAAAGCGATCTGCTCCTGAAATTTCAACTCATTCTCATGCTTATACCATGCTTTCTGCGCCAGATCCAGGAACAGCTTACGCCGTTTGGCCCGCTTCTCGTACATGCCTTTCTGCTTCCTTTTTCTGGCAGAATCCACGCGCCTTTGTTCGTCTGCCTCCCGCTTTCTTCTCCTCGTTTTATCCTGTACCGCCTCATTCCTGCCTTCTAAGCCCTGCTGCATCTTTGCATAGGCTTCCGTCGTTGGCCCAAAGAAAAATCCATCCATGAAACCATCCTTTCCCCTGCCTGTCATTATGTAACGTCTTTGTTTCTTCCTTATATAAAATAATACGATTCAGGAAATGGAAAAGTTTCATGCAGGAAACGCTTATTTTCCTTGAAAATCCCACTGTTTTATGTATAATGGTAGGGGTAACCAAAATAAGAAAAGCACAGAAAATATGAGGTTTTAACATGATTCAGGCAAACAATGTAACTCTACGTGTCGGAAAAAAAGCTCTCTTTGAGGACGTTAATATCAAATTTACCGAAGGCAACTGCTACGGACTGATCGGTGCAAACGGCGCCGGAAAATCCACTTTCCTGAAAATCCTTTCAGGCGTTTTGGAGACCACAGGCGGCGACGTGACCATCACCCCCGGCCAGCGTCTCTCCGTGCTGGAGCAGGATCATTTCAAATATGACGCCTACCCGGTCATGGACACGGTAATTATGGGCAACGAGCGTCTCTACCAGATCATGAAGGAAAAGGACGCCATCTACGCCAAAGAAGATTTCTCCGACGAGGACGGCATCCGCGCAAGCGAACTGGAAGCGGAGTTTGCGGAGATGGACGGCTGGGATGCGGAGACCAACGCCGCTATGCTCTTAAACGGCCTTGGCATCGAGACCGACATGCACTACAGCGAAATGTCCACCTTAAACGGTAACGAGAAAGTCAAAGTGCTGCTTGCCAAGGCGCTCTTTGGCAACCCCGACATCCTGCTTTTGGACGAGCCCACGAACCATCTGGATCTGGACGCCATCGCATGGCTGGAAGAGTTTTTGATCGATTTTGACAACACGGTCATCGTGGTTTCCCATGACCGCTATTTCCTGAATAAAGTCTGCACGCACATTGCAGATATCGACTACGGCAAAATCCAGCTCTACGCGGGCAACTACGATTTTTGGTACGAATCCAGCCAGTTGATTATCAAGCAGCGCAAGGAAGCAAACAAGAAAAAGGAAGAGCAGATTAAGGAATTACAGGAGTTCATCTCCCGCTTCTCCGCCAACGCCAGCAAATCCAAACAGGCAACTTCCAGAAAGCGCGCGTTGGAAAAAATCGAGCTTGATGATATCCGTCCCTCCAGCCGCAAATACCCCTACATCGATTTCCGCCCGGAACGCGAGATCGGCAACGAGGTTCTCACCGTGGAGGGCATCAGCAAAACCGTAAACGGGGAAAAGGTGCTGGACAATATTTCCTTCATTGTGGGGCACGACGACAAGATCGCCTTTGTGGGCGGCAACGAGCTTGCAAAAACCACACTGTTCCAGATTTTAACAGGAGAAATCGAACCCGACGAGGGCACCTACAAGTGGGGCGTCACCACCTCGCAGGCCTATTTCCCAAAGGACAATACGGCGGAGTTTGACAACGATTACACCATCACCGACTGGCTCATGGGCTACTCCCCCGTCAAGGATGTCACCTATGTGCGCGGATTCCTGGGACGTATGCTCTTTGCCGGTGAGGATGGCGTGAAAAAAGTAAAAGTGCTCTCCGGTGGCGAGAAGGTGCGGTGTCTCCTATCCAAAATGATGATCAGCGGCGCCAACTGCCTGCTCTTCGACGAGCCTACGAACCATCTTGACATGGAGGCCATCACCGCGTTAAACGAGGGCATGAAAAAATTCAAGGGCGTGGAACTCTTCTCCTGTCATGACCATCAGGTAGTGCAGACCACGGCCAACCGCATTATGGAAATTTTGCCGGACGGCAGCCTGATTGATAAAATCACTACCTACGACGAATATCTGGAGAGCGATGAGATGGCGAGAAAGCGCACCGTCTACACCAGTACCGCCAGCGAGGAAGAGGACGACTGAACATGAGGGCAATCGACCTGCACACACACACCGCCAAGTCGGACGGCAGTTACACCCCCACCGAACTGGTGGACTATGCCATCGAAAAAGAACTGGCGGCTGTAGCCATCACGGATCACGACAGCATAGAGGGACTGGACGAAGCGCTCGCCCATGCTGCCGCCTTACAGGAAAAGGGCCTTCCCTCCATCGAAGTGATTCCGGGCATAGAATTTTCCACGAAATACGAAAACCAGGATGTCCACATCGTAGGGCTATATATCTCCTACGACAACGGCATTTTTAGGCAGGCACTGAATGACTTTGTGGATTCCCGCACCAGCCGCAACAGGAAAATGTGCAAAAATCTGCAGGAGGCAGGCATTGACATTTCCTACGAAAGGCTGTTAGCCATGTATCCCGACGCGGTCATCACCAGAGCGCATTATGCCTCCTTTCTCTGCGAGTACGGCTATGTCAAAAGCCGTCAGGATGCCTTTGCCAAATATCTGGGCGACCACACGAAATATTTTGTGCCGCGGGAGAAAGTGACACCTGCACAGGCAGTAGATCTGATCCTGAAAGCCGGCGGTGTTCCCATACTGGCGCACCCGCCGCTCTACCATATGGGAGACGAGAGACTGGAGACACTGGTCTCCTCCCTGAAAGCGGACGGACTCATGGGGATCGAGGTTTTCTACAGCACCTACAGCAATCAGGATGTGCGGGATATGCTGCGGCTTGCAGAAAAGTACGATCTACTCTTAAGCGGCGGTTCCGATTTCCACGGGGACAACAAGCCGGGGCTTGACTTGGGCTGTGGCTACGGGAAGCTGTTCGTCCCGGAAGATCTGCTTTTACGGATAAAGGAGGCACGAAAATGAAACTGTTGTTTACCGACTTAGACGAAACGCTCCTAAATAACCAAAGTCAGGTTTCTCCCGAAACCAGAGCCTTTCTGGATGAGTTTCTTTCTTCCGGCAACAAGCTGGTTCTCGCCTCCGGCAGGACGCTCATGAGTGTCCTGGAGGTAAAGGAACAGACAGGCTTAAACCAGCCCGGCATCTTTTTAAGCTGCTCCAACGGAACCCTGATCTACGACTGTGACAACCGGCGCACCATCATGAAAAAAGGGCTCCCCCTCTCCTATATCCCCTATCTGCAGGAACAGGCCAAGGCGCTTTCCCTCCATATCCAAACCTATCGGGATGAAGAGAACGGTGAAGCCATCGTCACACCTGCGGACAACGAAGAAATCCACTTTTACCGCAGGCGTATACATATTCCTGTCGTGGTATCGGAAAACCTCATCGACGCTCTCACCGAAGAGCCCTGCAAAATGCTCGCTATAAGTTTACATAACTTTGAAAAGCTGGAGACTTTCCGAAAAAATATTGCAGACTGGGCGGAAAATAAAGTCCGCACCATCTATTCCAACGACCATTATCTGGAACTCTTTGACTGGAACGCGGGCAAGGGCAGTTCCCTGCTCTATTTATGCGATTATCTGGGGATTCCCGTCTCCGATACCTACGCCGCCGGGGATGCAGACAACGACATTTCCATGCTGGAAGCCGCGGGCTGCGGCATCGCCATGAAAAACGCCACAGACAATGTAAAAGCCCACGCCGACGTTGTCACGGATCTT
This sequence comes from Lachnospiraceae bacterium UBA3310, assembly GCA_002361355.1. Classification (GTDB taxonomy): domain Bacteria; phylum Bacillota; class Clostridia; order Lachnospirales; family Lachnospiraceae; genus UBA3282. The sequence continues at coordinate 24,719 of DESQ01000049.1, forward strand.
GACAACGACCAGAATGGGCTTGCGGATATGATGTACAAATTGCTAAATAAATAAGCGCGCGGAAAGTGCCGTATTCAGACATTCTCACACATCGACAATGAGATATCTGCCGTCTCCCACTGCAAATACCTCCTGTGCTTCGAGAATTTCTTCTTCGTCGGCGTCTTCCATGTCTACGCCCTCCTCCTCAAAAAACTCCCACACTTCTCTGACGGAATCTACCACCACAGCCATGCACTCCTCCAGAAAGTTTTCCGCCTCCTCATAGGTTTCGGCCACCTTCTCCGGATAGAGCTGTAGCTGATTTTCCAGAAAACACTGCACTACCTGTTCGTCAAACAAAGGCCACTCCTCCTTTCAGACCAGTCCCCGTCTCTTGAGCTCCTGACAGAGCCGCCCCACGGGCAGGCCAACCACATTGTTATAATCCCCACAGATTCCTTGAATATACGCCGCACATAGACCCTGAATGGCATACGCACCCGCTTTGTCCATTGGTTCCCCGCTGTCCACATACCGGCGAATCTCCTCGTCGGTCATAGAATACATGGTCACATCCGTACACTCGGAAAACGTGGCGTACATGGACGGCATATCCTTATACTTCCACGCAATCGTCACTCCCGTGTAAACCTGATGGCTGCCGCCCTGCAGATCCTTAAGCATCCGCGCCGCATCCTCTTTATCCGCAGGCTTCCCCAAAATCTTTCCCCAGGCGCTCACCACCGTGTCGGCTCCGATGACGATGAAGTCCTCTTTTCCCTCCGCTGCCAGATGTCCGCAGACATCCACCGCCTTCTGGTAAGACAACTCCTCCACCACCTCGTCAGGCGCCTCCTTCGTGATTTTCTCCTCCACTGTGCTCGGCACAACCTTGAAGGAAAGCCCCACCTGTCTGAGCAGTTCCTTCCGTCTGGGTGACGCCGAAGCCAGATATATCTTCATGCCGTTTTCTCTCCCTTTCTATTCATCCTGATGCATCTTCGGAATAAAGACCCGTTTATGCATCATCTCGTTCTTCTCCTTCGCCGCAGCCTGCGCCGCCGCGCCAAAAGCCAACTGGGCGTTAAACACTTCCTTCCCCCGCTTATCGACCTTCGCATAACTCCCATCCGGCTGCAGAATCTGCGCTTTCACCGTATCCTTAAGCTGACTGTCCAAAATAAATTTCAACTTCTCCTGCAGCGCCGCCTTCTCAATCGGAAAAAGAATTTCCACTCTCCGCTCCAGATTTCTCGGCATCCAGTCCGCGCTGGCACAGTAGTATTCCGGCTTGCCGTCATTCTCAAAGTAGAAGATTCTCGCATGTTCCAGAAAATTCCCCACGATAGAGCGAACCGTAATATTTTCGCTGACACCCGGAATCCCCGTGCGAAGACAGCAGATTCCCCGGATAATCAAATCAATCTTTACCCCTGCCGCGCTCGCCTGATAGAGCGCCTCTATAATCTCCTTATCACAGAGTGCGTTCAACTTCGCGATGATTCTGGCGGGCCTTCCTGACAGCGCGTACTCTCTCTCCCTGCCGATCAGCGAGAGGAATCTGTCTTTGAGCCAGTGGGGTGCAAGGGAAAGACGGTTCCAACTCCTCGGCTCCGAATAACCCGAAAGCATATTGAACACCGCCGTGGCATCCTCCCCGATCATCTCGGAACAGGTAAAGAACCCCACATCCGTGTAGAGCTTTGCTGTGGAATCATTGTAATTGCCGGTGCCCAAATGCACATATCTGCGTATTCCGTTTTCCTCTCTTCTGACAACAAGTGTTATTTTACTGTGTGTCTTAAGACCCACCAGTCCGTAGATGACATGGCAGCCCGCTTTCTCCAGTTTCTTCGCCCAGACAATGTTGTTCTCCTCGTCAAACCTTGCCTTCAGTTCCACCAGAACGGAAACCTGTTTGCCGTTCTCCGCTGCCTGCTCCAGCGCAGCGATAATGGGTGAATTACCGCTGACACGGTAAAGCGTCTGCTTGATGGCCAGCACATCCGGGTCTTTCGCCGCCTGCCTGATAAAACGCACCACCGGCTCGAAACTCTGGTAAGGATGGTGCATGAGGATATCTCCCTCACGGATTTTCTCAAACACGTTTGCGTCTTCCGGCAGCTCCGGCACAGGCTGGGGCGGCAGATAGCCGTGCTCTTTCAGATGGTCAAAGCCCTCCATACCATAAAGCTTCATCAAAAAGGTCAGATCCAGAGGCCCCGCAATGGCGAAGATATCCTCCTTCGGCACTTTCAGCTCCTCCCTGATCAGTTTGAGAAGCCTGCTGTCAATGCCCTCCTCCACCTCCAGACGGATCACCTGTCCCCACTGTCTCTTTTTCAACTGCTTCTCGATCTCCTGCAGAAGATCCTCCGCTTCCTCCTCCTCGATGGTCAGATCCGCGTTTCGCATGATACGGAAGGGATGCGTACAGACAATATCATAGTTTAAGAAAAGCTTGTGGATATTTCGCTCGATGATCTCCTCCAGGAGAATCAGCTTTCTCCCCTCCCCGGAAGGGATCTCCACCAGACGGTCAAGCACACTTGGCACCTGTACCGTGGCAAATTCCAGTTCTCCGTTCCCGTTCTTTTTCGTCATCAAAGCCCCCAGATTCAGGGATTTATTGCGAATCAGCGGAAAAGGCCTCGAGGAATCCACCGCCATGGGCGTGAGCACCGGATAGACGTTTTCCGTAAAGAAACTGTCCGCAAAAGCGCCCTCCTCCTTCGTCAGATCCTCATGGTGGGTAATGATGCGAAGATCGTTCGCTGACAACTGCGGCAGAAGAGAACGGTTGTAAGTGTTGTACTGTCTGTCCACAAGCTGATGGGTCTTTTCATTCACGGCGGCAAGTTGCTCGGAGGGCGTCATGCCCGCGATATCCCGCTTCTTATAGCCCGCGTTCACCATATCCATCAAAGACGCCACCCGCACCATGAAAAACTCATCCAGATTTGACGCCGTGATACTTAAAAATTTCAACCGCTCAAACAGCGGCATCTGCTTATCCCTCGCCTCAGAGAGCACCCGCTCATTGAAGAGCAGCCAGCTCAACTCCCGGTTCGTATAATATGTCTCGTCAGAAAAATTGATTTCCTGCGCCATCCCCCTATGGCCTCCTTTTATATAGTCCGCGCTGTCCCGCGTCAGCTTTTCTGTCTGATCACCGGACGCACACTGTAAACCTCCTCAAAGAAATCCGACCGCTTGGTAAACAGCCCTTTTTCCAGTGTAATATCCACAGAATCGTCCACGGTGATGATTAACTCCCGCTCTTTCAATGTGGCCTTGACATCCTTAAACTTCTGCTTATGGCTGCGATCCAGTCCGTTGGCAATCTTTAAAATGGCCGTCAGCTTGGCGATCGTCAAATACGCGTCCCTGTCGATATTGCCGCTTGCCGTCACTTCGCTGTAATTAAAATCCATGTGATTGTACTTCACCACATTTGCCACAATCTCCCGCTCCTTGTGGGAGAGGCCGATGATTTCCGTGGACATGATAATATTGTAGGAACATTCTCCCAGATTTACCAGACTGATATACTTACCACAATCGTGTAAAAGCGTGGCGATCCGAAGGAGCAGGCCTTCCCTTCTCTCCAGCCCGTGCACCTTTTTCATGCTGGCAAAAATGGTCATGGCAATCTTTTCAAGCGTCTCTCCCCGGCGTCTGCTGCCCATATAGCGCTTGCTGATATTCTGGGCGCATGCAATGATATCCTGCTCAAAATCGTGCTCCTCTTTGATGATCTTATGCTTCTGCGCGTACTCGTATGCCATACCGTCACAGAGCGTTGCGCCCGGCACCCATATCATATTGGCATCCATCATCTTCGCGATACGGTTGATCAGCACGCCTGAAATATACAAAAGCGGCACATTCTCCTCCGGTATGTCCAATGCCCTGGCTGCCTGCTGCGTCGATTTTGAGTGAACCCGCTCCAAAAACACTTCCATTGCGGAGGCTTCCACGCTGCTGTCCTCAAGACCCGCCACATTTTTTCCGACAATGGAAGAGATATAGTCATCCACCACAATGATATTCTCGATCTGCCGGTCTTTCATATACAGTTTCTTAAACACCTGTATCTGGGAGCTCACCATCTCATCCAGAATACCCCCGTACTGTCTGGGGCTGATGTTCAGCCTTCCGATCTGATCCTGCAGGCGCAGCACTCCCAGCCGCAAATTCTGGGTAGTCACCAGCGTGTCCTTGTCAAACAGGGAAATCTGGATACTGCCGCCGCCGATATCCACGATGGCAGTTCCCTTCTCCACAACCTTGTTAAACCGCCCTCTGGAGGCGATCGCCTTATAATTCAGGAAACGCTGTTCCGAATTGCTCAACACCTCGATGCTGACGCCCGTGCGCTGTGCAATCTGATCCAGGACAATCGCGGTATTTTCCGTCTCCCTGATCGCGCTGGTGCCATACGCCTTGTAATCGTCCACGCGATAGCTTTTCATGATATCCCTGTAATTCCTGAGTACCCGTGACAGCTCATCCACCCTGTCATAGCTGATCTTACCCGTGGCAAAAGTGTCCGTTCCCAGATCAATCCGGTGCCTGATATGGTCGATCTCCTTCAAGCCGCTCTCGGGAGATATCTCAAAAATTTTCATGGCAAGTTCATATGAACCCACATCTATCGCCGCAAATGTTTTCATCCTCTTCCCCCTCGTCTCCTACAGAGAATGCCTGATTAGAGTTACTTTTTGCTTTGGCCCAGTAAAAAGTCAATAAACTGCTGCGCCGTCCTGCCAGACAGCCCTCCGTGGGACAGCTCCCACTTGTTTGCCAGAAGGAATAAATCCTCCTCCGGCACTTTCAGGCCGTTTCTGTCCGCCAGCGTCTTTACAATCTGCTGGAACTGCTTCTTATCCGGCGATCCGAAGAAGATGGTCACCCCGAAACGATAGACCAGGGAAAGTTTCTCCTGCACCGTATCCCCGGCGTGCATGTCCTCGTCCCGCCTGTCCGCCTTGTCGCTGTAGTTCTCCCTGATCAGATGCCGCCTGTTAGATGTCGCGTAAATCAGCACATTCGCAGGCTTCTTCTCCAGTCCGCCCTCGATCAGCGCCTTTAAGTACTTGTACTCAACCTCAAAATCCTCAAAACTCAAATCGTCCATATAGATGATAAACTTATAGTTTCTGTTCTTGACCTGCGCAATCACCGCATTCAGATCCTGAAACTGGTGCTTGTACAGTTCAATAATACGCAGGCCCTTCTCGTAATATTCATTGGCAATCGCCTTCACGCAGGAAGATTTCCCCGTGCCCGCATCCCCGAACAGAAGACAGTTGTTGGCGCGTCTCCCCTCCACGAAGGCCTCCGTATTGTCCCGAAGTTTCTGCTTCGGAATCTCATAGCCCACCAGGTCGTCCAGATATACATGGGCGATATTCCGTATGGGTACAATTGCCGCGCCGTTTTCCGTGTGTTCCACGCGGAAAGCCTTGTGCAGTCCCAGATCTCCCACCCCGTATTCCCTGTAAAACTGGGTGAGCGTCGCCTTCATGGCGGCGGCGTCCTCATCCTCCACAAAATGCTGGGCCAGCGTACAGATCCGGTCGCGGATACGTCTGTTGTAGACCTTGCTGTCCTCCGAGGGCCCCTCGTAGGCTAAAACCACAGAAAACTCCGGCGCCTTTAGCACCTCCATCATTTCCGTGAAATCATAGTCAAAAAATTCCTTAAAAATCGCAATGTCATGGAGTACCAGCTCATTGATGCTGCCCTCCACCTCTCCCCGCATCTCACAGGCACAGCTATAGCTGTTCTCATTGTTCACAAGCAGATTTGTCAGATAACAGTGCCAGAGATTCCCGTAAAATCCGTGATCCGCCGCCTGCTGGGAAAGCCTGTGCATACATTTGTAAAAAAGCGGCATCGCCCTGCCGTCTCCGGAGCGGTAATGCTCCATCAGCCAGACCACATCCCGAAGGATATCCCCATCCTCAAACTCTTTATATACAATCAGCTCTTCTTCTCTCATTTTGCCGTACTCCTTCGTCAATAATTGCCCAGTATTCTCATATTGCGGGCCTCATCCCGCAGTCCTCTCAGCGCATTCTTCACGGCGCCGTCCGCAAGATTCCCCTCAAAATCGATAAAAAAGCGGTATTCCCAGTTCCGATCCTCAATGGGACGGCTCTCTATCTTTGTCATATTCAGATTATTGTAAATAAAATGGGACAGCATGTGGTAAAGCGAACCGCTCTCATGGGGCACTTCCAGGCAAATACTGATTTTCCCCGCATCCTTTCTGAATATCTTCTGATTGGTAATAATAATGAACCGGGTGGAATTGGTCTCCGACTGGTTGACCCCCCGCTCCAGAATATCCAGGCCGTAAATTTTTGCCGCCTGCTCGCTGGCGATAGCCGCCTGCGTCCTGTCTCCTTCCTCGCTCACCTTGCGAGCCGCGAAGGCGTTGTTTTTCAGGCTGATCTGTTTCCACTCCTCATGCTCGCCCAGATATCTTGCGCTCTGCATCAGCGACTGGGGATGAGAATACACGGTCTTTATCTGTGAGAGCTCCGTTCCCGGCAGTCCCAGCAGACAGTGTTCAATCTTTATAATCTGTTCTCCTACGATATAATTTTCAAATTCCACAAGAAGGTCATAGATCTCGCTCACAATCCCCGCCGTGGAATTTTCGATAGGAAGCACCGCAAAGTCCGCGCTTCCCTCCTCTATGGAGGTCATGGCATCCCGAAAGGTGTCCACATGAAAACTGTTGACCTGTTCCCCAAAATACTTAAGCATCGCCACGTGGGAGTAAGCGCCCTCCGCTCCCTGAAAGACGACCCTCGCCTTCTCCGTCTCCAGCCTGTCCACACCGATAAAGGGAAGCCTCCCCAGCGAGCCGGCCTCCACCAGTTTGCCGTACTGCATCTTTCTGCTCATGGACATGATCTGCTCAAAGAGTTCCTGCACGCCATGGGCATTAAAGGCATTGTGCGTGAGGGAGCGCACCGTTTTCAGCTTCTCCTCCTCCCGCTCCCTGTCAAATACCTTCTTTCCTGTCTCTATCTTGTAATCCGCAACCCTGGAACAAATTTCCATCCGTTCCTCGTAAAGTTCCACAATTTTTGCATCTATTTCATCCAACTGGCCACGTAATTCCAACAAGTCCATTTTCTTTCAATCCTTTCGCTGTCTTACTTTCTAAGTTTACCGCAATTTGTTCTTGATAGCAAGCGGGTTTGAATATATAATAAACGCAGACTGAGCGTTTGAGGGCAAACGTTTTTCGGGAGGAAAATTCCATGACAAGCAGACAAAAAAACATCCTTATTGTTTCTATAACATTTGTTATATTATTAGCCATATTTGTTGCTATAGTTCTGGCCGGGCGCATACCCATGAACGATGATTACACGGTGGGAAACACACCGGGAAACCTAAACAACGGCGGCTATTTCTGCGAGACGGACGGAAAAGTTTATTTTGCAAACGCTTACGACAATTTCGGGCTCTATTCCATGAATCCGGATGAGACAGAACTGAAAAAACTGAATAACGGCGCCGTCTCCTCCATCAACGCTGCAGGGAATTATCTCTACTATGCCCAGGTCAGCGGCGGTTCGGACGATGGCAGCGTCAGCGGCATCGCCAGCGCCGTGCGGATGGCAGGTATCTACCGGAGCAGCCTCAAAGGGAAAGCCGTTGTCGGTTTAGATCGCTGCGATATTGTCAGCATGCAGTTGTGCGGCAATTACCTCTACTACGAAAAGTACGACAAACAGATCGGCACATCTTTAGATAAGGTACGGATCGACAAAAAAGACAGACAGACCGTGGCAGAGGCGATCATCAATCCGAACTGCTTTTTAGACGGCCGTATTTACTATAACGGCACGGCGGAGGATCATTATCTCCACGCCCTTGACACCTCTACGGACACAGACTCCGTAGTCTGGCGGGGAAACATCTGGAACCCCATCGTACAGAATGGCTATGTGTACTACATGGACATTTCGGAGAACTATCGTCTTTGCCGGTACAATCTTGCAAACGATGTGGTGGAAGTTCTGACCAACGACCGGATTGATATGTTTAACGTCTATGACAACTATATCTACTATCAGGTCAGTTCCTCTGACTCGCCGGCCCTCAAGCGTATGCTGATCGACGGAAGCTCTCAGGAACTCATTCGCGAGGGTGTCTATCAGAACATCAATATCACGTCCCAGTACGTGTACTTTAACGCCTTCAACGAGAGCACACCGGTCTACAAAACCTACACCTACGGCCCTGTCAATGTCACCACCTTTGACGCCGCAAGGGAGGCGGCTCTGGCGAACTCGGATCCGAAACCGGAGGAGGATGGGGAGGAATAAAAAAAGGCTGCCGTTTCCGGAATAAACATTCATTGAAACGACAGTCGCTTTTATTTAATTTGATAACACATGTTTCTCTCCGTCCGTCTCCACCTCTTCCAAAAGTTCCACAATCGCTTTCCCCAACACAGGATGTATCTCATAGGGAGCAATCTGCGCAAGCGGTTTGAGTACGAAATCCCTGTTTTTCATATCCCGGTGAGGAATGATAAGCCGCTCCGTATCCATCACCGTTCCCTCGTAAAGCAGAATATCCAGATCAAGAGTTCGGGGACCCCATCGTTCCTTTCGCTCCCTGTTTTCACTCCTTTCGATTCCCTGCAGCACTTCTAAAAGTTCCTCCGGGGTATAGAGGGTTTCGACGGAAAACGCGCCGTTCAGGAAATCGCCCTGTTCCACCCCGCCGTAGGGGGTGGTCTCCATCCAGCCGGAAACACGTAACACCCTGCATTTTGGATCTTCACGCAGCGCACAAACCCCGGCATCCAGATGCGCTTCTCTGTCTCCCATATTGGAACCGCAGGCAATATAAGCCCTCCGCCACCCTCTCACAATCCTTACGGATACAGAGCCAAACGGTATGGTGATGGGCGCTTCCGGTTTTTTTAACTCCAGCGCAACCTGCCTCACGCGGGGAAACTGTAAAAGCAGGGCCTCCGCACACTTCTCCGCCGCCGTCTCGATCAGCTTGTAAGTGTGCTCCCTGAGAAAGCTGTACAGGAAGCGGCAGACCTCGCCATAGTTCGTGGACAGTTCCAGATCATCCGCAAGCCCCGCGTCTCTTGTATCCGTATCCAGAGTCACGCTCACATAAAAATTCTGTCCCTCTTCGTTCTCCTTTTGATACACCCCATGATAGGCGTAGACCTGCAGATCCTCCACAATAATCTGATCCATATATGACCCTGTCTCCCGAATAACATATTGCATGTTATTTATTATTTCCGTTAATTCTTGTAACCGTCGCGAATCGCCTCTGTCATTCTGATGGCGCGCACATTTTCTTTCACGTCATGTACACGGACAAACATCACGCCCTGCTTCACACCATAAACCGTAGTCACCAGCGTTCCTTCCATGCGCTCGTTCACAGGCAGATCCAGTCCCATACCGATCACAGACTTGCGGCTCGCTGCGAGAATCAGCGGATATCCCAGAGAATGGAACTTTTGCAGATTATCAATGATCTCCAAATTGTTTTCATAGCCTTTGCCAAAGCCGATACCGGGATCTAAGATGATCTTGTCATAGGCAATGCCCTTCTTATTGGCAACTTCCAGCGTGGACTCCAGATCCCAGAGCATCTCCTCGATCAGATTGGTATACTTGTCCTCCTTCCGGTTGTGTACCAGACAACAGGGAATCCCAGCTTCCGCAATCACATTCGCCATATTTTCATCATATTTGAGTCCCCAGATATCGTTGATCATATCCGCACCCGCTGCAATGCCGGCCTTTGCCACCTCAGACTTGTACGTATCCAGACAAATTGGAACATTAAATCTGGATTTGATAGCTTCGAGTACCGGAACAACTCTCTCAATCTCCTCCTGATCGGAAATCATCGTGTACCCCGGTCTGGTGGACTCGCCTCCCACATCCACAATATCCATACCATCTGTTATCATTTGCTCTACGTGATATAATGCCCGATCCAGATCATTGTACTTTCCTCCGTCCGAAAAAGAATCAGGCGTTACGTTAAGCACTCCCATCACATAAGTATGTCCTTTTGTCCTGAAATCTCTCTGTCCAATTCTCATTTTCCGCTCCTCCGTATTCTTATTCTTTTCGTTACTTATCCACAGGATCTTTTTATGTTAAATCCTGATTATATACTTTGTCGTTTCCTACCATCCGGAAGAAAAGCTCCTGCCATTTGGGATCCTCCTGAAAGCACCCTCTGGAAGCCACCGTCACCGTTCTGCTCCCCGGCTTTTCCACACCCCTCATAGTCATACACATGTGTTCCGCCTCCAGCATAACCATCGCACCCTGCGGTTTCAGATGTTCCATAATGGCTTCCACGATCTGTATGGTCATCTGCTCCTGAATCTGCGGCCTTCTGGCGTAAACCTCCACCGTCCTCGCAAGCTTGCTCAGTCCCACCACTTTTCCATCCGGGAGGTAGGCGATATGCGCCTTCCCGTAAAACGGCATGAGATGGTGCTCGCACGTAGAATAAAAGGTGATATTTTTTAAGAGAACAATCTCATTGCTTGCTACCGAAAAAGTCTTCGCAAGATGCGCTCCCGCATCCTCGTCCATCCCTGCAAAGATTTCACCGTACATACGGGCGATCCTGTCGGGTGTCTCCCGCAGTCCCTCTCTGGTCACATCCTCGCCGATGCCCTCCAAAAGAAGCCTGACAGCCTCTCTAATTTTTGTCTGATCTACCATGGGTGTCTCTCCTGATCGTATCTCTGTGCGCAACGATATCCATCAACTCTCCCAGATAAGAGAGAGAGCCGAAGGCAACGATTACGGCATCCTTATCTTTTCCCGTTAAAAGATAAGCGATCTCCACCGCCTCCTGCACACAATCCGCCGCTGTCACGGCATTGTGGTACTCTCTCGCCGTCTGCGCCAGATCAAGAGCCGGCAGAGCACGCTCCCCGACAGGGGGCGTCACAGTGATAATATGGGATGCCAGTTCAAAGGTGTTTCGAATCACCTTGTCAGCCTCTTTATCCTTTAACATTCCCATTATATAAATAATTTTCCTATTTGTAAAATAAAACCGGATACTTTCTGCCAATTTCTTTGCGGCATCCTCGTTGTGGGCGCCGTCCGCTATGAAGAGCGGCCTCTTTGCAATCACGTCAAAACGGCCCGGCCACCTTGTCTCCAAAAGCCCCCTGCGCAGCTTCTCCTCCGGTACCTTAAAACCGCAGCGTCCCAGTGCCATGACTGTTTCAACCGCCAGCACGGCGTTCTCGATCTGAAACTGCCCAAGCATGGATATTTCGAGGTTTTTATAATGGTCATAATCAAAACTCTGTTTTGTCACGCCGTACCTGACGTGTTTTGCGCGGGATATGTCCGCCGTCAGAAACTTTCCTTTCTTTAAGAGGGCTGCCTGCCGCAGAACCTTCATAACCTCCGGACTTTGTTTTACAGATATCACATAACACTTGTTTTTTATGATCCCCGACTTCACCGCGGCAATCTCCTCAAGGCTGTCTCCCAAAATGTCCATATGATCCATACTGATCGAAGAAAAAACCGCTACCAGCGTCTGCTCCACCACGTTTGTGGCATCCAGTGCGCCGCCAAGCCCCGTTTCCAAAACCACCAGATCGCACTTCTTATCCTGAAAATACAGAAATGCCAACGCTGTCTCCACTTCAAAGAGGGTGGGGTGCGGCAGTCCCTCCGCCACCATCGACGTTACCGCTGTCTTTACCGGCTCCAGATATTTACAGAGCCCCGACTGTGTTATCATCCTGCCATCTACCTGAAAGGACTCTCTGTACTCCTTCACCGCAGGAGAAAGATACCTCCCGACCCGGTATCCCGCCTCCTGAATCACGGTGGAAATATAGGCAAGCGCAGAACCCTTGCCGTTGGTTCCCGCAATATGTACGAATTTTAACTGCTCCTGAGGATTGCCCAGTTCCGCGCACAGCCGGCGCATGGTTTCAAGCCCCATGACCCTGCCAAGAGGCCGCAATTCATCTATGTATTGCATGGCTTCCCGATAGTTCATAGCCTGTTTGCACCTCTTTTCTTTCTTAAGCTGTCAATTGATCAGACCGCTGTATAAACGCCCGCAGCACTGTCCATACTGTGACTATGAAAAAATTTTTGCACAACTTCATTCACTGCGGCCTGCTGGGATGGTTTCTGGAAATCACCTTCACGGCCTTTCACGCCTTCCGCAGGCGTGACTATAAACTGCCCGGCGCAACTTCCGTCTGGATGTTTCCCATCTACGGTCTTGCCGCCCTGCTCGCCCCTGTCTGCCGTCTGCTCAAAAACCGATCCCTGCTGTTCCGGGGACTCACTTACACAGGGCTGATCTTCACCGGCGAGTTTCTCACCGGCATGTGGCTGAACCGCCGGGAACTCTGTCCGTGGAACTATGAGCGCTCCCGTTGGAATCTGGGAAAGGTAATCCGGCTTGATTACGCCCCGTGCTGGTTTATCACAGGGCTTCTCTTTGAACGGCTTCTCCGGGAAAATGATCCCTCCCTGCGCCCGGACTGAAACACCGTCAATCCATGTCGATGTCGTCCGCGTCGATATTCAGCGTGTTTAACGTGCGCCGTTTTCTTCTTGCCTCCTCAGAGGCCTGCAAAATATAATTCTTGATCTCTTTCGCATTTTTGATGTGCTCCAGATAGAGCTGCGGGTGCGTGTTGTCGCCGGTGTAACAGGCAACCGTTCCCAGGCCGAAAATGCGCTCCCCCAGACTGACCTTTAGCTCTACGTCCTGTACCTTGTATAAATAACAGTCGTTCTCTGTAGTGTTAAGCAGACCCGAATCTATCGTAATCACGCGCTCGTTGATCGTGTATTTCGTAAAAGTGAAAGGCAGGCCAAAAAACAGCCACCGTTTGCGCTCCACATACTCCCGCACTTCGCCCTCTCCCGTATTTTCTTCTTCTGTTAAAACTTCTTCCCGGTTTTCATCCATCTTATAATCTCCTCTGTTTCACAGACTCGTAATGCACGTAACTAACGCATCTATTTTACCACATTACCACCCGTTTCACAAGCTCTGCCCGCATTCACAAAACCGTCCTTTTATCCCACTTGCGCACCCCCTCCCTTTGTGCTATGATATACAAAATATAGTAAGAAAAAATCAATCACCCACATCATAAGGAGGATATTGCATGACCGCAAAAGACTGTATCTTAGGGCGCAGAAGCATACGCAAGTTTAAGGCCGACGCTGTCTCCCATGATCTTTTGGCTCAGATCGTGGAAACCGCTTCCTATTCTCCGAGCTGGAAGCACACGCAGATCACCCGCTATATCGCCGTGGAGGGCGCATTGAAAGACAAGATTGCCAGAGAATGCACCGCCATCTATCCCCCAAACGGCGACATCATCGCGGCAGCGCCCGTATTGATGGCCATTACCATTATCAAAAACCGCAGCGGTTACGAGCGCGACGGTTCTTTCAGCACTCCCAGAGGGGACGGCTGGCAGATGTATGACGCCGGCATCGCATCCCAGAGCCTTTGTCTTGCGGCATACGAGCAGGGGCTTGGTTCCGTCATTCTTGGTCTCTTTGACCAGAGTGCAGCGGAATCTCTATTGCAGCTTCCTGAGGACAGGGAGCTTGTAGCTCTTATTCCTATTGGCTATCCCGATGAGGCGCCTGCCGCTCCCAGGAGAAAGCCCGTGGAGGAATTGTTATCCTATCAATCGTAATGATCGAAAAATAGAAGAGGCCTGTCTCTTCTATTTTTTTCGACTATCTTGCAAAGGAGTGTACCATTTCTATGAGACATTTGATGAATCCGCTTGATTTTTCGGTTGAGGAGTTAGACAGACTCTTTGACCTTGCCAACAGAATAGAGGCCGATCCGGCCAAATACGCTCACGCCTGCGATGGCAAAAAACTTGCTACCTGTTTCTACGAACCGAGCACCCGCACGCGTCTGAGCTTTGAAGCCGCCATGTTAAACCTCGGCGGACAGGTTCTTGGCTTTTCGGACGCCGCTTCCTCCTCCGCAGCGAAGGGTGAGAGCGTCTCCGATACCATTCGCATCATTTCCTGCTATGCAGATATCTGTGCTATGCGCCACCCCAAGGAGGGCGCTCCCATGGTGGCGGCATCCCGCTCCGGCATCCCCGTGATCAATGCCGGGGACGGCGGACACCAGCATCCCACCCAGACCCTCACGGATCTGCTGACAATCCGCTCCCTGAAGGGAAGGCTGGGCGGATTTACCATCGGCCTGTGCGGCGACCTGAAATTTGGACGCACCGTGCACTCTCTCATAAACGCCCTGATCCGTTACCCTGATATTCGCTTTATCTTCATCTCCCCGGAGGAGTTAAAGGTTCCTGACTATATCACGGATATGCTGACCGAAAAGGGCATCCCCTACGAAGAAGTCATCCGTCTGGAAAACTGTATGCCGCAGTTAGATCTTCTCTACATGACAAGAGTACAGAAGGAACGCTTTTTCAACGAAGAGGATTATGTGAGACTGAAAGATTTTTACGTTCTGGACAAGGATAAGCTCTCTGCGGCGAAAGAGGACATGCTGGTTCTCCATCCCCTGCCGAGAGTCAACGAAATATCGGTGGAAGTGGACGATGATCCCCGCGCCGTCTATTTCAAACAGGCGCAGTACGGCGTCTACGTCAGAATGGCTTTGATATTAACTTTGCTGGAGCTGGCGTAAAATCCTTCGGATTTAACGCCTGATGAAAAGGAGGACTGTTATGTTAAACGTAGGAAAAATTGAGGAGGGCTTCGTGCTCGACCATATTGAGGCAGGCAAAAGCCTTGACATTTATCATCATTTAAAGCTGGACAAGCTGGATTGCACGGTGGCGATCATCAAGAACGCCCGCAGCAATAAGATGGGCAAAAAAGATATCCTGAAAGTGGAGTGCGACATCAACACGTTAAATCTTGATATTCTCGCTTTTATCGACCACAATATCACGGTCAACGTGATCAAGGACGGTGAGATCGTGGACAAAAAGGAACTGGTGCTCCCCCGCGAAATCCACAATGTCATCAAATGCAAAAATCCCCGCTGTATCACCTCGATCGAGCAGGAACTGCCGCACATTTTCGTATTGGCAGACGAGGAGAAGGAAATCTATCGCTGCAAATACTGCGAAGAAAAAGCAGGAACCTCCTCTTCCTGGTAGGTTCCTGCCGGTTTTCGGCTATGCTCTGCCGCATAATGGTTACATCTGTGCTACATCTTTCATGGAGAAGCTGATTCTTCCCATCTTATCCTTTCCAAGGCACACAACCGTCACCTTGTCGCCAAGGGTGAGCACATCCTCCACACGGTTGATTCTCTCCTTCGCGATCTTGGAGATGTGAACCATGCCCTCCTTGCCCGGTGCGAACTCGATGAAAGCGCCAAACTCCTTAATGCTCACTACCGTGCCCTGGAAGATCTGTCCTTCCTCAAAGTCCGTGGTGATCATCTTGATCATATCCACAGCCTTGTCCATCATCTCGCGGTCAGTGCCGCAGACAGAAACCTGTCCCTCGTCGTTGATATCAATCTTGACGCCTGTGCGGGCAATGATCTCATTGATTGTCTTGCCGCGCTGGCCAACCACATCGCCGATCTTATCAGGGTCAATCTGAATGGAAATAATCTTAGGCGCGTAAGGGCCAACTTCTTTGCGGGGTGCTGCAATTGCAGGACTCATGCAGTTTGCCATAATATACTCTCTCGCCTCACGGCATCTCCCGATAGCACCCTCCACGATTGCCTTAGTCAGCCCGTGGATCTTGATATCCATCTGGATCGCCGTGATGCCGTCATGGGTGCCGGTCACCTTGAAGTCCATATCTCCGAAAAAGTCCTCAAGCCCCTGGATGTCTGTCAAAAGTACAAAATCATCATCCGTG
Source organism: Lachnospiraceae bacterium UBA3310 (assembly GCA_002361355.1). Taxonomy (GTDB): domain Bacteria; phylum Bacillota; class Clostridia; order Lachnospirales; family Lachnospiraceae; genus UBA3282. The sequence goes on from DESQ01000049.1 coordinate 40,624, forward strand.
TCGCCTGTCACCAGACCGCAGGAGATACCTGCTACCATCTTCTTGATCGGCACGCCCGCAGCCATCAGGGACATGCAGGAAGCACAGGTAGAAGCCATGGACGTGGAACCGTTGGACTCAAAAGTCTCAGACACGGTGCGGATCGCATAGGGAAATTCTTCCTCAGAGGGAAGTACGGGGAGCAGCGCTCTCTCCGCCAACGCGCCGTGGCCAATCTCTCTTCTTCCGGGTCCTCTGCTCACCTTCGTCTCACCAACGGAGTAAGACGGGAAGTTATAGTGATGCATATATCTCTTGACTGTGATATTCTCGTCCAGTCCGTCTATCTTCTGCATCTCGGAGAGAGGCGCAAGGGTACAAACGTTACAGATCTGTGTCTGTCCTCTGGTAAACATAGCGGAACCGTGCACTCTTGGAATGATATCAACCTCCGCCGCCAGCGGTCTGATCTGATCCAGTGCTCTGCCATCAGGACGCTTGTGATCTTTCAGAATCATCTTTCGCACGGTCTTCTTCTGGTACTGGTATACCGCCTCGCCGAGCACTGCAAGATAATCCTCCTTATCCGCAAAAGCCTCTTCCAGCCTTGCGGTGATGTTTCTGATATTTTCTTCGCGCACCTGCTTCTCGTCGGTGAAGACAGCCTTTTCCATCTCCTCAGGCGTCACGATTTTCTTCATTTCCTCAAACAATTCCTCTGGAACTGCGCAGCTCTCGTAAGAGTGCTTCGGCTTGCCAACCTCAGCAACGATGTTGTTAATGAAAGCAATCAGCGACTGGTTGATCTCATGAGCCTTGAAAATCGCCTCCAGCACCTTTGCCTCCGGCACTTCATTGGCGCCCGCCTCAATCATCATCACCTTCTCGGAGGTGGATGCCACTGTCATTTGGAGGTCACCCTTGTCCCACTGCTCCTGAGACGGATTGACAATCAACTCTCCGTCCACCATACCCATCTGCGTCATCGCACAGGGGCCTGCAAAAGGAATATCAGAAATACAGGTTGCAATCGCCGTGCCGATCATAGCCACCAGCTCTGGACGACATGCCGGATCCACGCTCATAACCAGGTTGTTTAAAGTCACATCATTGCGGTAATCCTTCGGGAACAGCGGTCTCATAGGCCGGTCAATCACACGGCTTGTCAGAATCGCGTTCTCTGAGGGCTTTCCCTCTCTCTTGTTGAATCCGCCGGGAATTTTACCTACCGAATAAAACTTCTCCTCATACTCCACGCTGCAGGGAAAGAAATCAATCCCTTCCCTGGGTTTATCCGAGGCCGTCGCCGTAGATAAAACGGTGGTCTCGCCATACTGCATAAAAGCGCAGCCGTTTGCCTGTTTGCCTACTCTGCCGATGTCCACCCGAAGGGTACGCCCGGCAAGTTCCATGGTGTAACTCTTGTACATAGTCTTCTCTCCTTCTTCTTTCTTCTTTTAAATTAGTAGAGCGGATTTAGGGTCGGACCTGCCAACCCTATCTCCGCTCATCAGCCATACTTATTTACGAAGTCCAAGTTTCTCGATCAATGTACGATATCTCTCGATGTCCTTCTCTTTCAGATAACCGAGCAGTCCGCGTCTCTGACCTACCATTTTCAGAAGTCCTCTTCTGGAATGGTGATCCTTCGGATGCTCTTTCAGATGCTCCGTGAGCTCCTGAATCCTCTCTGTCAAAACCGCAATCTGTACCTCCGGCGAACCGGTGTCACCCTCAGATCTTGCATATTCTTTGATAATCGCTGTCTTCTTTTCCTTAGAAATCATGTTTTCTCCTTTCCCTCAGGGGATCTCCCTGACAACCGCCTGACACCAAGAAGGGGTCGGAGTGTCCCGCCTCTGCGTGCCGGCTAAAACTCATACCGTAATATCTTATCACAATGTTCCCGTATTGTAAAGCAAATTTTCCCACCTAATCCTGCAAAATCCTGACCGCCTTGAAAGGGGAACGATAAGATACATTGGAAATCCGGATGCCGGTCTTGGGATTGCTGGCATGAATCACCTGCCCATTTCCGATATAGATCGCCACATGGTTGATAGTCTTTCCCTTTCCGTAGAAAATCAAATCTCCCGGCTTCGCCTCGGACACTTTGATGGTAGTGCCGCAGTTTGCCTGCGCTCTGGAAGAGTGCGGGAGACTTACACCGTACTTCTTAAAGACACTCAGGACAAAGCCGGAACAGTCCGCCCCCTTTGTCAGACTAGTGCCGCCCCACACGTAAGGATTCCCCAAAAATTCCTTCGCATACTGGCAGATATCTACGCGCACATCGGAAATTCCCTGTCCGTAAAGCAGCTCCGACATCGTGATCGCCGTGCCAAGCTCCGCGCTGACTTCCACGTATTCCCCGGAGACAAACACTTCGTCGTCGTCCAGAAAAACCTTAACCCAGTCGCCCTCCACGGCTGACACTTCCAGCTCCTCGCCTCTTGGCACCAATGTGATGACCTCCGAGTCCGTGTTGGCTTCCGCCCTGACCTTCAAGCTGTCGGTCGTGACCGTCGCCACGGTCGTTGCCAGTTCCTCCGCCTTCATTTTCGCGGGAACACCGGTCAAAAGATAATCACGGCTCACATAACCGTCCACATTGCCGGACTGGATATGCGCCCATGTATCATCCATATCTATCACTTCACAGGCGGCATTCTTCGGCAGTTTTCCCACAAGCCTTCCGTCCTCCGCCGCAATGGCCCGAATGTTCAAATTATCGTCCACATCGGCAATTCCCAGATTCGTATAACCCCAGTTCGCGTTCTTTGCACGCTCATAGGCAAGCGCATAATCCTCCGCCGTCTTGTCCGCAATCAGGATCACACCTGAACCGATGGCATCTTCCTGCAAAACATCCTGCGCCGTCTCTGCACCGTCTTCCCCATCCTGTACGAGTTCTTTTTCCAAGTCCAGTTGTCCTATCGGAAGCAGATCCGGAATCGGCATAGTCGCCTGTACAGGCATGGATATGCACGCAATCATAACACTCGTTATCATCAGTAAAATCTTTCGTCTCTTCATTTCGAAAGCAATTCCTCTCACGCCATCTGCCCTGTCTTTCTAGTTTGGCTCAAAGTAGCTGTTGGCAAAAGCAATATTTGTCGCATGATCCGCCACTCTCTCCAATCCCGATACGATGTCCGAGAACAGGGCTCCCGCCTCAGGCGAACACTCGTTGTTCGAAAGCCGCTCAATATGCCTCTGCTGCAATTCTTTCTCCTTCTCGTCTATGGCTTCCTCAAGATTTCTGATATCCTCCACATGTTCTTCCGTGCTCTTAACAAACATCTCAAAAGAGAAACGAAGAATGGTGTTGACCATATCCATCATCTCTCCCAGCTCGCGCTGCGCCACCTTGGAGAAACCTACACCAGTCTCCTCCCTGCGCACTGCCGCATCCGCAATATTTTCCGCGTGGTCGCCGATCCGCTCAATATCGTTGACCACATGGAAGAGTGCGCCAATGCTCTTCAAATCCTCGATCGGCAGGGTTGTCTGGTTGATTTTCACCAGATAGTTCGTTATGGCATGGCTCAGGAAGTCGATGTTCTTCTCCACCTCGTAAACCTCCCTGATCTCCTCCTGATCAAGCGTAACCAGCGCATTCATCGCACGGTTCAGATTCTCATTCGCAAGAGATGCCATGCGATCCAGCTCTTTGATAACCTCAACCACCGCTGTGGCAGGGTTTAAGACCACCGTCTCACCAATGTATTTCAACTGGTAGCTGTCCCTGTAACCGATCTTCCTGTCATCGCCGGGCACCAGCAGATAGGTAAGCTTTACAATCTGTTTGATAAACGGCATCATAATGATAACCTGAAATACCTTGATGAAAATATGGGCAAAGGCAACCACACGGCCCGCGTCGCCGCCAGCTAAAAACGTGAGGGCATCCACCACCTCGCTTACTGCCAGCGAGAATATTATGTAAACTATAATCGTTCCGATCACGTTAAAAATCAAGTGAATCGATGCCGCCCTCTTCGCATCCTTCTTACCTGCCAGAGAAGCAAGAAGTGCGGAGGTACAGGCGCCGATATTACAGCCCAAAATGACAAACATGCCGATATCCATGCTCATCAGGCCCTGATTGGCAAGAAGTACCAGGATACTGACTGTCACGGAGGAGCTCTGGATCACCGCCGTGATTATCGTTCCCAAAAGAACCGCTAAAAGCGGAGACTGCAAAGATGCGAACAGTTCCAAAACTGCCGGGGAATCCTTCATGCCCGCCATGGCGCCCGACATGGAACCAAGCCCCATGAAGAGAACGCCGAATCCGACAATCACCTCACCCCATTGGGAAATCTTCTGTTTTTTGACAAACATGACAACAAGCACACCCACAAGTAAAATCAGAGGCGCCGCCTTCTCTAATTTAAAGGAAACAAGGAGCGCCGTAACCGTCGTACCGATGTTAGCGCCAAAGATCACGCCCGCCGCCTGCGTAAGCGTCATCAGACCCGAGTTTACGAAACTGACCACCATGACCGTACAGGCCGAGGAAGACTGGATTACCGCTGTGAAGATCACGCCCACAAGCATGGCCGTGAACCGGTTCGTCGTCAGCCGCTCCAGGATTCCTCTCAGTCTGGCGCCGGCTACCTTCTCAATACTGTCGCTCATGATACCCATACCATACAGAAACAGCCCAAGACCGCCGCACATGGTAAGAATGATAGATAGACTCATCTCGATTCAGATATCCTTCCTTTGTTCTGCTTCGTTAAAAAGCTACACTTCTCTATTGTATCGAAAAAAAAATCCTCTTACAAGCCCTTATGTCAAAAAAAAGCGTTTCTGCCGGCAGCCACATCCTCCTCAATCTGGCTTTGCAGCGCCTTCACGCTGTCAAAAGTCCGCTCCGCCCGACGAAATGCCAAAAGCTCCACCGTGATGTCCCTGTCGTAGATTTCTCCCTCAAAATCGTAGAGATAAGTCTCCACCCCCATAATCCGCTCGTCGGAGACCGTGGGTTTACACCCCACATTGGTGATGCCCCGATAGCTGACGCCGTCCAGCAGGATTCTGGAATAATAGACGCCGTTTGGCGGAAGGAGCTTCCCTTTATCCGGCAGAAGGTTGGCAGTTGGCATACCAAGCCTTCGCCCCAGCGCCCTGCCGTGCACCACCCTGCCGCTTATGCTGTAGGGCATGCCAAGCATACGGGTGACCGCCTCCATCTCTCCCGCCCGGACAGCCTTGCGCACTCTGGTGGAGCTCACTTCCTTCCCGTCCACCCGCACCTTGTCAATCAGTTCCACCTGATAGCCGTAGTCCTGCGCGTGCGCAGCAAGAAGCGCATAATCCCCCGCCCCTCCTTTACCGAAGGAGATATCCGGCCCAGCGCAGAGATAGACAGTCCGCATCTGTCCCGCCAGATAGCGGGAAACAAACGTCACCGGCTCCGTGGCCGCTGTATCCGGATTCAATGGAAATTCAATCAGTACGTCAATCCCCATCTGCGCAAAAGCCGCGCGTTTCTCTTCCCTGACAGATAATTCCTTCTCATCTCCTCCGAAAAAGAAAGCCGCCGAAGTGTCGAAGGTGAATACCACCGCCTGAAGGCCCCGCTTTTTCTGCTCCAGCACCTTGTCTAAAAGCCTTCGGTGCCCCAGATGAATCCCGTCAAACTTGCCAAGAGCCACCGCACTTGGTTTCTCCAGATGAAATTCTGTTGTATTTTCTATAATTTTCATAACATTCCTTATTTTTCATCCGACTGCAAAAACATCTTTACAGGTCTCGCTTCCCCGTTCCCGTATCGGTAAACGCCATAAAAGCGCCCTGTCTCATCGTACATCCGAATCTGCTCCTCCTCATGCAGATCCCCTGCGTCCATGAAGAAATCCGTCAAAAGCCGGTTCCCATTCTCCAAAAGGCGCTTTCCCGCAGATGTCACAGTCACAGCGCGGTAAGTCTCAAACACAGCGTCCGGCGGAATCATAACATCAGATATTTTATCTTCATCCCGCAGCTTTTCAATCTCCGAAAGCCGAAGAGCACTGTCAATGCTAAAAAGCCCTACCCTGCTTCGCGTTAAAGATGCCATCGCACCGCCGCAGCCCAGCCGTTCCCCGATATCATGACAGAGCGTCCGGATGTAAGTCCCCTTGGAACAGACCACGCGGAAACGAATCGTCGGGAGCGCCATCTCCAAAATTTCCAACTCGCTGATTTCTATTCTACGGGGTTTCCGCTCCACTTCCTTCCCCGCCCTAGCCAGCTCATACAGCCTTTTCCCATCCACCTTAAGAGCTGAGTACATGGGCGGGATCTGTTCATAACCTCCCAGGAAAGAGAGAATACACTGCTTTGCCCGCTCCTGCGTAACCGCCGAAAGCCTTTCCTCCTCCGCTTTGAATAACACCCGTCCTGATAAATCCTGCGTATCGGTTGACACGCCAAGCCGTAGTGTGGCAATATACTCCTTATCCCAATCCGTAAGCATATCACACAGCTTTGTGCCCGAACCAAAACATACAGGAAGCACGCCGACCGCATCCGGATCGAGTGTCCCTGTATGCCCTATTTTTTTCTGTTTACAAATGCCCCGAAGCCTTGCCACAACATCGTGTGACGTAAACCCGGCTTCCTTATAAACATTCATGATTCCGTTATACATAAATGTCCTGTCTCTTTCTATGCCTGCTCCCGTGTCTGCGCCTGCTTCAACTGCATCGCAATCTCCTTCGAGATGTTGTTGATATTGTCGTGGTATGTACCGTTCATCGTACAGCCTGCGGCACGCACATGTCCGCCGCCGCCAAATTTCACCGCCACCTGCGACACATCGACAACGCCGTTGGAGCGCATGCTCACCTTATACTCCAGCGTACCGATCTCGTACATGAAAATCGCGCAGTCCACGCCCCTGACACTCTGCAGTTGGTTCACGATACCGTCCAGATCCTTGGGCCCTACCTGATAAAACTCCATCATACGCCGGGTCACCATGCTGACAATACACCTGTCATTCATAAAACGCACGCTCTCCAGAACCGCCCTTCCCATGATCTGCGTCTGTACATAAGTCTTCTCAAAGAAGGTATGCTCTATCAATGCCGAAAAATCAAATCCAAATTTAAGCAGTTCCGCAGCAATTTGCAGCGTATGCGGCGATGTGTTGGAATAACGGAACACGCCCGTATCGTGGGCGATACCAATGTAGACAGCCTTGGCAATCTCCTCATCCACAAGCGCCGGTTCCATCAGGTCATAGAGCAGCTCCGCCGTGGAGCTTCTCTCCGGCTCCACAATATTGACATCGCCACAGCCCGTATTGCTGATATGATGATCAATATTGATACGCCTGCGCGCCCGTCTGAAAATAGTCAGCGCATCGCCAAGACGTTCGTCATTACAGTCCATCGCAAAGAAAACATCATAAATTTCATCGGTATTAAATTCTGATTTAATTTTTTCAATTCCCTCTAAAATCCGAAAAGGCGCCGGCGGTTCTTCCAGATAGATGTCGATTTTCGCCTCCGGCAGTTCCTTTTTCAAATAATAGTATAATGCCATGACCGAGCAGACACAGTCCCCGTCCGGTCTCACGTGCCCGCTGATCGCTATCGTCTTTGCATCCTTTAATTCACTGTTGATCCTCTTCATCTTCATTCCTCATATTCATTCCCGCAGCTTTGCGATCTGACGCCAACACTTCCTCAATCCGCTTCGACATGTTCACCCCATAGGCAATCGACTGATCCATAATAAACTGAATCTGCGGCGTGTTCCGCAAGTTGATGGTTCTCGCCAACTGCCCCCGGATATACCCTTCCGCGCTCTCAAGTCCCGCAAGTGTATCCGTCTGTGCCTTCTCGTCGCCGAGCACACTGATCCATGCCTTGCAGGTCTTTAAGTCCGGGGCAACCTCCACCGCAACCACCGAGGTCATCGGCGCGATTCTGGGATCTTTGATCTCTCCGCGGATCATCTCCGCCAACACGCGCTGCACCTCACCGTTGATGCGGGTGTTTTTGACACTATTCTTTCTCATCGCGGTACCTCCACCATGATGTAAGCCTCAACAACATCGAGCTCCTGCATCTTGTCAAAGCCCTCGAACACAAGACCGCACTCAAATCCGGCCTTCACTTCTTTCACATCATCCTTGAAACGCTTCAGGGAAGCGAGTTCACCCTCATAAATCTGTTCTTCGCCTCTGTGGATACGGATCTTGCACCCTCTCTGGAACTCTCCGTCAAGCACATAGGAACCCGCAATGTTGCCGATTGCGGAAGCCTTGAAGATCTGACGCACCTCCGCGTGGCCGATGACCTTCTCCTCGAAAATCGGGTCTAACATGCCCTTCATAGCCGCCTCGATATCCTCGATGGCCTGATAAATCACTTTATAGAGACGCACATCCACACCCTCACGCTCCGCCACAGTCTTTGCGGTAGCGTCCGGCCTCACGTTAAAGCCGATAATGATGGCCGAAGACGCGGAAGCAAGCGACACATCGGACTCATTGATCGCTCCTACGCCGCCGTGAATGCACTTCACCACAACCTCTTCGTTGGACAGCTTCATCAGACTCTGTTTCACCGCCTCCACGCTGCCCTGTACATCCGCCTTGACGATCAGGTTCAGCTCTTTCAGATTGCCCTCCTGAATCTGGTTGAACAGATCGTCGAGGGACATCTTTGTCTTAGTATCTGCAAGCATCTCCTCTTTATGCTGCGCCATATAGGTCTCCGCATAAGATTTCGCGCTCTTATCATTCTCATGGACAATGAACACTTCGCCTGCGCTTGGCACATCGGACAAACCGAGAATTTCCACAGGCGTAGAGGGTTTCGCCTCCTTCACCCGTCTGCCCTTATCGTCTATCATGGCTCTCACCTTACCGTGGCTTGCTCCCGCGGAAATAAAATCTCCCACATGAAGCGTACCCTTCTGTACCAGCACGGTGGCCACCGGGCCTCTGCCTTTGTCAAGTTCCGCCTCGATGACAAGGCCTCTGGCATTTCTGTTCGGATTGGCTTTTAACTCCAGGATCTCCGCCGTGAGCAGAATCGTCTCCAGAAGGGTTTCAATGCCCTCACCCGACTTTGCTGACACCGGCACAAACTCCGTGGATCCGCCCCAGTCTACCGGAATCAGTTCATATTCCGTCATCTCCTGCTTTACGCGGTCAATATTCGCATTCGGCTTATCAATCTTGTTGACCGCCACAATAATTTCAATGCCCGCTGCCTTCGCGTGGTTAATCGCCTCCACCGTCTGCGGCATAACCCCGTCGTCAGCCGCCACGACCAGCACCGCGATATCCGTGGAATTGGCGCCGCGCATACGCATGGCAGTGAACGCCTCATGACCCGGCGTATCCAAAAAGGTGATGCTCTGTCCTTTTGCGCTTACCGTGTATGCACCGATTGCCTGTGTGATGCCGCCTGCCTCCTTATCCGTCACATTCGTCTTACGGATCGCGTCAAGCAGGGAGGTCTTGCCGTGGTCTACGTGTCCCATTACGCAGATTACCGGCGGACGCGCCACCATCGTGGCGGCATCCTCCTCCTCCTCGCGAAGAAGTTCCTCGATAACGTCAACCTTTACCTCTTTCTCACAGATGATCTCATACTCGATGGCGATATTCTCCGCCTCCTCAAAGGTGACATCTGAATTTAAGGTCACAATCTGTCCCTGTAAAAAGAGCTTTTTGATGATTGCGGAAGGCTGGATCTTCATCTTATCCGCCAGTTCCTTGATGGTCAGCGTCTCAGGGATCGTGATTACTTTGATCTGCTCCTCCTTGGACTCTTCCGGCTTCTTCTCCGGCTTGATAAAGCGTCCTGCCTTATTGCGGTTCTTTACTGCCGCTTCGTCCTCCTCATAGATATGATCCTTCCTGGAACGTTTATTCCTGTCCTGATTTGCTCTGCGTTTTTCATCATCCCTGTGACTCTGCGCATCCTTTCCGGGCGCCTCAGGGACAAAGTCCTTCGGACCGTTATTTTTCCTAAATCGATTGTCCTGCCCGCCATTTCCTCTCTGAGGGCGCTCACTATTTCCACCGTTCCTGCCAAAAGCGTTGGGAGCGCCGCCGCTTTTACGATCAGTCTGACCGCCGTTAAAATTCGTTCTGCCCTGACTCTCAGGTCTGCGATTTTCTCCTGCACTGCCCACTCTCTCCTGTCCGGGAGCCGGTCTGCTGCCGGCCGCCGCGTTCTTATTGTTTTCGCGCTTCTCCTGCTGTCTCTGCTCCAGCCTTCTCTCCTGCTGCTGTTTCTGCCTGACATCGTAAGGTTCCGCCGTCACCGGAATAGGCTTCTGCGTCGGACGCACAATCCTGTGGGGCGCATTCTGCGTCTGTACCGGGCGGGCGCCGTTTGACATGGGCCTGTTGTTCCCTCTGCTTTGTCCGCCTCCCGCACTCTGACCCTGGGAAGAGCGTCCTCCCATCTTGGAATTATGGGGATTGCTCACGAAGATGATCCTTTTCTTCTTGGGCGTCTCTGCCTTTTCCTCTTTTTTGGAGTTCTCCGCCGCCGGTTTTTCCGATGCCGTCTCCGCCTTCGCCGCCGCCTTCTCAGCCTCCTCTTTCACCGCAGGCTTTTCCTCTGGCGCCGCCTCTTTGTTTTTCGCGGACGGCTCCGCCTGCCCGGAAGATGCGAACTCTTTTCTCACAAGCGCAATCGCCTCATCCTCAATGGAACTCTGCGCCACCTTCACCTCATATCCTTTGGCCTGCAAAAAGTCGATCAGTTCCTTACTTTTCCTGTCTAACTCTTTTGCCAGCTCATGTACTTTCATCTTCGCCATACTCACTACCTCCACCTATTTCGAGTCTCTTAAATGCTTCCGTATCGAATTTGCAAATCCCGCGTCCGTCACCGCAAGAACCGATCTTTCTTCCTTGCCCATGGAATGTCCCAGCACATCTTTCGTTCCATGAAACGCATAGGGAACTTCATAAAAATCACACATGTTACTATATTTTTTTCTGGTATTACCCGACGCATCTTCAGCTATAATGACCAGACCCGCTTTGCCGCTCTTGACAGCTACTTCCGTTGCAAATCCGCCACTGACAACATTTCTGGAGCGTGCGGCGAGTCCCAGCATGGATAATACCTTATCCTTCCCCGGTATCTGACTCATGCCTGCCCTCCTCAAACTCCTTCTCCAGATTCTCGTATATTTCATCCGGTATGCACATTTTTAAAGAACGTTCCAGCCCTCTGTTCTTCCGCGCCTTCGCCAGGCATTCCCCGCTCTTGCAAAGGTAAGCGCCCCTGCCGTTCTTTCTCCCGCTCATATCTAACAGGATCGGGCCTTCCGCGCTCTTTAACACGCGCATCATCTCTTTTTTATCCTTCATCTTGGCACAGCCTACACACTGGCGCAATGAAACCTTTTTTGCCATTCTCTTCCTCGCTTTTACGCCTCTTCATCGCCGCCGTCTTCTTCCTCTGCAGGAGTCTCGTTCTCATACTCCTCTTCGGCGTACTCGCCTTCCTCATAGGCTTCCTCCTCATACTCCTCATCGTCATAGAGATAGTCTTCATAACGGAAGCCGGGCGCATCCTTCGCCTGCGTCTCGCTCTTGATATCAATCTTATATCCCGTCAGTCTGGCCGCCAGTCTGGCATTCTGCCCCTCTTTACCGATTGCAAGAGACAACTGGTAATCCGGCACTACAACCTTCGCCGTCTTCTCGTCGGGATCTGCGAACACCGCCACAATCTTTGCCGGAGAGAGCGCATTCTGAATCAGATTGCCCGGATTATCGTCCCAATTTACGATATCAATCTTCTCCCCACAAAGCTCATCCACGATGGAATTGACCCTGGAACCATTGATACCTACACAGGCGCCGACAGCGTCCACGTTGGGGTTGTTGGAGCGCACCGCAATTTTCGTCCTGCTGCCCGCCTCTCTGGCAATGCTCATAATCTCCACCGTGCCGTCCTTGATCTCCGTCACCTCAGACTCGAAGAGACGCTTCACAAGCTCCGGGTGGGTTCTGCTCACTAAAATTCTGGGGCCTTTGGGTGTGTTCCTCACCTCCAGAATATACACCTTAATTCTCTCCGTAGGCCGGAAATGCTCGGTGCGCACCTGCTCGTTCTCATTCAAAATCGCATCCGCCTTGCCCAGATTGATGGAAATATTTTTTCCCATGTACCGCTGGACGATACCCGTCACCACATCCTTCTCCTTCTCAAAATACTGGTTGTAGATAACGCTTCTCTCCTCCTCGCGGATTTTCTGCAAAATGACACTCTTGGCGTTCTGGGTGGCGATACGGCCAAACTCCTTGGAGCGGATCTCCACGCGGACGATATCACCCATCTTTGCATCAGGATCAATCTCCTTCGCATCCTCCTTGGAAATCTGCATCACCGGATCCTCGACTTCCTCCACGACCTCCTTCTCCGCGTAACAATAGTAGTCGCAGGTTTCCCTGTCGATCTCCACCTTCACATTGTCGGCCTTGCCGAAGTGATTTTTGTAAGCGGTGATCAGCGAATTTTCAATCGCCTCAAAGAGAGTGTCCTTGCTAATCTCTTTCTCTCTCTCCAGAATATCCAGCGCCTCCATCAATTCCTTATTCATTTTCCATTGTCCTCCTATGTCTCCTTACTGTAATAAACCAAACGCTTTAAAAATCCAGTGCCAGTCTGACCGTCGCGATATCCGTTCTCTCGAATCTGCGAAGTTTACCATTCTCCTCAATGGTGACGGACGTATCGTCATAAGCTTTCAGGATTCCTTCAAATTCCTTCTGTTTGTCAATCGGCTTGTAGGTCTTAAGCTCCACCGCCTCCCCCAGACTCTTCTCCAGATGTCTGTCTTTTTTCAGCACCCTGCCAAGACCCGGACTGCTCACCTCCAATATATAGGCGTCCGGAATGAAATCCTCCTCGTCAAGCACATCCGACAAGGCACGGCTCACATTCTCGCAATCCTGAATATTCACGCCCTCCGTCTTGTCGATATAAACCCGCAGATAATACTCCTTACCCTCCTTCACATACTCCACATCGTAAATCTCCACGCCAAAACGTTCCACGATGGGAGCCAGAAGGCTTTCCGTCTTCTCCTCATAGGTCTCTCTCCTTGACATAGCACCCCTCCAGACAATTTATGCGCCTTCGCACATTCCGCACATAGAAAGAGTGGACTCGCAAGTCCACTCTTTATCTCAGTAACCATCATTGATTCTTAGGGTATTATAGCACCCTTTTTCTTCCATTGCAAGTGTTTTCTGTCCCCTTTCCGTTCGCACCCATGCAGATTTGACAGGGCGGCGGATATCTATTACTCTATTCTATAGGTAATTTTAAAGTTTCTAATTTGGGGGAAACAAAACATGACTAACAAACCAGACCGTATTTTACTGTCTCACCTGTTCCAGAGCTTTGTCACCACATGGGCTTTGATGAAGGCGTCCCGCATGGAGCCGGGCAATATTCTGACCTTCGTCTTTTTCCTCCTGGTGTTTTTCTTTTACCGGCATGTGAACCGCCGGATGAATCTCCTGCAGGTTTCCAACCGGGTGGCGCTCGCCACGGCGGTTCTTTTTACTCTCCTGTATATGTTGGTAGACTATCCCCACTACATCGAACTGCTCACAAGCAGGCTGTATCGTTTCGTGATTCTCGCCGTCATCTTTGCGGGCTTTGTCTGCCTGTTCTACTATCTGCTGCACTTTTTGTATTCCTACGCCTGCAACAAAGAAAGACTGTACCGTGTTCTGCTCACCCGCTATCAGGATATTCCCTACTTCCATGACGACCCGCACCAGAAGCTGTCCGCCTGTTTTGCGGCCACAGTCAATTTTATACGAAACCACACGGCGCTCTGCGCTTTTCTGGCTTGTCTGCTTGGCTGGCTTCCCTACTATCTCTATCAGTATCCTGGCATTATGACCCCGGACAGCATCAACCAGCTTGAACAGGTTTTAGGGCTCATTCCCTTCTCCAACCATCACCCCTGGGTGCATACGCTGGTATTCGGCTTCTTTTACCACATCGGTTACGCGCTGACGAAAGATATGGTAGTCGCCGTATCCGTCTACACTTTTTTCCAAATGTGTCTTCTGGCCGGCAGTGTGGCTTACTTTATCTCCACGCTTCGCGCCCACAAGATCCGTCCCTTCGTCCTCCTCATGATCACTGCTTTCTATGCCCTGATCCCCTACAACGCCGTCTTTTCTGTCACTGTTTGGAAAGATATTCCCTTCGCGGCGGCAGTGCTGTTTTTCGGTTGTTCCCTCCTGCGCCTGTCAGTGCAGAATCAGGTTCGTTTCAAAAATCTTTTTGTTCTTTTCCTGTCGGGCGTTATGATCTGTCTTTTCCGCTCTAACGGCTGGTACGGGTTCCTTCTGGCCCTGCCCTTTTTTCTTTTTTATTTTCGCCGTAAGGCAAAATACATCTATCCGCCGCTTCTTACGGCCTTCCTTCTGGCCGTGACTGTCAAATATCCCGTGATGCAGGCCTGTCAGGTGGAGCAGCCTGATTTTATTGAATCTTTCTCCATACCTATGCAGCAAATTACAGCCGTTATTTGTAATGACCGGTATCTCACGGAGGAGGAACTGTCCCTGATTGAACAGGTTGTGGATCTGACTTACATCCGTGATCTCTACAACCCCACCTTTGCGGACAATATCAAAGAGCTTGTCCGGGCGGGTAATCAGGACTATCTGGTTGCGCACAAGGGGGAATTTTTGAAACTCTGGATAGATCTGGGACTCCGCTACCCCGGCGATTATCTGACCGCCTATGTGCAGCAGACCTACGGCTACTGGTATCCCGACTCCTTTTATCTGGTAGCTGAGGCAGAGGGTGTCAGCGCCACAGATCTTGGCGTCTCCCATACACCGCTGATAGGCGGCCCCCTTGTCATAAAAGGCAAGGAGATCGCCATCAAGCTTGGAAGTATGGTACCCATCTACGGCGTCCTTTGGAGTATGGGCGTCGCCTGTTGGATTATGTTGTTCGGCATCAGTGTCGTGATCATCCGAAGGGACTATCACAAACTGATCTGCTATCTGCCAAGTGTTGCCTTACTGCTCACGGTACTGGCAGCCACCCCGGTGGCTACGGAGTTCCGTTATGTCTATTTTATGGTGCTCAGTCTTCCCTTCTACCTGATCACGGCAATCCTGCCGGACGCAGCAGACGCCTCCTCCTTAAACGAGGAACAGGGAGAGCAGGAACACAATGACTAATGTGGTGACACCCATCACCGCCGTCACACCGGTCTGGCACTTATAAGCCGCCTTCGTATCCATATCCGAGAACTGGGAAACCACCCAGAAATAAGAATCGTTGGCATGGGATACCGTCATAGAGCCTGCGCCGATTGCCATGATAACCAAAACCTTCGCGATCGGGCTGGTGAATCCCAGCGCACCCATCATGGGAGCGATCATGGCGGACGTGGTGATCATGGCCACCGTAGACGCACCCATCGCCGTCTTAAGGAGCGCCGCAATCACAAACGGCAGCACAACGCCAATGCCGAGTCCAAGCATGGAACCGCTGAGTGCATCCGCAATCGGAAGCTGCTGTAAAATCGCGCCGAAGGAACCGCCCGCACCGGTAATCGCCAGAATGCCCGCCGAGTTTGTCACGCCCTCCGTAATCCACTTTAATGTATTTTCCTTCTCCGACTTCGGAATCAGGGTCATCGCCAGAAATACACCCAGAATCAGCGCAATCACCGGATTACCCAGGAAGGAGACGATCATCTTAAACACGCCGCTCCCGAAAGGTGCACTGGGAAAATCACCGATAGATTTTAACGCAATCAGGATGATGGGCAGAAGAATCGGGGAAAAGCTGTGCAGTGTGCCAGGAAGTTTGCCGTATTTCTGCTGTAACTCTTCCACCGTGTACTCCGGATTCGCCGGAATATCAATCTTACCCGCTACCTTCTTCGCATAAAGAATCGCCACCAGGGTAACCGGAATGGAGATCAGAAGGCCGACAAGAATTGTCAGGCCCAAATCCGCTTCCAATGTACCAGCCATCGCAATCGGGCCGGGTGTGGGCGGAACCAGGCAGTGGGTTGCATACAAACCGCCGGAAAGCGCTGTCGCCATCACCGCCAGGGACACATTACTCTGACTCGCCAATGCTCTGGAAATCGGGCTTAAAATAACGAAACCGGAATCGCAGAATACCGGAATACCCGTCACATAGCCGGTAAGTCCCATCGTGAGCACACTCTTATCCTTGCCCACCACTTTGAGAATGCTGTTAGCCATTGTGAGCGCGGCGCCTGTCTTTTCAAGAATTGTGCCAATAATCGTACCTGCCAGAATCACGATACCGATGCTTGCCAGAATATTGCCGAAGCCATTCTTGACCGTCGTGATCACATCCTCTGTGGGAATGCCGCAGACAAGGCCAACGGCCACTGCGACCACCACCAGCACAAGGAACGGATGCTGGTTGAATTTTGAGATTGCGATCACCATGGCCACAACGGCCAGCACGATAACCGCAAACATGAATATAGCTGACATACTATCACCCTCCTTTAGATAACTTATGTCTTTTGGACATTTAATAGAATCTATCACAAAAGGAACAGAAACGGCTTACGGCAAAAAGATACAATCCCCCGCCTTCAAATGCGAATACTCTGCACCCCCGCCGCACGCTGCAAGACGGCTCTGCGCCGTATCGCCGGTACAGTGGTTGAATCCCGCAAGCGCAATCCCCATATCCTTCAGTATTTTCATCGTTTCTTCAAGTCTCACCTCATCCGCCTCCACCAGATGAGACCCTCCAAACACCGCATACACCGGCTGTCCGAAACGCTCCCGCACACTCTCAATCATATTTAAAATCCCCGGATGACTGCACCCAACAATCAAGATCAGACCTTTTTCACTCTCGAGCACCAGACAGACTTCATCCGGAAAATCGTCTGCAACCATACCCTCCGCCGTCTGTCTGACAAACCGGGGCGGCGCTTTCTCAAAATCATAGATCCTCCGGAAGCCGCCTGCCACATGACACCCCGGCGCCAATGTCTCACATCCCTCGCAGACCCGTCGCTCTATGCCGTTTCCCACAAGGAAATCTTCGCCAAAACCGCATCCCAGATATACATACTTCCCGCCCTCACGGGCATATTTTTCCTCAAAAAACTGCGGCCCCGTTATGAGCGGCGCGTGGACGCCGTGCGCCACCATATCGGGATAGCCGCCCGCATGGTCGTAGTGGCTGTGGCTCAGTACCACATAATCTACATCTGTCAACGGCACATTCATTTTCCCGGCATTTTTCCGCGCCGCACTGCCCGCACTGCAGTCAAAAAGAATTTTCGTATGCGCTGTCTCCACCATAAAAGACAGGCCGTGCTCCGCAATCAGCGCCTTATTCTGTGAAAGATTATTTTCCAGCAGTGTACGCAGGATCATCATTTTTCCCTTCCTTTCATCCCTGTTTCCAATTTCCCTGTGATTTCCGTACGGCATTTTCATCTTCTGATCAAAAGCACCGCCACATCGTTTACATTAGTGCCTGTGGCGCCTGTCATGATCAGACCATCCGTCCGCTTTAAAGCATGGTAAGCATCGTTATCCTGCAGCACGTCATAGATGGATATCCCCTGCCTGGCAAGTTTTTCCTTTGTACCGGCATCGCTGTAACCGCCCGCCGCATCGGTAGGGCCGTCCGTCCCGTCGCTTCCCACGCTGAACACCGCCGTACCGGAAAGTCCCGCAATATCTTCCGCTGCCGCAAGAGCCAGCTCCTGGTTCCTGCCGCCCTTCCCCTTACCGGTCAGATGCACCACCGTCTCGCCGCCTGCTAAAAAAGCAAGACTTCTCTCTGTTTTCTGATGAGTCTTTGCAATGGCGCCCAAAAAATGCCCCGCCTCCCTTGCCTCACATGACAGTTGATCCGTCAGAATAAGCGGCTCATACCCCAGTTCCTCACAGGCCGCAGCGGCCGCCCTGCACAGATCGGACACACTGCCTGTGACCTGCGTCTCCACATTGGCAAGGGTTTTCGGCGTCTCCTGTCCAAGCAGCGACAGCGCTGTCTCACTCATCCGCAATCCGTATTTCTTCACAATCGCAAGCGCCTCCCCGCAGGTGGAGGAATCCGGATAAGCCGGGCCGGAAGCAATCATATCCAACGGATCTCCCAAAATGTCGCTTAACACAATGCTGAACACATGAGCCGGTTCGCAGGCTTTGGCAAACCGTCCTCCCTTGACGCCGGAGAGCCGTTTCCGGATCGTGTTCATCTCTACAATATCCGCGCCACAAGCCAAAAGCTGTCTGGTAATATCCTGGAGTTCCTCCCCGCTCACCAAAGGCTTTTCAAACAGAGCCGACCCGCCCCCGGAAAGCAGAAAAATCACTTCATCCTCCGCCGTTGCCCGTGCCACCAGCTCCAGAGCCGCCTGCGTCGCCGCAAAGGAATTTTCGTCCGGCACCGGATGACCTGCCTCAAAACAATGTGTCCTTGGAATTTCACCCTTCACATGATCGTACTTTGTCACCACCACGCCGGCTTCCAGTCTATCCTGCAAAAGTTCCGCCGCCGCTTTTCCCATCTGCCATCCTGCCTTACCGGCAGCCACCATATAAATCCTGCCGGAGCCAAATTTCCTCCCCTGCAGAGCCTTCGCCACCGCCTCGTCCGGCAGAACCGCCTGAATCGACTTTTGAATGATCTGATTCGCTTCTTTCCGTAATGTCATGCCAGTCCTCCCTATCAGATATACCGTCGTTCACCGTTTGTACAATTTTACTAATAAAACGTTAAAAAAAGAAGATTTTTTGTAATCTTCTTTTAAAATACTACATATTTATTGCTTTGTATATGTTATTTGATACATATATTTTGCTATATTTTTGTTTCGCAGAACAATCCAAGTGTCAGCTAAAGGATCGCTGCCCGATTTCCGCCGCATGGTTTAACGTCCGGTAAAACTGCAAAGCCATATAGTACACGGCAGCGCCCACCGGCTTCCTGATATCCCGCCCGTTCAATGCCTCCATCTTTTTCAGCTTATACTGGATCGTGTTTTTATGCATAAAGAGCCTGTCCGCCATTCTGCTTATGGAACCGTCCTCCTCGATAAATACTTCAATCAGCTTCATGCAGGCATCCAGCTCCTCGTCACCCATACCGGGAAACAGCCTGTTCAGGTACTCCACCTGCGCCTCCGCCGTCACATCCCGCAAAAAAAGCTCCACATACAGCTCCTTATAGAAAATGATATCCGCCAGTCCACCGGCTTCCGCCGCGCGCTCCGCCTCCTTGCATATCTGATTGATATGAATGCTGCCTTCTTTCACAGAATCAATCCCAATCACGACCCGTTCCCCGTATTTGTCACGAAGAAGCTTCTGTATGTTCTCCGCCGTCCTTCTCATTTTATCATCGCTGCAGGCTTCCAGAAGGCAGATCTGTCTGGGTGGTTCCCGCAGATAAAGAATCTCCTCGCGCTCCGCATAGTGACGCACCGCCGACTCCATCTCCTCCAACCGTCTCTGTCCCTCCTGGGTGGAAGACAGCTCCGTATAGCGCACAAAGCGGATCACCATCGCCCTCCGCGGCTTCATAATATCAATGCCGATCTGTCCACCGCGCTCCACAAATCCCCTGTCATAGAAAGCGCCGGATCTACCGATCCACTCCTCAATGAAGCGATATCTGACACGTCTGTCATACTTTCTGTGATCCTTCAGGCGGCTGTCCTCCACCATGATTTCCGTCATCCGGCGGACAATGTTCCCGTATCCCGCCACACGCTCCTTATCCCCGGTGATTCCCACCACACCCACGATCTCGTCCCGAATCGTGATAGGCAGATTGATCCCCTTTTTCGTGGTTGAATTTTCCATTTCCTCCGTGATATAAAGTTCCGGAAGCTTCTCCTCAATGATGCGCCTTGCTCCCGTGTGAAGCGTTCCCAGTCTCGCCTTGTCCGTGCTGGCAACGATATAACCCTCCTGATCCATAAAGTTGATGTGCTCATTGATCTCCCGGCCGATCTCTTCCACGATGGACTGCGCTGCGTTCTGCGATATGTACATATTCTTCCCCGCTCCTGTGTCTATAGGTTTAAACCTTTTCCCATTATACTTCCTCTCTTCCCCGCTTTCAACTGTAATAAACGAAAATTCGTAATATTTTACTGTAAAATTTTTCACAATCTTTATAGACTTTTTCTTAAACGAGTGCTATACTTTATCCACCTGGAGAAAAATGATTGCTGCGACACACGAAAGGTGGTAACGCAATGACAGACAGTCAAAAATTGGATCTGCTTCTTTCAGGAATGCAGGAAATGAAACAGGATGTTCATCTGTTAAAAGACGATGTCTGGACGCTAAATCAGGAAGTGGATATTATTAAATATCAGGTGACATATCTGTCCTTAACGCTTGAAAATGACATCCGTCCCAGTATCCAACGCGTGGCTGAGGGGCATCTGGATTTATCGAGAAATCTGCATGAAGCAATGAAACCCTGTTTAGAAACAGAAATGCTTTCGCTTAAAGTCCATATGTTGGAAATTAACATGCGGGATGTCAAGGCAAAACTGGCCTAATGAGGGGAGAGTGGAAAGTCACTCTCCCCTTTCTTTACTGTTACTGTGACGCAACAAAAATACCGCAAACCGCTTTATCCGCAGTTTCCGGCATCCTTTAGGGTTGGGCTGTTCTAAAACAGTCAACAGCTCGTAGGGGAATCGAACCCCTGTTTCCGCCGTGAGAGGGCGGCGTCTTAACCGCTTGACCAACGAGCCATCTGATTGACACTTGCTTATTCTATTATATTTTCTAAAAGAATGCAAGCCCTTTTTTCATTTTTCTTAAAAAATCCGCAATTTCTCGTCATAAGCCGTCATAGACAGTCTTACATGCAAGCCTGTATCCTGTCTCCGCCGTCTTCTGACTCTGCTTATACGCGCAAAAAAAGGACAGCGGCTACAAACCGCTGTCCCCTGCTCTTTCCCTATTTTATAGCACTTTACTTAAGAAATCAATCGTCCTCGGCTCCTTCGGATTATCAAGCACCTCCTCCGGCGTTCCCTCCTCGACGATATAGCCGCCCTCCATAAAGATCACGCGGCTTGCCACCTCTCTGGCAAAACCGATCTCATGGGTAACCACGATCATCGTCATGCCGTCTCTGGCCAGCTCCTTCATAACCGCCAGCACCTCTCCCACCATCTCCGGGTCAAGGGCGCTTGTGGGTTCGTCGAAGAGCATAATGTCAGGATTCATCTCCAGCGCCCTGGCAATCGCCACACGCTGTTTCTGTCCGCCGGAAAGCTGGCTGGGATAAGCCTCCGCCCTGTCCGCAAGTCCCACACGGTCTAAAAGCTGCATCGCCTTGCTCTTTGCCTCCTCCTTGGAGAGGGTCTTTAAATGCACCGGCGCCAGCGTCATATTCTTTAGGACGTTCAAGTGGTTAAACAGGTTAAAATGCTGGAACACCATGCCGATATTCTCGCGCACCTTGTTGATATCCGTATGTTTGTCGGTCACGTCATAGCCGTCGATCACGATTTTGCCGGAAGTTGCCTTTTCCAACTGGTTCAGGCACCGCAAAAGTGTGGATTTCCCACTGCCGGAGGGACCAATCAGCACAACCACCTCGCCCTCAGTCACCTCTATATTGATATCCTTTAATACTTCCAGAGAACCAAAATTCTTTTTTAAATTCTTAACAGAAATCTTGACATCCGTATTATCTGCCACGGTTGATCCTCCTCTCGATCTGCTTGGAAACCTTACTCAGGATAGTGATGACAATCAGATACATGATGCCGACGATAGCCCATGCCTGCAAAGGCTTGAAAGTGTTGCCCATGACTGTCTTACCCACATTCGTAAGCTCTGGAAATCCGATTACAGAGAGGATCGACGTATCCTTTAAGGTAATGATAAACTGGTTGATAATCGACGGGATCATCGTACGGATAGCCTGTGGAATCACGATCAGAGCCATCCCAGCGCCGTAGGAGAGTCCCAGGCTTCTGCCTGCCTCCATCTGACCTCTGTCTACACTTTGAATGCCGGCCCTGACAATCTCCGCCATATAGGCGCCGCAGTTCATGGAAAGCGCAATGGTTCCCGCCTGCAGGGGACCCAACCTGAAACTCGTAAAACCGAGTCCCTGCTGAATGGCCGTCGGAATGCCAAAATAAATAAAATAAGCCAGTACAATGAGCGGCACGCCGCGCACCGCATCCACATAGACCGTACCGATAAAGTTGAGCACCCTGTTATGCCCCACATTCATCAGGCCGAAAATCATACCTATTATTGAGGCAAACACCAGAGAAAGCAGGCACAGCAGAAGCGTGTGGCCCATCGCCTTCAAAAGCATTGTCCCGTATGTCTGAATGATCATTACCATAAATTATTCTTCTCCTACTTCTCCAAGTATTTCGCAATAATCTCGTCGTACTTGCCGTTCGCCTTGATGTTTGCAAGACCGGCATTGAACATGTCAAGCAGTTCCTGGTTGTCAGGATTCATGATGGCAAAACCGTAAGGTGCGCCCTCGCTCTCCATGCCTTCGGGAATCGTCATCGCCAGATTACCTGTCTTGATGGAGTCAGCCATAATCGGCGTATCCTCCACACATGCAGCGGAGTTGCCCAGGATAACATCCTGATACATGGTCGGTGAATCCTCAAATACCGTTGTGGTAAAGCCGTACTCATCCTTTAAACTCTCAGCAAAATCCATGCCTGCCGTACCGTTCTTCACAGCCACGTTCTTGCCTTTCAAATCTTCAAAACTCTTAATATCGCTGCCCTCTGCAACCACAAAAGTCTGTGTCGCGTCATAGTAACCGTCAGAGAAAATCCAGCCGGAATCAATACGTTCCTGCTTGATGGTCGCACCCGCGATCAGCGCATCCGCCTGACCTGCCTGCACGGCAGCCACGCCCGCATCCCAGCCAAGACTGGTCAGCTCATACTGAAATCCCTGATCCTCTGCGATCGCCGCCAGAACATCCACATCAATTCCTACAAAATCTCCGTTCTCGTCGGTAAACTCAAAAGGACGGAAGACCGTATCTGTCGCAACAATCCAAACCTTATCGCCTGCTGCCGCACTGTCCGCCGCGGGAGCGGGAGCTTCCTCCTCTGCGGGAGCCTCCTCCTCAGAAGCGTTTTCCGCCGTCGTCTCAGGCGCCGCAGCGCTCTCGCCTGTCTGTGCCGCTCCATTGTCAGAACCACATGCCACCATGCCAAGTGTCATGCAGCCGATCAGAGCCATTGCCAGTAATTTTTTCATAATATCCTCTCCTTTTCTACAGCAAATGCCTTATTAACGTGAAAGACGGTGTACTTGTGTGGCATTGACACCGTCTTTTCCCGTTTTTTTAAGTATATGAATTTTTTGATTCCTTGTCAAGAACTTTGTATACAAATATACAAGTATGTTCTCATAATTCAGCCATGCAGAAATGATTGTGTAATATGGCTGAACCATAAACAGTTACAAATCCGCCGCCGCGGCAAGTATCAATTCCACCGCCTTATCAATACCCAGCTTCTCCGTGTTGACCGTCAGATCAAAGTTTCTCGCGTCGCCGTAGGTCTGCTTGGTGTAATACTCACAGTAACGTTTTCTCGCCTTATCCACGGCGCGCACATCATTTGCCACCTGATCCGCCGGCACCTGATCCATAATTCCCGTCATGCGCCTCACCCGCCAGTCAAATCCTGCATGGACAAACACGCTAAGACAATGATCGAACTCTCTCAAAATATAATCCCCGTTCCTGCCGACGATCACACAGCTCTCCCTGTTGGCAAGCTCTCTGATGGCGTCCAACTGTGCCTGCCACAATTCCTCCTCCAGCGGCTTATTATAAAAATCAAACAGACTCTGGGCAAAGCCGAAGTTCTTTGGCACACGCTCATCCCACTTGCGCACCTGTTCCGGCGACAAACTCTTTGCCGAAACTGCGGTTTTTAAGATGATATCCTTGTCATAATACTCGATCCCCAGCTCTTTTGCCACCCGCTTGCCGATCTCACCGCCGCCGGCGCCGAACTCTCTTCCAATTGTCACAATCTTTCTCATATTTTTCCCTCCATCATTTTTCCGAGGCTGCAAAGCAGTCCTCGCGATTGAGCTCTGCTCAATCAGTTCAGCACACGCCATTCGCACAAAGCTTATGCACCCACAAAATCAAACAGACTGATCTGATTCGACTCCGGCAGATTTCCCAAAAGTCCCAGATCGCTCATCAGGTCTAATACCGTCTTAGACACCTTGGCCCGCTGTCTGAAATCATCCTTACTTAAGAACGGCCCGTCCTTTGCCGCCTCCACAATGGCGTCCGCCGCCTTCTCTCCCAGACCATCAATGCTGTTTAAGGACGGCATCAGTTTTCCGTCCACAATCTGAAAGAGCCTGGACTGCGCAGAGAAAATGTCAATGGGCACAAAGTCAAAGCCTCTCGCGTACATCTCCTGCACAATCTTCATATCCTTCTGCGTATCCTGTTCCTTCTTGGAAAGTTCCTCGCTCCTTCGCTTATAATCCGCCATTACACTCTCCAGATGTGCCTGCCCCTGACACATGATCTCATAGGAGAAGGCCGAAGCGCGGATGCTGAAATAGGCCGCATAGTAAGCCAGCGGATAATTGATCTTACAGTAGGCGATACGCCACGCCATCATGACATAAGCCGCCGCGTGAGCCTTGGGGAACATATATTTGATCTTCTTGCAGGAACCGATGTACCAGTCCGGCACTCCCTGCTCCTTCATGGCATCGATCCACTCGTCCTTCAGCCCCTTGCCCTTACGCACACTCTCCATGATGGTGAAGGAAAGGGACGGCTCCACCCCCTGCTGCATCAGGTAAATCATAATATCGTCACGACAGCAGATGGCTGTGGAAATGGTGGCCTTGCCTTCCTCAATCAGGGTCTGGGCGTTGCCAAGCCACACGTCCGTGCCGTGGGACAGCCCGGAAATCCGCACCAGATCCGTGAAGCATTTGGGTTTGGCGTCTATCACCATCTGGATTACAAATTCCGTGCCGAACTCCGGTATACCAAGACACCCCAGCTTACAGCCGCCGATCTGCTCCGGCGTAATTCCCAGCGCCTCCGTCGACTGGAAGAGGGACATCACGCCCTTGTCATCTAACGGAATCGCCGTTGGGTCAATCCCTGTCAGATCCTGCAGCATCCGAATCATGGTGGGATCATCGTGTCCCAGGATATCCAGCTTCAACAGGTTGTGGTCGATGGAATGATAGTCAAAATGCGTGGTGACAATATCCGTCGTCATATCGTTGGCGGGATGCTGTACCGGCGTGAAAGAGTTGATGTCCTCCCCCACGGGCAGAACCACGATACCGCCGGGATGCTGCCCGGTGCTCCTGCGCACGCCCGTACATCCCGTCACAATCCGGTTGATCTCACAGGCTCTCTTATGCCTGCCCCGCTCCTCATAGTAATTCTTCACATAGCCGTAAGCCGTCTTATCCGCCAGCGTACCGATGGTACCCGCCCGGTAAGTCTGTCCGTTACCGAAGATAACTTCCGTGTATTTATGGGCTTTACTCTGATATTCTCCGGAAAAGTTCAGGTCAATATCCGGCTCCTTATCTCCCTTAAAACCCAGGAATGTCTCAAAGGGAATGTCAAATCCCTCCTTCATGAGAGGTGTGCCGCAGACAGGGCAGTCTTTATCCGGCATGTCACAGCCGGCGCCGCCGCTGTAAGCCTTCACCTCCTCGGAGTCGAAGTCATAATAGTGGCACTTCGGGCACAGATAGTGAGGACTCAAGGAATTTACCTCCGTGATTCCCGCCATATTAGCCACAAAGGAACTTCCCACAGATCCCCGCGATCCCACCAGATAGCCGTCCTCCACGGACTTCCACACAAGTTTCTGGGCGATGATATACATCACCGCAAAACCGTTGGAAATGATGGAATGCAGTTCTTTCTCAAGCCTGTCCTCCACAATCTTCGGCAGCGTTTCGCCGTAAAGCTCATGCGCCCTGTTGTAACAGATATCCGTAAGCTGTTTGTCGCTGTCCGCTATGACCGGCGGGCACTTATCCGGCCGTACCGGACTCATCACGTCAATCATATCCGCAATCAGGTTGGTGTTGGTGATTACCACCTCCTCGGCCTTGTCACTGCCAAGATAGGAAAACTCATCAAGCATCTCCTCCGTTGTGCGTAGATATAAAGGCGCCTGATTGTCAGCGTCCGGGAATCCCTGTCCAGCCATGATGATACGACGGTAAATTTCATCCTCCGGGTTCAGGAAATGAACGTCGCAGGTAGCCACCACAAGCTTGCCAAACTGCTCGCCCAGGCGTACGATCTGCTTATTGATCTCCTGAATATCCTCCATGGAATTGATGTCCGGCGTCCGATCCGACTCAATCATAAAGCGGTTGTTTCCCAGGGGCTGTATTTCCAGATAGTCATAAAAGTTCACCAGTCTTGCGATCTCCGCGTCGGACTTCTGCTCCAAAAGCGCCCGGTAAAGCTCTCCCGCCTCGCAGGCGCTCCCCAGAATCAATCCCTCCCGGTACTGCATCAAAAGGCTTTTGGGTATTCTGGGCCTTCTGGAAAAATACGTCAGATGGGATTCCGACACCAGACGGTACAGGTTCATGCGGCCCACGTTATTCTTCGCCAGAATGATCGCATGGTAAGTAGGCAGCTTTTTAATGATATCGGGGCTTGCTTTTCCCCTCTCGTTAATCTGTGCCAGCGTGGTGATCTCTTCCTTCTCCATCATGGCAATCAGCTTCACAAAAATTTCCGCTGTGGCCTCGGCATCATCTACCGCCCTATGGTGGTTTTCTAAAGATACGCCGAGCGTTTTTGCCACCGCGTCAAGAGTGTGTTTCTTCTGTCCGGGCAAAAAAACTCTGGCGATCCCCACCGTATCCACATAAGTAAAGTCATGGGAAATGCCCTGTCTGTCACAGTTTTCCATGATAAAACTCATATCAAACTGGGCGTTGTGCGCCACCAGGATGCACCCTTCACAAAATGCCATAAACTGCGGCAGCACCACATCTATCTGCTCCGCTCCCATAACCATATCATCTGTTATTCCTGTCAGTTTCTCAATCTCGTAGGGGATGGGCGTAAGCGGATCGACAAAAGTAGAAAAACGATCCACAATCTTCCCCGCACTGACCTTCACCGCCCCGATCTCGATAATGCGGTTTCTGGTCGGTGAAAAACCTGTGGTCTCTATGTCAAAAACGACAAAATCCGCCTGAAAATCCTGTCCTTTCTCATTGGTGGCAATCTCGTGCAGATCATCCACCAGATAGGCCTCCACGCCATAGATCACCTTAAAGAAACTCTGCTTGTCCGGCTCTGGTTCTCCCGCCTCCTTGCAGCGGTTTTTCTCCGCTTTCCAGAGATCCTCCCACACATGGTTCGCATCCGGAAAGGACTGCACCACCCCATGGTCAGTAATGGCGATAGCCGGATGCCCCCACTTGTAAGCCCTCTTTACGATATCCTTGGCTTCCGACACACCATCCATATCACTCATCTTCGTGTGGCAGTGAAGTTCCACCCGTTTTCTGACACTCCTGTCCTCACGGGAAGTCGTAAAGTCCGGTATTCTCTTGATACCCGCCAGCGAGCCGATGGTCAATTCATGGTCAAACTTGTCTAACATGGTCATACCCTTGATTTTGACAAAGGTTCCCTCTTTCATAACGCTCGTTATTTCGCTGGCCTGCTCGTTGTGTATAAATAATTTCACCGTCATGGTGTCTGTGTAATCCGTGACATCATAGATCAGGATCATCCGCTCGTTCTTGATTTCACGCTTGTCCGAGCGGATCACTCTGCCGCGGATAACCACCTCGCCCATCTCACCGATGATCTCCTCAATGGGTATGGCTTCCTCCTCAAAATCCCTCCCGTAGATCACATCCGGATTATCGGAGCGTTTCAGAGGACGCTTAGGGTCAGACTTTTCTTTACTTCCCGCCGGCCTCCTCTGCGCAGGCGCGGCTGCCGGATTCTCAAAGGCGGGCGGCTGCGTCGTATTCTCAGGTGCAGCCGCCCTTCCGGGCAACTCCCCCTGCGCCACACTCTCTCCGTTTCCAGCAGACAGCGCCGCTCCCTTCATCTGCACGGGGAATCCCGCCCTGGCGGAAATCTGTGCCACCTGCAGCGCAAGGCGGTGTTCATCCTCCTCATGGCTTTTTCCGGCCTTTTTCTCTTTATAGGCGATGTCTACCTGTATCGGAATGCCGCAGCGCTCGCTGTATATTTTTTCCAAAATACGGCATAACTCCTGCGATTTTTCCCTGCCAAATACCGTATCCTCCAGCGTAAGCTGCATCTTATCGTTCGTAAATCCAATATCCGCCCGCTTAAACATATTGTACTCCACAGGCGATGTCTCCTTTAACTCCAGAAGAATGCTCTCCCCATAGGCATCCATCAGCTTTTGGGGATCATACTGGGCGGAGAGGGTAAAATGCTCGTAAAATTTCACGACAATCGGCATATTCGGGAAAAACTGCCTCCCGATCTCCCGCTCCACCCGAAATACATCCTCCTTGCTGATCAGATGATCGGAGGAGATATAAACGCGCAAAAAATCCTTCCGTTTGGTGCTCGTCACTTTTTCCACAGCGACGCTCTCAAACAGATCATGCAGACCCGTATCCAATTTCAACGTAGGAAACACATCAAAAAAAGTTTTACTCATTCCAGTGCAAAAGTTCCTCCCTGAGCGTATTTAAAAGTTCCTGCTCCGGCACCTTTTTCACAATCTCGCCCCGCCTGATCAAAAGACCCTCACCGATACCCCCGGCAATGCCGATATCGGCCTCCTTCGCCTCGCCGGGCCCGTTCACCGCACAGCCCATAACAGCTACCTTGATGTCAAGAGGAATATCCTGCACCATCTCCTCCACCTGACTTGCAAGCCCGATCAGATCAATCTTCGTCCTGCCGCAGGTAGGACAGGAAACCACCTCTATGCCGCCCTTCCTGAGTCCGAGCGTGCGTAAAATCAGCTTCGCAGACTTAATCTCTTCCACGGGATCGCCCGTCAAAGACACCCGTATCGTATCGCCGATCCCCTGATTCAAGATAAGTCCCAGACCGATCGCCGACTTGATATTTCCGCTGTTTACCGTTCCCGATTCCGTAATCCCCACATGAAGCGGATAATTGGTCTTTTCCGCCAGAATTTCATGGGCTCTGACACACATCATCACATCGGAGGACTTGATACTGATCACAAGATTGTCATACCCACAGTCCTCGATCATGCCCACCTTATCCAATGCGCTCTCCACGATACCTTCCGCCGTCACACCATGATATTTCTCCACAAGCCCGCGCTCCAGCGATCCGCTGTTTACCCCCACACGGATCGGAGTGCTGCGCTCTTTTGCCGCCGCAACAACCTCCGCCACCTTATCCTTTCCGCCAATGTTACCCGGATTGATGCGAATCTTGTCCGCGCCGTTCTCCATCGCCGCAATAGCCATCTTATAATCGAAATGGATATCCGCCACCAGCGGAATATGAATCCGGCTCTTTATCCCTGAGATGGCCTTTGCCGCCTCGATCGTAGGCACCGTACACCTGATAATCTCGCAGCCCGCCTTCTCCAGCCGCAGAATCTGCGCTGTGGTGGCCTCCACATCCTCCGTGGGCGTGTTGGTCATGGACTGAATCAAAATAGGATTTCCCCCGCCGATCTTCCTGTCCCCGATGGTAATGATTTTTGTCTGCTCTCTATGTTTTTTCAATTTTTCCTCCACACTGCTCTTACATTTATGCAGAGAATGCCGCATTTTGGCATTCCCAATTCTTTTCACTCTATTATATACGAAAAGACCCTGTAAGACAAATCTGTTTTTCCACGCACCGTATAAATTCTCTTTTTCCTACGGCTCTGCGCCGCCCTCTTTTTTCCAGATCCCTCGCCACCTCCGCGACTACCTGATAGCGCGCCGCAGGATCTTCCTCCATACAGCGGCAGACAATCCGTTCCAGTTCTGCGGATAAAAGAGGATTGCATGCGGAAACAGGGTGTGCCGTGCAGGACGCTGTTCCGGGATCTGCGCCAGTGAGCATATAGCATAGCGTCGACCCAAACGCATAGATATCGCTCCGCTCATCCGCCCACGCCTTTTTGCCGCCAATGCCCCGCTGTTCAGGCGCAGCGTAACCTGCCGTGTACACCATTCTTCCGGCCCCGCCTTCCCCGAAGCTGCGAAGCCCTGCTGCCCCAAAATCCACAAGGCGTAGACTCCCGTCCCTGCACACTATAATGTTGTCCGGTTTGAGATCTCTATAAATAACAGGCGTTTCTCTCGTGTGGAGATAATTTAAAACATTAAGAAGAGAAGCCGCCCAGAGACGCGTCTGCTCCTCCCCTGCCGGCCCGTTTATTTTTACATATTTATGTAAACTAATCCCTTCCATATACTCCATGGCCAGATACCAGCCCTCCTCGTAAAACAGCTCATAGACAACCGGCAGCATCGGATGCCGCAGATCACGCAGAAACGCTGCTTCCCGTCCGATTTCCCCGCCCTCTTTTCCCGTCTCATCCCAAAGCCGCTTCACCGCCACAAGGCGGGAGAGACTCTCGTCTTTGGCCAAATAGACGCAGCCCTCGCCGCCCTGCCCCAGCATCCTTATGATTTCATACTTTCCCAGTCTGTTATTCTCTTTCATATTTTCCTTCCTATTTCCTCTCTTTTATGCTTGTTTTTCATATTATGTAAACCTGTATGAATACCAATATTTTTTATTATGTAAACTAATCCATGCATCCCACGTACACCGCCGAAAGATTGTCCGTCTCTCCGCGCTTCCTGCACACCTCGCCGATTTCCCTGAGACGCCGCCCGATCCGTTCCTCCCCCACCGGCTCCTGAAAGCCCGACCTGCCGAAATGCATCACACTGCATAATTCCTGTCTGGAAACCCGTCGTCTGAAACCGTCCGTACACAGAAGAATGCCCTCTCCCCTCCGAAGGGAACCCATTCCATGTGCCGGCTCAAACCAGCCGAAACTTCCCAGACATTTTGTGAGTTTCTCCGCGCCCTGCACATGATCCGTGGTCAGTTGCTCCATGCGTCCTCTACGCAGACGGTATGCTCTGCTGTCGCCAAGATGCCAGAGCAGATAAGTTCCTTCCCACAAAACGAGCACTGTCATGGTTGTCCCCAGTGAAATTCCTTCCCGCGCCGCATATCTTCCCAAATGTCTCTGCATATGGAAGGTGAGCCTGTCCAGAGACCTTCGGATCACCCAGAAGCGCTTCCTTCTTTGGATCATATAGAGAAGCTCCCTGTAAAACCATTCCCGAAGCTGATCCGCCACATATCCGCTCGCCTCCTCTCCCAGTGAAATACCTCCCATCCCGTCGCACACCGCCGCCATAAGCACCCTGCCACGGCGCGTCAAAACCTGCTGGAGCACAACAGCATCCTGATTTACGCTGGCCCTGCCACGACACCAATATATACCTGTCTCATACTGCATTCTCTCATGTGCACCTCCTTTTTAGGAAAAATAACATGCAATATTTATTTCGTATCACCAAACCTAAAAGAGAATTTTTGCGGGATACCCGCTGTATCTGCCCTGGAACCTCTGAATGAGGTTCGATATGAATATCATACTATACCTTCTCCCAAAAAACAAGCGGGCGGGGAACATTCCTTTCCTTCCCTGCCCGCTCTGTAAAAGGCCAGCACTCAGCGCACCAGTCTCATAATATCATTGTACATAATAAAGACCATCAACACCATCAGCACCACCAAACCGGCAAAATGCACCATGCCCTCCTTCTCCGGCGGCACGGGTTTTCCCCTCACCACTTCCACCAGCATGAACACCAACCGTCCGCCGTCCAGCGCAGGAAGCGGCAGAAGATTCATAATACCCAGATTGACCGAAAGAAGCACTACAATTTGCAGCATGGTCAAAATGGCGTAGGAAGTGCCGTAGTTCTCCTCCGCCTGATCATAGCTTTCTCCCACCAGTTGGGCGATCCCCACAGGCCCTGTCACATCATCCTTCGTCACCTGTCCCTTCGCCAGCATCACCAGGCTCTTATAGGTGAGCTTCACCCAGTATTCCACCTCGTAGAAGCCATACTGGAACACCTGCAGGGGATTGCACTCCAGATACGCCCCGCCGTTGGTAATTCCCATATAATAACGCCCGTCTTCTTTACTGTACTGAGGCGCAAGGGTCGTCACGCTCTTCGTCCCGTTCCTCTCATAGGTGATCTCCATCGTTTCACCCCGATTCAAAGCGGAGATCATGGAAACCTCCCTGTAAAAATGAATCGGCTCACGACCGATCTTCGTGATCACATCACCCTGCTGCAAACCCGCCTCACTGGCTGCAGAGCCCTCCATCACTGTGCCCACCACAGGCAGATCCGCCCCGGTAAACACACTCAGAATCACCGCCATGATAAAGGCAAGAATAAAATTAAAGAAAGGGCCGGCAAAGACTGTGGCAATCCGCGCCCAGACGCCTGCCTCCGTAAAGGCAACGCCCTCTCCGGATTCCCTGTATGCCTCTCTCTGGCCTTCCTCCCGCTCCAGGCCATCCTCACCCTCAAACATACAGGCGCCGCCAAACGGCAAAAGTTTTAAAGACCATTTCGTACCGCCCGCCATGAAGGAAATAAGGGTCGGCCCCATGCCCACCGCGAACTCCACCACGCGGATGCCGTTTTTTCTGCCGATGAGAAAGTGGCCAAATTCATGGGATATCACCACCAGGCCAAACACAATGATAAATAAAATAATTGTTCTGATCAATTCTCTACTCTCCAAACTTCTGTCTGATATACTCGTAAGTCTCCGACTCCGCCGCCAGAATCTCTTCCAGCGTGGGATTTTCCACCACCTGATGGGCGTCCATTGCCATCCCGATCAGTTCCGGAATCTGCAAAAACCGAATCCGCTTCTCCAAAAACAGCGCTACCGCCTTCTCGTTCGCCGCATTAAACACCGTCGGAAGAGAACCGCCCCTCTCGGCGGCGCGGTATGCCAGCGCAAGCCCCTGAAAGGTCTCCGTGTCCGGTCTCTCAAAAGTGAGGCTTCCTAGTTTACATAAATCTACTCTTCCAATGTCCATCGGCCTCCTGTCAGGATAGAACAGCGCATACTGGATGGGGAGTTTCATGTCCGGCACGCCCATCTGACCCATGATCCCGCCGTCCGCATACTGCACCGCAGAGTGCAGGATACTCTGGGGATGAACCACCACCTCAATCTGGTTAAGATCCACATCGAAGAGCCATTTCGCCTCCATCACTTCCAGTCCCTTGTTGCACAGGGAAGCAGAATCAATCGTAACCTTCTTCCCCATAGACCAGTTCGGATGCTTGAGCGCATCCTCCACCGTCATGTCCGCAAGCTCCCCTCTGGTTTTTCCCCGGAATGGCCCGCCGGAAGCCGTGAGCAGTATCTTCTCCACCCGCGCCCTGTTCTCCCCGTGCAAAGACTGAAAAATGGCACTGTGCTCGCTGTCCACGGGCAGAATGGAGACACCACGCTGTTTTGCCAGAGGCATAATGATATGTCCTGCCGTCACCAGCGTCTCCTTGTTCGCGAGGGCAATATCCCTGCCCGCCTCAATGGCCGCAATGGTAGGCCTGATGCCGATCATACCGACGATTCCGGTGACTAACACCTCCATATCCGCCGCCGTGGATACTTCCAGAAGGCCGTCCATACCGCTCACGATGCGCACCGGCAGGTCACCCACCCGCACTCTCAAATCATCAGCCGCTTTCTCATTCCAAAGAGCGGCAATTTTCGGCTTAAATTCTCTGATCTGTTCCTCTAAAAGCTCTACATTGGAGCCCGCCGCCAGAGAAACCACCTCTAAATCCTTCTCTTTTCTGACAATGTCAAGTGTCTGTGTCCCGATGGAACCGGTAGAACCCAAAATACCTATTTTTTTCATCTTATGTTCTCACTCCGCAATATAATTGTCTATACAGTCATCAGCATGATTCCCATAAATACAACGGGCGCCGCTACGATCACACTGTCAAACCGATCCATAATCCCGCCGTGGCCCGGTATCAGTTTCCCGTAATCCTTGATTCCATGATCCCGCTTGATAGCCGAAGCCGCCAGATCACCCACCATGGAAATGAGCGCGCCCACCGCGCCAAGAACTGCCGCAAACGGCAAAGGCAGGGTCATCCCGGTATAGCGGTTAATCACAAAGTAAGCGTAAAGGACAAACAAAAGAGCCGCTCCCACAACGCCGCCCACCGCACCCTCGACAGACTTCTTCGGGCTTAATTCAGGCGCCATCTTGTGTTTCCCGATCAGCACGCCCACACAGTATGCGCAGGTGTCGCTCCCCCAGGAGGCCAAAAACACAAACCACACCAGATAAATTCCCTCGTTAAGCCCCTCCCGGATGAGATAGAGAAAGGACAGCATCACCGGCCCATAGAGAAAAGAAACCATAGCCGCCATGATCTGGTTCGCATGGTATCTCGGAAACGTAAATACATAGACAAATAAAAAGGCCAAAAACGCCGCCACAATCGCCAATATCATCGCCGGAAAAGCCACGGTAATGTTCCTTGCCAGAGCAAGCCCCATCACTGCATAGTACACAAGGGTCATCACACAGCCCACTTTGACCGGAGCGCTTGGTTCCATCTTCTCCCCGCGCACCTTACAGGCGGCCGTCAGCTCCTGATAAGCGATCAGGGAAACAAGAAAAAGCACCACCGCCAAAAGCGCCCCTCCTGTCAGAAGAACCACCAGCGCAACAGCAACAAGCAGGATGCCGCTCAGTAACCTTGTACGAAACATACAGCCATCCTCCTATTCTGTGACCAGACCGTAACGTCTGTCCCTTTTATTATATGCCGCCACCGCCTTCTCTAATTCTTCTTTTGAAAAATCAGGCCATGCCACAGGCGTAAAATAAAACTCCGTGTAAGCAAGCTGCCAGAGCAGGAAATTGGAAATCCGCTGTTCATCACAGGTTCTGATCAGCAGATCCGGCTCCGGAATACCCGCCGTGTCAAGCGCCTCGTCAAACCGCTCCTGCGTGATATCCTCCGGCTTTAAAGTCCCCTCCTGTACCTGCACTGCAAGCTTTTTCGCAGCGCGGACAATCTCATCCCTTCCCCCGTAGTTAATCGCGATCTGGAAGTGCAGTCCCGTATTGTCCTTCGTGGCCTCCTCCAGCTCTCCGATTCTTTTCCTGATATCCTCATCGAGCCGGGATTTCTCACCGATCACACGCACACACATGTTATTCTTCGCCGCAGTTTTTAAGCAGGTCTTCATGTAATTGCGAAGCAGCCCCATCAGCGCGCTCACCTCATCCTCCGGCCTGTTCCAGTTCTCTGTGCTGAAAGCGTATACCGTCAAATATTGGATGCCCATCCGATAGGCTTCCTCGCAGATCACTTCCACCGTCTTCGCCCCCTGCACATGTCCGTAGTTGCGGGGCATTCCTTTCCTCTTAGCCCATCTGCCGTTGCCGTCCAAAATAATCGCTACATGCTGAGGCACTCTGTTTTCTTCCGCCATATTTTCCTCACTTCAACGTGATTTCTCACATTGTCTTTCCAACTATTAACATTATGTAAACCGATAAATGAAAGGGGCAACAGAATCCCGCATTCTGTAAGCCCCTCTTCCTCAATCGATCATACTGTCAAAATCTCTTTTGACTTCTCCTCCACCAGCTTATCCACATCCTTGATAAACTTGTCCGTCAGCTTCTGAAGTTTCTCTTCCAGCTCCTTGATCTCATCCTCCGAGACCTCTGTCTTCGCCAGCTTCTTCAACGCGTCGTTACCGTCCCGCCTCGTATTGCGGATCGCAACCTTATTGTCTTCGCCCCGTTTCTTGATATCCTTTACCAGTTCCTTACGGCGCTCCTCAGTGAGTTCCGGAAATACCAGACGGATCAGCGAGCCGTCGTTCGTGGGGGTGATTCCCACATCCGAAGCCAGAATCGCCTTCTCAATTTCCTTGATCAGGCTTTTCTCCCACGGCGCAATCTGTAAAATTCTCGCCTCGGGAACCGTGATATTGCCTACCTGCTGAATCGGTGTGGGCGTCCCGTAATAATCCACCTTAATCTTATCGAGGACATGGGGATTTGCACGTCCGGCACGGATCGCTGCAAGATCATTCACCAGAAAATCATAGGACTTCTGCATCTTTTCCTCATAAGGCTTAAGTCTATCGTCCATACTGTAATCCTCCCAAATATATTATACAGTCACTTTTGTGCCGTTAAATTTACCTTTGACAGTGTTGACAATACTATTATCCTCACTCAGTCCGAACACCCACATAGGCATCTTATTGTCCCGTGCGAGAATAGAAGCTGTCATATCCACCACCTGCAAATTCTTTTCAATCACCTCGTCGATCGAAATCTCTTCGTATTTTCTGGCATTGGGATTGTTTCGCGGATCATCGTCGTACACACCGTCCACCGCCTTCGCCAGAAGGATCACATCCGCATCCACCTCAACGGCACGAAGCACCACTCCTGTATCCGTGGAAAAATAAGGATGTCCCGTACCTCCCGCAAAAAAGACCACAATATTTCTCGCAAAGTATTTGTTTGCCCTGTCCTTGGAAAACAGCTTCGTAAAAGAGCCGCACTCAAAAGGCGTCAAAATCGAAGTCATCATGCCCACAGACCGAAAAATCTCAGACACATAAATACAGTTCATGATCGTTGCAAGCATACCAATCTGATCCGCCTTCGTCCTGTCGATGTTCTCGCTGGATCGTCCGCGCCAGAAATTACCGCCGCCAATGACGATACCAACCTGAATGCCGTCATCCACCAACTGCTTTACCTGCATGGCAACACCGCGCACCGTCTCCTCATCGAACCCTGTCTTCTTTTCGCCCGCCAGAGCTTCCCCGCTTAACTTCAAGAGTATCCGCTTCATATTGTCTCCTCTGTGTAACCGGATTTACTTTTTCTTCTTGAACTCCTCAAAGAAGGATGTAGGATTCACATCCGCATAGCACTGGGAACACATACCTTCAATGACCGCACCGTTATTGATCTGTACGGATTTGGATTTGATATTGCCCATCACAATAGCCGTCGTATCAAGAATCACTGGCCCCTGTACATCAATATCACCCTTAACCGCACCTGCAATCACTGCGCTGGTAGCCGTGATGTTGCCGATTACAACGGAGTTCTGTCCGATCTTTACGCTTCCAAGGCTGTTCACCTCACCAGTGATCTTGGAACCCTCGGCAAAAATCTCAGCCGCCTTGGAATTACCCTGAATCGTACCAGTCACATTCAGCTTGCCGAGAATATCAAGGTTACCATTTACAGTACCGATCAGTTCCAAAGAGCCCTCCGATACAATATCACCCGTTATTGTCATGCCCTCTGTCACAACTGCTGTCTCGTCTACCGCTACGCGGTTTGCCTGTGCTTCCATAATCTTTCCCTTTCCTCCGCCATTCTGCGCTTTCTCAGTTTCTTTTTCAGGTGTTTTCAACTCCTCCAAAATTTCCTCTGCCATTACAGGTTCTGCCTCCTCTTCTTCAATTACAGCCTCTGCGACCTCAGGGATCGCCGGTTCTTCTATCACAATTTCTTCTTCCGGAATCTCCGGTTCCTCTGTCGTAATCTCTTCTGTCAAAGCCTCTTCCACGGCAGGCTCCTCCACTATGGGTTCAGGCTCTTCCGCCACAGGTTCAGGCTCTTCTACCACAGGAACTGCCTCCTCCGGCTCAGACACGACCCCAAGCTCTGGTTCCAGTCCCTCTATCTTATCCAACATATCGCTCAGATTCAATGAATCAAGCGATACATCCGCCGCGGACGTTTCCGTCTTCTCACCGTCCGTAGCTGCTTTGGCCTGTCCCTGTGCCGCCAGAGCCGCTTCCAGCTCTTCTTCCGGCATCAGTTCATTGACCGCCTGGGATAAGTCATCCTTCAAATCCGAAAAAAATCCCATTCCCTATTCCTCCATTCTTTAATCGTTGCTTATATGATGAATCGCTTCCGTCTCATCTGTGATCGGAAGGATCTTCGTATCTTCCATGGCCTGAATCTGCTCAATCAGCCTTGGCAGCGCCTCCACCGTCGAATCTTTGTCGGAAGCATCGTGCATCAGTATGATCGCCTCCTGAAAATTCTGCAGCTTCGACGTGGAATTTCTCACAATCGCATCAGGGCTTATATAGGCAGACGATGCGTCTCCTGAGGATATGTTCCAGTCATAATAACTCATATCCTCCTCTTCCAGGTAATCAATCAGTTCATGCATGTCCACACTGCTCACCGTATTGCTGCTGCCGCCGGGAAACCTGCAGTATCTGCACCAGACGCCCGTCGTGTCGTAGAGAAACTCCTGCAGCTTCGTCAAATCCTCCACAAAGCTCTCTTTTGACTGATAGATCTCATTATATTTATGGCTGTAGGAGTGCATCGCAAGCGTATGCCCTTCTTCCACAATCCTTTTATATAACGGCTGATATCTTTCTTCCTCTTTCCCGACCACAAAAAAAGTCGCTTTCACATCGTACTCTGCCAGAATATCCAGTATCTCTCCGGTATTACTGCTTGGGCCGTCATCGAAGGTAAGATATACTTTCCTCTCCCCGTCCTCCGCCTCCAAGGCGGCTTCATCCTCACCGGATCTGCCCTGTCTGACCTCGTCCACACCGGAGGCCGTATACACGCCGGGTTCTCCTTCCCCGGATGTCTGACTCATCGCCATCGCGGGAGATGCGGAATCGCGGAGTTCTCGCAACTCGCGTTTCGCGTCATAGAGGTTTACCCCCAAAACGATACAAAGAACCAACAAGATCAGTATCGTGGAAAGCGGAATAATGACGAGCAGCCGTTTCATCAATTGAAAATGTGCATCCTGCTGCGCATCCATCTTCATCGGCTCCTTTTTATTCTCTTATCCCACATTCTCTTATACTATATCACATCATGGAGGTAACGAAAAGAAATTTTATGAAAAAAAAGCAAGAAAATTTCGCCAAAAATGGTTTTAACCGTTTATCTTTTTTCTTTTATCAATAGTAAAATGCCGTTGTATTCGTTGAAACTACAGCCGGAATCTTGAAGTGATATCCGACAATTGCCGGGCCGAGACCTTGCCGTTTGATGTCTTGTCAAAAGCCTCCGCCGTAAGTTCAACCACATCTGTCGTTTTCTGGGCAATATCAGAGATTCCCATGGTACAGTCGCTGATATTGTCGTTGACTTCCGACATGGCGCCCGCGATCTCATCAATGAAACTTTTCAGTTCCATAACCTCCTCGTTCGCCTGATTCATAAACTCTTCTATCGACTTGGTTGTCCCGCTGTATTCATCACTGGACTGCATAAACTCATCATAGTCATTCATTACCTTATGCTCGAGGAAATTCAGGGCATCTACAAGACAGCCTCTCAGTGTCTCCACAGACGAGTTGACATCATCCACAATCGCCACAATATTGGCTCCGGTCTGGGTAGACTGGGTCGCCAAAGACGCAATTTCGCCTGCCACAACGCCAAAGCCCTTCCCCTCTTCCCCTGCCCTTGCCGCTTCAATCGAAGCATTCAAAGAAAGCAGGTTGGTTCGATACGCAATGCTTTGAATGGCTTTTGCCAGCTCATTGATCTGCGCCGCCTTCTGCGCCTTTACAATCGCTTCCTGCGAGGTTTTCTGTATTTTATCGTATACCTGCAAAGTCTCCTCCCGGGAAGCGCTTGTTTTCTCATGAATCACCTTGCTCTTTTGGCGCGCATCCGCCGTAAGCTGCGTTCCGGCGTTAATATGCCCGGCAACGGCCGCTGCATTTCTGTTTATATTTTCAACGTGGGCCGTAACGGATTCCATGGACGCAGAGGTCTGCTCCATGGCGGCCGCCATCTTCTGGTTAATGGCGGAATTATTGGTAGAAGCCTGCTTCACCCCTTCCGAAATCTCATAAAGGGAATCCGAATCCTTCACCAGCTTTCCGGAAATATCGTTGAGTTCCGAAACAATTCCCGAAAGCTGTTCCTTCATATGGATAACAGCGTTTCCCATTGTGCCCACCTCGTCATGGGTTGACGGGATAACGCTGTCGCTTTGCATATTTAACTCAGAAATATCATTGATTACTTCAGTCAATGCCGCGATGGGCCGCGTAATCATCCGTGTAACCGCCATGCCTATGCCCAAAGCCGCCAAAAGCAGTATCAGTCCGATCACGGCGCATATCGCAGAGATGGTATTGACCGGTTTCATGACATCTGATTTATCCGCCTGGACAAAAATGACCCAGTCATTGACCGTACACATGAAGGCAATGTAGACCTCCCTGCCATCTATCGTACATTCTCTGACATCCGCCGTTGTAATCATGCCTGTCTGCAAGGTATCAAGAACACTTTGAATCACTGTATTTCCTTCAATCTGCCGGCCTATCATATCGGCAT
Organism: Lachnospiraceae bacterium UBA3310; assembly: GCA_002361355.1. Taxonomy (GTDB): domain Bacteria; phylum Bacillota; class Clostridia; order Lachnospirales; family Lachnospiraceae; genus UBA3282. Next base: position 81,052 of record DESQ01000049.1, read on the forward strand.
CGTCATGATACAGGAACTTTCCCTGCGTATCTACCAGATAAACTCTGCTTGAGTCCATGGTATTGATCCCTACCGTATTTAAAATATAATCAAGCCTGCCAAGTCCCACATCCATGTTGCTTCTCTCGGAATCGCTGTAAAAACATTCATACAGGGTATCCGAGGCATGGACACAGGTGTCGTACAGGTAACTCTCACATAACTCCGTAATATTCTTTTTGTTTACCATATAAGATACCGTTAGTATTCCTGCAATCAAAATAACGGAAGTGGCTATAATCAGCAACGCAATTTTACCGCGTATGGATTTCATTGGTTCTCCTTTCCCTATTCAAGCGATAGCGCTTTTTCGGATACCCAGTTTTTTTTCGCAGATTCTATTACTTTTTCCCAGGTTAATTCCCCCTTGCAATACGCATAGAGCGAATTTCCAAGTTCATTCTTAAAACGCTGGCTGGGAAACGCTGTAAAATCCCAGTTCACCGTTTTTTTAGAGGTATCGGACATATAGGAGACTACCTGTCTTGCCAGAGGGTCATTGGGACTTTCCTCATAAGCAAAGGTATTGAACGGGGAAATAAAGCCTAAGGAATCTGTGACATATTTCTTACCTGTCTCAGAGCCGTACAGCCATTCCAGAAAGGCAATCGAAGCCTGCTGATCCGCCTCGTCCGCAATACTGTTCACGCAGATATAGCTTTCCGTACCGATGCAGAGTCCCTGCTGCTCCTCACCGTTTACGCCTGTATAAATTGGCAGGAATTTCACATCTTTCTCTTTTACCTGATTGCCATCAATTCCGGAAATCTGGTTCCATGCCCAGTTACCGTTCTGCACCATCGCCGCTTTTCCCAGCGCAAACTCCGCCATGGAATCATTCACCGTTCTGGAGCCAAGTTCCCCACGGGCGGCACATGAATTATTTATGTATAAATCAAAAATATTCTTAAAGTTCTTTTCATAACTAAAATCAAGTTCCGCCTCATCCGAAATCCCCTTTTGGGAAAATTCGTAGTAAACGGGAAGATTCGCCAAATGCGTTTGCCAGCGCCAGTCTTCCCCCTCTCCGAAAGAAGTGGAGGCAAATACCCCTTCAATGCCGAGTTCCTCGAGATGCTGCGACATATCTTCCACCACTGCTTTAAGCTTGTCAAAATTGTTGACTTCCTCCATGTTCCCAAAATCCGTCTTTCTGGAGGGCAGTGAAAAATATTTCTGCATAATGCCGTCATTGTATATAATGCCATACCCCTCCACCACATAGGGAATCCCATAGACGCCGTCTCCATCCCTGACCGCCATGTCCGGTTCAATCAACCATGAATAAAGTTCCGTATCGCTTAAATCCCTACAGTAATTCTTCCATTTCCCGTAGTCCACCGGACCATTGATCTGGAAGAGCGTGGGCGGTTTCTGCTTTGCAATCTCGGATTTCAAAGTCTGCTCATAACTGCCGCTTGCAGCCGTCAATATCCTCACTTCTATACCAGTCTCTGCCTCGTACGCTTTGGCAATTTCTTTCCAGGTATCCGCCGCTTCCGGCTTGAAATTCAGGTAATATACCCTGGCCGTCTCCTCTTTTTTCCCACATCCGGCAAGCATCCCCAAAGCCATGCAAAAAAGCATCCCAAATACAATCAAAAATTTCCTTTTCATTTGTTGTAATCTCCTCAACGCTTTATCACATAATAAATTAAATAAATTAAATCAAAATCACATAAAAATTATTGTACTATAATCTAAAATATTTTTGTGTATTATGGTATAGATTGCACTTTTTGAGGTATATATTGTAATTATTGGTCGGATTACTATTGAGATAGCTCAATTGCA
>DESQ01000025.1 GCA_002361355.1 Lachnospiraceae bacterium UBA3310
TTTGAGGAACACTTACAGGGAAGGGCTGGAGAAAGGGCGTCAGGAAAAACTCAGCGAACAGGTACAGAAGAAACTTTCTAAAGGCAAAACCATCCCGGAGATCGCGGAGGAACTAGAGGAAGATCCCCTTATAATTGAGCGGATCATCTCACATCAGACATTTCATTGAATAAGAAAACCTCCGTCCCCGTTTTTTCCCTTGATTTCTTTTTCGAAAAGCGGTTAAATAGATAGTAAATAAAAAGCGAGGTAACCTATGGATCACTTAATCATCCCGAAAGATTACAAGTCCGCCCTGAATCTCTATGACACACAGGTCGGCATCAAGACCGTAAAAGACTTTTTTCAGAATCTTCTGGCAGAAAAGCTCCATCTTCTCCGTGTCTCGGCGCCTCTGTTTGTCGACCCCGATTCCGGCTTAAACGACAACTTAAACGGCGTGGAGCGGCCCGTCTCCTTCGGCATCAAAGAGCAGGGGGATGCGCCGGCGGAAATCGTGCACTCTCTTGCCAAGTGGAAACGCATGGCGCTGGAAAAATACGGCTTCTCTTACGGGGAAGGCCTCTACACGGATATGAGCGCCGTCCGCAGGGACGAGGTGACAGACAACATTCACTCGATCTATGTGGATCAATGGGACTGGGAGAAGATCATCTCCCGCGAGGAACGCTGTACAGAATACCTGATGGACACTGTGAAATCCGTTTACAAAGTGCTGCGAAAAACGGAAAAATACATGGCAATCCAGTATGACTACATAAACGAGATCCTGCCCCACGACATATTCTTTATCACCACACAGGAGTTGGAGGATCTCTATCCGGACAAAACGCCGAAGGAACGGGAATACCTGATCACCAAAGAAAAAGGCGCAGTCTGCCTCATGCAGATCGGCGATCTGCTGGCTTCCGGCATTAAGCACGACGGCCGTGCACCGGACTATGACGACTGGAGTTTAAACGCAGATATTCTCGTTTACTATCCTGTGCTTGACATCGCGCTGGAATTATCCTCCATGGGTATCCGCGTAGACAGGGACGCGCTCCTGACCCAGCTTGACAAAGCGGGATGTCCGGAGCGGGCGAAACTCCCCTTTCAGAAAGCAATCCTTGACGAGACGCTTCCCTTCACCATCGGCGGTGGTATCGGTCAGTCCCGCATCTGCATGTTTTTCCTGCGCAAGGCGCATATCGGGGAAGTCCAGTGCTCCCTCTGGCCGAAGGATGTGGTGAAAGAGGCATTGGCAAAAGGCATACAACTGCTGTAATATTTATCCATCACCGTAAAAAACAAGAGCGTATTACACCCTTCGGGATCTGTAATACGCTCTTGTCACATCGCTCTGTTTTTCCGTTTTTTACTGCTTCGCCGGAATCACCGCGCCATTGAAGTTATCCTCAATAAATTTCTTTGTCTCATCAGACTGCAGCACGCTCACCAGCTTTTTGATCGCCTCGTTATCCTTGTTTGCCTCCGTCACCGTGATGATGTTGGCATACTCGGAGTCCTCCCCCTCTCTCATCAGGTACGCTGTCGTATCGATATTTGCCTCCAGAGCCCTGTTGACATTTACAAAGTATGCGTCAAAATCCGCCGCAGAGGGAATGATATTCGCCTGATCCATCTCCACAATCTCAATGGGAATCAGATATTCCTCAACCTGATCAACCGATGCATCTATCGCGGTCATATCCGGATTCAGTTTTAAAAAGCCCTCTTTCTCCAACACTTTAAGCGCCCTGTACTCATTTGAAGAATCATTAGGGATTGCGATAACCGCATTTTCGGGAAGCTCATCCTTGGAAGCGTATTTATCGGAGAAGCAGGCGTAAGGCTCCACATGAACGCCGCCCATGCTGTACAGAGTCACGCCCATCTCTTCCTCAATGCTCTCCATAGCGGGTACATGCATAAAATAGGCGAAATCAATATCTCCGTCCACCAACATATCGTTCCATGTTGCGTCCCATGTCGTGGAGACGATATCTAACTCGATCCCCTGCCCGGCGAGCTGATCCGCCGCCGCATTCAAAATTTCGCTGTGAGGCGTCAGGTCGCACACACACTTAAGAACCACCTTGTCAGAAGCTGCATCTGCCGCATCTTCCGTGCCTTCCTCCGCAGCGGGAGCCGTCTCAGGCTCACTGTCCGTTGCGGCATCCGCTCCGTCTTCCTCCACTGTTGACTCGGTCGAAGCAGCCGGTTCATCCGTGCCGCCGCATCCTGCAAGCAGCGCAGAGACCGTCACCGCGCCCATCAATAATACTGCCAGTTTCTTTTTCATAATCTCTCCTCTCTGTCACAGCAATTTCACCCCTGCGACATATAAAATATATTTTTCATTTAAGCGCTTCCACGCTGTAAATGCGATAGGAACCGTCAGATCAGATGTCTCTTCTTTAAAATGATTTTGGATACCGTATCTCCAACAAGCTGAACCGCCTGCACAATTATAATCAGCACGATAATCGTGGCAAACAGGAGATCGTGCCGGTAGCGCGTATAGCCGTATGTAACCGCAATATAACCGATTCCTCCCGCTCCGAAACTGCCCGCCAGAGCCGTCATGGAAATCACGATCACAACTGCATTGGTAAAAGCGCGGATCAGAGACGGCAGTGTTTCGGGCACCATAACGGTAAACAAAATGCGCATATTACCGCTTCCCATAGCCTTTGCCGCCTCGATCTTTCCCTTGTCAATCTCTAAAAGACTGCTCTCCACCAACCTGGCAAACAGAGGCACACAGCTTGCGACCAGCGAGATAATACAGGCGTTTGAACCGTAGGATTTTCCCACCAATGCCCTGGCTACCGGCAGCATAACAATGATAATGATCACCTGAGGCAGCGAACGGAAACAGTTGATGACCGCTCCCAAAACGCTGTGCACAATCTTGCAGGGAAGAAGCCCCTCCTTACTTGTCATCACTAAGATCAGTCCCAACAGAATGCCGAAGACCAAAACGAAAACGGAAGAAACCGCAACCATATACATGGTCTCCGCAATGGCAGGCAATACCTTGTCCCACACCTCCGCGCTAAAGGAATGCCAAAACACTTCCCAAAAAGAATACTTGTACAGACTCATGCTAAAGCCTCCTGTCAGTCATCGTTTCTGAATCGGTTATAGACACCGATAAAATTTTTGGCGGTGCCGCACTGAGGATTTTTAAAAATATCCCTCACCAGTCCCTGCTCCAACAACTTCCCATCCTCCATGACCGCCATCCTGTGACAGGCATATTTGATGACCTCCAGTTCATGCGTGATCAGGATGATCGTAAGACCGATTTTCTCGTTGATTTCCTTCAAAAGATCCAGAACCGAAAGGGTGGTCTGCGGATCCAGAGCGCTGGTCGCCTCGTCGGACAAGAGCACATCCGGCCGGTTTGCCAGAGCCCTTGCAATGCCGACTCTCTGTTTCTGTCCGCCCGAAAGCTCCCCCGGATACGCTTTTTTCTTATCCGTAAGCCCCACCAGAGCCAGCATCTCATCCACCCGCTCGTCCGCTTCCCGGCCCTTTACTCCTGTCAGCTTAAGCGGGTAGGCGATATTCTGCGCCACCGTCATGGAATCGAACAGATTAAACTGCTGAAAAATCATTCCCACCTTTCTGCGCTGCTCATTCAGGGCAGCCTTTCCAAGGGCCGTGATTTCCATGTCTCCGATTCTGACCTTACCGCTATCCGGCTCCTCCAGACGATTCATGCACCTGACCAGTGTAGACTTTCCCGCTCCGCTGAAACCGACAATACCGTAGATTTCTCCCTTTTCCACCACAAGGTCGATTCCCTTCAGGACTTCGATCCTCTGATTCTTGTTTTGAAAAGTTTTATAGAGTTGCGATACTTCGATAAATTTTTCGTCCATATGTATTTCCACTCTTTACAGATTTTCCACCTGCAATTTCAAACCCGTTTTTGCATCTAATATTCTACTGTTTTTCTATGAATTACAGCAAACACATATTATCGCACATTTCCACACCTGTCAAGCCATGCGGCGCCCTTTCTCACTTCTCCCAGTCAGGTAAAATTTCCTGCCCATCTACTGTTGCACGGCAAATTTTCAAGCAAATCAGAGATTTTTACTATTTTATGGGAGGTTCTTTTTACCACAAACCCCAAAAACATAATACAATAGGAGAAACAGCCCATGCTGTACAACCACATAAGGAGGAACTGTAATGACAGCAACGAATTTAAAAGAGCAGTGGACACTGACCGTCCTCGGGAAAAACGTCTATGACATTCCGGAAACCCCGATCGAAACCGTGGTTCCGTCCACTGTATACGAAACATTGTTAAAAAAGGAGCTGATGCCGGATCCCTTTTACCGCGATAACGAGCTGACGGCTTTAAAACTGATGGAAAATGATTTTGTCTATGAGACCGATTTTTCCCTCAAAAATACGGATAGGGAAGCTGATAAGATTTTCCTGCGCTTCCATGGAATCGACACTCTTGCGGATATCTACTTAGACGGTCAGCTACTGGGCTCTACCGATAACATGAACCGAATCTGGGAATTTGATATCACTGCCGCAGTCAAAGATGATCCTGAAAATGCTGTATATCACCTGAAAGTTGTCCTGCATTCTCCTACCCGTTTTATCAGGGAAGAAAACGAAAAATGTCCTGTGGGAGGATCCGCTGAATCCATGCCCGGCTTTCCCCACATTCGCAAAGCAGCCTGCATGTTCGGTTGGGACTGGGGCCCCAGGCTCCCCGATGCCGGACTGTTCCGCGAGGTCACAATAGAAACCGTGAAAACTGCCCGGATAAGTCAGCTTTACCTTACTCAGAATCACCGTGTCACCGGCAAAACCGTACATGGCAATACCGTGGCTGACGTGCGTCTGACAGCCGATGCCGAGATTGAGTGGACACCGGAGGCTTCCTCCGAGCAGGTTAAAATCATACTTCTTGTGACGGCGCCCGATGGCAGTTCTACCCTGTCCGCGGAGAGCTCTCCCATCGACTCCTTCACCGATTCCGCTCCTTCTGTGGGATTGACCGGTTTAAACTGCGGTCTTCGCTGCAACCATGTCAATGTGGAGCTGACCGTTTCCGATCCTCAGCTCTGGTGGCCAAACGGCTACGGTGCACAACCTCTGTACGAAGTAAAGGCTCTGCTCGTCCCTGTCTCTGATGACAGCGGGGAATCCAAACCTCTGGATGTATGGCACAGGCGCATCGGGCTGCGCACTGTGACCATGAACACAGATCCGATGCCGGATGAAACCTTTGATCCTCACATGACAGACCAGCTTGCGGATCTGGACGACGGCGACAATATGGTCCTGAACGAAGGCGCAAAGAAAGTTTATGTCACCGATAAGGAGGCCAAAAAGCTTCCCGGCCGCAATTTTGCATTCGAGGTAAACGGCCTGCAGATCTTTGCCATGGGCGCTGACTACATACCGGAGGATAACATCCTGACAAGGCAGACAAGGGAGCGGACCGACATGCTGCTTGCCTCCGCGCAGGAATCCAATTTCAACTGTCTGCGCGTCTGGGGCGGCGGTTACTTCATGGACGACTTTTTCTATGATGTCTGCGACGAGAGGGGACTCCTTGTGTGGCACGACTTCATGTTTGCCTGCGCTTCCTATGAGCTGAACGAAGCGTTTGAGGCCAACGTTGCCGCAGAGATCAGGCAAAATATCCGCCGTCTCCGCTCCCATGCTTCTATTGCGCTGTGGTGCGGCAACAACGAAATGGAAACGCAGTACGAGGGATTGGCTTGGCCAAAATCCAGGAAACAGTATTACGATTATATCCGCCTTTACGAATACATTATCCCCAAAATCGTGAAGGAGGAGGATCCTATGACCTTCTACTGGCCATCCTCCCCCTGCTCCGGCGGAAACTTTGAGAACAGCAACGCCGAGAACGTGGGCGATGTGCACTATTGGGGCGTGTGGCACGGCAACGAACCCTTCACCGCCTATCGGAAGCATCATTACCGCTTCCTGTCGGAGTTTGGCTTCCAGTCCTTCCCGGCGCTGCAGACCATCCGCCGTTTCACAACAGAGGGAGATCGGAATATCTACTCCCGCGTGATGGAAATGCACCAGAGAAACACCGCCGCCAACGGCAAGATCGTCAACTATATATCGCAGACTTATCTGTATCCCAAGAACTTTGACGAGCTGCTCTACTGCTCACAGCTTTTGCAGGCAGATGCCATCCGCTACGGCGTCGAACATTTCCGCCGTTTCCGCGGTACTTGTATGGGAACTGTGGTATGGCAGTTAAACGATATCTGGCCCGTGGCTTCCTGGGCAAGCGTAGACTACTACGGGAACTGGAAAGCATTACAGTATGCGGAAAAGCGTATGTTCGCTCCTGTGCTTCTCTCCTGTGAAGAACACGGCGAAATTGACCAGAAGCCCCATGTAAATTCCCTTCCCCAACCGATGGATATCAGTGCAGATCTGCATGTGGCCAATGAGACAGCCGAATCGGTCAGCGGAGTTGTGAAGTGGGCGCTGCGTCTGCCCGACTCCTCCATTGTGCGTGACGGTGAATTCTCCGTGACGGCGCCCGCTTATGGCGGCGTATGGCTTCCGCATCTTGACTTTAATGGTCAAGATCCTTTAAAGGTACATTTAGAGTATTCCCTCACGGTCGACGGAACTGTCATTTCTTCCGGAACGTCCCTGTTCTGCGCGCCAAAGCATTATCAGTTCCTGGATCCGGATTTGACTGTTTCAGTCGACGGAGATACTGTTACCGTAACTGCAAAGAACTATGCAAAATCAGTCAGCGTAGAGACAGAAAATGGCATTCTCCGACTTGATGATAACTTCATCGATATGGAGGCGGGCACAAAGAGCTTTCAGATTCTGCCCGGCCGCGATTTCACAGATGTGGATGGGAAAGCCGTTTCCGGCGCGTTCCGGGTAAGAAGCATCTACGAAAGCGCAGACAGATAAAGCATTTGCATCCTATTTTGATTTGACTTTTCTCTTACAGGGCGCTGCCAATATAAGCACAGCGCCCTGCTGCCTATATTCCTTAATCCACACAGTCAAAGATCGTCTTCTGTTCAATGTACTGCCCAGTCAACGTTTTCTTTGAATTTCACGATGATATAATGCTTCATTTTTATGTTCTCCCTCAACTGAAATCATATCCGGCACATCTACACGCGCTTCACTTCGCCAGCGCTCTCTATTTTCACCACGTCCGCCATGCCGTGAACCACCAAGACCGGCTTCTTCTCCGGCCGATCCGTCTCAAAGGAAATTGTACTGCCCTGCCGAACCGCTTTGGCTCTCATCACAATTTGACCTGACAAGTCAGTCACTTCGCAGGCAGCTTCCGCGCCATCGGCAAGCGCGTAAAGATGCAGCTCCAATCCTTCCGTGTAATCATAATCAGGCAGTTTTTCATTGCTGCCCCAAGCCAAAAGGGTGTTATCCCGCACAAAAACCGGCAGAGAGAAATAGTCGTAGGTCTCCCGATACCAGCGGCCGCCTTCCCGCTCGCTGCCGTCCAGCAGATGCGTCCACTTTCCTTCCGGCAGGTAGTACTCTGCCTCGCCGTTCTCCTGAAAGATCGGCGCCACCAAAAGGGAATCCCCCATCATGTACTGCATGTCCAGATCCTTCATGCCGGGTTCTTTCGGAAACTCCAGAACCATCGGACGCATCATGGGAATACCCGTCTCATGGGACAAAACCGCCTGTCTGTAAAGATAAGGCATCAGGCGGCATTTTACATGCACGAAATACCTGACCACATCGCACGCTTCCTCGTCAAACAGCCACGGCACGCGATAGCTCTGGGAGCCGTGCAGTCTGCTGTGGGAAGAGAAAATGCCAAACTGCAGCCATCTCTTGTAGATATCCGGAGATGCCGTCTTCTCAAACCCGGAAATATCATGGCTCCAAAAAGAAAATCCGCTCATGGCAAAACTTAAGCCGCCGCGCAAAGTCTCCGCCATGGAAGGGTAGGATGCGGAACAGTCTCCTCCCCAATGTACCGGGAACTGCTGACCGCCTGCCGTCGTACTTCTGGCAAAAAGCACCGCCTCGCCCTCTCCTTTTACCTCTTTTAACAACTCAAATACCGCCTGATTGTAAAGGAACGTATAATAATTGTGCATACTTAAGGGATCCGCGCCGTCCGCATAGGCAACATCAATGGGAATCCGCTCGCCGAAATCCGTCTTAAAGCAGTCCACGCCCAGATCCAGCAAAGTTCTCAGCTTATCCTGATACCATTTCTTTGCGGCAGGATTGGTAAAATCCACCAGCGCAATGCCCGGATTCCAGAAATCAATCTGCTTGGCGCCTCTGCCGTCCGAGCGCATCACAAAATAGCCCTTTTCCATCCCCTCTCTAAAGAAGGGCGCTCCCTGCGCAATATAAGGGTTAATCCATACACAGATCTTTAAGCCCTTTTCCTTCTTATAACGCGCAAACATACCCTTCACGTCGGAAAAGGTCTGATCGTCCCACTCGAAATCACACCAATGCAGCGCCTTCATCCAATAACAGTCAAAGTGGAACACCCGCAGGGGAATATCACGTTCCGCCATCCCGTCGATAAAGGAACTGGTTGTCTGCTCATCATATTTGGTGGTAAAGGAAGTGGTAAGCCACAGACCGAAGCTCCACGCAGGCGGCAGGGCGGGCTTGCCCGTCATATCCGTATATCTGACCAGAACCTCCTTGAGATCAGGCCCATAGATAAAGTGGTAACGCAGTTCCTCTCCCGGCACGGAAAACCCAACATACTCCACCTTCTCACTTGCCACCTCAAAAGAGACCGGCGTGGTATGATCCACGAAAATACCATATCCTTCATTGGTCATATAAAAGGGAACATTTTTGTAGGAAACCTGGGAGGAAGTGCCGCCGTCCTCGTTCCACATGTCCACCACCTGACCGTTCTTTACAAAGGCCGTAAACTGTTCGCCCAGGCCGTAAACCCGCTCGCCCGCTTTCAGGGAAAGCTCCGTGACCATATAAGGCTCATGGCGCTCAGACAAATAATTCTCCCTCGGGAACATCGTGCTGGGCTGCTTGTTCCAGCGGATATAGCCCAGATTCCTAAAACCGCACTCCGTTATGACTTTTCCGTCCGCCTCGAAGCGATAAGTACCCTCCTGCCTGTTAAAACGCACCGTCACCACACCGCTTTGCATGACAGCATCTTCCTCCGAGATCTGTACTTCAAAAGGCACATCTTGACCGCTCAAGTCAAATCTTGCCTCCCGATCCTCGTAAGCCTCATAATGTCTGGCTTTCACCAGAATATTATTCTCGGCAAAAGCAATAAAATCAATGGTGATCGTCGTGATATTCTGCGCGTCTCCCCTGTTTAAAATCTTTCTTTCCGGCGCAACAATGCGCATCCCCTTTTCCGTCTTCTCCGCATAAAAACCCTGAGATGCGTAGGACGACGCCATATTCTCGCTGCGAACCCAGTAACCTTCCGTGAATTTCATGCTGTTCCCTCCTTTATTTGCTCCTATTATATCATTTCCTGCACAATTTTTCCTAAAAAAGTGGCACGACTGACTGGCCGTGCCACTTTCTGCATCCTTATATTATGTGAGCATTGGAAATTCTTCTCACACGGTTTTTTCACACAGTTAGTTTGCCCCGTCGATCGCTGCCCACTGCTCTTCGATCTGTGCGCATGCGCCGTCCTTATCTACACTGCCGGAGATGTAGGACTGCATAATCTCGCCGAAGGTCTGATGCCAACTGTCTGTAGAGTAGCAGATGGAAAGATCCGCCGCGCCTTTTTCCGCACTCAGAGCATCGCCCTGCTTTACAACCTCAAAAGTGCTCTCAGCATCGGATACAACCGGAGGTACCACGCCCGCCACATCCGTAAACCAAGCCTTGCCATAATCGGAAGTATACCACCAGTTTACAAAGTCAAGGGTCGGCTGCAATACAGCGGAGTCTTTGGAGATACGAAGCGCCTGATCGGAACCGCCGATTACCTGGCACTGTGCAGCGTCATCCGTTACCGGATAGCCATTGAAACCAATCTGCAAATCAGGGTCGATTGCCAACAGATCCGCCTCTACCCATGCGCCCTGCCCGACGATCATAGCCGCCTTGCCCGTGCCGAATGCGGAAAGCTCGCCGTCGAGAGCGGTCTCGAGAGGCTTGTCGTCGCCGTACTTAACTGTCAGGTCAATAAAGTCAAAGAAGTTATTGTAAAGTTCAGGATAATCGGAAACTTTAGCCTCACCCTTCTCGAATTTTGCTACCAGTTCCGCTGTGGTGATGCCGGCATTCTGCGCAGCCGCATTCACAAAATGCTGTCCCACATGCTTGAATACCCACCACTCATTGTATCCTGTTGTGAAAGGCTTATAACCCGCTGCGGAAATTTTCTCGCAGGCTGCCTCCATCTCGCTTACCGTGCTGGGGAACTCGGCAATTCCGCACTCCTCAAAGATCGCCTTGTTGTAGATCATACCAAAATAATTACCCTTGATTGCGATGCCATAAATGCCGGAACCGTCCTCAGGAGATGCCATCATACTCGCTACCGCAGGCTGCATGGTAGATTCCAACGGTTGACCAGTTAAGTCATATGAATACTCCTTATATACGTCGATCTCCTTGCCGGATGTGGATGAGAAAATCTCAGGCACTTCGCCGGAATTTAACTTCGCCTTCAACAGCGTGGGATAATCGTTCTGCGTGGTTTCATAGTTGATGGTTACATTGGGCGCTACTTCCTTGTACGCGTCGATCAGCTCGTTGATCGCATCCGCATACTCGGGGGAAGCGATAAACATATAGATCTCCGCCTCCTCGTCGGAAGCCGCAGCCGCGGGTTCTTCCGCCGCCGGTTCCTCTGCCGCAGGCTCTTCCGCTGCCGGCGTCTCCGCCGCAGGTTCCTCCGCTGCCGGCGTCTGCGCGCTGTCGCCCGAACCGCCGCCACAGCCTGCAAGCAAAGTCGCTGTCATAGCTGTACACAACAATACACTGACCAATTTCTTTTTCATGTATATCCTCCTTCTCCCATATTTATTTATGGCATGGGTACCTTTTATCTATTCCAGCAGTCATTCTGCGGAATCTCATATCCATACGGAAAATGCCGCATTTTGGCATTCTCCCGCTAACCTTTGACCGCGCCTGCCACAACACCTTCCACAATGTACTTCTGTAACAGAATGAACACAATCACAGAGGGCACGATCGCCAGTACCATTGCAGTCAACGCATAATTCCACTTGGTATTCATCTGTCCCACAAACGTGTAAGCCGCAAGCACCAGCGTCTTCGTCTCATTGTTGCTGTTTACCATCAAAAGCGGAAGCAGGAAGTCATTCCAGATCCACATCACATCCAGCACGATCACTGTCACAACCACGGATTTGAGAAGCGGGAAAATGATCGAGACAAAGGTACGGAAGGTCGACGCGCCGTCGATGGTTGCGCTCTCATCCAGTTCCTTCGGGATGGTTTTCATAAAGTTATAGATAATAAAGGTCGCCATCGGGATACCAAATCCCCAGTACTGGATGCCCAAACCGATTTTGCTGCCGGAAAGGTGCAGTACATTTGCAGATTTCAGCAAGCTGATCATAATCGCCTGAAAAGGAATCAGCATCGGCGTAATGATGATCGTATGTGCAATCTTGCTGTACATTCCCTCCCGCCTGTCCAGTATGTAAGCCGCCATGGAAGAAAAGACGACGATACCCAGAATACCAATCACCGTGATAATCACATTGTTTCGGAACAGGAGCAGATATTTCATCTTGTCAATTACATAGGTATAGTTGGACAAATCAAGACTTTTAGGAAGCGCCAGCACATCACCCAGTATCTCGCCAAACGGCTTAAAAGAGTTCATGACCATCAAAAATACCGGATAAATATAGAAGCACGCCACCACAAGAAGGCAGATGATCATCGTCCATTTGCTTATTTTTCTCTTGGTTTCGCGACGCATTACAGATCAACCTCCTTTCTGCTAAAGCCCTTTAATACAAGCTGTGTTATAATAAGTACAAACAGGAAGTAGACGATCGACTGCGCAGAGCCGAGGCCATAATTATTGTTCGTGAAAGCCTCCTTGTAAATCTGCATTGTCACACTGTTGGTTGCCGTTCCCGGCCCTCCCTTGGTCAGCGCCAGAATGATGTCGAACACTTTAAGCCCGTTGGTCAGGGACATAAAGATACAGGTTGTAAAGGACGGCCCTAAAAGCGGCAGCGTCACCCTGAAAAACTTCTGGCTGCCCGTCGCTCCATCCACCACAGCCGCCTCCAGCACATCCTTCGGCACGGCTTGCAGGCCTGCTATGTAAAGTACGATGTAGAATCCAAGCGACTGCCACACGCCCACGAATGCCACCGAGTAAAACACCAGCTTCGTGTCGCCCAGCCAACTGTAATTCCACAGGTTCCATTCCGTAATCTCGTAGAGCTTTTCAAAGCCGTTAGTGAAGATGAATTTCCAGATAAAGCCCACGATCGTCATACTCATAATGTAGGGAATGAAGAAAACGCCTCTGAAAAAGTTCGCCGCGCGAAATTTCTTTGTCAGTACCACCGCCAGCGCCAACGCAAAGATATTGGAAAATACCACGAAAAATACCGTATAGCGGGTGGTAAACCAGATCGAGGAAAGAAAGTCCCCACTCTCCACGAAGATTGTCTTAAAGTTCTGTAGTCCAATGAACTTTGCATCTTTGGAAATACCGTTCCACTCCGTCAACGAATAATATCCGCTTAACACAAAGGGCAGATACATCATCAGGCATACCAGTATGATCGCCGGCAGGGAAAACAGCACCGTCTCCAACTGTCTTTTTGCTTTTTTGTTCATAAGCAACAAGTCCTTTCCGCGTTTTTATTTATTATAATTTATTCATTTTGCCAACAAAATGGAATTTCCCAAACAGATAGGTGTAAATTTCCGAACAGTTCTTTATTACTATTGTCCTATTATACGGAATATAGTAAGATATATTTTGTAGAAAATGCGCAACGAATTATTTTAAAAATAGCAGTTCGCACAATTGCGACCAGAAGATTTATGAGACAGCATACCATTATAAAAAAGTTAAAAGCATCTGTAAAAAATCTGCTCAACCGCACCGCACTCTGGGTACAGCTTACCGTATTTATGATTTTAATCACTACTATGGTGGCCGGATATCTGATTTACAAAGACTACACCTCCACCCGGAATCTTACCATCAGCAATCAGCTTGACACCACGGAAAAGATTCTGAATCTGGAACTGGAAGGCCTGGATAATTATCTTATGGAACTTGCCAATTTTTGTATTCAGCCCTACTATGATTCCCGTTTTACAAGAATCATTGAACAAAATACGCCGCTGACATCCGACCAGATTTCCTATGCCAAGCAGCAGATGTTCTACTATTACTATACCCGGAACGATATCCAGGATTACGAGCTTTATCTGCTCCATCAGGATCTGTCCATCGGGCGCACAGGCGGCCAGCAGCATATCATCGCAAGCGAAAGCGCGCCGGAGGGTGTATGGGAGGCGTTGGCGGAGTGTGAGGTCAGTCCCATGAATCACAGCATCCGTCCATCCGGTTCGACAAACCTGATCTACTACCACTCCCTCTTTCAGATCAAAGGGCGGGTCAGTCAGGCCATCGTGCGTCTGGAATTGGATGGCTCCTTCGCCAAACAACTGTCTGAAAATCATTCCACACACGATGAGATCGTCTTCTTCCTCAACGACAGCGGAGAGATTATTTTCTCCAATCATGCAGATTTGCCGGTCAGCAATGAAGAACTCCTGGACGCCCTCTCCCGAAAAGAGGCGCACCGCGATGGTTATGATACAATTGACCTATTAGGTCAATCTTTTTTAGTAGTGGCTGCCGAAAGCAGAAGTTCCGGGATTCGACTGCTCAGTCTGACACCCTTATCCTAT
Organism: Lachnospiraceae bacterium UBA3310; assembly: GCA_002361355.1. Lineage (GTDB taxonomy): Bacteria > Bacillota > Clostridia > Lachnospirales > Lachnospiraceae > UBA3282. The sequence goes on from DESQ01000025.1 coordinate 13,915, forward strand.
ATTGATTCCCAGATCGGGCAGCTCCAGAAATCCATTCTGGTAAGCGGCGTTTTGCTCTGGTTTCTCACCGTAGCGCTGATCTACATGCTGCTGCGGGTTTTAACCATTCCGCTGCGGCTGCTTTCCACACAGATGCAGAAAACCGGCGAGGGTGATTTCCGTGCCAGAGTCGACGCGGAGGGAAGCGTTGAAATACGAAGGCTCTCGGAGAGTTTCAATTCCATGGTCTCCCATATTGACCAGCTAATCAAGCGCACCTATGTGGCGGAATTAAGTGAAAAAGACGCAAAATTGAAAGCCTTGGAAGCCCAACTGAACCCTCATTTTTTATATAATACATTACAGGCAATCTCCACAGAGGCGCTGGTCAATGACCAGCCGCAGATCCATCGTATGATCACCTCGCTGGCATCCAATCTGCGTTACACCATCAAGTCGGACACTCTGGTGCCTTTAAAGCGGGAAATGAGCTATGTGAATGACTATATCTTCCTGCAGAAAATCAGGATGGACGATGCCCTCGCATTTTACAGTGATATCGACCCTGCCACAGAGGACTGCCTGATCCCCAAAATCAGCATTCAGACATTGGTAGAAAATTCCATTATACATGGAAAATCCGATAAAACAGACCCCATAACTGTGACAGTATCGTCACAATATAATGACAATACCGTCACAATCAGAGTGCGGGATAACGGGTGCGGAATCGCGCCGGAACAGCTTGAAAAACTGTATGCAGATTTCGATCTGCAAAAATATACGGGAAAAAACGGCGGCATCGGACTTGCCAATCTCCACAGCCGTATCGGGCTTCTCTATGACAAACCCGCTTCCATGGAAATTCATACCCATGAGGGCGAATATACGGAAATCATACTAACCCTGCCTGCCACGAAGGAATAAAGCGACTTGGAGGAAAGATATGTACAAGGCTCTGATCATTGACGATGAAAAACCGGTACAGATTGCCATTCAGAAATTGGGGAACTGGAGTTATTACGGCATCGAGCCTCCCCAGCTTGCCGTAAACGGCAGGGACGCCCTGCAGGCCATGCGCGAATTTCATCCCGACCTTGTCTTCGTGGATATGAACATGCCCGTCATGGACGGCGTCTCCTTTTTACAGGCCGCCTCCGAAGAATTTCCGGACAGCCAGTATATCGTAGTCAGCGGCTACGACCAGTTCAGCTATGCCCAGCAGGCACTCCATTACGGCGCCTGCGAATATCTGCTAAAACCCGTGGAGGAAGATGCGCTCAACAGCGCCATTGAAAAGGCCATCCTGCGTCTGAATCCGGACGCCTCTTTTCAGGATCCAAAAGAATCCGGGCAGAGAGAAATTTCTCCCGACGAGGCTGTCTCCATCATCAAGGAATACATTGACAGCCACTACTGTCAGAATATCAAAATCACTATGTTTTCAGAAAAATATTACTTTTCCACCGATTATCTGACCAGACTTTTCCGAAATAAGTACGGCTTCACAATCTATGAGTATGTGTTGAAACTGCGCATGGAACGCGCAAAAGAACTTCTGGCGGATCAGGATAATAAGATCATTGATATCGCAGGGCGGCTGGGCTATGCCGACAACCACTATTTCAGCAAAGCCTTCCGCACCTACTACCACATCTCTCCCAGCCAGTACAGGAAAGAATATTTATCTATTGCTTCAACGCCTGCGCCAGATGATAAACGTTCGAAAGAATCTTAAACATTGATACCTGCTATTCCAATAAAAGCCCTGTTTTCTCAGAAAACTCCGCTGCCCATTCCTCTGTACAGAAGAATACAATGACCCCCTGTCCATTGTCGCCAGTCACATAAAACCGTTCCTGCGACGCCTCCTGTTCCAGCAGGGAATTAAATATTGCAAGCACTTCCCCGTCGATCCAGTCATTGTATACTTTCATATCATACTGATACGCCCGTCCCTTCCATGTCAGGCTGACTGTGACCGTACCTCTGCCCCGCTCCCAATCCACGTCTTCCGTATCCTCTCTGATATCGCTGACGCTGTCGAGAGGGCTCTCCTGTGCCAGAGCCAGCATACCGTTTAACACGTCTATATAATCCGTGGAAATGTCAACTCCCTCGAAGTCAAACCAGAATACCTCCTCCGAATACCCGGTCACATTCCAGTCCTCATCATAATCCGGCGTACCCATGCTCATCAGAAGCCATGTGTAGGGGCTGTCCTCCACCAGATCATACATCTCATATTCCACCATGAAGCTCCGTACAGATTCGACAGTCTCCTCCGGCACATCCAGCCCCAGCGAGACAAGTACCTCCACCTGTTCCTCCAGCGGTACATGGACATAACCATTTTGCACCACGTCTCTGTTATCCAAATAAATTTTCATCATCAAAACACCGGCGCACACCAGCATAATTACTCCAAATATCACCCACGTAAGCCATCCCGGCACATAGCGCCCCCTCTTTGGCATTACTTTTTTCACGCCCTTGTCCGCACAGATCCGGTGAAAGAGATCCACCTGCTCCCAGCTTGCAAAGCACTCTTTGGCAATCATGATAAAATGTTTTTTATCCTTATGAAAAACATAGAAAGCTTCTTCTGTTTCCAACAGCCATTCCAGGGATGTCCATGCATAAAAGTCTTTCCTATCCATGGGCAGATTCACGGTTATTCCTTCCTCCCCCAGAGAGACCTGCCTTACCCCGCATGCATGATTTGCTATTTCCGGCGCCTTCATCTGCTTTCTGATTCTTTTTTCCGGATCCCGAAAGAAAAGCCGCAGGCACATCCAAAGTATCAGAGCCAGGCAGTAGCAGACGAGCGGCCAGCTAAGTGCCCCCACAATCAAATACATGGAAATAAACATCGCCGCCGTCATCACGCAGCCCAGAATAATCGCGCCATACATCCGCGCGGGCCTTCCCAGACTGCCGCCGTTTAAAAGATCCGCCGCTCCCTTTTGAAACCGCACCCACCTTTCCCCGTCAAGCAGATAAGAAAAACGCATATATTCTGACGGTTCTGCGAATGCAGTTTCACCCTCTGCCTGCGGGTTGCGGATCAAGGCAAGAAAGGCCGCCAGCTCCTGCTCGTCCCCAAAAATGCGAAGGGGCATGACAAACCATGCCGGCCGCCTGGGCCCCTGCATATATCCCAACATGAGAAGACGTTTTGTCCTGCGGATGAAGCAGATATCCTTACAGGGAATTTCACTGTAATCACTTCTCGCGACTCTCAGTCTGCCGTCCTGTATCGGATAAACCGTCCACAGTTGTCCCTTAAGCAGTTTCACGGTGCTTCTGTAATAGGAAACGCCTATCGCAATCATCCATCCAATCATCAAAATGAGCAGGAAACCCGCAGCGTGTGGAACGAGAAAAGGCATTAACGCCATAATGAGTAAAATCCGAAGCCACGTCCTTTTGTTGCACTTAAGCTGTTCCACAAAGGCGACACGGCAAAATTCCCGTATCTCCGACAGCTCCATGACATATTCATATTCTTTGGTGTTGTTCATATGCTTTTTCCTTCTTTATGATTGACTCTGGCAGACAATGTATCTACTTCTGTAACAAAAAATCTGACAAATGTACGATTTTCACCCCGTCAATATTTCCTGGCGCAAGTTCATCCATCGTCACGATATACTTGGGATAATGGTCTTTGATTTCCAGGAGATTGGCCGTCTCACGATCCGACCTCTGCGGAAGGCTGCGGCATACCTGCACATAAATGCGTTCATCCCGACGCACTGCCACAAAGTCAATCTCCTTCGTTTCATTTTTACCGATATAAACATCGTATCCCCGCCTGCGCAGTTCAAAGTAAACAACATTTTCCAGCATAGCCGCCACAGATTCCGGTTGAAATCCCATCAAACAGTATTTGAGAGACGAATCCGCCAGATAAAACTTCTCCTGTGTTTTTAAAACAGACTTTCCCTTCAAATCATATCTTTGGCAGCGATAGATCACAAAGGCCTTTTCCAGCCATTCCAAGTAATTGTAGATCGTTTCCACCGAAAGAGCTCTTCCCTCGTTTTTCAAAAACTTTACGATAGCGTTTGCAGAAAAAGTTTTTCCTACGTTTTCAACGATAAATTTCACGACGCGATTAAACAAATCAATATTTTTAATATCATGCCGTCTCGTTATATCATTGGAAATTACTGAGTGATAGATGCCCTCCACGATCTGGTATGCGGCTTCCTCACCAAAATGATGCGAAGCCACTATGGGAAAACCGCCCAACCGCAAATATTCAGGCAAAAGTTCTCTCGGCGTGCGTCCCGCAGCTTCTTTAAATGTCAGATACTCTGCAAAGGACAGCGTATATACAGGTATCGTGAGATATCGTCCGCTAAGATAAGTGGATATTTCTCCGGCCATCAGCCTGGAATTTGATCCCGTCACATAGATATCCGTATTTCCCTTTTCCAAAAGGCCATTGACCGCTTTTTCCCAATCAGCAACCTCCTGTACCTCATCCAGTAAAAGATAATACTGTCCTGTATCAGTCATTTTTTCCAAAATATTCCGATACATCTCTTTATCTGTCATGCCATCCTCAAAATCTTCCGACGTATAGCTTATTTTAACAATGTGATCCCCTGCCACACCGTTTTTTTCCAGATCAGCCTGCAGCATTTCCAGAAGAGTGGATTTTCCACAGCGGCGGATACCCGCCAATATTTTAACTACCGGCACGTCGCGATAAGTTCTGAAAATTTCCATATAATATGGTCTTGGAATCATAATCTTTTCCCGTCACCTGCTTCCAAATCTCAATTTTTACTTTTGTAACAGTATACCCTAAATTTCACCCCACTTTCAATAGTTTTTACTTGATTAAGGAAAAAACTTTATAATTTATTTAAGTTTTTATTCATTTAAATCATTTTTCCTTCTCCCCGATATCCTCTACCGGCTTTTCTAACCCCGCGATCTCTATACCGTTTTTCTGCGCATAATCCCATAATGCCGCGTGAATTGCCTCCTCCGCCAGCAGGGAGCAGTGCACCTTCACAGGCGGCAGACCGTCTAACGCCTCCATCACCGCTTTGTTGGTGACGGCAAGCGCCTCCTGCACGGTCTTCCCCTTCACGAGTTCCGTCGCCATACTGCTGGTCGCCACCGCAGCGCCGCAGCCAAACGTTTTAAACTTTACATCCCGAATGACGCCCTGCTCGTCAATGTCAAAATACATGCGCATGATATCGCCGCATTTTGCGTTTCCGACTGTACCGACACCACTTGGATTTTCTATTTCTCCCATGTTGCGGGGATTGTTGAAATGATCCATAACCTTTTCACTGTACATAAATTTCTCCCTTCCTAATTTTAAATTCATTTTTCATATTATTCTTATAGGAATAATATGCTTTTTGAGTAAATTATAAATCCAAAAAATTTTATTGTCAATATACGTCCGCATCCTGATTCTGTTCCGTCTGGGAATCTGCTCCCGCCTGCCCCGGCTCCGGCAGGGCCGCGCCGCCTTCCTGCGGTTCCACCCCCGGCTCCTGCTCCGGCGGTATCTCCGGAAGCGGCTCCGGCTCGGTTCCCGGCAGATGATAGCAGATGACCGGCGTGTTTTTCTCCACATAACCGTAAATCTCCTGAGCCACGGAATAGGGCAGATTGATGCAGCCGTGCGAACCGTTCGTCATGTAAATATTCCCGCCGAACTCGCTTCTCCAGGAAGCGTCATGCATCCCCACATTATTGTTGAAAGGCATCCAAAAAGAAACCGGTGTCCTGTAAGTTTCTCCCGTCAGCGTCGCATCCCGTTCCTTATAGGTGATGCCATAAATCCCCTCCGGCGTCTCGTTTCCTCTGGAAGGATTTCCGGACACAAAATCGGACTCCAGAACACACTCTCCATTCTGGTATAAAAACAGATGCTGGGCCGTCAAATTGATTTCCACATAGGAATCCCCGTAATCCGGGTCGTCATAGGATGCCGCTGTCTGTCTGTAGACGGGAACGCGTTCCCCGCTCTCTCCCTTCTCCAGCATCGCAATCAGTTCTTCCGTCTCCTGTCCGGTATCCATCCACCAGCCGTAATCCCCCAGATCAATCGTCACTTCTTCTCCATAGCTGGTCAGAAACTTTCTCTTGTGAAAAATAGTGTCATGTTTTTTCCGCAGGGAGGAGACATACGCTTCAACCGATTCCCGATCCAGTGCCGCACGCGTGCCGTCCAGTACAATCCAGTTCACTATGGTGTCTCCGTCCAATGTTTCCCGCTCTGTCCCGAACGTGTATGTGATAACAGTGTCCGTATAATTCCGGAGTTTTTCATAAGTTTTCTTCAACTCTACACTCTCCGAAGTGACCGCCGGTTCCTCATAGCAGCCGGCCGCTTCCAGATCCACCTGCTCTTCCAGGCTTTCCACCGCCGCCCTGACCGCCTCCAGCGTTCTCTCCCGATTCAGACGGTTTCCACGCTTCTCGGCAACCAGCTCAAAGCCCTGTCCCGGAACATAATCCGCTATGTACGCATCCACCGGTTCTTCTATAAACTCTTTTTGAAAACCTCTCAATTCACCAACTTTTTCCTCTAATACCGCCTCCTCATAGAAAAGCGGCGCATCCGTCTTGTAATCCATATCATGTTTTACGAACCACAAAAAACGATTCTGTCCCTGTAAAATAGCCTCCAGAGGCTCCGTAGAGATATAGGAAATCCCGATTTCCTTCCCCGGTATTTCCTCCTCCAGTGTGGTGCCGTCAGCCTGACGCTCTATCACCCGAAGCGAATACTTCCCGATCTGTTCCTCCAGCTCCGGGATCGACATTCCCGACACATCCACCTCGTCGATCACCGTGCCATTCAGAAAGCAACTCTGATAGCGTCCAAGACCCGCTATATAAACCAGAAGCAGGCCAAGAACCGGCACGCCTATGATCAATGAGGCAACTAGAATCCCCTTCTTCTTATCACTGATTTTCTCTTTTTGCCCCGCTTTCCCGCGGTGTCTGAATTGCAGTCTCATTCGTCCTTCTTCTCTTTAACTATATTTTTCTGTCACACGATACCATTATTATACACGCCAAACATGATATTGTCATTCACTTAAACGAGGGATTTCGAGACTTTATTTCCAATATCGCATTACCCTCTGTTCTGCCTCCTTCTTTGACAAAGCATATTTCTCCATAACTTTATCCGTAATATAAGTTTTCGTCTGCCCTGTTTCCTGCAAAGCTTCCACCATACAGCAAATCCCCTGCTCTGCCGCTCGTTCCATGCCCTCCCTTATGCCTTCCTCTCGTCCCTCGCTTCTTAAAGTTCTCTCATACTTCTTCACGTCAAACTCTTCCAACAGCATTCCAAGCACCTCCGCACGGTTTTTCCGCAGAAACTCCTCTAAAATTCCATTCTCAATGCAATAGTCCACTGCATCCGACAACGCTGTTTCCGCATTTTTCTTCCTATATACATACTCTCTCATTACACCCACAAATACAGCGTACTCTTTTAATACCCTGCACTTTTCCATCAACAGACAATTATGACCATGATTAATATTCAACAGCCGCACCGTTAATTCTACATCCGCTTCAGCTTCCCTGTTTTCAAAAGCATCTGAGAGTCTGAGAATCTGCTCTTCTGGCATCTCCTCTGTCCCATTATAAAAAACAACACACTGCGGCGTAGGCAGCGTAATGTGTGTCGTTCCGTAAATACTTCTTTCCGCCCGCTCAATCACCATCTGGTATTCCTGCGCCAGATAGATCAGGAATCTTACCGGCAAGTTCGGACTGTAAGTACTCTGGTGCTCGTACATATTCAGTGTGCCCGCCAGCACAAATGCAAGGTCATTTTTCATCACAACATAAACTGCACTTTCAATCGTCACAATTTCAAGCTGTGAAGCATCCTGATAATTTGTCCCATTCAATGCATTGTATAGCTGTAAAAGCGCCTCCTTGTCACTCGCAAACAAAAATCGGAACAGCCTGTCTTTTACATTGCGCTGTACCTTTCCCTTCCGACTAAATTTCCAAATCTTCCATCGTTCCTTAGCATCTGTTTTCCGTATCATGCTTCCTCCTCCCGTACTCTGGCAGAAAGGAAAACATCATATCCTCAGATATCTGTTTCAATTCCTGCCGCATCTTCTGTTGTCCATATAAAAGAAAAATCCGACAGAAACTGTCATGAACGTGCAGATCGCACATCTGTTAGAATTTCTCTGATGAGTTTATTCTATCGAGTTTCATATGTATTGTCAAGAAAACATTTAAACAAAATACCGTTAATTAGATGATCGTAAATTACGAATTCTGCCAATTCTCCTCGCTCCGCTGTGTAGGATTCTTTTATCCCCTTCTTACTATTTCCTGCTCGTATCCTAAAAAAACGCATGACAGAAATTTCCTTCCTGCCATGCGTTCCGTTACCTACTCATAAACATATTATCTCATAAAACTGCGCAAAGATTCTCTCACTGCACATACAGATTCGTATACCCCATCAGGCTCTCGTCCACCTCTCTGGCGCATTCCCTGCCCTGCCGGATTGCCTTGACAACCAAAGACTGTCCGGTGTGCATATCGCCCGCCGTAAAGACCCGGTCTACGCTTGTCATAAACCTGCCGGGCGCGGTCTGCACGTTTGTCCTGCCGTCCAATTCCACCTTGAAGGCGTCTGTCACATACTTCTGGCTTCCCAGAAAGCCCGCCGCGATCAGCACAATCTCGGCATCCAGTGTTTTCTCAGATCCCTCGATCTCTTTCATATTCATGCGGCCCGTCTTCTCATCCTTCTCCCATGCGAGAGAAACAATCTTCACGGCTTTCAGGTTACCGTTTTTGTCCTTCACAAACTCCTTGACCGTGGACTCATAGATGCGCGGATCGTGACCGTAAACAGCGATAGCCTCCTCCTGACCGTAATCGGTCTTACAGATTTTTGGCCACTCCGGCCAGGGGTTATTCTCCGCGCGCCTGTCCGGCGCCTTGGGCATCATCTCGATCTGGGTCACAGACTTGGCGCCATGGCGGATCGCCGTGCCCACACAGTCGTTTCCAGTGTCGCCGCCGCCGATGATCACCACGTTTTTATCCTTCGTGTCCACATACTTTTTATCCTGAAAATGGGAGTCCAGCAGGCTCTTAGTGTTGGCTTTCAGGAAATCCACCGCAAAATAAATTCCCTTGGCGTCCCTGCCGGGCGCACTGATATCCCTCGGCTGGGAGGAGCCGCAGCAGAGCACCACTCTGTCGAAATCCTTTAACAGCTTATCCGCCTTTACATCCTTGCCGATATCGCTGTTTGTCACAAAGGTAACGCCCTCCTCCTCCATCACTTTGATTTTGCGGTCAATGATATGCTTTTCCAGTTTCATATTGGGGATACCGTACATAAGCAGGCCGCCAATCCTGTCGGAGCGCTCAAACACCGTCACCTGATGGCCGCGCCTGTTAAGCTGATCCGCCACAGCAAGCCCCGAAGGGCCGCTCCCCACCACAGCTACGCTCTTACCGGTGCGCACCTTTGGCGGATTGGGCGCTGCATAGCCTTTCTCATAAGCATTTTCAATGATGGCATACTCGTTCTCCTTGGTGGAGACTGGCTCGTCATGCAGGCCGCAGGTGCAGGCCGCCTCGCACAGCGCCGGGCACACACGGGAGGTAAACTCCGGGAAATTATTGGTCTTATGCAGACGGTAGTAAGCCTGTTCCCAGTTCCCTGTATAAACCAGATCGTTCCACTCCGGCACCAGATTGTGCAGCGGACAGCCGGAAGTCATGCCGCACAGGGTCATGCCCGACTGGCAAAACGGCACGCCGCAGTCCATACAACGGGCGCCCTGCTCCTGCTGCTCCTCCATCGGCAGATGCTCATGAAATTCGTTAAAATTCTTTATGCGCTGTTTCGGACTCACATCCTTTGAAACCCTGCGCTCATATTCCATAAATCCTGTTGGTTTTCCCATGATTTCGCTCTCCTTTTCTCTGTTCAGGCTTTTCCCTTGTCCTTCTTATAAAAAGCCTCGATCTGCGCCTGTTCCGCGCTGAGTCCCTTCTCCTCCATCTGCACGATCAGTTTCAGCATGATCTCGTAGTCATGGGGAATGATCTTCTTGAACTTCGGCAGATACGCCCCGAAATTGTCCAAAATCTCTTTTCCCTTAACGGAATTGGTGTAAGCCACATGCTCCTTGATCATCTCTTTCAGTTCAAGCACATCGTACTTGGAGGTTATCTCATAAGAGGAAACCATTTCCTTGTTCGTCTTCGTGTAAAGATCGTTGTTCTCATCCAGCACATAGGCGATACCGCCGCTCATGCCCGCCGCAAAGTTCTTGCCCACAGAGCCGATGACAACCACCCGGCCGCCCGTCATATATTCGCAGCCATGGTCTCCCACGCCCTCCACCACCGCGATGGCGCCGGAATTTCGCACGCAGAAACGCTCGCCCGCCACGCCGCCGATAAAGGCTTTGCCGGAAGTCGCCCCGTAGAGAGCCACGTTGCCGATAATGATATTTTCATCCTGCTTGAAGGCAGACCCCTTCGGCGGATAGACCACCAGCTTGCCGCCGGATAAGCCTTTTCCGAAATAATCGTTGGAGTCGCCCACCAGTTCCAGCGTCAGACCCTTTGGAATGAACGCACCGAAACTCTGGCCGCCGGAACCGTTACAAAGGATATGATAGGTGTCCTCCTCCAGCGTATCACCAAATCTTCTGGTAATTTCCGAGCCAAAGATGGTGCCGAAGGTACGGTCTGTATTTGACACATCCACCTCAAGGCTTCTCTTCTGTCCACTCTCCAACGCCTTTGAGAGCTGTTTTAAGAGCACCTTCTCATCCAGCGTCTTTTCCAGATGGAAGTCATAGACCTGTTTCGGGTCAAAAATAAATTTCTCCTTGCTCCCCTCGTAAGGATTGCTCAGAATCAGATCCAGATCCACCTTGCGCTGGCGGTCTGTCAGGTTGTCTTTCACCCGCAGAAGGTCGGTTCTGCCCACCAGTTCATCCACCTTGCGCACGCCCAGCTTCGCCATGTACTCCCGCAGTTCCTGCGCAATAAAGCGCATAAAGTTCTCCACATACTCCGGCTTTCCGGTAAAACGTTTGCGCAGTTCCGGATTCTGCGTGGCCACACCCACCGGGCAGGTGTCCAGATTGCAGACACGCATCATCAGACATCCCATGGTCACAAGGGGCGCCGTGGCAAAACCGAACTCCTCCGCTCCCAGAATCGCGGCGATCGCCACATCCCGGCCGCTCATCAATTTGCCGTCGGTCTCGATGCGAACCTTGTTCCGCAGCCCGTTCTGAATCAGCGTCTGATGGGTTTCCGCCAGCCCCAGCTCCCACGGAAGTCCCGCGTTATGGATGGAGTTTCTGGGCGCTGCGCCCGTGCCGCCGTCATAACCGCTCACCAGTATCACCTGTGCGCCCGCCTTTGCCACACCGGCTGCCACTGTGCCGACGCCTGCCTCAGATACCAGTTTCACGCTGATACGCGCCTTCGTGTTTGCATTTTTCAAGTCATAAATCAACTGCGCCAGATCCTCAATAGAATAGATATCGTGGTGCGGCGGCGGGGAAATTAACCCTACGCCCGGCGTGGAATGCCTGGTCTTTGCAATCCACGGGTATACCTTGCCCCCCGGCAGATGGCCGCCCTCGCCGGGTTTCGCTCCCTGCGCCATCTTAATCTGAATTTCCTGCGCGCTGTTGAGATATTCGCTGGTGACGCCGAAGCGGCCGCTTGCCACCTGCTTGATGGCAGAACACCGGTTTAATCCGTCAGGGCCAACCGTCAGCCTGTCCTTATCCTCACCACCCTCGCCGGAATTGGATTTGCCGTGAAGCCGGTTCATGGCGATTGCCATCGTCTCATGCGCCTCCTTGGAAATAGAGCCATAGGACATAGCGCCCGTCTTAAATCTTGTGACAATCGTGTCAACACTCTCCACTTCCTCTATCGGCAAGGGTTTCTTCGCATAATTGAAGTCCATCAGCCCACGGAGATTCTTGATGCTCTCCTCGTTATTGACCGCTTTGGTATATTGTTTAAATAATTCGTAATCACCCCGTCTGGTTGACTCTTGCAGTAAGTGAATGGTCTCCGGATTGTAGAGGTGTTCGTCCGCACCGCTCCGCATTTGGTGATGTCCTGTGCTGTCCAGCGTCAGATCCGTGGATAGACCGAGCGGGTCAAACGCCATAGAGTGCAGGGTATCCACCTCTTCCTCGATGTCTTTCAGGGTAATACCGCCCACGCGGCACACGGTATTGGTAAAATATTTATTGATCACCTCTTTGTCGATGCCGATCGCCTCAAAGATTTTCGAGCCCTGATAGGACTGAATCGTGGAAATGCCCATCTTGGAAGCAATCTTCACAATACCGTGCAGGATCGCGTCGTTATAATCATTCACCGCCGCATAGTAATCCTTATCCAGCATATGACTGTCGATCAGCTCCTTGATACTCTCCTGCGCCAGATAGGGATTGATCGCCGACGCACCGAAACCGAGCAGCGTTGCAAAGTGATGCACCTCCCTGGGTTCGCCGGATTCCAGAATAATATCCACGCTGGTTCTCTTCTTGGTGCTGACCAAATGCTGCTGCAACGCCGAAACAGCAAGCAGGGAAGGAATCGCCACCCTGTTTTCGTCCACGCCTCTGTCCGAGAGAATAATGATATTCGCACCCTCGCGGTAGGCTCTGTCCACCTCCACGAAAAGCCTGTCGATCGCCTTCTCCAGTCTGGTATTTTTATAGTAGGTAATCGGGATAACCTCTACTTTGAAGCCTTCCGCTTTCATGGTCTTAATCTTTAAAAGATCCGTGCTTGTCAGGATCGGATTATGCACTCTGAGCATGTTGCAGTTTTCCGGCATCTCCTCTAAGAGGTTGCCGTCCCGCCCCAGATACACCGTGGTGGAAGTAACCACCTCCTCGCGGATCGCGTCGATGGGCGGATTGGTAACCTGCGCAAAGAGCTGTTTGAAATAGTGGAACAGCGGATGATGCGCCTTGGAAAGCACCGGAAGCGGTGTATCCACACCCATAGCCGCAATCGCCTCCGACCCGTTCTTTGCCATCGGCAGAATGCTTGTCTTCAAGTCCTCATAGGTGTAGCCAAAAGCCTTCTGCATGCGCTGTCTCTCTTCATAAGAAAATTCCGGCACACGCTGGTTGGGAATCTTTAAATCTTTTAAACTCACCAGCTTGTTGTCCAGCCACTCGCCATAAGGCTGTGCGGAGGCATATTTCTCTTTCAGTTCGTCATCGTCGATGACACGCCCCTGTATGGTGTCCACCAGAAGCATTTTGCCCGGATGTAACCTTTCCTTCATCACAATCTTGCAAGGGTCGATATCCAACACGCCCACCTCCGAAGAGAGGATCAGCGTATCGTCGTCCGTGATCATGTAGCGGGAAGGGCGTAGACCATTTCGGTCAAGCACCGCGCCCATGATATCTCCGTCGGAAAAGAGAATCGACGCAGGGCCGTCCCAAGGCTCCATCATGGTTGCGTAATACTGATAGAAATCCTTTTTCTTCTGGGACATGGTCTTGTTGTTCTCCCAGGGTTCGGGAATCATAATCATCACCGCAAGAGGCAGCGGCATACCGCTCATCACAAGAAATTCCAGCGTGTTATCCAGCATGGCGGAATCGGAACCGGAGGCATTGATGGCGGGCAGGATCTTATGCATCTGTCCCTGCAAATGCTCGGACTCCATGTTCTCCTCTCTCGCCTGCATCTTATCCGCATTGCCGCGGATGGTGTTGATCTCCCCGTTATGTACAATAAAGCGGTTCGGGTGCGCCCTCTCCCAGCTTGGGTTCGTGTTGGTGGAAAAACGGGAATGCACGATCGCGATCGCGGACTCATAGTCTTTGTCCTGCAAATCGGAAAAGAACGTGCGAAGCTGTCCCACAAGGAACATACCTTTGTATACAATGGTTCTGCTGGACAGACTGACCACATAAGTCACATCCGTGGACTGCTCAAAGGTTCTTCTTAAAATATACAGTTTCCTGTCAAAGTCGAGCCCCTTCTCTGTGCCCGCGGACTTTTTGATAAAGGCCTGCATGATGCAGGGCATGCACTCCACCGCTTTGTGACCCAGCACGGAAGGCACTGTGGGCACATCGCGCCAGCCAAGGAACTCCAGTCCTTCCTTTTTTGCAATGATCTCAAACATCTTCTTTGCCTGATTCCGCTGCAATTCATCCTGCGGGAAAAAGAAAGTTCCCACGCCGTACTCTCTCTCCCCGCCGATGTCAAATCCCAGATCCTTTGTCACCTTGACCATAAATTTATGAGGCATCTGCGTGAGAATGCCCACACCGTCTCCTGTCTCGCCCTCTGCGTCCTTACCGGCTCTGTGCTCCAGATTCTCCACAATCTTTAGCGCATTTTCCACGGTGGCGCGGCTCTTTTTGCCTTTGATGTTCACACAGGCGCCGATACCGCAGTTGTCGTGTTCAAATTCCGCCCGGTATAAGGGGGATTGCGGGACTGTTCTCTTTACATCAAACATAGCTTTTCTCCTCTTTCTCTTCTTCTGACTCTGCTTATTCGCGCAAAAGAAAAATCGCAAAAAAAGCATCTAGCGCTCCTTTGCGATCTACATGTATACAATAATACACCTATATGCTCAAATTGTAAATATAGACTTTTTGGTGAATTGTCTAATAATTTGTTAATTTATTCAATATTGACTATTTTGACAGAAAATTTATCTGAGAACTTCCGGATATAAAGGAGGGATATCGTATTATGACTACCGGTATCAGCATATGGCAAAACCACAGGAATAGAGGAAATCAAAAAAGCAACCTATTTAAGACTAACACAACAGCTCCATCTCATCCTTCATGTTTACAAACCCGTATTTTTCATACAGCGGCCTTCCCATTTCCGTCGCCTCCAGCGAGACAGCCCTAATCCCCCTTTTCCTCACTTCCTGAACCAGTAAATCCAGCGTATGATACGCAATTCCCTGTCTTCTGCACCCGGGCGCAGTATACATATTCATAATATAGGCTTTGTCGCCGCTGGGGTTATGATAAGTTGGCATAACCCGGTAAAAGCTGACAGCGCCGGCGCCCACAAAACAGTCTCCGTCAAAAACCAGATAGGCAACATGTGTACCGTCGACAAGCGCTTTCTTATAATAATGATAAGACTGCTCCCTCACCTCGCTCATATCTATCTGGTCAGGCAGTTGATTCGCAGCCCGCAGCACCTCCACCCGTGTCTCCGTTAATATGTCAATATCCTCTATTGTTGCCCGCTTATATTGTAGCTTCATCATAACCTCCTGAACCGCTCTTCCGTATCCGAACGCCACTTCTCCTCGCGCATACGAACCATACAATATGACACGTACTAAATCTTCCCCATAACCAGACCTGTATATTGCACTGATTTTTTCAACGCTATGTTCAACTGGCTCTGTGTACACATATATAGATCTTCTTCCTCAACATATGCCTGATTTTGCTTCTAATTACTGATATCATACCCCCTTCTCCACAAATTGTACACTCATACAAACTCATATTGTACCGTATCTTTATTTTTCTTCTTATCACCTCCCTCCATTTTGCACTCCAAAACGGGTAAGCGGTTCGCCTTTTGCCAGATGATTCATCTGAGAACTTCCGGATATAAAGGAGGGATATCAATGGAAAATCTACGAAAGGGTACTTAGGTACATATGAGATTCGATGTGATTGTCGGGATTGTCAGTATTGCTGTAACACTCATTAGTATTTTAACTACCGGTATCAGCATATGGCAAAACCACAGGAACAGAGGAAATCAAAAAAGCAACCGCCGCTCGCTAAAGTAGGTAGGTTGCTTTTTGATAAGTAACTTATAACCAAGGCGAACCGTTTGCTTTACGGAGCGCTCTTTATATGGTTTATTATAATGCTTCCTAAAAAAGTTTGCAATAAAACTTCCATATGTACTTCCCCTGTCTAATCCAAAATGCTTGTCGTTTCATCACGCTTTACTCTTCCTCAAACTGAAACGTATGATCAATCACCTTACACTGTTTCAGTTTCCAACGTTCCAGCCAGTAAGATTCATGATGCGCTTTTGCCCATGTTTTCACTACGACATCGTAAACCGCATACTCCTGATATTCCCGTACATCTTTTCTTGTCAGGCCGTATCGGTTCAGATATTCATCAATGCTTTTTTCATCGGTATATACTTTACTGTTGCTCAGTTCTCCTTGTACGATATACACTGGATTATATATCAGTTTCTTTTCTTCGTAATCATAATGCGCTCCCAACCCCATTGCTATTTTATCTGATTCAGATAAACTTACCATAGCACTTATACCAACATCATTGTTATTGTGGTAAACACCATTGTAAAAAGATAGTGATATTAATGCTACATCTTCTCTCAAACATTCTTCCTTATATTCCACACTAAAGGCACCCATTCCCTCTAAATTAGACATCCACTCCCATGTATTACGAACTTCTTTGATTTCAAGCACATCCATTGCTCCATATATTTTGCTCTTACCTATCTGGCTCAAAAGATTGGGTCTGAAACACCATATTATAAAATGAACACACAAAAAGTAAATGACTATCCGCAAAAATTTATAATTCATAAGTCTTCTTTTACACCATATATTTGGCTCTCACTGTATTATCTAATTTGACTTCTCTTCCGCAGGCAGCGCATACCCGCCCTTTACCGTATAATTATTCATAGATTTAAAGACAGTTGGGAAAGAGCATTCGCTCTCTTTCTGCCCTCCCATCACTTCTGACAATGCGATTGTTGCTGCACCGCCAGCGATTTTCGGAACGCTCCCGCCTGCAAACAATTCAACAATATGCTCCGGCCCTTCTATTTTTCCCAAATCAGCGCCCGGCACAGCCGCCATCGCAGAGAAAGCCGCCTGCCAATACTCTGTTTCCTGCTTTTCTGCCGCTTTTCCCGTCTCTGGCGCTTCCGCATGTTTCACTGTAGTTCCTGTGCCAATCGTCTTTACCCCTCCGGGCGCATACAGGTTGATATCCCTGCAAAGTTCCAGATTAGACTTAGCTGTCCTGCACACCAATTCTACAGGGGTAAATGCATTGATATTTTTTCCCGATAAGAAGATTTCGCCATCCGCCAGCAGAGAAATACCCGTCTGGCTCTTTATGCTGACTCCCGACGCATCCTCCATACAGACCGACACTTTTTCATCCGCCCCTTCCGCAAAGAGCCTGTCCGGGTATAAGCCGATCTTTTTGCGGTACAGCGTAGCAAACTCCCGCTTCTGTACATCTGTATATCTTCCGTTATCCGCATTATGTACTGCCGCCAAAATAACCCTTCCATCTCCTTCTTCCTGTGTTGGCAGGTATAACACCGCCTTTGTTCCCACCTCCGGCATACAGTAAGACAAGTTATTCGTCTCCGGCGCCCATGCCCATGGAAAATCAGCGCGCTCTTCCGCATCAATATCTAACTGGATATAAACGCTTTCTTCTTCTGTCTTTCTGATGATCCCTTCCAGCCTAACCCCGGCAAGCGCAGGATTCTGCGCCCTTTTCGTATAAAACAACCCTTTCATGCCAAGATGATAAACAGAGAAAAGTTCTCCCTGCTCAAACAGGATTCTCCTGCTGTAAACCTGATACCGCCTGCCTTCGTATAATAAATAATCTCCCATCTGCCAGTTCTCTTTCGACTTTACCTTGATATACAGGCTTTCGCTTCTGGACATGCCGCTCTCATAACAGCCGTTTTGGTAATAACTGCTATCAAATCCATTCCCAAGGACTTCGATCTCATCCCCCTTTTGCTCTCTTCCCATATACATACCAAAATGCAGCTTAGGTTTGCCGCTTTGCATGTCCGGAATAATGACCTCATGGAAATGGCTTGCTATCCGTATCAGAAATTCCCAGTCTGTTTCCTCATATTGAATAAGCGGGGTGTCAATGCTCTTATCCTCCCTGATATTCCAAATAGTCCCCGCTTCCTGATGATTGTGAGTTACCTTTTGCACGACCTGTCTGTACGTCATTTCCGCCTTTTGAAATGACTGCTTCTTTTTCTCCCTGTCCAACTTTGCCGTCTCACTGATCCCACATATGAAAACAGAAAGCAGATGTCCCTCCTTATGGCAGACCAGCTTTTCTATCCTTCCTGCAAAGAGCGGTTCACTTTCCTCTCCCCTTTTTAAAACCGTTATCACCGTATCAGACCAATCCCTGTAAAGGACTTCCTGCTGATCTTCTTCCTTTACCGTCACATTGAGCCTTGCGATTGCATGTGCGTTTACATCATGGTGGATTTCCATGTTACTCAGTGAATAAATAGGAATCACGGTTCTTATAATCAGTTCTTCATTACTTATTGCGTACTCTTTGTCCATCTCAATCCCTTCCTCTTATGTGCCTCTTAATGAAATAATTTGTATTTACTTGTCCAATTTAGGATAATAATCCGAATTTCTCCACTCATCCAAATACAGCACAGGATACTCGCTATCTTTTCCCTGCACATTGTCACTCCAAATCACTTCATCACAATTCTCACTGACATAAAAATATGCCAAGTTGACACTATGGTCTTCAAACATTTCTCCTACATAAACAAGATAATACTTTCCCAAATATTCTGTTTTTTCATAATCCCTGTATACATCCTTCGGCGAATAACCAGCCATACTTTCATATAAATATGCTCCGCCCTCTGATATGTCCTCCACATAAGCCGACCATTCATTCCATATCTCCGGCACCTGTTCATCAAGGCATTTCGTTATCCTGTCAAATTCTTCTCCCGACATAAGCATATCACTTTGTTCCTGCGCTTCCTGTTCCTCTTGTACTTCCGTCTCACCTGTCTGACTCGGCGCACATCCCGCTAACAAAGTTAACATTAATAAGGCAGATATTACTAATATAGTTAATGATTTTCCTTCCATGCTTCATAGTCCTCCCAATCCTTTTCCTTGCCTTTCCATTCAAAATCATTATGATACTCAATAAACATATCTTTCTCCCTCCGTCAATACAAAGTGCCTTTGCGGTGACAAAATGTCCGTCCGTATCCGGTTTCCTTCATTTCCCTCAAAGCGCACCACATTCAGCATATAGTTATAATCCGATACATGATACAGGCAAAATGTATAGATTTTTCCGTCCATCCTCTTAAACCACATCTGCACTAATGCAGGTTTTCTATTAACAGACGTGAACGAATTAGGATCAATTTCCATATTTTGGAGCGTCACAATCAAATCATCCTGAGGATTCCGCAGATAGAACAAAGATTTCAAATGCCATGTTGTATTGTAGTTTGATGGATAGAAATTGGATTTTCTCATATAGATGGGTATACCTATATTTGTAAAATCTATTTTATGATACTTATTGTCGGCATATATTTTCTCATTTTCGGGCACTATAAAGGGTTCTGTCACCTCCTCCTCATCCCCAAAATACACGCGGCACTCGTCTTCATTCGTTCCATCTATCAGATATTCGTTTGAATCGATCTCCCCCTGTATACTCTCAATATAGCGATCCCATTTCTCGCCCTCCGGCGTGTTGTACAGATTCTTCCATACATAAGCGTAGGGAAGATACTTAATTTGAAGATTTTCATACTCCATGTTTTCTCCCAGCTTATAAGCACGCACACCATCATATATTTTCAGGGCGTAATTGTTCTGTAAGAATATATAATAATATTCGCCCTCATATTGGATAACACAGCCATATCCGGCATTATGCGTTTCAAATTCGCTGATTGTCACAAATTCATGATTTACACGCTCTGCCAGTCTGAGATAGCAGATTCCAGCCGAACCGCCTGAATCGATTGCCAAAAGATAATTATCACTGTCAGGCGTAGGAATGTGGAACAAGTCGTAACAATACTCATTCCCACAGGCTGCACTGTATGCGTCATAGACAGAATCCAATTCCAGACCATCCTCGTTTAATTCCGGAAACAGAAGCTTCATTTCCTCCATGTCAGGATGCCACTTCTCCTCGCCGAGTTTCTGCATGGTCTTAAAATATACACTCTGCTGTATTTCCTCCCAACTGATTTTATCCATGCTTCTGTTAAGGGATTGGTAAATCATATTCTCCAACTCGGTTACCAGTCCCTGTGGAATGATACTTCCCTCATCCCATACTTCCACCAGATCCCCTTTGACCGATTCGGCATAATCCTCAATTTCCTCCTTTGTTTCATCCTGAAACCAGGGAATCAGTGTTTTATTTTCAAAAAGGTCTCTGTTCAGAGTGCGGTATGAATCCTCAAAATCCCTCCCCGGCTTGTCTTCTAGCACGACCGTTTCCATAAATTCCTTATTATCTTCCTGTTTGACCTTCTGTTCCTGTTCAGCTCCTTCTTCCTTCTTTCCCATCATTATGCCGGCTAGAAAGATCGAACATACCATCACAGCTACAATAACAGAATACTTTTTTAACAGTTTGCTTTTCATCTCTTTTCCCTCACCCGATCTGATTCTTAGATATCAAAATCCCAGTGAATCACGGAGTTGATCTAAATTCTCATTAAACTCATAAGCTTTTTCATCATCTGGATTAAAAAATAAATTCATCTGATTTAGCCGCCTTCTCATATCTTTATCTGGTGTTAAAGCATCAACTGCCTTTACACCACCGTCCTGATCTTTACTCAGATAATAATATATAATTTTTTCTTCATCCTCTATACTGAGACTATATGTATGATCTTCTGAATCTTTTGCCAAGCCACTATTATATGAAAAGTCGAACATTGCTTCCAGTTCTCTTTGCGTATACGTTATTGGTTCCTTCTTTTTTGCATTATTCGCCTTAATTGCCGCATTAAGGTTAGGGATATACTCTCTATATATAGAAGTATTAAATAATTCTGCCACCTGTTCATCTGTAATATAATACTTATCATCAATTGAATAATCTTTACCATTATCAAAGATTTCATGTATGATCTCATTTATATCCTCTTCTGTCCAACCTAAAACCTCTTCTAAGATTTTCCAATGTTCATCTTCATCTTTACAAAAAGTAAAACCAATTCCCAGTGTGACTGTCTTCTTATTTTGCGCATCTTTTGAATCCGCCTCATCACAATACGGATAATTCTTACCTTCTTCTGCCACTTTTAACCATTTAATATAATTATTACTTAAATACAAAAGTGCTTCTCCATTTATATATGGTCGCAATGCCTGCCCATCATCTTTAAAATATATCACTCCTTCATATTCCGTACACACCATATAAGAAGTTTCCTGATTCAGCTTTTCTTTTCCTTCTCCCTGACTGCTGGTTTCATCAACCGCCTTCCATTTCTGATCCGCGATCCACTCCTTATACTTTTGTGCAATCATGCATTTCCCATCAGGAGATTTCGTACAGCCCTCAAAATTCTCGCATAGCTCTATATTGGTTTTGTTTAGTTCCTCAATATTTCCCATATGGATCAGTCCCTCGCCATTTTTCACATGATGGGGAACAGAATCCTTTGTTGCATTTGTACATATAACACGGGCTTTGCACGTGCATACAGAATCACTTTCCGTTATCTCCTTTACTTTCTCCATAATCTTGGGCACAGATTGAAAAATAATATCGGTAATCTTTTCATTATCAGGTTCTATGGCACCTGCCAGAATGGAAGGGGCACGTAATGGTTTTGTCTCAGACATATTCGTTTCCTCCTTTAATTCATGTAAATCTTACCGCCGCTGATATTGATATCATCCTTGATCTCCACTTTCGCCGCTCCCTGTTGCAGCATTATAGCGGTTTCTGCGGCCATGTTCACGCCCGCATTCCGGCTTTTCATCTGAATATCCTGATCCGCCTGCACGATGATATCTTTATCACTGATTACCTTCACGCCTTCTTTATCTGACAATTCCAGGGATATTCCGTTATTATTCCTGAGAATAATGGCGTCCGGGGTAAACAATATCTCCTTATTCTGCGGATTCTTCCATGATTTTTCATCCGGATTGCTTCTACCGCCCGCAGTCCCAAGGTGCACGCTGCTCGCGACATAAGCATGTTCCTCCATCCGATCCGGCATTGCAAGCCTGACTCTGTCTCCCACTTCTGGCATACAGTACCACCCTGCCCCGTCGGGCGTCGAATATACCGTTGCATAATCAAACCATCGGCTTCCACTGTTCGCCTTATTCTCATCTTCCTCGATCTGCACTTTTACGAGTGTTTTCTCCACTGCCGTAACCTTCGCATCCAGTGATACTCCCGTCAGGTTCTCGTTATAGATCGGCAATAACCGGGCATTCTCTTTTGTGAGCAAATGATATTCGTGATATAGCTCCTGCCCTTCCAACCGGCTGATAATCTTGGCTATAACAAACTGTGCACCTTCAAACCGTACCGTTTCTCCAAGACCATAAATCTCTCTGCTGCCGACTACATAGCTTACCAGATCTGTCAGTTGCAGCTCTGTAAATCCTGCGGCTTTCTTTTTTTCAAATGCCTCATAATTCTGCTCGATTCGAAAACAATCCGTTTCCAATGATTCCTCCACAGAAGATTTCCGATAACCAAAATAACATTTCTTTTCCGCAACGTCATCCGCCGGAATCAGTACAGTTCCGGCATAAGACGCCAGTCTTTTGATAAACTGCCAGTCGCTTTCCCGATACTGTAACAGGAATTGCCCTGTCGCCTGATCTCCGTTTTCCGACAGATAACAGCTTCCTCCTGCCGCGTCCAAACAGGTATTAACCACTTGTGAATAAGAAAAGCCCGCATCCTGGAAAGAGCGGGTATGCGGTTTTATGTCCAGTAAAAAGCTGCCCGTTTTTACTTCAATCGTCAGGATAGATACCTGTCCTTCCTTTTTCATCCATAGTCCTGTTAAAATTCCGACAAAGAAACGGTTTATATACTCATCTTCCGATATGGCATATACGGTTACCCATGTCTCCTGCGATGCCATACTCATATAGGCAGCGCTGTTTTCCTGTTCGATTATGCCGGTAATCTTGATTACGCCATGACCGTTCAGTTCTTTTACACACTCTACCTTCAAAAAACTCACAAATGAAAACGGATCTACTTTTATCATAACCTCTCTCATCTCATGTATCCCTCCAGTTCTATAATAGAATCCCACATCATTAAAACTGCCTTTTTCCACTCTGTATAATCCTGATATGGACAGTTAAAGCACCCCTGCACCATTCTTTTTTTCACAGGCACCATCAGCATCATATTGTAAAGGTCGCTGTCCATCGCATGACTGCGGAAAGAGAACCAGCAGCCTTTCACCTCTGGCAGATTTTCGCAGGCGTAGAGCAGATAATCCGGATTGTTCCTATGTATCACTGATCTGATCCGTTCTGTCAGTTCCCTTACATCATCGCACGGCACTTGCTCCGAAAATGCCGTGAATCCCATATTTATTTTCAGATCCGTCGAAGTCAGAATGATCTGCGGCCTGAATTCCGATGGATACTTAATCCTTGCGTACTCGACCGGCATTTGTCCCCATGAAACCGGAAGCATGATGGAAAATATTCCGAAGAGTTCCTTCCTCTCAAAAGAAACAACCTCTCCGCCCAAGTACATTCCTTCTTCTAATGTTGTGTGAATTTCTCTTTTCCTTTGTTCTCTCTTTTCCAGAATCTTTTCATCTGTATATGCCATATTGAGTGTCCCGCCTTCTTCTTTTTTATGTCAATAAACATACTTTAAATCATCTTTATCTCTCGTAATCCGATTCCAATCGCCTGTCTTCTAAGGATGCTTTCCACCAGATCCATACGCATGATAACATGGGAATAGTATCCGTCGGTAATCTCTGCAATCACCCTTCCCTCCACGTTTTTCTTCTCCACCTCAATGCACGGTTTCCCTGCTTTATCCCGATCTTTCCTGAAAATACATGGAATCGGGTCGAGATAGGGAATATAATATGCCATACTCTGCCTGTTCTTCTTATCCAGTGATATAATTCTGATGAAATAAATACGAGAATCATATTTCCGTATCACGTTTCTGACCATTTCGCTTACCATAAAACAAGGAACTGTAATCACATCCGTAAATACCATCTGCATATTGCTTTCCACTGGAAAAAGCAGATGCCTGCCTATCTGATAAGGGCCTTTTCCAGCCAATGTCTTCTTGTCAATCACTCCAAACCACCCGAGCAGAGTAGGCGCCATATACTGTTCATCCACTTCTACCAGAAAATATTTCATTACCCCTGTCTCCTTTGTCAGATATACCCAAGTCCCTTTATTTCCTCCATATAACCGCCATAGTAAACCGGGATTCCCCTGTCTTTTCCCATATCTTCTATCATTTTCATTATGATACTCCCCAAAGCTGCATAAAGCCGCTCCGTGTACCATCTGTGGATTTCTGCTTTTTCTCCCGATATAATACGGATAAAATGTTGGTGCAACGCCACATCCATCTCCCGCCAGTCCTCTTCTATCCCATCAAAAACCTTTTCCATACTGAAATAGATGCCAGCCGGTTCTTCTTCCACAAAAGGCTCTCCCTCATAAAAAGCGATATAAAATTCATGGCTGTTTAAAATATAACTGCTCCGCAGAAAAGAAATGACCAGACTGCCCGCTTTCTTGTCTGACGCTAATTGTTCCAAGGCATGTTCCAAATCTTTTCGTACAGAATTTTTTTCGCTTTCCAGCAGATTTTCTATGTACTTCAACCGCACGTTCATAAGCGAATCCGCTTTCTCCCCTACCGTTTCTTTCATCTGGGGCATTCTTTCCATTTTATACTGATTCATGGCCTGTCTTTCACTCCTCCTCAAACCGAAACGTATTGTCTACCACTTTACACCGTTTCAACTTCCACCGCTCCAAAAAATAGGATTTGTGATGCGCTTTTGCCCATGTTTTCACTACGACGTCGTAAACCGCATACTCTTGATATTCCTGCACGTCTTTTCTTGTCAGGCCATATCGGTTCAGATATTCGTCAATGCTTTTTTCATCCGTGTATTCCTCTATATCGTCCACCTTATCCCATTCTCCCTGTAAAATATATATGGGTTCATATATTAGTTCTTCTTTTTCGTAATCGTAATCTACTTCCAACACCATTCTTACTTGATCTATTTCCGATAGCTTTACGACAATATATATATTGAAGTCATTAACATCACCATAATCTATATCATCATCGAAAAAAAGTAATGCTATGGATTCTACATCATCTCTCAAAAGTTCTTCCTTGTATTCGATATCAAGCGCACCAAACGTTTTCAATGCCTCCATCCATTCCCATTCAGCACTCCATCCCGATCCGTAGTAATTGATCTCTGGTACATCTATTGCTCCAGATATTTTACTTTCACCTATTTGGCTCAAAATATTTGGTTTTGAAAACGATACCGTAACACAGATGATAGAACAAACACACAACACAAAAATAACCACTTTTAATGCAAAATTTTGCATTAATCTCACCCCCTCTGCCTTGTAACTTATTGATTACTGACCAGCTCCTTTACCCTTCACTTTATGGCGCTAATTGTTTTAAGAACTCATAAGTATCTTTATATCTACTACTTTTTCTTAAATCATTATAATCAATTTTTTTATCCCAATTTCTGTCCACTAGTGATATTTTTTTCACAATAGCACTTTCTATTGCTTCATATGTATTATTATCCACAAATACTTCCTTACGGTATTCTTCCCCTCCTTTTTGTAGATCATTGTAATACTCATTAGCCGCACCCACCAACGATTTGTCATCTGTAACCAGATGTACGATATTATCTGCATCCAGATCGGCAATAAAATCATCCTGTCCGAATGAGACCTTAAAATTCGTGCCCCCATATATAGCATCTCCAAGCCATCCTGCTATATCTTTCCGTTGCTCCGCATTATCCCATGACATTATCGGTGCCAAATTATTGTCCCATTTGTTTTCCACTTTTTTACCCTCATCTATTAAATTAGCTGAAATCGTATACATCATATGAGAAAAATCCCCTTTTTGACTTACGGCATCATAAATATTCTTATAACGTTCTAAATATTCATCATTATCCAGTTCATCGTCAATGGTTTTCTCCATTTTTTCCTTCCACTCTTGAAACTCGCTTTTAACATTAGGCAAAAAGCTTTTACTCATTTTTAACACAGAACTATACGTATAATCATCATTACTTGTCATAAAATGCTGCAATCGCACCATGTATCTCATATATGTATAATCTGCTTCATCAATACCTAATTTATCACAGAAAAACTCTTTATGTTTTTCTTCTCCATACTCAATCGCTTCCCCTGCTCCTCTTACCCATGCATCAGTTTCTTTTCCTCCCACTATCATATTGTCATAACTTGCCATCTGACTCAGCGACCTTGCGAAGCGCCACCCCCATTCCCTTTGTGTCTCAGTCGGATATTTCTCCTGTATCTTCCGATATATCTCACCCAAAACACCAACCGTCCTTCTGTCAAACCCAAACTGTTTTTGCAAATGATCCATAAAAACGGACAACTCGTCCACAAAATTTTTAACCTGTTGCCCTGCATCTACAAAATAGATCATGCCCCATCCCTTAGTACACACCATATAGGAAGTCTGGGATTTTAAGGTTTCCATATCCCGCCCCTGACTTCTCGTCCTGTCCACACTCTGCCACTCTCCGTCCTCGATATCTTCTGCTTTTACCCCGCATATCTTATCTTCCGTGGTCTTACACCCTGCAAAGGGCATCTCCATTGTGATATCCTTCTTATTCAGTTCTGAACGACCGCTCAGTTCCACCCTTTCCCCATCTTTGATCATATGCACAGGATCAGAACCATCGGTCGCATTTTTGCACATAACGCACGCGCCGCATACGCAAGGTTCTTCTACTACTCCTCCGGCCATCACAGCAGCATTATTTCTCTCCGGCGCATAAGTGCCTATACCTGAATCATCATTCTTAACCAGCAACATGCTGTTTATTTCCGCACATAACGCATCCAGTCCACTATTCAAATCTGGCATATTCCGTCTTCTCCTTCTGTCTTCTTAATTTTCTTCTCTCCCTCAAAGCCCCCTAATCCAAAATAATCATCCTACCCGCTCGGCCTGTCTTCTCCCCGTCCTTAACGTTTCGCCCGCTGCGGACGGCCTGCAGCGTGTGTTCTAATCCCGTGAATAGTTCCGCGTTCGTCCACTCACCGCCACCAGTCTTTCCGCCGCCTCTCCTGACCAGATAATCCACGAGGATATCCCTGTTCACAGCCTCCCTATCCTGTAACGCCAGATAAGCAAACTGGATATCCACAGGCTCCGCCGCCTCGCAAGCCAGTATCTTTCTTGCATAATCGTCTGTGATCTCCCTTGACAGGGTCGCACCTCCCCGGCTGCTCCACACGGCGTCCGCCAGATTGACCGTGTCAAACTCTGTCTGCATATCATAGAAATCCTTATATTCTGTCCGAAGCACAGAACCTTCCCGCAGCTTAAATCTGCAAAGTTCTATCTCTGTGCCGCCCTGCGGTGGTTTCTCCTCCAACCGTATCTGCGCCGCATATTTGATGTAATCCGGCTGTTCCTGCCTTTCCACCGCAACGAACTTGAGATACTGCATCTCGTTCGTTGCGCGGTAGGGCAGTTTTTGCTGCGCAAGCAGATAAAGAAAACCTTGACACTTTATCATCCCTGCGCCGATGCATAGTTCATTCCCCTCTACACTGAACATGCAACCGAATATCACACCGTCTGTATACTCCTGATATTGCAGTTCCAGGGCGGTGTAGGAATAATCCCGTAATGCCCGAAGGGATTCTTTTTTTAAGATTCTTCCACGCTCAAAAGTGGGATAAATATGTTCCATGTTTCTGTCCTCTTTCTATGTTTAATCTACTTCTTCCCGTCAAAGTAACTCTTCACCCATCCCTCATGCTCGAAGGGATAGAACTGTTCCTTCCCCAGATAGAGAGCCTCCTCATTTCTGTACACGGGAACGATCACATAGCCCCATTCCCTGCACCGCTTCCATGCGAAGAAACGAATCTCCCGGTTGACGATGCTGTCCGTCTCCTTCTGCAGGATGCTGTCCCCGTATACCTCTCTGATTTCCTCGTAAGTCACCTTCTGAAACTTCTCCGGCTGACAGTCGAAGTAAAAATGATACCGCACCTTTCCCTCTGTGTCCTTGAGGAACAACTGCAAAGTCACATCCTCCAGATTTCGGGAAACATACCTGGTCTCCTCCTCCCGCAGGAAACCATTGACAAGCTCCACCTCCCTGCCGTTATGGGTCAGCGCGCTCACCGTATAGGGCAGCACCGGCTTGTCCGAATACAGTTCGATATCCGCATACCCCAGCCGTTTATCCCGGATATATTTCAGTGCCCCATCCACACAGCTCATCTTAAGGTCGATGTCCCCCTCCGACGCCCGATTCCTGCGTTTAAACTGAATCATCCGTCCCGGCAGGAACTCCTTTAGGGCGTCCCGGAACAGATCGATCTTGCAGGACTGCCCCGTCAGCTTCAGGAACGAGAAGTCCCCCAGCTTGTCTTCCAGATAAAGGGGCTCCAAAAATTTATACACAATGCCGTAAATATCACCTTTTAACAGCATTTCTATCTCATAGAGATTCAGGATGATTTCGGGGAACTCCTTGCATACCTGAAACTCCAACTCCCGATGCATCTTGACAGACAGCTTCCATTTGTCCGCTCTGACCCATACAATATCGGACGCCTCCTTTTCCTCTGAGGACACGCCTACCCGCAGAACCCCCGCCTGTTCATAAAAATGTTTCTTCACCTGTTCCGCCAGAAAGAAAAGATGGTAGAAATTGTTCTTTACCTTGAAATACTCTTCCCTGCTTTGTAGTTCATACTCCTTAAAACGGGTAGGAATCCACATTTCCGCCGCCTCATAGGCTTCTTCCAATGCCTGATAAAGCTGATCCGTTCCATTTTCATCCACATACCGGTATATGTCCATATCCATACCATTTAACACATCATCCGTACGGCAGGGCAAAGAACACCCCAGTTTTTCCGCCATCCTTACCTTCATATACTGCATAATCCGGTAGGTCAGGTTATTGCCGCCAAAATCCGTATCCCCGTTTTCGTAGGAGGTGTCGATCCGAATATGATACGCCACCCGGTCGTCCCTCACACGGAACTTGCAGGCACACAGATCCGTGGTGCCGCCCCCGCAGTCCACGATCAGCGCCTGATATGCCGTATCCGGTTTGGCGCTGCCCGCTTCCAACATGCCGGAAATGGTATTGTAGAGTACCGATACGCCTTCATCCAACATTTCTTCCTCCCCGGCCACATACTCCGGAAGAATGTCCTGAAAAAGTTTTTGAAACAGAAACTTCTGTTTGACCGGACAGGATATCTGAATTTGCTCCACGCTGCATTTAAAGCAGTCCTGTGCCGTTTCCACGATATACATAAAGTAAGAACGCAGGATATCCCTTCGCTTCACGAAAGCGCGCCTGCCAGTCCGATCAGTGATTTCCTCCTCCTTTTCATAATCGCTGATCCAACGTTTCATATCATAAAAGATACTGAACCCTTCATCCACATAGCAGGCATTAGATAACCTGACCGCCTCCTCCCCGTAAACGAACACCGGTTTCCCGTCTGCCACTGTCACCACACCGGCCACCGATGGCAAAAGAAGCGCGTTCTCACCAAACGACACATGCCGAATACCACTCTCCCCGAATCGTCTGCTAAAGGGTGCATCCTTTACCTCCTCCAAATATACATTATCCAAGTACACACCCGCTGCCGTATTGGTAGACCCGAAATCAATCACAAGGGGAAACCGCAGCTTAACAGGATTTCGCACTTCCACATCCAAAAGCGGAATCCGGTAAGCGTTCAGATAAGCCGGCACCTGTCCCTCCCGGCTCATATAGAGATCAAAAATCAGGTCAGACTCCTCTTGCGCAAAACAATAAAGGTCGTATTCTTTCAAATCGGCCTCCACACAGGCCACATTCCGGTCTCCAATGACGTAGAGCCTTTCCTCCTGCGGATTGCACCTGCGCAGGCTGAAAAAACCGCAGATTTCCCTGCCGCCGCTAACCAGAATGGCGTTCGTATCTTCCAGTTCCTTCCGATAGGGGATAAATATCTGGTCATTTTGATCCATACACCGTCCCCGATAGCGGATCAGCCTGGAGGGGATATGTAAAGCGCCGTCCTGCACAGCATGAATCTGCCCCCTGCGGAACATTTCCTCCAGCGCTTCCCGTCCTTCCTTCCTGTCTTCCCTGATCAAACGCTGCTGCCTGCTGCCCCGATACCGCATGATGACATGGATCAGTTCTTCTTTATCAAGAGGATTCAGAACGCCCGGAATGATTTTTTCCCGCCTGCATATCTCCCGGAGCTGATGCGTGGTCATCAGTTCCAGTTCTGTCTGCCGGTACAGCTTCGTCCGGTTTTCCTGTTTGATACCGTCCTTATTTAATATATATCCGCTCATGTTTCTTCTCCTTTACATGATTTTTCGTGCAAAGCATTGTATTTTTCGTGCAAAAAGCATATAATATAAACATCTACAAGAAAGTCCAGCTAAGAAATGTC